>NZ_CAMLDL010000003.1 GCF_946478955.1 uncultured Sphingomonas sp. | reverse complement strand
CGAGGATTCGAACCTCGATTGACGGAGTCAGAGTCCGTAGTCTTACCATTAGACGATCGGGCAATGATCGCGAAGGTCGGGGGGCCATTAGAAAGGCGGGGCCTGCATGTCAACGCCGCACCAACACCCGGTTGCACGACAAGACTAATTCAGGTTAGGTTGGACCCAAGTCAGCCGCGCGCCATTTCGCGCGCGGTGCAGGATAGAATGGACGTGGGTACGCATGGCGCAGCAGGTCGCCAGTTCGCCAGGCCCCAGATATGCGGGCCCAGCACCGGGGAGGGGTTTCCCCGATCGCCGGCAGGGCGCGCGCGACATTTATGGCGCGCTGGACCTTGGCACCAATAATTGCAGGCTTCTGATCGCCCGTCCAAATGACGGCGGTTTTACGGTGCTTGATGCTTTTTCACGGATTGTCCGGCTAGGCCATGGATTGTCCAGTAGCGGCCGCCTGAACGCCGATTCGATGGACCGGGCGGTTGATGCGCTGGGGATTTGCGCCGACAAGCTGAGGCGGCGTCATGTGACGCTGTGTCGCTCGGTCGCGACGGAGGCATGTCGCCGTGCCGCTAACGGCCGTGACTTCACCGCGCGTGTGAAGCGGGAAACCGGCATTGCGCTTGAGATTATTTCCCCGCAGGAGGAAGCGCGGCTGGCGGTGCTTGGCTGCCATAAACTGCTGGAGCCGGGGGATGGGCCCGCGCTGATTTTCGATATAGGCGGGGGATCAACCGAGTTGGTGCTGGTCGAGCAGGGCGAAGAGGCACCGCGCATCCGGGCATGGTGGTCGGCGCCCTGGGGCGTTGTATCCCTGACCGAAAGCGAAGGTCGCGAGGCGCTGGAAGGCCCCGACCGGGTCAAGGCGTATCGCCGCATGATCGAACGGGTGGTGCGAAGCTTCTCCCGGTTCATGGACATGTTGCCCACGGACCGCGCCAATGCGCGCCTGCTGGGCACAAGCGGCACGGTCACCACGCTCGCCAGTGTGCATCTTGCGCTTCCGGCATATGACCGGCGCATGGTCGATGGATTGCATGTGCCGGCGAACGATATGCGTTCAATTGCCAACATGATTGCGGAGATGGACCTGGCCGCGCGCATCGCGCTGCCCTGTATCGGCACGGATCGGGCGGACATGGTGGTCGCCGGATGCGCCATTCTGGAGGCGATTTTCGATATATGGCCGGCCGAAACGCTTGGCATCGCTGATCGCGGCATTCGGGAAGGCATTCTGCGGTCGCTGATGGCGCGGGACGGGTATCAGCTATGAGCCGGGCCGGTGGCGGACCGACAACCCGCGTCAAAACCGCGAAGGGGCGCAAGACAAGCTCCACCCGCTGGTTGCAGCGGCAGCTTAACGATCCCTACGTCAAACGCGCCAAGGCCGAAGGGTATCGGAGCCGTGCGGCCTACAAGCTGTTGGAGCTCGACGAAAAATTCAACCTGCTTAAAGGCGTGAAAGGCGTCGTCGATCTGGGCATCGCGCCGGGCGGGTGGAGCCAGGTGGTGCGGCGCAAATCGCCCAATGCCAAGATCGCGGGTATCGACCTGCTGCCGACCGACCCGATCGACGGTGTCGCCATCCTGCAGATGGACTTCATGGACGACGACGCACCTGCGCGTCTCAAGGAGGCGCTGGGGCTGGAGTATGCCGACCTGGTGATGTCGGACATGGCCGCCAATACGGTCGGTCATCCACAAACGGACCATTTGCGGACCATGGGCCTGGTCGAAGCGGGAATGGACTTCGCTGCCGAGGTGCTTCGGCCGGGGGGTGCTTATGTCGCCAAGGTGCTTGCCGGGGGCGCCGACAATAATCTGGTCGCGGCGCTCAAGCAGCGTTTTACGACGGTCAAACATGCCAAGCCCCCCGCGAGCCGCAAGGATTCATCCGAATGGTATGTGATTGCGCAAGGCTTCAAGGGCCAGCCGGAGCGCGATGACGGTTGATATCGGAAGCGCCGTCACCGAATTTCGACGGCGCGCCGGCGAGGCAATTCTGGCTATACCGGGAATCCGACGTTTCTGGCGCAATTGGCGCGTAGAATATGGCTTTGCGCTTCTGTTCCTGACGGTCCTGCTCGTCGCGTGGATACAAATTAACACGCCCGGCAAATTCCCCGATTTCACCGTATTTCATGCGGCGGCAACACATAGTCAGGGCCCAGTTTATGACAGCGCATATCTAACGCCTTTGCAGGATCATGCGGCGGGCGAGGAGCGGCCGTTCGCTTATCCGCCAACCTTCCTTCTGATGATCGTTCCGTTAGGATGGTTGTCGTTCAAGACGGCGTTCTCCGTCTGGGTCGCGGTGTCGGTGACTGCCTATGTCGGTGCCGGTTGGCGGATGACGAAAGCGTCCTGGTTGGCGTTATGGAGCCCGACCTTCCTGTTCGCGGCGGTTATTGGCCAGACGACGCTGATGGTAGGCGGGATGGCGATTTGGGGGTTTACGCTACTGGATCGGCGGCCGCGCCTCGGCGGCGCGATTTTCGGTGCGGCGATATGTGTCAAACCGCAATTGTTCTTATTCCTGCCGCTTCTGCTGATCATGTCCCGCCAATGGCGCACGATCGGGACCGCGACGGTAACGGGCGGCGTGATTGCCGTCGCCGCGACCATCAATTTCGGGCCGCAGATTTGGGGACAGTGGTTGGGTTCGATTGCGCAGTTCGTCGCGACCAATGATCGTCAGGATATCGTTCGGTTGGGGGTGCCCCCGTCTAGCTTATGGTTTTACGTCATTCTGATCGTGGCCACCGCGTTGCTTTGGAGGCACCGTAACGGACCGCGCTCGCAGCAGGCATTATTGGTGCTGGGTGCTTCGATCCTGTTGTCGCCGCACGCCGCATTTTATGAGTCGGCGGTCCTCATTGCGCCGGCATTCGCGGTGGCGGGGCTTAGCTGGCGGCTCGTACCGGCATTTCTACTGCTACTCATACCGGAATTGGAATCCGCCTGGTTGGCGATGATCCTGTTGGCCATATCATGGCCCGTCGGCAACGCGATCCGTGAACCCAGGCAGGACCAGCATCGTTTGCGCCGAACCGCGGAATGAATTTCACGGAATAATAGCGCGGCCGAAGCCGCGCGGTGCGTTACCCCTTGCGAGCCGTCGCAATGGCTTTTTTAAGCTCGCCGTAGCCAACGGCGGCGTTGAATACCTGATCGCCCACCACGAACAACGGCGTTCCGGTGGCGCCGAGTTGTCCGGCCATCATTTGATTACCGCGCAGTTCGGTCACTTGAGCAGGATCATCAACGGGCTGCGCACTGACGTTGGCGGCTTTTGCGGCGACCGCGATATTCTGTTCCGTGGGAGGTCCTGCGGCATAGAGCGTGTCGTGGAACTGAGCGAAGCGGCCGTCCTTTGCGGCGGTCAGTGCAACGCGGGAGGCGACGACGCTGCCGGGTCCAAGGATCGGCAGTTCCCGATACACAACACGAAGGTCGGCATTCTCTTTCAGCAACCGCTCAATGTCGGGATTGCTCTGCCTGCAGTAACCGCAGGCATAGTCATAGAAATAGACGAGCGTCACTTTAGGCTGCGCGGCGCCTTTCCAGGCGCCAAAATAGGGGGTCTCCAATTGCGCCCGGATAGGCAGGAGCGCCTGGGCATATTGCTTCGTCTTCAACGCCTCTCCGGCCTCGACCAACAATTCGGGGTGATTGACCAGTGCCTCGCGAACCAGGCGCTCACCAAAGAGCTTGGGTCCGGCCGCAACCGTCACGCCAACCGCGATCACCGCCCCAACCAATCCGCCGCCCAGCGCCGCCCCCAGCGCGCTCTTATTCCCGGTCACGATTCTTCTTATCCTTCTTGATTGCATTCTCGGATACCATGGCGATGTCCTGCGCGCGAAGATAGTCCGGCGTTCCCGGTTTCAGTCCGGCCATGGCCATTCGTGCGCTGGTCAGCGCCAGCTTGTCCTTACCTTCCAGATTATTCTGTTCTGCCCTGGCGAGGGAGGCGCGGGGCGCATCGCCCTCCCGATCGTACACGGTGCCAAGTTGCAGCCATGCAAAGGGATTGTCGTTGTCGCGATTGACAGCCGACTTCAGCACCTGCTTTGCTTCTGCGAAATTCTTTGGGTCTTCGGTCGCAATCAACGCATGCCCCAGCATCACTGAAATCATTGGCATGTTGGGTGCAGCAGCGACCGATTTGCGCAGGGGAGCAATGGCTTCGTCCGGGTGCCCGCCTTCCAATAAGATCTGCCCTTTAAGCTCCAGGAAGAAAGGATCGTTCGGCGCGGTTCGGAGCAGCGCATCCGCTTCCGCATTGGCTTTGTCGGGATAGGCGCCAAGGTGATAGGCATAGGCGCGCGCGTAATGCGCGGGGACCGATTGATCGCTTTCGGGATAGGCAGCGATCGCGTCGGTCGGCGTGACGAAACCAATCAGTTTTGCTTTCACCCGCTCAAACCGCGCTTCCAGCGCCGGGTCGATCGGCGTGTTCCATGCCGGATCTTTCTTGTAAATCTGCTCCAGCGTCTGGATGCGCTCGGACGACAACGGGTGGGTGCGCCCATAACTGTCCTTGGAATAGATCGCGAGGCGATATTCCTGGTTTTGCAGTTTCTTGAAGAACGCAAGGCTACCCTTGCCGCTTATCCCGGCCTTGCTGAGATAAGACGCGCCAGCGAGGTCAGCGCTGGATTCCTGCGCCCGGGTAAAGGCAAGGAAATTGCCCATCGCGGCCTGCTGGCCCAGGGCGAAGATGCCCATGCCGGCGTCGCCGGCACCGGCCGCCATAGCGGCTGCGCCCAAGACGAGGCTCAAAATGGTGATCGCGGTCGATTTGCCGACGCCGTCGTAAATTCGAATGGAGTGCCCGCCGGCAACGTGGCCCAGTTCATGCGCGATGACAGCCTGCAATTCGTTCACATTGTCGGCGGCCGATACCAGGCCACTATGGATATAGACGACCTGGCCCTGGGCGACGAAGGCGTTGATGTCCGGGTCGTTGACGAGCACCACTTTGACGCTGTTCGGGTCAAGACCGGCCGCGACAATCAACGGTGCGCTAATGTCATGGAACAAAAGCTCGGTCTCGCTATCGCGAAGAAGCGATTGTGCCATGGCCGGACGGGCCATGAGCATTGTTATCAGGAGCAGCGCTACGAGTGTGCGCGCCACGCGGCGAAGCCGGGAAGTCATGGCCCGATGTTCCACCGCGGGCATGAACCTCCGATGAAAATTACAGGGCATTGGGCCGGCCGAACCGTTCCGTTCGACCGGCCTCAATATCATCTTATCCAAAGGTCCGTTGCCACCAGCCGCGGCGGGGCTCGCCGTCATTTTCGGCTTCGGCCGCAGGGGCTTCGATGACGGCTGCCGGTTCTGCGATGATCGGCGCCGCACTATCGGATTTTGGTTTAGCCTTCGCGCGGCTTTTGCGCTTTGGCTTCTCGTCCGCCGCTACCGGCTCTGCCGCCTCGGCTGTGTCCGCGGGCGCGTCCCCAGCTTTGGGTTTCGCTTTTGCGCGGCTTTTTCGCTTGGGCTTTTCGTCGGATGGTCCGGGCACTTCTGCAACCTGTTCGACGACAGCGTCCGACGTCGGCTCAGCGGTGTCGTCGGTAGCCTTGCGGGCACGAGGGCGGCGCCGCGTCTTTGGCTTTTCGTCTGCCTCTTCTGTCACCGGCGCAGCATCGACAAATGCGTCTTGGGGCTCATCCGCGACGTCGGCGGTATCGCTCGGGGAGGCGACGGCTTCCGGATTGGCACGATCACTGCCACGACCCCGACGGCCACGGCCGCCACGGCGACCGCGGCGGGACCGGGTCCGGCCTTCACCGCCGTCATCAACGTCTGCTCCAGGTTCATTGTCGCCGTCGTCGGCGGGCGCGCCATCCTCAAACGCGGCCGCATCGTCGACCTGCTCGTCACCCGACTCGCCGCCGTCGCGACGATTGCGGCCACGGCCACCACGGCGGCGGCGGCGGCGGCGGCGGCTGCCGCGTTCGCCGTCTTCATCGTGCCCGCGCTCACCGCGGTCATCGGTCCGATCCTCGTCCTCTTCGTCCTCATCCTCGTCGATGATGACCTCGTCATCTTCTTCCTCAATAAGGATGGGCACGACCGGCTTGATCCGGGGGACCGGACGGCCGCCGGAGCTTTCGACCGTCATGCGGGCGCCTTCAAACGTTTCGTCGATTATAATCTCGACTGTTACGCCGTAGCGTTCCTCAATTTCTGCCAGTTCGCTGCGCTTCTTGTTCAGGACGTAGATCGCTGCCTCACGGCCTGCACGAAGCACGATCCGATCGCCTTTACCGCGCGCCGCTTCTTCTTCGATGATGCGAAGGGCGCTAAGACCCGACGACGATGCCGTGCGCATCAAACCTGTGCCATCGCAGTGCGGGCACGCTTTGGTCGATGCTTCCAACACGCCGGTACGCAGGCGCTGACGGCTCATTTCCATCAGGCCAAAGCTGGAGATACGGCCGACCTGAATTCGGGCGCGGTCGTTCTTCAGCGCTTCCTTCATCGCCTTCTCGACTTTGCGGACATGGCTGTTTTGTTCCATGTCGATGAAGTCGATGACTACCAGGCCAGCCATGTCGCGCAGGCGCAGCTGACGAGCAATTTCATGTGCCGCTTCTATGTTGGTCGCGAACGCGGTCTGCTCGATATTATGCTCGCGCGTCGACCGGCCGGAGTTGATGTCGATCGACACCAGTGCTTCGGTCGGGTTGATCACCAGATAACCGCCGCTCTTCAGCTGGACGATAGGCTGATACATGGCGTTGAGCTGATCTTCGATCCCGTACCGCTGAAACAGCGGCGTGGGGTCGTCATATTGCTTCACGCGCCGAACATGGCTGGGCATCAGCAGCTTCATGAAGCCGCGCGCTGCCTTATACCCTTCCTCGCCCTCAACGACGACTTCATCGATGTCGCGGTTGTAGAGATCGCGGATCGCACGTTTCACCAGATCGCTATCGCGGTAGATCAGCGCAGGGGCGGAACTCGACAGCGTTTTTTCGCGAATTTCGTCCCAAAGCCGGGCAAGATAGTCAAAGTCGCGCTTGATCTCGGTCTTGGTACGCTGAAGACCGGCGGTGCGGACGATCAGGCCCATGGTGCCCGGCAGCTTGAGGTCAGCAATGACCGATTTCAGCCGTTTGCGGTCCGCCCCATTGGAAATCTTGCGCGAAATCCCACCGCCGTGGCTGGTATTGGGCATCAGCACGCAATATCGACCGGCGAGGCTGAGATAGGTTGTCAGTGCCGCACCCTTGTTCCCGCGCTCTTCCTTGACGACCTGCACCAGAAGCACCTGGCGGCGCTGGATCACATCCTGAATCTTGTACCGGCGGCGCAAAGCCTGACGCTTCTTGCGAAGCTCCTCGGCCGCGCTTTCATCAACTGGCGAGCGCGATGATCCGGTGCCGACCTCGGTCGCATCGGCGTTTGCGCCTTCTTCGTCTTCGCTTTCCGGTTCATCGGGGCGATCATCAGTGCCGTCGTCGTCGTGATGCGGGTCAAGGACCGCGTCTTCCGCTTCGGCGCGCAGGCGCTCCTCTTCGGCGGCATGTTCGGCCTCTTCGCGAAGCAGGGCGTCGCGATCCGCCTTCGGGATCTGGTAATAATCCGGGTGGATTTCGCTGAACGCCAGGAAACCGTGACGATTCCCCCCATAATCAACGAACGCCGCCTGAAGCGACGGTTCGACCCGCGTTACCTTGGCGAGGTAGATATTGCCTTTTAGTTGCTTGTGCTCCGAGGATTCGAAGTCGAATTCCTCAATGCGGGTACCCTTGGCGACGGCAACACGGGTTTCTTCCGGGTGGCGCGCGTCGATTAGCATGCGCATGGACATTGAAAATTCTCCGTGCGCGCAGGCCAGGCGTCAATGCCTGGCGGCGCGCAATTGTATTGGCCTTCGCAAAAGCTGCGTTAGCGAGATGTATGAAATTCGTGTCTGCTGACTTTGTCTCCGCGATCATCGTCGCGGCCGACGCGCCGCCATGCCTGTCAGCAAGCATGGTCTGGGCGGTCATAAACATCATTCAGCATCAACCTTGTATGCCGCGCTACCGAGCCGATGGTCGCGGCGTAAACTGTCGCCAAAAAGCTTGGCGGAGGAGGAATCGGTTAGCATTGCCGTGACACACCCGCAACTGTTTCAATCGCGGGAAACTGTGCCTTTTTGGCTTTGCCGCTCCAACCATGGCGCATATGGGTTGCCCTATGGATCGTAGCAAGCGCCGTGCCCTGTTTCTGTTTGGCCTTTCGGGGATTGCGGTAATGGGGCTGTTCGCGGCGCTGGTTGTGACGCGGGATGGCGGGACCGGCGCGTCAACCAAGGTGCTTCCAGGAGAGGCGCGGACGGGAAGTCTCACCATCGATCTGGGTCAGCCGCTCGCCAATGTGCGGGTCCGCGACGCGAAAGTCCCTGGTCGGCCCATCATTCTCATCGATCCTGGCCATGGCGGGCGTGATCCCGGCGCGTCCGGCGTGTCAGGGGCCAGTCAGGAAAAACAGCTAACGCTGGCGATGGCGAGTGAACTCGCCGACCTCCTCGAACAGCGGGGCAGAGTGCGGGTGGCAATGACGCGCGACGATGATCGCTATCTTACGCTAGAAGACCGAGCTGCCATCGCCCGGCATCTTGGAGCCAATCTGTTCCTATCGATCCACATGGACAGCGCCCCCAATCCCAAGGCAAGCGGGTCAACCGTCTATTCCCTGTCCGATGTCGCATCGAGCGCCGAAGCTGCCCGTTTTGCAAAGGCGGAAAATGAGGCGGACGGCGCATTGACCAGCGAAAGTGACGACGAGGTAAGGGCATTGCTGTCGGACGTTGCGCTCCGCGAACAAATGGAGGAGTCGGCGATGCTTGCGGAACGGACGGTTCGGCAGATTGGCGAGTCTCGTTCGGTTCTTCGGCCGCGCCCGCACCAGTTTGCGGCCTTTCACGTCCTTCGCCGCGCCGAAACGCCAGCGGTGTTGTTCGAAGCGGGATATATCAGCAACGCTGGCGACGAAGCGCGCTTGATGACTAAAGCCGGCAGGGCACCACTCGTCCTTGCCCTTGCACAGGCCATCGAAGCTGATGTCGCCGCGCGGTCCGTGCCATGACGACAATGCTTTCCCACTGCCGCTTAAGCAGCTAGACCCGCCAACGGCCATGACCACGACCCGGTTTCAAATCCCCGACCTCGTATCGCTGAACCAGCGCATTTACGATCGCTATTCACCCCTGTTTGGAAAGGCGTGGGTGCGCCGGCTTTGCTATGCAGCCCTTGCCGGTCTGTTCCTATTTGCGGTGATTTGGACGGTGTTCTCCTGGGGCTTGCCAAGCCGCGACAAGCTGATGAATTATCAAACGCCTTTGCCGACCAGCGTGCGCGGTTATGACGGCAATCCGGTTCAGACGTTCGCCAGAGAACGCCGGGTCGAGCTTTCGTTCGACGAATATCCGCCATTGGTGGTCGAGGCTTTCGTCTCAGCGGAAGACAAAACCTTCTTCAGCCATGGTGGCATCGATTATCCCGGCCTGTTCGGCGCCGTCGGCGATTATGTCGCGAAGAAAGCAACGGGCGGAGGGCGCGCACGCGGCGGCTCAACCATTACGCAGCAGGTGGCCAAGGGCTTACTTCAAGATGACAGCTACAATGTCAGCCGGAAAATCCGCGAAGCCATATTAGCGTTCCGGCTGGAGGAGTCGCTGAGCAAACAGCAGATCCTCGAGCTCTATCTCAATTCCATTTTCCTGGGTCGGAACGCTTATGGTGTTCAGGCGGCGAGCCGCGCCTACTTCGATAAGGACGTCGACGAACTCACCTTGCCCGAGGTCGCCTATCTGGCCGTTTTGCCAAAGGCGCCGTCCAACTATGATCCGCTACGCGCAACGGACAAGGCGCTAGCTCGTCGCAACTACGTGCTGCGCGAAATGGCGAACAACGGATACATCACGGAGCAGCAGCGGGACGCGGCCTCCGCAGCCCCCCTTGGCACCATCCGCTACGGCGCGGGAACCAAGGTCCAGGACCAGGGCGGCTACTTCATGGAGGAAGTCCGCCGCGACCTGATCAAACGCTTTGGCGAGTCGACCGAGGACGGGCCGAATAGCGTATATGGCGGCGGCCTCTGGGTCCGAAGCTCTATGGACCCGAAGATGCAGGATGCGGCAGCCGCGGCCCTTCGCGAGGGGCTGGCTCAGTTCGACGGTGGCCGCGGGTGGAAGGACACCGGACTCAACATTGATGTGACGGATGATTGGGCCAGCCAGCTTCGAATGACTCAGCTCGGCACCGGGTTTGACGACTGGAAAAAGGCGGTTGTGCTGTCCAAATCGGGCGGTCAGGCCCAGATTGGCTTCGCCGACGGGTCGACCGGCGTTCTGCCGGCGTCAGCGGCGGTGCAACCCAAGCGCGGCGTCGGCGGCGCGGCCTTTGGCTATTTGAAGCCGGGCATGGTCGTTATCGTCAAACAGCTTGGCACCAACAGCTACGCGCTGCGGTCGATTCCCGATGTCGGCGGCGGATTTGTTGCTGAAGAAGTGAACACGGGCCGCGTCCTTGCCGTGCAGGGCGGCTTCGATGTCATTGGCTCACCCTACAATCGCGCGACGCAGGCCCAGCGGCAGCCGGGCTCCGCGTTCAAGCCGATTGTTTACGAGACGGCGCTGGAAAACGGGATGACGCCCGCAACGATCCTGATCGATGAACCCTTCTGCGTTTGGCAGGGTGCGGCACTCGGCAATAAATGTTTCAAGAATTACGACGGTGGGTACGCTGGTCCAAAGACAATGCGTTGGGGCGTTGAACAGTCGCGTAACCTGATGACCATTCGCGCAGCCAGCGAAACCGGAATGGGTAAAGTTGTGGCAACCGCGGCGAAACTCGGCGTGGGCAATTACAAACCCTATCTATCGGTGGCGCTAGGCGCCGGCGAGACTACCGTGCTGAAGCTGACAAATGCGTTCGCCATATTGGCCAATCATGGTCGGTCGCTAACACCGACATTGATTGACTATGTGCAGGACCGCAGCGGCAAGGTGATTTATCGGACCGACAATCGTTGTCAGGTGATGGACAATTGCGACGCTGCCGATTGGGACGGCAAGGCGATGCCAAGGCCGCCTTCGCGCGCGAAGCAGCTGCTTGAGCCCATGGCCGCCTATCAGATGGTCCACATCATGGAAGGCGTGGTCGAGCGCGGAACGGCGGCGGTGCTTCGGGATCTGGACCGGCCGCTGTTCGGGAAGACTGGCACAACGACCGGCCCCACCAATGTCTGGTTTGTCGGCGGGACGCCGCAGATCGTGGCGGGCGTATATCTCGGCTATGACAACAATCGCTCAATGGGCGGTTATGCTCAGGGTGGGCGTATTGCGGCGCCGGTGTTCAAGCAATTTGCTCAAACGGCTTTGAAAGATATGCCGAAAATACCGTTCGTTGCGCCGCCGGGTATTCGCATGGTGCGGATCGACCGGATTACTGGCAAGCGCGTTTATGGTAGTTTCCCGACGACGGTGGACCCCAAGTCTGCGGTGATCTGGGAGGCGTTCCAACCCGAAACTGAGCCGCGCCGCAGCTTCCGCAGTGACTTGGAGCTTGCGGCCGCCGATCAGGCCAAGAAACCTGCCACGATCGCGCCGCGCAAGGCAGCGCCAAAGCCGGCTCAGCAGCCCAAGGACAGCGGGGAGTTCTTGCAAAAGCAGGGCGGTATTTACTAGGCGGAGTTCGAGACGTCTCCGCGACCCGTTTAACTGGTTTAATTGAAAGTCATTCCCATGCGCGCTGAAGCGCAAGCCCATATTGATCAGATCAATGCCGCGACCCAGCTTCTCCGTCGGTTTCTCGACTGGGACAAGGCCAACAAGCGGCTTGGTGAATTGAACGACAAGGTCGAAGATCCGACGCTGTGGGATGATCCCAAGGCGGCGCAGGACGTCATGCGTGAGCGACGGCGCCTGGAAGAGGCGATCGGCGCGACGGCCAAAATTGAGACCGAGTTGAAAGACACGGTCGAATTGATCGAAATGGCCGAGATGGAAGGCGACGAAGCCTTGGTCGACGATGGTGTCGCCAGCCTTGCCGACCTCGCTGAGCGCGCTGAAAGGGACAAGGTAGCGGCGCTGCTCGCGGGTGAGGCCGACGCCAACAACAGTTATGTCGAAATCAACAGCGGCGCGGGCGGGACCGAGTCAAACGATTGGGCGTCGATGTTGCTGCGCATGTACTCCCGGTGGGGCGAGCGCCACGGCATGAAGGTCGAAATGGTGGATCACCATTCCGGCGAGCAGGCGGGCATCAAGTCGGCAACGATCCTGATCAAGGGCGAAAATGCATATGGCAATCTGAAGGTCGAAGGCGGGGTTCACCGACTGGTCCGCATTTCTCCCTACGATAGCTCCGCACGGCGCCACACCAGCTTTGCATCGGTATGGGTCTACCCTGAAGTCGATGACGATATTGAGATTGAGGTGAGCGAAAGCGACCTGCGCATTGACACCTATCGCGCATCCGGCGCCGGCGGGCAGCACGTCAACACCACCGACAGCGCGGTTCGTATCACGCACATCCCGACCGGGATCGTCGTCGCGTGTCAGAATGAACGCAGCCAACACAAGAACCGCGCCAGCGCGATGAAGCAGTTGAAGGCGCGATTGTACGAAAACGAGTTGCAGAAGCGGGAGGCGGAAGCAAATGCCGCCAACGCCGCGAAGACGGACATTGGTTGGGGGCACCAAATCCGCTCCTACGTCCTCCAGCCATATCAGCTTGTGAAGGACCTGCGCACCGGCGTGACATCGACTAGTCCGACCGACGTTCTGGACGGTGACCTTGATCGGTTCATGGCGTCGGCGCTCTCGCAGCGCGTGACGGGTGAAAAGGTGGACGTCGAGGATGTCGACTAGGGCTTCGGCCCTGCTGCTGATCTTGGCGTTGGCCGCGTGCCGGCGCGACGCGGAACATCGCCAATTTCCTGACGCAAAGCGCGATGTCGCGCCGATTGTGAGTAACCGCTTTTCGACCGAAGACGCGCGTGATCGCGTGGGTGAGGCGGAGGAAGTGATGCGGCTGGCCGGGATCGTGCCCGGCATGTCGGTTGCCGACATTGGCGCCGGCGAAGGCTATTACACGGTCCGTCTCGCTCCGATTGTCGGGTTAAGCGGCCGGGTATTGGCGCAGGATATTGTGCCGGAAACCCGTGATCGCCTCGCCCAGCGAGTAAGCCGCGAGAATCTGGACAATGTAACCGTGCGCCTCGGAAAGCCTGCCGACCCCTTGCTGCCACCCCGGTCATTTGACCGGATATTCATGGTTCATATGTATCATGAAGTAACCGAGCCCTATGAGTTTTTGTGGCATCTGCGCGACGCGCTCAAACCAGACGGCCAGGTGATTGTCGTTGACGCCTACCGCAGCGAGAAGCGGCATGGAATGCCACTGGAACAGTTACGGTGTGAGATGGGAGCCCTTGGCCTTGCCCCGGTTAAAAGTCAGCCGCTAACCGGCGGCGACGCCTATTTCGCGGCGTTTCGTATTGATCGGCCAAAACCGCCGCCAGGCGCGATCAAACCCTGCGTCGCGCTTGAGAATTAGAACCAGACTGCAGCGGCCGGACATGCCTTGCCCCGGCCAATGGTGAAGCCGCCGCGAGGTCCCTGCAGCATGGCGGTGCAGGCACGCAGGCTACCCGTCACCCGCTTCAGGGCGTCCATGTCCTTTTTCAATCGCATCGGAGTCGTGACCAGCGTCACCATCACTTCCGATGGAATGTCGGCAATATAGGTGCCGCGGATGGAGCGGATCAACGTTCCACCACGCCGTATCTCGCAGACCGGCTGTGTGCGCCCCATGATCTTCACTTTATCCACCTGTGCACATGGCGCGGGCCGGGCGACGCCGACATAATTGTAACTGACCGAAATCATCGGCAACGGGTTTGGCGAGAAACTGCGATTGGTTGATGGTCCTTTGATGGTCAGTCCGCATTTCATCGGCGCAACAAGGAACATGGTGGTGCCATTATCCGTGCCGCGCCATGCCTTTCGAAGGGGGCAATAGCTGCTGTTCTTTGGGGTTTTGAACGTCAGCGCAAAGCGTGACGATTTAAATTGTGGCGGCGTCGGGCGCGCGGGCACCCAATTGGCTGCCGTCACTAAGAGCGTGAGGGTGGATATTAGCGGCACGCACAAATCATGGCATGAAATGACGTCTTGACGCCAGCCCCTGTTGTCACTGTTTTTGGCTGTTTACCTAGCGTTTACAGGTAGCCCATTTGCCGCATGCTTGCGCATTTTTTTCCGGCCAATATCAGGTGGTCGAGTAGCGCAAGGTCGATTGCATCACACGCCAATGATAATTTCCTGGTCGCTGCAAAATCTGATCGGCTGGGCCGCGTGTCGCCGCCAGGGTGGTTATGCGCCAATATGATACCGCTGCTGCCAATACGAAGTGCCTCCGCGATGATCGTTTTGATGGGCAGGTCGACGAAATCAGTTTGGCCGTCATATTGGCTGGTCCAGATGCATCGCGCGCCTGAATCGACATGTGCCACTACCAGCTTTTCGCGTTCGGCGCCGTGAGGAAATGACGGTGCGAAGAAGCGGCGCGCGGCCTCGACACCGTTTAATAAGGCGGGAGTTTCTGCGCGCTGATGCCTCATGGGATCAGAATAATCGCGGTATCGGCGGGCGGCCATCACAACCGCGTCCAATTTGACGATCCAAAATGGAGGAGAATCACTGGACGCATTCGGCCCGCAGGCTAGGGTGGGGACATGCGCCAATATCTCCATCTCATGCAGCAGATTCTCGACGAGGGTGTCGAACAAATGGATAGGACGGGCACGGGAACACTCAGCCTGTTTGGGGCGCAAATGCGCTTCGATTTGTCCAAGGGCTTTCCGCTTCTGACGACCAAGAAGCTGCACCTTCGGTCGATCATCGTTGAACTGCTGTGGTTCCTGCGCGGCGATACGAACATCGGTTGGTTGAAGGATTGCAAAGTCAGCATTTGGGACGAATGGGCGGACGTAAATGGCGACCTGGGGCCCGTCTATGGCAAGCAATGGCGTGACTGGGAAACGGCGGACGGTCGGCATGTCGACCAGATTGAGGAATTGGTCACGCTAATCCGCAGGGATCCTGGGTCGCGCCGGCAGATTGTAACGGCGTGGAATCCAGGCGAGCTTCATAGAATGGCGCTGGCCCCGTGCCATTGCCTATTCCAGACTCAGGTGGCGGCTGGAAAACTCAACCTGCAGCTATATCAGCGCAGCGCGGACTTTTTCCTGGGCGTCCCATTCAATATCGCTTCCTACGCCCTGCTGACGCATATGCTGGCACGGGAATGCGGGCTTGAACCGGGGACGTTCGTGTGGACGGGCGGCGATGTTCACCTCTATTCAAATCACCTTGAACAGGCGCAGACGCAGTTGGCACGCACACCACGCGAACTGCCCATGCTGATCCTCAAGGATCGGGGCCAAAACCTGTTCACATATGAGCCGGAAGATTTCGTTTTTGAGGCGTATGATCCTCACCCACACATCGCCGCGCCCGTCGCGGTTTGACAACATTTCGCCTGCGTGATGGCACCGAATGCGATTTGCAGCGTTCGTTCAGCCATCAGACAGGAGTAATTGTCATGTTCAAGAAGCTAACGACTATCGTTCTTATTGCTGGCAGCCTGGCCATCACGGCCTGCAATACCGTTCGTGGCGCGGCAGCCGATGTGAATTCGGCCGCGAACACGGTCGACAACGCTATGTGATTTGGGCCATGGTCGTTTCGCCTGCTTAAGGAGATTTGACCATGGTTCGTAAGATGACAATTGCGCTGCTCATGACGGGTGCGCTTGCCATCACTGCTTGCAACACCGTTCGCGGCGCCGCTGCAGACGTGAATTCGGCCGCGAACTGCGCCGAAAATGCGATTAACAACGGCTACTGCAAGTAAGTTTGCGAAAATTGGGTGAGACCTCTCACCTTTGAGCCGCAAACCATCAAAGGAAAGGCCCCGCCGGATCACGTCCGACGGGGCCCTTTTCATTGGGTCGTGTTAGCCCGATGTCACAGTTTTGAAGCTATCCCCGTCAGGACGTTCGCAAGGGCCGCGTGCCGGGCCTTGTCGGCAGATGCCGCATTGCTTTGAGCGGCAAGCGCGCGCAGCTGCGCCGCAAGTGCTGCATCCCGCGAATTGGCGGCAAGCTTGCCATCGGCCTCGGCAAGCGCGGCAGTCAGCTTCTGATCAAAATCGACCGGTAGCGCATTGTCGCGGCGCAGCTGATCCGCATAGGCCCGGGCAACGACCGGCGCGTCGGGCCATTTCACAGGATATTGCTGTTGCGGATTAAATGTGTCGCCCTGCTGCGCCAATGCAGCGGCCGCAATTTCATTTTCGCTTAACGCGGCGCTTGGTTTCAGCGCGAGGACGTCGAGACCGCGGGCGATTTCGGTGCCATAGATTTTGCCCCGGTAATAATAGGCCGACCAATAGCCGCCCATCGTGTCGCGCTTGGCGTCGATTGGTCCCCGATCAAAATAGGCAATTTCATAGGGTTTGTTGCTGTCGGTAAAGTCAAAGACCGAAAGGCCGCCCTGATACCAGGCTTGCACCATGATGTCGCGGCCGGGAACCGGGATGATTGAGCCGTTATGGGCGACGCAATTTTCCTGTTCCGTCTGTGCAGCGGGCAGCTTGTAGGTCGCACGGCGGACGAGCTTACCGCCAACGATATCGTAAATGGCGTCGGCGCCCCAATCCCGGCGATCCTGGTTACGGCAGCGCGGCCTCCCGCCACCGCCCCACTCATCGGTGAACAATACTTTTGTTCCCGAATTATTGAGTGTTGCGCTGTGCCAATAGGCAAACCCCGGATCGTTGACGACATCTATCCGCTTTGGTTTGCGCGGGTCAGCGATGTTGAAGATAATACCATTGCCTGAGCAAGCGCCGGCGGCCAGCTTCAGTGACGGGAAGACGGTGATGTCGTGACATTGATCCGTCGTAGAGGTCCGCTGCGTCCCTTCGCCATGATCGCCGCCTTTCCATAGACCGGCCAGATTCCCGGTCTTGAAATCTGCAAAGACGGCGGGGCTGTCGATGATCTTTGCCGCCGCCGGATTGGCGACCGGAATTTCGACGACATCAATGCGGAAATAACTATTGTCTGGTGAGGGCGTATTATTGCACCGCGCCAATTCTTCGGTCTTACGGACGCCCGCGGTGCCGGACACATAGACCAGGATCTTGCCATCGCCTTCAGGGCCTTTGACGATTGAATGGGTGTGTGACCCCCGGCAGGTCTGGACCAGCCCGACCTGGCGCGGGCGGGTGATGTCGGAAATATCGAACAGTCGGATGCCGCGGAAGCGGTCCTTGCTGATGTCGCCTTCATTGCCTTGTGATCCGCAGTCGACGCGGCCGCGCTGCTGTTCGACCGACATGATCAGCAGATTGCCAATGACGGAAACATCGCCCTGGCCGCCTGGGCACACGACCGATGACACCTGATGCGGAATTCCTGCGGTATCGATCTGATAGACGTTGAATCCATGGTAATTGCCGACGAACAGCTTGTCGCCGCTGAACGCCATATCGGTTTGTGCAAAGCTCAGCAGGGGCGAGCGGTCGCTCCATTCCGTGCCCTCATTTGTCTGACCTTCCGGGTCGAAGACCAGCCCCTTGGACGCTTTGTCGCCCTTCTTCGCTTTTTCGGGCGGATAACCGGCGGGGTTAGCGGGGTCGAAGAAGCCCGGCGGCTTCGGCAGCGCGGCTAATAATGTGAGATTTGAAATGGCCTGCCCAGCGTCGCGATAACCCGCCTTCAGCGTTTCGCGCGGATCACCCGTTAACGTGGCCCGCAGTGCATCCATACGCTTGATTTCGGCGGTTTGCTCGTTGGTGACGTCGCTGGTGAACTGAAATAGCACCGGGTCATAGGCAGCGCCGGGTTGATCCAGCAGATCATCGACCATGTCGACGGCGCCTGCATGGTGGGCGATCATCAACTGGATAAATAATTGGTCAAAAGCCGCGCCCTTGGCAGCCGCCAGAGCCGCCATCTGCTGAGGTGACGCCATGCCCTTCATCGCGATGGCGCCGTGATTCATGGCGCCATGGTCATGGTTCATGGCGGGCATTGCCGCAGAAACACCGCGCGCCGAAAGCCAGTCGCGCATGAACTTCATCTCATCTTCCTGACTGGCGCTGATGCGGCCCGCCATGGTGAGCAAATCCTTGTTGGTGGTCCGGTCCTTGGCCAGCGCCGCCATTTCCACCGCCTGATTATGGTGATGAATCATTCCCTGCATGAAATCGACGTCTGCCTGGACGAAGCGCGTATCAGCGACCTTCGCGGCCTGATCAGCTGTCAGGATTTTCGGAGGGGCGCCCGGCGCCCCCGGCTGAACGATGGAAACCGTCTGTGCGCCGACGGGAGCGGCAAGGACCATGGTTGCAGCGATTGCGCTGCTCACCAGTAGATGATGCGGTCGGATAGTCATTGAGCCCCCTCAATCCATGTCGTTGAAATTCATGTGTACGGGCAGGCTACCCATTCAGCCGACAAAGGGAAGGGTGGTTTCGACAAACGAAAAGGCCGCCGCCCGGTTGGGCGACGGCCTGATCTTGATCAGCGAGATAATTTTCCGATCGCGTGGATGACCACGCGGCCGAACTTACTCGTCGCCCGCTGCATCGGCATTCAGATAATCACCGGCATCCGCATCGGTGCCGTGACCCGACGACGTCACGTTCGCAAGCGGGTCATGACCGCCGGCGCTCGCATCACGCGGGTTCTGGGCCAACTCCGCTGCATGTTCCTCAGCAGCCGAATTCGGCGCGATCAGTGCTTCCTGCAGCTTGCGCTGCTGAGCACGGAGCGACGCGTCGCGACTGGAGGCGGCAACGCGCATCCGGTTCATGCCGGCGCCGGTACCTGCCGGGATGAGACGGCCGACGATGACATTTTCCTTCAGGCCGTTCAGCGTATCGATCTTGCCCTGCACCGATGCTTCGGTGAGAACACGGGTCGTTTCCTGGAACGAGGCGGCCGAGATGAAGCTGCGCGTTTGCAGCGACGCCTTGGTGATGCCGAGCAGGACGGGCTTGCCTTCTGCCGGCTTCTTGCCCTTGCCGAGCTTGGCATTTTGTTCGTCCATTTCTTCGCGGTCGACCTGTTCGCCCTTAAGCAGCGTGGTGTCGCCGCCGTCGGTGATTTCGACCTTCTGAAGCATCTGGCGAACAATCACCTCGATGTGCTTGTCGTTGATCTTCACGCCCTGCAGTCGGTAGACTTCCTGGATTTCCGACACGAGATATTCTGCAAGCGCCTCGACACCGAGAACCTCCAGAATATCGTGCGGATCGGGTGAACCGCCCACCAGATTGTCGCCGCGCTTGACGTAATCGCCTTCTTGCACGTCGATGACCTTCGACTTCGGCACCAGATACTCGACCGGTTCCGACCCATCGTCGGGAACGATCGCGATCTTACGCTTCGCCTTATAGTCCTTCATGAAGTTCACACGGCCCGAGACCTTCGCGATGATCGCGTTTTCCTTGGGCGTGCGCGCTTCGAACAGTTCGGCGACACGCGGCAGACCACCGGTGATGTCACGGGTCTTGGCGGCTTCACGCGGCATACGCGCAAGCACTTCACCCGCTTCGACCGTCGCGCCGTTTTCGACCGCGATGACCGCACCCGGAGCCAGGCGATACACGCCCGCCTCGCTGTCATCCTTGCCCGACAAGGTCAGGCGCGGACGCAGGTCTTCCTTCTTCGACTTGGCGAGGTCGTCGATGACCGCGCGCTGCGAAATACCGGTCGACTCGTCGGTCTGTTCGACCAGCGTGCGGTTTTCGATCAGGTCCTGATAATGAACCTTACCCGCACGCTCGGTGATGACCGGGCTGTAGGACGGATCCCATTCAGCGATACGGTCGCCGCGGCTGACGATGTGGCCGTTTTCGACCAGCAGGTGCGCGCCGTACGGAATACGGTGCGTCGACAGTTCACGGCCATCCATGTCGAGAATGGCGATTTCACCCGAACGCGAGAGCGATACGTGACGGCCACGCGGATCGGTGATCGTCGGCATGTCGCGAAGCTCGATCGTGCCGTCCATCGGGGCTTCCAGATTGGACGTTTCGTTGAGCTGCGCGGCGCCGCCGATGTGGAAGGTACGCATGGTTAGCTGCGTACCCGGTTCACCGATCGACTGAGCGGCAATGACTCCGACCGCTTCACCGATGTTCACCGGCGTACCGCGGGCAAGGTCACGGCCATAGCACATGGCGCAGACGCCCTGCGTCGACGCACAGACCAGCGGGCTGCGGATCTTCATCGCCTGGAGGCCAAGCTCTTCAATCTTCGCAACCATCGGCTCGTCGAGGAGCGTGCCTTCCGGGATGATCACATCGTTGGTCTTCGGATCGACTACATCTTCAGCCGTGGTACGACCAAGAACGCGTTCGCCAAGCGACGCGATCACCGCACCGCCCTGAACGATCGCGCGCATTTCCAGCGCACGGTCGGTGCCGCAGTCTTCCTCGATGATCACGGCATCCTGCGACACGTCGACAAGGCGGCGGGTCAGGTAGCCCGAGTTTGCCGTCTTGAGCGCGGTGTCGGCGAGACCCTTACGGGCACCGTGGGTCGAGTTGAAGTATTCAAGAACGGTCAGACCTTCCTTGAAGTTCGAGATGATCGGCGTTTCGATGATCTCGCCCGACGGCTTGGCCATCAGGCCGCGCATACCGGCGAGCTGCTTGATCTGAGCCTGCGAACCACGGGCACCCGAATGGGCCATCATATAGATGGCGTTGGTCGGAAGCTCGCGGCCGTCGTCGCCCTTCTTCACCGACGAGATTTCTTTCATCATCTCGCTGGCAACGCGGTCACCGCAACGCGACCAGGCGTCGATCACCTTGTTGTACTTTTCCTGCTGGGTGATCAGGCCGTCCTGATACTGCTGCTCGTAATCCTTCACGAGCGTGCGAGTCTCCTCGACCAGCTTCTCCTTGTCGCCCGGGATGACCATGTCGTCCTTGCCGAACGAAATGCCGGCCGCGAACGCGTGGCGGAAGCCGAGCTGCATGATCGCGTCGGCGAACAGCACGGTCTCCTTCTGGCCGGTGTGGCGATAGACGATGTCGATGACGTCGCCGATCTCCTTCTTGGTCAGCACCTTGTTGACGGTCTCGAAGGGCACCTTGTGGCTCTTCGGGAGAGTCTCGCCGAGCAGCATGCGGCCCGCCGTCGTCTCGAAGCGCTTCATGTAGGTGTTGCCCTGCTCGTCCGTCTGGGGGACGCGGCTGACGATCTTCGAGTGCAGCGTCACAGCACCCGCGGCGAGGGCCTGGTGGACCTCGGCCATGTCGCTCAAGAGCATGCCCTGGCCCGGCTCATCCTCTTTCTCGAGGCTGAGATAGTAGAGGCCGAGGACCATGTCCTGCGACGGAACGATGATCGGCTTGCCGTTGGCGGGCGACAGGATGTTGTTGGTCGACATCATCAGGACGCGCGCTTCCAACTGGGCCTCAAGGCTCAGCGGAACGTGAACGGCCATCTGGTCACCGTCGAAGTCGGCGTTGAAGGCCGAGCAGACCAGCGGGTGAAGCTGGATCGCCTTGCCTTCGATCAGGACCGGCTCGAACGCCTGGATGCCAAGACGGTGAAGCGTCGGTGCGCGGTTCAGCAGAACCGGATGCTCACGGATCACTTCGTCAAGGATGTCCCAGACTTCCTTGCGTTCCTTTTCGACCCACTTCTTGGCCTGCTTCAGGGTCATCGACAGACCCTTGGCGTCCAGACGCGAGTAGATGAACGGCTTGAACAGCTCCAGCGCCATCTTCTTCGGCAGACCGCACTGGTGCAGCTTCAGTTCCGGACCGGTCACGATGACCGAACGACCGGAATAGTCGACGCGCTTACCGAGCAGGTTCTGGCGGAAGCGGCCCTGCTTGCCCTTCAGCATGTCGGACAGCGACTTCAGCGGACGCTTGTTGGCACCGGTGATGGTGCGGCCGCGGCGGCCGTTGTCGAACAATGCGTCAACGGCTTCCTGAAGCATGCGCTTTTCGTTGCGGACGATGATGTCCGGCGCGCGCAGCTCCATCAGGCGCTTCAGGCGGTTGTTACGGTTGATCACGCGGCGATACAGGTCGTTCAGATCCGACGTCGCAAAGCGGCCGCCGTCGAGCGGGACCAGCGGGCGAAGTTCGGGCGGAATGACCGGAACGACGTCCAGGATCATCCATTCCGGGCGGTTGCCAGAATCGATGAAGCTCTCGACGACCTTCAGGCGCTTGATGATCTTCTTCGGCTTCAGCTCCGACTTGGTCTCGGCCAATTCCTTCAGAAGCGCTTCACGCTCGCCTTCAAGGTCGAGGTCCATCAGCATGATCTTGACGGCTTCCGCGCCGATGCCGGCCGAGAAGGCGTCTTCGCCAAACTCGTCCTGCGCTGCGAGCAGCTCGTCTTCGGTCAGAAGCTGATACTTCTCCAGGCTGGTAAGCCCCGGTTCGATCACGACATAGGATTCGAAGTAGAGGATGCGCTCCAGCTGCTTCAGCTGCATGTCGAGAAGCAGGCCGATGCGGCTCGGCAGCGACTTCAGGAACCAGATGTGGGCAACCGGCGCGGCCAGTTCGATATGGCCCATGCGTTCGCGGCGGACCTTCGAAACGGTCACTTCCACGCCGCACTTTTCGCAGACGATGCCCTTGTACTTCATGCGCTTGTACTTGCCGCACAGGCATTCATAATCCTTGATCGGACCGAAAATGCGCGCGCAGAACAGGCCGTCACGTTCCGGCTTGAACGTGCGGTAGTTGATGGTTTCCGGCTTCTTGATTTCGCCGAAAGACCAGGAACGGATCTTGTCGGGCGACGCGATGCCGATCTTGATCTGGTCGAACGTCTCCGGCTTGGCCACCGGATTCGCGAAGTTGGTAAGTTCGTTCATGTCTCTTCTCTCCAACCTCCCCCCGCCGAGGCGAGGGGAGTAGAATTTCCAGTGGCTTATTCGGCGGCGATGGCGGCTTGGTCGTCACCTTCCTCGTCGTGGTTTTCCAGTTCCACGTTGAGGCCGAGGCTGCGCATTTCCTTGACGAGAACGTTGAAGCTCTCCGGAATGCCGGCTTCGAAGGTGTCGTCGCCCTTGACGATCGCTTCATAGACCTTGGTACGGCCAACCACGTCATCCGACTTCACGGTCAGCATTTCCTGAAGCGTGTAGGCGGCGCCGTAGGCCTGCAGGGCCCAGACTTCCATTTCCCCGAAGCGCTGACCACCGAACTGCGCCTTACCGCCCAGCGGCTGCTGGGTGACGAGGCTGTACGGGCCGATTGAACGGGCGTGGATCTTGTCGTCGACCAAGTGGTGCAGCTTCAGCATGTAGATGACGCCGAGCGTGACCTTGCGGTCGAACGGCTCGCCAGTGCGTCCATCATACAGCGTCGACTGACCCGAGGTGTCGATACCAGCCATGGTCAGCATGTCGGACACATCGGCTTCACGCGCACCGTCGAACACCGGAGTGCCCATCGGAATGCCGCCGACCAGGTTCTGCGCCAGGTCCATCACGCTTTCGTCATCACGCGCGTCAATGTCCTTGGCATAGCCCGGACCATAGATGTCCTTCAGCTTGGCGCGGATTTCCTTGGCGTCCTTGCCAGAGATTTCCTTGCCCGCATCATGCATCGATTCCAGCATCTCCCCGACCTGCTTGCCAAGACCGCGGGCGGCCCAGCCAAGGTGGGTTTCGAAGATCTGCCCGACGTTCATGCGCGACGGCACGCCCAGCGGGTTCAGAACGATGTCGGCATGCGTCCCGTCTTCGAGGAACGGCATGTCCTCGACCGGCAGGATGCGGCTGATGACGCCCTTGTTGCCGTGACGGCCGGCCATCTTGTCGCCTGGCTGAAGCTTGCGCTTCACGGCAACGAAGACCTTGGTCATCTTCAGCACGCCCGGCGGCAATTCGTCGCCACGCTCCAGCTTTTCGACGCGGTCTTCGAACTTGCGATCGATGACCGACACGGCGTCGTCATACTGGGCCTTCAGCGCTTCAAGGTCGGCCTGGCGATTGTCGTCCTTGACGGCGATTTTCCACCAATCGGCCTTTTCGGCGTCTTCCAGCGTCGCATCATCAAGGGTCGAGCCCTTCTTGATCGATTTCGGCGTCGCGGTTGCAACTTCGCCCAGGAGCATTTCCTTCAAACGCGCATAGGTTGCACGGTTGAGGATCGCCTTCTCGTCGTTAGCGTCCTTCTTCAACCGGTCCTTTTCCTCGGCCTGAATGGCGCGGGTGCGGTCGTCGATGTCGATGCCGTGACGGTTGAAGACGCGGACGTCGACAATCGTGCCCGACACGCCCGGCGGCAGGCGGAGCGAGGTGTCGCGCACGTCGCTGGCCTTTTCACCGAAGATGGCGCGGAGGAGCTTTTCTTCCGGCGTCATCGGGCTTTCGCCCTTCGGCGTGATCTTGCCGACCAGAATGTCACCCGGTTCGACTTCGGCGCCGATGTAGACGATGCCTGCTTCGTCGAGGTTGCGAAGCGCTTCCTCGCCGACGTTGGGAATGTCGCGGGTGATGTCTTCCGGCCCAAGCTTGGTGTCGCGGGCGGCGACTTCGAATTCCTCGATATGGATCGAGGTGAAGACGTCGTCCTTAACGATACGCTCGGAAATGAGGATGGAATCCTCATAGTTGTAGCCGTTCCAAGGCATGAACGCGACGAGCACGTTGCGGCCCAGTGCAAGCTCACCGAACTGGGTCGAGGGACCGTCGGCGATGATTTCGCCTGCGTCGACCGTGTCACCCACCTTCACCAGCGGGCGCTGGTTGATGCAGGTCGACTGGTTCGACCGCTGGAACTTCTGCAGCGTGTAGATGTCGACGCCGCTTTCACCCGGCTTCAGGTCGCCGGTGACGCGGATGACGATACGGGTTGCGTCGACCTGGTCGATCACACCCGGACGGCGGGCCGCGATGGCCGCGCCGCTGTCACGCGCAACGGTTTCTTCCATGCCGGTGCCGACCAGCGGTGCGTCCGCCTGGATCAGCGGCACAGCCTGACGCTGCATGTTCGAGCCCATCAGCGCGCGGTTGGCGTCATCGTTTTCCAGGAACGGAATAAGCGATGCTGCGACCGACACGAGCTGCTTCGGGCTGACGTCCATCAGGGTGATGGTGTCGCGCGGTGCCATCAGGAAGTCGCCGTTACGGCGGCTCGAGACGATTTCCTCGACAAAGCCACCCTTGTCGCTGAGCTCGGCGTTGGCCTGCGCAATGGTGTGCTTGGCCTCTTCCATCGCCGACAGATAGACGACGTCGTCGGTCACCTTGTTGTCGACAACCTTGCGGTACGGCGTTTCGATGAAGCCGTATTTGTTGACGCGCGAGAAGCTCGCCAGCGAGTTGATCAGACCGATGTTCGGGCCTTCCGGCGTTTCAATCGGGCAGATACGGCCATAGTGGGTCGGGTGAACGTCGCGGACTTCGAAGCCTGCACGCTCACGGGTAAGACCGCCCGGCCCAAGCGCCGACACGCGGCGCTTGTGGGTGACTTCCGACAGCGGGTTGGTCTGGTCCATGAACTGCGACAGCTGCGACGAGCCGAAGAACTCGCGGACCGCGGCGACCGCAGGCTTGGCGTTGATCAGGTCGTTCGGCATGACCGTCGACACGTCGACGCTGCTCATGCGTTCCTTGACCGCACGCTCCATGCGGAGGAGGCCGACGCGATACTGGTTTTCCAGAAGTTCACCGACCGAACGGACGCGGCGGTTGGCGAGGTTATCGATATCGTCGATTTCGCCCTTGCCGTCCTTCAGGTTCACCAGTTCCTGGACCACCGCGAGAATGTCCTCGCGGCGAAGGGTGGTGACGGTGTCTTCGGCGTCGAGGCCAAGGCGCATGTTGAGCTTCACGCGGCCGACGGCCGACAGGTCATAGCGTTCCGGATCGAAGAACAGGCCGTAGAACAGCGCATCGGCGGTTTCGCGGGTGGGCGGTTCGCCGGGGCGCATGACGCGATAGATATCGGCCAGCGCGCTGTCGCCGTCTTCCGACTTGTCCGCCTTCAGCGTGTTACGGATCCAAGGACCCGTGTTGATGAAGTCGATGTCGAGCAGCTCGAGGCGGTCAATGCCCGCCTTGTCCATCTTCTCGAGGTTTTCGGCCGACACCTCATCACCAGCTTCGATGTAAATCTCGCCGGTCTTTTCGTTGATGAGGTCATAGGCGCTGAAGCGGCCGAAGATTTCTTCGGTGGGGATGATGACGTTTTTCAGGCCGTCCTTGCCGGCCGCGTTCGCCTTGCGCGGGCTGATCTTCTCGTGCGCCTTGAAGATCACTTCGCCGCTGTCGGCGTCGACCACGTCGTGGTTCGGCTTCTGACCGCGCCAACCTTCGGGGTTGTACGGGATCTGCCAGCCGTTCTTTCCGCGGACATAGGTCAGGCGGTTGTAGAAGGTGTTGAGGATTTCCTCGCTGGTCAGGCCAAGCGCATGCAGCAGCGCGGTGACCGGCAGCTTGCGCTTGCGGTCGATACGGACGTTGACGATGTCCTTGGCGTCGAATTCGAAATCCAGCCACGAACCGCGATAGGGAATGACGCGGGCGGCGAAGAGATACTTGCCGCTGGCATGGGTCTTGCCACGGTCATGGTCGAACAGCACACCCGGCGAGCGGTGCATCTGCGACACGATGACACGCTCGGTGCCGTTGACGATGAAGGTGCCGTTCTGGGTCATGAGCGGCATGTCGCCCATGTAAACGTCCTGTTCCTTGATATCGATGACCGACTTTGCCTCGGTGTCGGGGTCGATTTCGAACGAGGTCAGGCGCAGCGTGACGCGCATCGGCGCGGCGTAGGTCAGCCCGCGCTGGCGGCACTCTTCAGTGTCGAACTTCGGTTCTTCGAGCACATAATGGTCGAAGTCGAGATGCGCCGTGCCGGCAAAATCCTGGATCGGGAAGACACCGCGCAGCGTCTTTTCCAGACCCGAGACATAGCCGATCGACGGATCGGACCGGAGGAACTGTTCGTAGCTCTCGCGCTGAACCTCGATAAGGTTCGGCATCTCGCTGATTTCGTGGATATTCCCGAAGATCTTGCGAATGCGGCGCTGCTTGAGAGTGCTAAGTCCGGCCTTTGCGGTCGGAACGTCTTTTGCCTTGGTCGCCATGAGTTTCCCTGCGCTCTGGGCGCGCGTTGAGGCACGCGGCCCTTGGTGTTAAGTCCGGCGCGGCTCCTGTGAATTCCCCGCCATACGTTCGGTCCGCTGCGCATCGGCCCGTGTCCCGGCGAGGACAGGAATAGCCCCGGGCACGCAGAATCGTGCGGCGGAGCCGTTATGTTTGGATGAACCTCATATAGGCCAATTCCTACAGCGTTCAAGAGGCAGGAAAAATTGGCGCCGCTTCCTCAGCCTAGCGGGTCCATTCGGCGATCATCGCGCCGTTGTCGGCACGTAGAAACGCGATCCGGTCGACATTGGCCGAGACCAGGCAGCTTGGCGGGCCCAATGTCGCGTCACCGGTACAGAGGATGACCTTGCCGCCGGGGAAATGGCGCAGTCGCCCTTCCATCACCATGATCGCGCCGCTGGTCGGGGGCGGTTTGGACGCAGTGATGGTTTCAATCTTGGTCAGCGGCTTTCCACGTCGATATCCGACCCGGCTGTCGCTCCCGCCATAATATTGGATCAGGCCGACCGACCGAGGCGGGGAGGAGAGGGGTGGCAGTGGGATCGCGTCTGCCCTCGCAGGTGATTTGCCGTCCGCTGTCCGATCGGTCTCCGCGGCGTCAGCATCGACGGCGGCCGGTGCGGCAGGCGGCGTTGGACATTTGTCACTGAGCATCCACGGACGCGGCACCCAAAACCCTTCCGCCGCTTCAATAGCGGGAACGGGCGTGCCGGCCTCGTTGCCAACCGAATTGCCCGCGTCAGCGGTCGGCGAAGGGGATGCTGCCAATGGCAGGACGGCCCGAACGTCGCTCAGTCCAATGTCCGGCGACGCCGATGCTTCATAGGCCTTGCCATCGGGCCGAACGACTAGCTTCAGGCTCTTGTCGAGGACGCTCGCATCGCTCGGGCAACCGAACGGGATCCGGAAGGATATACGCTTTCCATCAAGCGCCGCCTGGGCCTGCGCGTCGTCCAGGCCCGCCGCATAATCGCTCGCTGCTGCAGCGACTTCGGCCAACAAGGCTGGGCGATCCATCGCAAGCTCGGTAGGAATTTCCGGGATTAGGCCATTGGGCTCTTCAATCCTGTTCTCAATCACCGGTTCCTGCTTGCACGCGCCAAGAAATCCAGTCGCCGTAACCAGCAGGGCGCCGCCAGCAAGAAATCGAGATGCGGATGGACAGCGGAACATCGTCGCAGCCTAACAAGAATCGGAACGACTTGGCGACCCCCGCATTGGAATATTTCCGTAAACCCTTGTGCCAAAGGCCGATCCATGGTCGAAACTAGCGTTCATGACGGCTGACCAAATTGTTACGCTTGTCGTCCTGGTCAGCGTTGTTGCGGCGCTGGTGATCGACAAGATACGTGCGGATGTCGTGGCACTCTGCGGGGCGGCGGTCCTTTTGGTCAGCGGCGCAGTGCGCCCGACCGAGGTACAGGGCGCCTTTGCAAGTCCGGCGATCATCGCGCTCGCGTCGCTGTTCGTCATTGCCTATGCAATGGAGTTGGCGGGCCTACTGGACGCCGCCATCCGCAAGGGCGTTGCCCTCTGTCAGCGGATTGGCGCGACGGGAATTTGGCTGCTCATCGGCATGAGCGGCGCCGCGTCGGCGTTTCTCAACAACACCCCGATCGTGGTGATGGGTGCGCCCGTGGTGCGTGATGTCGCCAACCGAATGGGCCTCAACCCCCGGCGGTTCCTCATCCCCTTGTCCTATGTCGCCGTGCTTGGCGGCTGCTGCACGCTAATCGGCACCTCCACCAACTTGCTGGTCAACGATATGGCCAGTCTGGCCGGGCAGCCTCGTTTTGGCATGTTCGAAATTACTGGCGTGGGCGTGACCATGGGCCTGGCAGGTTGCATCTATCTCTATTTCGCCAGTGCCTGGCTGGAAACCGACCGGGTCGAAGAAGCAGACCAGTCGCGCCCCATTCACGACCCCGAACTCCACCAGATCCAGCTTGGTGAGACCGACGTGTTCGCTGAAGGCCATTCCCTGGTCGCGTGGAAGGCAATTGTGTCGGGCCTTGTCTTCGCCGGGGTCATCGCGTTGGCGTCGTTCAACATTGTGCCGATCGCCGCGGCGGCCTTTGGCGGCGCGGTCCTCCTGATCATGATCAAAGTGATTACTGCGGATGAAGCGTATCAAGGGTTGCGACCGGACATACTTATGCTGATCGCCGGCATGGTGGTGTTGGGAATTGCGATTGAAAAGACCGGCCTTGCGAAAAGCTCTACCGACACGCTGATTGGAGCGCTTGACGGGCTGCAGCCGCTCGTGGCGCTGGTTCTGCTCTATGGCGCGACCCTCATTCTCACCGAACTCCTGTCCAATGCCACGGTGGCGGTACTTGTAACGCCGCTGGCTGTGGCCCTTGCGGAATCGCTTGGCGTCAATCCGCGGCCGTTCATTGTCGCGGTGATGATGGCCGGCAGCGCGGCCTTTGCCACGCCCTTCGGCTATCAGACCAATACGCTCGTTTTCCAGATGGGCGGATATAGCTATACCGATTTCATCAAGGTCGGTTTGCCGCTCAACCTCGTCACGTGGGTGGCCGCCTGTATCGCTATTCCCTATTTCTTCCCCTTCTAGATTCCGGGCCGACACACGGGGCTGCGAACGGGAGCGACGGTCCGGCGGACCGTTGCGGTTCGGAGCGGGTGTCTTGATGGGGGATGAAAAAGGGCGACCTCTTGCGAGGCCGCCCTTCCCAATCGTTGGCGCTTCAAGCGTGAGCGGGAGCGACGGTCCGGGGGACCGTCGCGGTTCGGAGCGGGTGTCTTGATGGGGGATGAAAAAGGGCGACCTCTTGCGAGGCCGCCCTTCCCAATCGTTGGCGCTTCAAGACACCAACGAAACCGCGCTAGCGCCCCGGCGAAGGCCGGGGTCCAGGCAAATGCGGTGAAGCTTACTTGAGCTCGATGGTGCCACCGGCTTCTTCGATCTGCTTCTTGATCTTTTCGGCTTCGTCCTTGTTGACGCCTTCCTTGAGGGCCTTCGGAGCCGATTCAACCAGCGCCTTGGCTTCGCCAAGACCCAGGCCGGTGATCGCACGGACTTCCTTGATGACGTTGATCTTCTTGCCACCGTCGCCGGTGAGGATCACGTCAAATTCGGTCTGTTCTTCAGCAGCCGGAGCGGCGCCACCGGCGGCCGGGCCAGCAACGGCAACGGCAGCGGCGGCCGAAACGCCCCACTTTTCTTCGAGAAGCTTCGAAAGCTCAGCAGCTTCGAGGACGGTCAGAGCCGACAGTTCGTCGACGATCTTGTTCAGGTCAGCCATTTGTATCTCCTAGTGGACCAATGCGGTCCGAATGTTCGTGCGTTGAATGAAAAATTTAAGCTGCGGCCTTTGCGGCGAGAACGCGCGCAATCTGGCCACCCGGCTCCTTGGCAATGCGGGCGATCTTCGTCGCGGGCGCCTGAATAAGGCCCACGAGCGTGCCGCGCAGCTGATCGAGCGACGGAAGTTCGGCCAGAGCCTTGATCCCGTTCACGTCGAGCAGCGTGTTGCCCATCGCGCCACCAACGATCTCGAGACGATCGTTGGTCTTGGCGAATTCCACCGCGACCTTTGCAGCCGCGACGGGATCGATCGAGGTAGCGAGCGCGGTCGGCCCGGTCAGCAGGTCGCTGATCGGTCCGTACGTCGTGCCCTCGAGCGCGATCTTGGCAAGCCGGTTCTTCGCAACTTTGAACTGGGCACCGGCATCGCGCATCTTCGAACGAAGATCGGACGACTGTGCGACCGACAGGCCCAGGTTGCGGGTAATCACCACAACACTGGTCTCGTTGAAGACGTTCTTCAGCTCGGCAACCAGATCGGATTTTTGCGAACGATCCATGCCATACTCCTAGTCATTCCGCCTGCCGGACCATCCGACAAACGGTTTGGAGCTGTGAGCGAGCCCACAACTCCGAGATGTCCGGGGGATGGATCGAAAGCGCGAGACACGCACGAAAGGGCGGGCTCGACTTAAAATTCCTGTTCCCCGTCTAGGCCGCAAATTAAGTCCTCGCAGATAGCGGGGACAGCGACTGTCTCGGACGAGAACGCTGTTCGAAAACAGCGGTCGGAGGCTCCACTACTGTTGCAGCGCAAAATGTCAAGCAGGCAGAGGGCTTATCGCACCAGTATTTGCCCCCGCATGCCCATCGGACCGTGCATCATATGGGTGCATTTCAGATTGTAAGTTCCGGGGGCGGGGGCGGTGAACTGGATGGTACGCGTCTGACCAGCGCCGACCTCAACGGCGCCCTTGATGATTTGGGCGCGATCCGTCGCCGCGACGTTGGCAGCCGCAAAGAACGCTTTGGCGCCAAAGCTGTGACCGCCGCCGCTGTCGTTGATCAGCTTCAAATTATAGCTTTGCCCTTGCGCCAGGGTGATGGTCGCGGGCGTAAATTTGAAGTTGGACAGATGGACCACGACCGATTGCGGTGCCCCCGCAAAGGCGGGCGGCGTGGCAGCTGGTGCAAGGGTAAGGACGGCAAGCAACAGGGAACGGCGCATGGCAATTCTCCTATCCGGATCAACGCTGATAACCGATCAATCATGCACCCATGCTGAACCAACGAAAAGGGCCGGAGCGTTGCCGCCCCGACCCTCTATCGTCTTGCGAAGAACGCCAGGGCTTACGCGCCAGCAACCTCGGTAATGTCGATCTTGACGCCCGGGCCCATCGAGGAGCTCATGGCGATCTTCTTGACATATTTGCCCTTGGCGCCCGACGGCTTGGCCTTGACGATCGCGTCGACAAACGCGTCAAAGTTCGCTTTGAGGTCGGCGGCCGGGAAGCTCGCCTTGCCGATGCCGGCGTGGATGATGCCGGCCTTTTCGACGCGGAATTCGACCTGGCCAGCCTTGGCGAGGCGAACCGCCTCTGCCGGGTTCGGCGTGACGGTGCCGAGCTTCGGATTCGGCATCAGGCCCTTCGGGCCCAGTACCTTACCGAGGCGACCGACAACGCCCATCATGTCCGGCGTCGCGATGACGCGGTCATAGTTAGTGTCGCCGTTCTGCATGGCTTCCATCAGATCTTCGGCACCAACGGTTTCGGCGCCAGCGGCCTTGGCTTCGTCAGCCTTGTCGCCCTTGGCGAACACGGCGACGCGGACGTCCTTGCCGGTGCCCTTGGGCAGGTTGACGACGCCGCGGACCATCTGGTCGGCGTGGCGGGGGTCAACGCCCAGGTTGATCGCGACTTCGACGGATTCGTCGAACTTCGCGGTTGCCAGGCTCTTGACGAGGTCCAGCGCTTCACCAACGCCGTACAATTTGTCGGCTTCGACCTTACCGTCGAGGGTCTTCTGCTTCTTGGTCAGCTTTGCCATGGTCTTAACCCTCCACAACCTGGAGGCCCATCGCGCGGGCCGAACCTTCGATGATCTTGGTGGCGGCGTCGATGTCGTTGGCGGACAAGTCCTTCATCTTCATCTCGGCGATTTCGGCCAGCTGCGAACGCTTGATCGTACCTGCGGAAACCTTGCCCGGTTCCTTCGAACCCGACTTCAGCTTCGCGGCCTTCTTCAGAAGGAACGACGCCGGCGGGGTCTTGGTGATGAACGAGAAGCTGCGATCCGCATAGACGGTGATGATCGTCGGGATCGGCATTTGCTTTTCAAGATCCTGCGTCGCGGCGTTGAATGCCTTGCAGAATTCCATGATGTTGACGCCGCGCTGACCCAGTGCAGGGCCGATCGGCGGCGACGGATTGGCGGTGCCAGCAGGCACCTGGAGCTTGATATAGCCCGTGATTTTCTTTGCCATGTGTCTCACTCTGTAATGCCCGCGCCCGAAGGCATGGGCGGTTCAAGTTTAGCGGTTCAAGCGGCCGAGCCCAATGGGTCCGACCTCCCGCAATTCCCAATGCAATGCGTTGGAAGAGCGCGCCCTTAGCGGGAGTCGGGGTGAAAGGGAAGGGCCAAACGCAGTCAAATCGGGGGAATGGCGGCGCTGGCGACGCGACCGACGGTTGGAATCGCCGACCCAACGGCCGCTTACCCCGGCCACCGCAGCGCATCGATGACCATTTGCAACGCGGGCGGCTGCTGCCGTCGGCTGGGGTAATAGAGGTGGTACCCGGGGAAGGGTGGGCACCAGTCTTCGAGGACGCGGACTAACCGCCCCACGGCAATGTCGTCTTCGACATGCGTGCCTAGCAGATAGGCAAGGCCGGCGCCGTCGAGGGCGGCTTGGCGGGCGATGTTGATTTCGTTGACGACTAGCTGGCCCTCGACCCGGGCGTTGAGGGGGCGGCCGTCCTTCTCAAATTCCCACGCATAAAGGCCGCCTTGGGTCGGGAAACGCAGGTTGATGCAATTGTGATGGGCGAGGTCCTGCGGGATCTTTGGTTTGGGGTGGGCCGCGAAATAGACGGGGGAGGCAACGGCGGCCATGCGCAGATCCGGGCCGATGCGCACCGCGATCATGTCCTGCGCGATCGTCTCTCCCAGCCGCACGCCTGCGTCGAAGCGATGCTCGACAATATCGACGAAACCCGCGTTGACGCTGATTTCGATCCGCACGTCGGGAAATTCGGCGAGGATGGGCGCGAGCTTGGGCCAGAGAATGGTCTCCGCCGCGTCGCTGCCGGTGGTGATGCGGACGGTGCCCGACGGCGTGTCGCGCAGATCGGCGACCGCGGCCAGATCGGCCTCTATCTCATCGAGGCGCGGGCCGATGGACGCGAGCAGCCGCTCTCCCGCCTCGGTCGGCGCGACCTGCCGCGTGGTGCGGGTGAGGAGGCGCACGCCAAGGCTCTCCTCGAGCCGCCGTACCGTATGGCTGAGCGCCGAGGCGGAGACGCCTAGCTGCGCCGCCGCGCGGGTGAAACTGCGTTCGCGGGCGACGAGGCGGAGCGCGTTCAAATCATTGAGGTTGGTTGTGGACATTATTGAATTTCATTCACTGATACATGCACATTATGCCGCCTAATCGCGAAGCAGGGAAGGGCGTAGATGGGGTCTCGAAAGGAGTTCCCCGATGACCCATGCCAAATCTGCACAGCCGATGCGGGCGCCGTGGGGCGATGTGGCGCCGCGCCTGACCGAGATTACGGATAAGGTGCTATTCGGTGATGTATGGCAGCGGCCGGAGCTTTCGCCCCGCGACCGGAGCCTTGCCACCATTTCTGCGCTGATCGCGCTGTATCGGCACAACGAGCTACCGTTTCACCTCGGCAAGGCGCTCGACAATGGTGTGACGCGTGACGAGGTTGTCGAGACGATCACCCACATCGCCTTTTACGCCGGCTGGCCGTGCGCCGGGACCGCCATCGGCATCGCGCGGCAGGTCTTCGCCGATCGCGACGCCTGATCCCTCCATTCTTTCAAGCAAAGGAATTTCATCATGCGAAACCGTGAATTGGGCCGCAGCGGCCTGAAGATTTCCGAGCTCGGTCTCGGTTGTATGGGGATGAGCTGGTCGTACGGGCCGGCGGGCGACAAGGGGGAGATGATCCGACTGATCCGCGACGCGGTGGACCGGGGCGTCACCTTCTTTGACACCGCCGAAGTCTATGGCCCGCTGGCCAATGAGGAATTGGTAGGCGAGGCGCTGGCCCCGGTGCGGGACAAGGTGGTGATCGCTACCAAGTTCGGCTTCGCCCCGGCGCCGGATGACACCAACCGCTGGTCGTGCGTCAACAGCCGTCCCGAGCATATCCGAGAGGCGGTGGAGGGTTCGCTGAAGCGGCTGCGGACCGATGTGATCGATCTTTACTATCAGCACCGCGTCGACCCCAATGTGCCGATCGAGGAGGTCGCGGAGGCCGTCCGCGACCTCATCGCAGAGGGTAAGGTCAAGCATTTCGGCCTGTCCGAAGCTGGTGTCAGCAACATTCGCCGCGCCCATGCGGTGCAGCCGATCACCGCGCTGCAGAGCGAATATTCGCTGTGGTGGCGCGAACCGGAGCAGGAGATCATGCCCGTACTTGAAGAACTGGGAATCGGCTTCGTGCCGTTTAGCCCGCTTGGCAAGGGCTTCCTGACCGGGAAGATCGATGCGGATACGACCTTTGGCGCGGATGATTTTCGAAGCGTCGTGCCGCGTTTTGGCGCGGATGCGATGCGGCAAAATATGGCGATCGTCGACGCTGTGAAGGCGATTGCGGTTCGCAAGAATGCAACCCCGGCGCAGGTCGCGCTTGCCTGGTTGCTGGCCCAGAAACCGTGGATCGCGCCGATCCCTGGTACGACCAAGCTGCACCGATTGGAAGAAAACATCGGCGCGACGAGGCAGGAACTGACCGCCGCCGATCTGGCGGACATCGATGCCGCGACCAGCGCCGTTGAACTGGTAGGTGAACGCTATCCGGCCGCCGCCCAGGCGATGATCGACAGATAAGACGAAGGAGTAAACCCATGCGTGCAACATTGATGTACAAGGCGGGCGATGTGCAGGTCCGCGATGTGCCGGACGCCGCCATCATCGCGCCGACTGACGCGCTGATCCGAATCACCCGCGCCTGCATCTGCGGCAGCGACCTGTGGCCCTACAACGACCTGCCCGAAACGCCTGCTGGGCGGCAGATGGGGCATGAGGCGATTGGCGTGGTCGAGGCGGTGGGCGCCGACGTGCGGCGCATCCGCCCCGGACAGGTCGTGATCATGCCCTTCGCTTACTCGGACGGCAGCTGTCTGTTCTGTGACGAAGGGCTGCAGACGGCCTGCGTCCATGGCGGCTTCTTCGGCATTGGTGAAATTGGAGGGGCGCAATCGGAGGCGCTTCGCGTGCCACTGGCGGACGGCACACTCTACCCGATTGACGTCGCGGAGGACGACGCCCTGATGCCCGCGCTGTTGACGCTGTCGGACGTGATGGGGACGGGGCATCATGCCGCGGTGACGGCCAAGGTGCGAACCGGTGGCACCGTTGCGGTAATTGGTGATGGTGCGGTTGGCCTGTGCGGTGTGATCGCGGCCAAAAGGATGGGTGCGGAGCAGATCATCATCATGGGCCGCCATGACGCGCGGATCGCACTCGCGCTGGAGTTCGGTGCGACCGATGTGGTTCGGGAACGCGGGGCCGAAGCGGCCGAGAAGGTCCGCGAGCTGACGGGCGGCTATGGCGTCCAGTCGGTGCTGGAATGCGTCGGTAATGAAGGCGCGATTGATACGTCGCTTGCCGTTGTTCGGGCCGGCGGCGCCGTCGGCCGGGTTGGCGTGCCGCACTATAGTGCGCTGCCCGAGGCGCAGTCGATGTTCTACCGCAACGTCAGCGTCGCGGGCGGCCCGGCACCGGTGCGCGCCTATATCGACGAACTGCTGCCCGACATTATGGACGGGACGATACGGCCAGGGCGGGTATTTGATCGGACGGTGGATCTGGATGGGGTGCCGGACGGCTACCGCGCGATGAATGACCGAGAAGCATTGAAAGTGCTGGTGCGGCCATGATCAGCGTCACCATTGCAGTAGCCGCGACAACGCTGATGGCGTCCGACCTAAATCAGTGGCGAGCGATTAAACAGGCCGAAGATCTGACGCCCGCACTCATGCCTCCACATCATCGAGCCATGTCGAACTCGGCACGAAGAAGAGGGTACCGGTCACTGCCGTGCTGAAATCCAGCAAATGGTCATAGGTGCCGGGCGGATTGCCGATGAACATGTTATTGAGCATCGTTTCGGTCCGTTCCGGCGAACAGGCATAGCCGATGAAATAGGTGCCATATTCGGCCTTGCCGATTTCGCCGAACGGCATGTTGGCGCGCACGATCTGAAGCTGATTGCCGTCGGCGTCGTCGATATTGGTCAGGACGTTGTGTGCGTAAGGCTTCTTGTCCTTTTCCAACTGCTCTGTGTCGGACAATTTGTGCCGCCCGATGATATTTTCCTGCTCCTCAACGGCGACCTTGTTCCAGGCGGTCAGGTTGTGGAGATATTTTTGCACGATCACATAGCTGCCGCCGATGAAATCCGGATCTTCGTCGCCAATCAGGACGGCTGCATTGGCGAGCGCACCGGTCGGATTTTCGGTGCCGTCGACAAAGCCCAGCAGATCGCGGTCATCGAAATATTTGAAGCCATGCACTTCGTCCTCAACCTTTGCCGCATCGCCCAGCCGGGTCATGATGATATTGGCCAGTTCAAAACATTGGTCGAACGTTTCGGCGCGGATGTGGAACAGTAGATCGCCCGGCGTGGATGGCGCCGTGTGAACGCCGACTATCTCCTTGAACGGATGAAGATGTTTTGGCCGCGGCGATCCGATCAGCCGGTTCCATGCATCGGACCCGATGCCGGTGACGCAGGACAATTGATCACCCGGATTGCGAAAGCCAACGCCGCGAACCAATGACGACATGTCGGCAAGCAGTTGGCGCGCTGTCGTCTCATTGTCCGCGCCCGGTTCGATCGTCACCACCAGAAAAATTGCACCCTGGGTCAGGCCGGCAGCGGCGGCCTGTGGGACAGTGACGGTCATCGGTTACTCCTTGTTGGTGACGGCGTTCCGGCATGATCTAGCCGAAGTTTCGAGCTTGAAAAATCCCTACGTAACACGCGGGCGCCGCGCATCTCCCTATTCCGCATATTCCGCGATAATAACGTCACTGGCCCGCTCGCTCGCCATATAAACCGCAGAGCAGATGAATATCCCTGGGATGCGGGGAAAGATGCTGGCGTCGACAACGCGCAGGCCGTTGACGCCGCGAACGCGAAAATCTCCATCCAGCACCGCATTGGGGTCGTCGTCCGCGCCGATGGGGCAGGTGCAGGATGCATGGTGTCCCCATGCTTCATTGCGGACGAAGGTGGCCAGCTTCTGCCTGCTATCGAACGCTTTGCCGGGGATCAGTTCTTCCGCGATCATGCCGTCAAGGCGCGATGCGATCCGGCGGGCAATTTCGATGCCGTCGATGACCCCTTCAAGATCGTGCCCGGCGGCATCACTTCCTTCTTCAAAATAGGAGAATGTGATCGCTGGCGGTTCGCGCGGATCGGACGAGGCGAGACGCACTGTTCCGGCACGATTGAGCGTATGAGCTTTAAGGACCACGAATGTCACGCGATCATGATGTTGCGCGCTTTCACCCGCATAGCCGGGATAATAACCGTGGAAATCGATCGGCAGGGCGAAAATGATCAGGTCGGGGTCGCCCTGCGCGACGCTGGACTTGGCGACAAATGCGGCGAGCGAGCCGTTGGTGGAATAGGGGCCGCTCTGGCTTTCCGCCCATTCACGGAACAGCGGATCGGCGATACCGTCACGGCCTGGCACATCAAGAACCGCACCATCGAACACTGGAAAATCATGGATCGTGCGGTGCACTACGCCGACTTCATATCGATCCTGCAGATTGCTCCCGACCGCAGCGCGATCTATCCTCACCGGAATGTCAAAGGCTTCCAGTTCCTCGCGCGGGCCGATCCCCGACAGTTTAAGGATTTGCGGGGTGTTGAAGGCGCCGGTGGCGAGGATCACTTCGCGGCGGGCAAAGAATTCGACGGGCGTTCCCGGACCATGCGCGCGGGCCGTCTCGGGATCGGCTCCATATAGATGAGCGCCGTCGAGACAGGCGACGCCAATCGCGCGATTACCGTCAAACAAGACGCGTTCGGCCAAAATATTGTACCGAATGGTAAGCAGGTCCGGGTGACGGGTCTGTGCATCCAATATCCGTTCGCGCGCACCGTTGCGCCGACCATTGTCGACGGCAACGGGCATAAAGGTCATGCCTTCGCGACCCTCATGGACAAAGCGCCAGTCGTTGGGATCGTTGGGTAAGATCGTCGTCTCAGGGGTGCCATAGGTGGCGCGGCTCTCTGCCTCGATCGCGTTAATGATGTCGAGAAACCAGGGCTCGCGCCCTGCAAGCTTGGGGTCAGCACGGGTGACTTTTAACCAACCATCGAAGCCATGGCGCGAACCATCGCCTGGAACCGCCGGATTGTCTGGATCCGGGTCGGCGCCGCGCCATGCTTCAAGTCGCTCAAAGCGGCGGCGCATGGCGTCGGCCGACCAATCATCGTCTCTCGTCAATTCGGCGAGGTAATCCCAGTCCGAATTATGCGGATAAATGGTAACCAGCGCACTGATCGCCGTTGACCCACCAAGCGTTGCACCGCGCGGATACAGAATGCCGTCGCGCTTCGACACGAACTTTGTGTCTTTCGCCTGCTGGGCATCATCCCGGTGATGGCGCACAAAAAAATCCCAGCGCATGTCGGGGTCTTCGCTAGCCCGAGCCTGCATGATCGGCACGTCGTAATAGGGACAGCGGTGGTCGTCCCCCGCCTCCAGCAACAGCACGCTAAACCCGGCCTCGACCAGATTGGCGGCAAGCGGGCCGCCGCCGGCGCCAGAACCTACGATGATGAAATCATGGCTGGCGTTGGTGCGAGGGTCGGCGGATTCTGCGCCGGAAAATGGTTCATTCATTTATGCATCACGTCCCACCGACAGGATTGTTCCGTGCCAGCATTTCGCCCATTCGCCGATGCACGATCTCGATGGCCTTCAGCGGGCGGATCATGACTTTGAAATGGTTGATCCGTCGTCCATCGGACGAGGTGGTGATAATGTCCACGCCGTTAATTTCGATGCCGTCGATCTCGGTTTGGAATTCCAGCACGGCGCCGCTGTCACTCAGCCATTCGCCCGTGTAACGAAAATGGCTCCCACCAAGGATCTGCACTGCTCCCACAAGATATTGCGCCGTGATAGCGCGGCCACGTTGGGGCATGTGCACAACAGGGCTTTCGAAAATGGCGCCGGGGTCCAGCAGATCATGTAGTATTGCCGGGTCGCCAGTCTCAACGAAACGATGCCATTCGTCGAGCGCCCGCATAAATTCAGTTTGCCGTGACCAGAATGACGACGCGGCGGTTTTCGCGGCGACCTTCCTCCGTGTCATTATTATCGACGGGATAAGCTTCGCCCAGTCCGATGACGGACAGCCGCTCAGGCGGGTAGCCGGTCGCCAGAAGCTCATCGCCTACAGAGCGCGCGCGCCGCTGTGAGAGAGTAATATTATATTCTGGCGTACCGGAGCTGTCGGTATGACCTTCGACGGCCGTCACCGGAATGTGAAGATCGACCAGCAGGTGGCCCATTTTTTCGACCGAAGGTATTTGATCGGGCATCAATTCACTCTTGTCGACGTCGAACAAGAGGCGCTCCGGGAAGACATATTCATAGCCGCGCGCGGTTTCGTGAAAACCGGCGGCGGTAAGTGCCTTCACCTGACGCGATGAGAATTGACCGTGCATGGTCTGGCAACCCGACAAAATTGTCAGCAACCCCAGGAGAACGGATGCAAGCAATTTACGCGACACGGACGAAACCATTATTATGCCTCTCCATCATATCTACTGGCGAAATCGCGCGCTGAGCCTGAATTGATCTTCGCCTCATACATATTAACGTCTGCGCTATGCACCAATTCGTTCGGCCGCTGCCCATCATCCGGATAAATCGCTGATCCCATACTCAATGAAACCCTGGTAATCTCACCATTTGGCATGATGAACGGCGCTGCCATGGCGCTGTTCACCACATCTTGAACATGGGCGATGCCTTCCACGCCGAACGGCGGACCGAGTAGCATTGCAAATTCGTCCCCGCCAATACGGGCCACGAAATCACTGGACCGTAGCGCGCTGCGAAGGCGGCGACCGGTTTCCACCAGAACATGATCGCCGGCGGCGTGCCCGTACCGGTCGTTAATGCCTTTGAACCCATTGCCGTCCGTATAGAAAATGACGAAATTCTGACCTTGCCGATTGGCCGTCGCGATGGCCTCCGCCAGTTTTGTTTCGAAGTGAGCGCGGTTGGGCAAATCGGTCAAAGGGTCGTGAAGCGCACGGTGGCTGAGCGCCTCATTTTCGCGCCTTAGATGCTCCTGCCACGACTGAAGCTCTCCAATCAGGGCGTTGAAGTCGCTCCGCAACCCTTCAATCTCATCGATATTTGCGGTGTCGGCCCGGCGATCAAACGCACGTTCGACGCGGACGTCATGGGCGACGCGGGCAATGGACCGAAGCGGGCCGACAATGTTGGATTGCAGTCGGCGCGATACGTAAAGGCTGGCGATGAGCGCCGGCACCAGGCACAGCGCGGCACCGGCAATACCAAGCCAGAAGTAGCGTGCAAGGAGGTCGCCGCGGCCATGAACCAGAACCGAACCGATGCGCTGTCCCTCATGTTCGACGGGTGCGGTTTCCGGCGCCGAAAGGAATAGCCGCTCCGCGAGACTGGCCATCGAAAATTCATCTCCGGATGGGGCATTCTTCAGGCTGATCAAAGTCCTACCAGCGGAATCAAGGACGTCGATCCGGGCAACCCCCGGCGTTCCAACTAATGGTTGGATCGTGGACGTTGCGGCTTGTCGATCATTGAAGACAATCGCCGGGGCAACCGAATAGCCGGCCGTGCGGGCGATCAGCCCCAGATTGGTGCGGGAATAAATGCCCATCGTCGTCACGCCGGCGAGCAGCACAATCAGCGCCGTCAGGGCGACCGCGAAGGCAGTGGTAATAAGCTGTGCCCGGGCAAGCGCCTGACGCAGGGTTGGCAGGCGGCGATCACGCTTCGTCACGGCCGCGATCCTGAAATACGAAGGACGCGCGGATCGATCTTAACCTGGCTGCGGGCAACGGAGTCCAAATTCAGGCGGAATGTCGGCGGAATCTGTCCGGTCAGGAGACAGAACATTGCCCCCGACCGGCATAGCGGATCATCTTCAATTATGGTCAACACGGGGCGGGCACGGGCGCTTGCGAGCAGACGGTCACGCTTCGGTTTGGGCAAATCGCCAAGGTAGAGAACGTTGCAGGAAATAATCGGGGCGCTGTCGTCGATGCGCGCCACGGACAATCGTTGGTTTGTGCCGGCCTGGCCCCGACCGATTTGTTCGGCATGGTCCGCGGCGCCAGCCACGCAAACCTTCAACGGCGATTGGGTCTGCGGCCACTCAGAATAGCTGATGATCCCGCCGACCATCGCCGCGACCGAACGGTCGCTGGCGGGTTCAACCGCCGACGCAGCGGCGCTGATGCCGATCAGGGTAGCAAGCAAGGCTGTTCTTGCGGTCCACAAAACGTCGTTCCCCACCCTCGCATTCGGACAAGTCATACAAAGTGCCCGCCAAATGGCGCACGGGCGCACCCTGCCGAGCAACTTTGAATAATCGCTAGCCGGGCCATTGAGTCAACGTCATTAACAGGAAATTAATAACAGATGCCAACGATTTGATTTGATTGCACCTTGCGGTGAGCAACGCCGGTCCGTCCTGGCGTAAATGAAAAGGGCGATCCCGAAGGACCGCCCTTTCGAATGATTTGCGGATTTGCGGGCGTCCGGCCGATTGTGGCCGTCGGCGCTCGGTGGACCTTATTTGACGCGCTCGACCTGTTCGAATTCCAGCTCGACGGGCGTTGCACGGCCGAAGATGCTGACCGAAACTTTTACGCGGCTGCGGTCGAAATCAAGTTCTTCAACGACGCCGTTGAAGCTTGCGAACGGACCGTCGAGGACCTTGACCGCATCGCCGATTTCATAGTCGACCTTGACCTTCGCCTTGGGCGCCGACGCAGCGGTTTCATCCTTGGTGTCGAGCATGCGGTTGGCCTGCGCGTCAGGGATCGCCTGCGGCTTGCCGTTGGGACCGAGGAAGCCAGTGACCTTCGGCGTGTTCTTCACAAGGTGATAAACGTCGTCGTTCATGGCCAGCTTGGCGAGAACATAGCCCGGCATGAACTTGCGCTCGCTCTGAACCTTTTTGCCGCGTTTGATCTCGGTCACAGTTTCGGTCGGCACTTCGACCGCTTCGACGAGGCTTTCAAGGCCAAGACGCTTGGCCTCCGACAGGATCGATTCGCGAACCTTGCCTTCAAAACCGGAATAGGCGTGGATGATGTACCAGCGGGACATGGTGATCCTTTGTGCGTGCTTAGGCTGGGCCGAGAAGGCCGAGCAGGAATTTGACGATGGCGCTGAACGCCGAATCGACCGCGAAGAAGAAGATGGCGAGAAGCGACGTCATGATCAGCACCATGATGGTGGTGACACGCGTTTCCTTCATGGTCGGCCAAACGACCTTGCGCCCTTCGGCGCGGACCTGATTGATGAATTGTCCGACGCTAACCTTTGCCACGGTCATTCTTCCTTTGTGTCGAGGCGGATGGATTGAGGATAGGCCCCTTACCCCGCTCCGGTCTTCGCCGGGGCCGGGGGAAGCTTTACTCCCATGTCCGCATGGGTCCGCGATGTAGCGGCGAGGGTAGCCGTTGGCAAGATGGCGCGATGCGTTCCGTGGCGGGACATCCTCTCTGTCGCCCCTCCCGCAGTGCACGCTTCATGCTATGACGGATCGGTGACGCGGATTCAGATCGCCTTACTGTGGCTCATCGGGGCGCTGTGGCCGTTGTTCGTCATCGGCAATCATCTGCTGCATCCCGCGATGAACAATGATTTTTCGGTTTTATGGTCGGCTGCGCAGCAGCCTCTGTCCAAAGTCTATCATTTTATTGATGCGCCAAAGGGTTTTGCCTATCCACCGCCGGCGTTATTCGTCATTTGGCCATTCGGTTATGTGTCACGGCCATTGGCCGATATCCTGTGGGGCCTGTCCTCTGCAGTGGCATTTATCGCTGCGGCGTTGCCCTACATGCGGGAAGCGCGGTTGCCGCCGATATTGGCGGTACTGACGCCCGCCGCGCTAACCTGCCTCAATTTCGGCCAGACGAGCCTGTTGATCGGCGCATTGTGGCTAATGGCGTTTCGCCCGTGCTGGTGGGCGGTGCCGTTGCTGGCATTGAAACCAACCGTCGGCTTTCTGTCGATCCTGACGCTGAAAAGCAAAGTGGAGTGGGCGAAGGCCATTCTGCTTGGCGTGGCGATCATAATTGTAACCACTGCCCTGCTCGGTCCGAATGTGTGGCGCGACTTTCTGGAGTATTCCGGGCGCCAGACAGGGCATCTAACCAATAATGGGCCCTGGGTGTGGCTGGGGGTTACGCCCTTTATGAGCTACGACTGGCTCGGCTGGATATCATTTGGATCGGCCGCCGCATTGCTGCTCGCTCGCCGTGTAAACGTCTTTACGGCGGCCACAGCGACGATGCTTATTACGCCTTACGCGCTGACCTATGATCTTACGGTCGTTTCACTAGGCTTTGGGCTCGCGCTCGTCACCAGATGGAAGACCCTATCCGGAATGCATCGCGCCGCGTTGTTTGGCGGCTGGATGGTTGCCGGGCTGGTCGGAAAATGGCTGATGCCGCCGCTGCTGCTGTTCGGCCTATGGGCGCTGGTCAGCATGGATGAGGACGGGGCGATGCCTGGGCATTCACCCGAATGACGGCCTGGCAGGGGCAGAGGGACTCGAACCCACGACCCTCGGTTTTGGAGACCGATGCTCTACCAACTGAGCTATACCCCTAGGCCGTCGTGGACCCTTTAGAGGGTCTGTGCCGCGCCGACTATACGGCGGCGCGCCAGAGTGCAAGCGGCTTTAGGCAGCGACGTCGAAAGGAACAATCTCACCAGAGAGGTAGAGGTTCCGGGCCTTGGTACGCGCCAGCTTGCCCGACGATGTGCGGGGCAGGGTGCGCGGGGGCACCAATTCAACCACCGGCGTCAGGCCGGTAATCGCGCGGACCCGTTCCTTGATGTCGTCGCGAAGCTTGGTGCGTTCCTGCGCATCGCTGACGCGGCAGTGGACGAGCACGGCGGGCGTTTCCTCTCCACTCGGCCCCGTAATGGCAAAAGCGGCAATGTCGCCCTGCTTGAAGCCGGGGAGTTGCTCCACAGCCCATTCGATGTCCTGTGGCCAGTGGTTTTTGCCATTGATGATGATCATGTCCTTGGCGCGGCCAACAATGAATATGTAGCCGTTCGACATATATCCCATGTCGCCCGTATCGAGCCAACCATCGACCATGCAGGCGGCGGTCGCCTCCGGATCGCGATAATAGCCGACCATGACCGACGTTCCGCGAACCCAGACCTTGCCAATCGACCGGTCCGCCAGGATCGCCCCGTCATTGTCGCGGATTTCGATTTCCATGCCTTTAACGGGCTTGCCACAATTGACGATCGCGCGGTAACGGCGCGGCCGTTCTTGCTCCGGCGTGCCGACGCCCGACAATTCGCTTTCCTCAACCAGCTCCAGCCGGATGCCTTCGCCCGGCGGCATCAGGGATACCGCAAGCGTTGCTTCGGCAAGGCCGTAACTTGGGCAGAAGGCCGCAGCCTGGAAACCGGCATTCGCAAAACTGTCGACAAATGCCTGCATCACGTCCGGCCGGATCATATCGGCACCATTGCCGGCGACGCGCCATCGGGCGAGATCGAAGCGGTCGGCGGCGCGCGTCTGACTGCTCATCCGGCGCGAACAAATGTCATAGCCGAAGGTCGGCGAATAGCTGACCGACGTTCCCGGATTGCGGCTGATCATGTCGAGCCACGCGAGCGGGCGACGGGCGAAGTCTTCGGTCTTGAGATAGTCGGCGCTCAGCTGCAGCGCCATCGGCGATAGCATGCATCCGACAAGTCCCATGTCATGGTACCAGGGGAGCCAGCTGATGCAGCGATCACTGTCGCGTACTTCCAGACCGACGCCATGGGCATGAAGATTGTCGAGAAGCGCGCGATGCGTCACCGCGACACCATGCGGGAAGCGCGTAGATCCGCTGGAATATTGCAAATAGCCGATTTCGTCGGTTGCGGCCTTCGGTAGTTCGACCGGCGTAGCGTCGAGGTCGGGAAGGCTGTCCCAGCTGCGGGCCGGGATGGACAGGCGCGCTGCTGCATCTTCGCAATATTCTGCGAGCTCGGGCGGGAATACAAATAGCTGGGGGGCGCAGCTGGTGAGCATCACGACAAGCTGATCGACATACGCCTCGCGCCCCCCAAAGCTGGTCGGGAGGGGCAGCGGAACGGGCCACAGACCGGCATAAACGGCACCAAAGAAACAGGCCGCAAATTCAGGCGTCGTTTCGGCGACCATCGCCAGCCGATCACCCTTTTTGAGCCCGAGCGCAGCGAAACGGTAGGCATTGGCCATCGCGTCGTCGCGCAGCTCCGCATAGGTGTAAGCGCGCAGCAAAGTCCCGCGTGCATCATGAAAATTGAACCCGCGCTTGCCGGCGGCAGCGTAATCCAACGCTTCGCCCAATGTTTCGAAATTCGCGATCCGGCGCGGATGATTGTCCAGCGTCGGCGTATAGCCTTCGGGAGCCAGGGTCTCATCACGAGTCATGGTTTCGGTCTCGCTGCCGTCGATCACGCTTTATCGCTTTCCGTCCGTTTATACGTTGATCGGTCGTTGCCGATCTCGCGCAATCATTGTTGCGCTGCTTTGCGTGATGCTGGGTGACTGTGGCACAAACATGGCCATGATCCGACGGCAACCCGGCAAACCACGCCCTCCTCTAGACGCGACACGGCTGGATGAACTTGCATTGACCTATGTCGGTCGCTTCGCAACCAGCCGCGCAAAACTGACCGCCTATCTGCGCCGTAAATTGCGGGAACGGGGCTGGGCGGGGGAGGCTGAGCCAAATGTCGACGCGCTGGTCGAGCGGCTTTCCAGATTGGGTTACGTCGACGATCGCCAGTTCGCGATGGCCAAGGCGCGGTCGCTGACCACGCGCGGTTATGGCCGCCGCCGCGTCAATCAGGCATTGGGTGAAGCGGGGATCGCGCCTGGTGATGGCGTGGATGCCCGCGACTATGTGGAATCAGAAGCGGTCGAGGCGGCGCTGCGTTTTGCCCGGCGGCGGCGGATGGGCCCGTTTGGTAGCCCCCCCGAAAATGGTCAGCTTGACAGCAAGCAACGCGAAAAAAATCTCGCCGCTATGCTGCGGGCCGGCCATGGCCTCGCCCTCGCAAAAACCATTCTCGACTTACCACCGGGTGAAGATGTCGACCCCGAAACGCTTAGGTAACGGCGAAAAATTCATCAATGTCGGTTTGCCGACAGTGATGTTGGTGGTATGCATCACACCGTGAAGCGTTTGAGTGCCGAAACGAATCAAGATGAATCCGGTGATAATGATCATCCTTCCATTGAAGGTGATTTGCCGGATGGGATCCATTGCACCGGGCAGGTGAAGTGGTTTGATGCCACGCGAGGGTTCGGTTTCCTCGTTTCGGACACGGTCGATGGCGACATTCTGATCCATTTCAGCGTTCTTAAAGAACATCAGCGCCGTTCGCTTCCCGAAGGCGCAACGATTGAATGTATCGCGGCCCAGCTTGATCGCGGCCTCCAGGCTAAGAAGATCCTGGACATTGATCTCTCGACGGCCTTGCAGATTCCGGCAAGAAGCGCTCATTCTTCCGCCGCTCACGGTGATCGCCACGCGTTGGCCGAAACTGCGGGCGAGTTCGAGCCGGTGGAGGTTAAATGGTTCAATCGCGTAAAGGGCTACGGTTTCCTCAATCGTTTCAACGATGGGGAAGCAGAGGATATATTTGTTCACATGGAGACCGTTCGCCAATCGACGCTTCTCGATCTAGAGCCGGGACAGCGACTCGAAGCGCGGATCGCGCATGGCAACAAGGGCCTGACCGCCGTCGAATTGCGCGACGGCTGATCAGGCACGTCGCCGCAGTGGCCATGGTCGCTGCACTTGCAGCATGTCAGCCATCAACCGGTAGCGGTGCGCCGCTTGGCCAGTCCGCCGCAGGTTTGGAGCAGGTACCGCTCACCATTACCTCAAACAGTAAGGTCCACCGCTTTACCGTTGAAGTGGCGGCGAGCGAAGAACAGCAGATGACCGGCCTGATGAATCGGCCCGCACTCGCGCGTGACCGCGGCATGATCTTTCCCTTTCCGCAGCCGCGTATCGCCAGCTTCTGGATGAAAAATACGTTGATCCCGCTCGACATTATTTTCGTTCGTACGGATGGCACAATTGCCAATGTTGCAGCCAATGCCATCCCATTGTCGTTGGAGGCGGTGTCGTCTGACGGTGAAGTCGGTTCGGTATTGGAAATCAATGGCGGGCAGGCCGCCGAATTGGGCATTGGACCCGGCGACAAGGTCGAATGGCCAGACTGACCGGCTTGCACACCGACGTCTAAGCGGGCAAAGGCGCTGACCCATGGGACTTTTCGCAAATGCTTTCACCTGGTGGAACGGTGCTTCTTGGGGCACCAGCCTTGTTACGCGCTTTCAAGGCGAGCGCGTTGGTGACGATGAATATGGCAATGTCTATTTCCGTAGTCGGAAAAATCCTAATCGCCGCTGGGTCATTTATGATGGATCAAACGATTCCAGCCGGGTTCCCCCGGGCTGGAACGCTTGGCTGCGCAATATGATTGATGAATTGCCCAAAGAGGCGCTGCCTGTCCGCCGCGCATATGAATTGCCGCCGCAGCCAAACATGACTGGAACGTTGGAGGCCTATCGGCCGCAAGGCTCGCTTATCGGATCGGCGACGCGCGCGCCGGCAACGGGCGATTATGAGGCGTGGAAGCCCGAATAAGCGTGGTCCGTGCTTCCTTCCTGATTGGTTTAGTTGCGCTTGCCGGATTGGCGGGGTGCAATTCCTCAGGCGGCGATAATGAGATTAGCGGCAATGAAGCCGTTACTGTCGACGTGCCAAAGGCAGTTACTGCCGCCGAAGGCATCACGCCCATGGCGGAACGGGTCGCCGTTCTTGGTATTCTTAACAAGCGCAACGGCATCGTCCGCGACGTCACGCTGAAGCCCGGTCAGGCCATTCGGGTGAAGGACGTGGTCGTGCGTCTGCGCGCGTGCGAAATGACCGCGCCTTGGGAAGCGGAGCAGTTGACCGGCGCATTTGTCCAGGTGGATATTCGGCAGCCCAATGGCCAATGGAACCGTCGCTTTTCAGGCTGGCTGTACAAGGAAAGCCCGTCGCTGAACGTTGTCGAAGATCCGGTCTACGACGTCTGGCCCAAAAGCTGCACAATGACCTGGCCCGGCGGCAAGGAAGCGGCGCCGTCGGCCCTCGATAGCAGCAGCCGGTCTAGCGCCTCAAAATCCGGTGCTGCAAAACGGGCCGACGCACCCGATGCGCCGGCGGACCCGGGTGCTGAAGTGGAAACCGTTGCGCCGGTGCCCGATACCCCGCCCGCGGACAGCGCCCCTGTCAGCAATCGGGTGTAATCGTCCCTGCTGACCGTTACGGCGCCAAGTGACGCCAAATGGTCGGTCATGAATTGGCAATCCAGCAAAACAAATCCGCCGACCTTGAGCCGTGCGACGAGCCAGGCGAGCGCGACCTTTGATGCATCGGTCGCAGTGCTGAACATGGATTCACCAAAAAAGGCCCGGCCCAGCTTCACCCCATACAGACCGCCTACCAATTCGCCGTCATGCCAGCATTCAATGGAATGGGCGTGTCCGGCGGCGTGGAGACCTAGCGTTGCGCGCTCAATCTGATCATTAATCCACGTCTCGCTGCGCGCGGCGCAAGCCAGGACGACGTCGTGAAAGGCCTGATCGCGCGTGACCGTGAATTGGCCGGAACGAATACGTTTTGCCAGCGACCGGGCACAGTGAAATTCACCGAGCGGAATGATCGCCCGTTCGCGTGGTTCGACCCAGAAAATCTCATCGGCGTCGCGCGCATCGGCCATTGGGAAAATGCCGGCCGCATAACCGCGCAGCAAGAGATGGGGATCGAGCGTCCCGCTCACAGGATGGCGTGCACCTCGTCCTGGGGGCGGCAGAGCCGGGCCCCTTTTTCGGTCACAACCAGGGGTCGATTGATCAGAATCGGATGGGCCATCATTGCGTCGATTATGGTCTCCTCGCTGACATTTTCGTCTGTGAGGCCAAGATCCTTCGCGATCTGTTCCTTGGCGCGAAGGCCATCTCGTGCCGACATGCCGGCACGGTCAAAGATGCGCTTCAACTCCTCACGGCTGGGTGGCGTTTGCATATATTGGATAACTGTGACGTCAGCCCCCTCATTGTTGAGGATTTCCAACGTCTTGCGGGACGTTCCGCAATTTGGATTGTGATAGATTATGGCCTTCATCATTTCCCTGCCCAGTTTATATTTTCTTTAGTGCCACAGGACCGCCAAAGGTTCCACCGGTAACGGCCATCCGACACTTCCCAGCGACCAGCTACCGGAACATTGGCGCGCGACTCTCGTTTGCGAACAGTGACTTGTGCACCGTTGCTGGGGACATTGGGCCCTGTGCGCACGGTCCGTCCAATAAAGAGATAAAAGGGAGCCAGACTATGCGTAAGACAATGATGGCCGTGCTGGTCGCCGGCGCCGTGTCAATGAGTGCGTGCGCGACGAATAGCGAGCAAGCAGGCAATATTGCGCAGGGTGCCGGCATCGGCGCCGCTGGTGGTGCCGTGGTTGGCGCCATTGTTCCCGGCGTGAACGTGATTGAGGGCGCGGCAATTGGCGCAGGCGTCGGCGGCTTAGCCGGCGCGGTGTGGGCCGACAATAATGGCGACGGCTACACCGATGGCTATGTTCAGAATGGCACCTATTATCAGGGCACGCCGCAAGGGTATGATCCGACCCTCCGCCGTGTCGTAACCACGGCCGTTGGTGGCGCAGCACTTGGTGCCGTGGCAGGTGCGGTGATTCCTGGCCTCAGCGTCGTTGAAGGCGCAGTTGTTGGCGCTGCAATTGGCGGCCTTGCCGGAGCGGTTTGGGCCGACAATGACCGCGACGGGCGTACCGACGGGTATGTCTACAACGGCCAATATTACCAAGGTACGCCGCAAGGTTACACCCCGCAGGCGGCACCAGCGCCGATGCATTCGGGCGAACGCGGTTAATGAATCGACAGACCGTTACCCGACGGTCCGTCATGCCCGCCGGGCGCTTCGTGCGGCCGGCGGGTTTCGCCATGCTTGCTCTCCTCCTGGGCTCGCAGGCCAGTATCCGTACCGCTGCGGCCTCGCCGGCTTCGGGCCTTTCAATAGTTGCGTTCTCGTCTGCCCGAATTTCCTCGCCGGTGGGTCGCAGCATCCTTTGGACAAGGCCGGATAACATCCAGGCGGCCGTCAAGCTGATCGAATTTCTCGACACGGCGGAGCTCGACGGGCTGAAGTCATCAAAGTTCAATCCGGGAAAATTGAAGCGCGCGCTGCGCGATGCGTCGCGGGGCGACCCGCGGGATCAGGCCAGGGCAGAGCAGCTGCTGAACGATGCCTATGTCCGCTACGTGTCTCAATTGCGCGCAAATAGCAGAGGAAAATGGGAGGTGGTCGACGCCTCACTTGTTCCCCGAGCACCTACCGCACAGGCGCTATTGAGCGAGGCGGCGGCCCAGCCGTCACTGACCGATTACATCGGGCGCATGGGTTTCATGCATGAAAGCTATGCGGGTCTTCGCCGCGCCATGGCGTCGGTCAGACAGGCGCGCGATAGGCAGGCCGCTGCCCTCATCGGTATGAATATGCAGCGTGCGCGCTTCCTTCCGTCCAGCGGCAAATATGTGCTGGTCAATGCGGCGGCGCAGCGGCTCTATATGTATGAAAACGGCCGCATCGTGGATTCAATGAAAGTCGTGGTAGGAAAGCCGGAACAGCCTACGCCGATGATGGCGGCGCTGATCCGTTTCACCAACCTCAATCCCTATTGGAATTTGCCGACTGATCTGGTCGCGGAACGGGTTGCACCAAATGTGCTGAAAGACGGCATGCCGTATTTGAAGGCGAAGGGGTATGTGATCCTGTCCGATTATGGCGAGAAGGCGAAGATCGTCGATCCAAAGACCGTCAATTGGACTGCGGTGCAAAATGGCACGGTGCAGCTGAGGATGCGTCAGAATCCTGGCCCGCAAAATGCGATGGGCCGGATGAAATTCATGTTCCCCAACCGCCAAGGGGTCTATTTGCACGACACCCCCAACAAGGAATTGTTGGGTGAGGACGCGCGGCTGTTCAGCGCGGGTTGCGTACGGCTGGAAGATGCGCCGCGCCTTGGCAAATGGCTCTATGGCAAACCCTTGCGGTGGCAGGGTCAGCAGGCGGAAGCAAAGGTTGCGCTGAAGCAGCCCGTTCCAGTTTATCTGGCCTATCTTACCGCGACGCAGGAAGGGAACCAGCTGACCTTCTATACCGACATTTATGGCCGGGACCGGGCGATGATGGCAGGGACCAACGGGCGGCAATATGCGGCGCGCTAATTGCGGCGGCGAATGCCCCAGGTAAAATCGCTTCCCATTTCACTGGTCACTGCACGGCCATGGTCATCCGATGCTGGTAAGAAGCGCAAACGCTCTGTCAGTAACCGGCATGTGGTTTCGTCCAGCAAACTATACCCACTCGAATGGGCGATGCGGCAGTTGGCAATTCGCCCGCTCGTCAGGACCGTGAAACGGACCGAGACCGTTCCTGACGCGCCCGACTGCAAGGCGGCGCGGGGATAGTCACCGTCGCGCAGGGCGCCGCTAATCCATTGAGCGACCCTGCCGCTTCCGCCTCTACCGCCGCCGGTCCCGGCGCCGACACCGCCCGCTCCAACTCCCTCTCCAGCAGTTGCGGCGCCGACGCCTGTATCGGGCGCGGCGGGAGCCGGATTGGCTGAGGCGATGACCGGTTCGGGGCTTTCAATTCGTGACGGTTCTGCGCGCTTGCCGGGGGCGCCGGCCGCTGTCGCCGGACGCGCAGGATGCCGTGGGTGCTCAATGACCCGCGGCGGCGCGGGTTCGACAATGTCGATCAGCAGGGGCGCGGCGTCGGTTACCGTATGGCGTGCCCGCTCAGCGTGCAGAAAGAGTGCAGAGAGAAGAAGGATATGAACGGTGGCCACCGCAAGCCCCGCGCGCAAGCGATCGGGGGAGGTTAGCGATTGACGATATTGGGCCATACCAGCGCAACGAACAGCGGGCTGGGACGGTTGCGGGTAGGGATCGGGGCCGTCAGGGCGCTATTAGGCGTCCTTGTCCTGTTCCTCAAGCCATTGTTCCAGCCATTTGATGGTATAATCACCGGACTGGAAGGCCGGGTCGCGGATGATTTTCTGGTGCAGCGGAACTGTCGTCTTCATTCCGTCGACCACAAATTCTTCAAGTGCACGCTTCAGGCGCAAAATCGCACCTTCGCGGGTCCGGCCATAGACGATCAGCTTGCCAATCATGCTGTCGTAATAAGGCGGAACCTTATAGCCCGCGTACATGCCGCTATCGACGCGGACATGCATGCCGCCTGGGGCGACATAATTCTTCACCAGGCCGGGCGAGGGGGCGAAGGTAACCGGGTCTTCGGCGTTAATGCGGCATTCGATGGCGTGGCCGTGAAGGACGATATCCTCTTGTTTCACGGACAGGCCGTCGCCCTGCGCGACGCGGATCTGTTCGCGGACCAGATCGATACCGCTGATCATTTCGGTCACCGGATGCTCGACCTGAAGCCGGGTGTTCATTTCGATGAAGTAGAATTCGCCATTTTCGTAGAGGAATTCGATGGTGCCGGCGCCGCGATAGCCCATGTCGGCCATCGCCTTGCGGACGACCTCGCCCATTTTCGCGCGCTGATCGGCGGAGATGACGGGAGAGGGGGCTTCTTCGATGACCTTCTGGTGGCGGCGCTGGATAGAACAATCACGCTCACCGATATGAACGGCCTGGCCATCGCCGTCGCCGAACACTTGAAATTCGATGTGGCGCGGGTCGCCGAGATATTTTTCCATATAGACGGTCGGGTCGCCAAAGGCGGCCTTCGCTTCTGACGAAGCCTGGCCCATCAGGCTTTCCATCTGGTCTTCAGACGGCACGACCTTCATGCCGCGGCCTCCACCACCAGAGGCTGCCTTGATCAGAACGGGATAACCGATCTCGGCGGCGAGCTTCTTCGCTTCGTCCACACTCTCCAGCGGACCGGGGGAGCCAGGGACGAGCGGCAGGCCGAGTGCGGCTGCGGTGCGCTTTGCCTCGATCTTGTCGCCCATCGTTCGGATATGTTCAGGCTTCGGCCCGACCCAGATCAGCCCGTGGCTTTCAACGATTTCCGCAAATTGGGCATTTTCGGACAGGAAGCCGTAGCCCGGATGCACCGCGTCGGCGTGCGTAATCTCGGCGGCCGAAATGATGTTCGCGATGTTGAGATAGCTGTCCTTGGCCGGCGGCGGCCCGATGCAGACGGCTTCGTCGGCAAGGCGCACATGCATGGCATCGGCATCGGCGGTCGAATGGACCGCAACCGTCTTGATGCCCATTTCGTGACAGGCACGGTGGATGCGCAGCGCGATTTCGCCGCGATTGGCGATGACGAGCTTCTGAATGGCCATGATCGGCGCTTACCCGATGACGACGAGGGGCTGGTCGAACTCGACCGGCTGGGTATCGCCAATCAGGATCTGCGCGATCGTTCCGGCTTTCGGCGCGGTAATCGGGTTCATCACCTTCATCGCCTCGATAATCATCAGCGTGTCGCCCTGTTTCACAGTCTGACCGACTTCGATGAATGCCTTGGCACCAGGCTCTGGCGACAGATAGGCGGTGCCGACCATCGGTGAACGTACTGCGTCGAGCGGGGGCGGGGCTGAACCAGGATCGCTCGCGGCCGAGGCAGTGGGAGCAGCGGCCGGGGCTGCAACGGCTGGCGCGGCAACCGGGGCAGCCGCATAGCTGACGACCGGTGCACCACCGCGCTTCACCTTGATCTTGCGATCACCATCTTCGACCTCAATTTCCGAGAGGTCATTGGCGGAAAGCAACTCGGCGAGTTCGCGCACCAGCGCGGTATCGACCCGCATCGAATGTCCGTCCTTGTGATCGGCCATAATTCAACTTCTCCAAAATTCGTTGGCGCGCCTTGTCAGAGCGAAGCCGCCGCGTCCAGTGCCAGTGCGTAGCCGCGTGCGCCTTCCCCCTTGAAAACCTGGGTTGCCGTAAGGGCGACAAGGTCGATGTGGCGGAAGGATTCGCGGGTTTCCGGGTCGGACAAATGGACCTCGATCACCGGAGTCGAAATCGCCTTCACCGCGTCGTGCAACGCGACGGAGGTGTGGCTGTAACCGCCGGGATTAATGATGACGGCTTTCGCGCCCGACGCCTGTGCTTCGTGCAGCCAGTCGATCAGGTGACCTTCATGGTTCGACTGGCGGATATCGACAACCACGCCCAATTCCTCAGCCTGCCGATAAAGGTCGCCAGCAATATCATCGAGAGTCTGCGATCCGTAAATCTCCGGCTCTCGCGTCCCCAGCAAATTGAGGTTGGGGCCATTCAAGATGAAGATCAGCGGTGGCGTCGGCATGGAGAGCCCCTATATGGACCCCAATCCCATTCGTGAAGCGAAAGCGTGAAGCATGTCCCTCAGCGTCACCATCAACGGCGAACCCCGGCAGATCCCGGACGGCAGCAGCATCGCCGCGATGGTCGCGGGCATCGGGCTCGACCCGAAGAAGGTGGCGGTGGAACGCAATCTTGAGATTGTGCCGCGCTCGACGCTGGGCGAGGTCACGGTGGCGGACGGGGACAAGTTTGAGATTGTGCATTTTGTCGGTGGAGGTTGATTTTGTCGGACACATGGACCGTTGCTGGTCGTACTTTCACCTCGCGGCTGATTGTCGGGACCGGGAAGTATAAGGATTTCGCCGAAAACGCCGCCGCCGTTGAGGCGAGCGGGGCGGAGATTGTCACGGTTGCGGTCCGGCGGGTGAATATCTCCGACCCGTCGCAGCCGGTGTTGATGGATTATATCGACCCGAAGAAGATCACCTATCTGCCCAACACGGCGGGCTGTTTCACGGCCGAAGACGCAATCCGTACGCTGCGCCTGGCGCGCGAGGCAGGAGGATGGGATCTGGTCAAGCTGGAGGTGCTGGGCGAAGCGCGGACGCTCTATCCCAACATGAAGGAAACGCTGCGCGCGACCGAGGTACTGGCCAATGAGGGCTTTCACCCGATGGTCTATTGCGTGGATGACCCGATTGCCGCGAAGCAATTGGAAGAGGCGGGTGCGGTGGCGATCATGCCGCTGGGCGCGCCGATTGGCAGCGGGCTGGGCATCCAGAACCAGGTGACAATCCGATTGATCGTCGAAGGTGCGAGCGTGCCGGTGCTGGTCGATGCGGGCGTGGGAACCGCGAGCGACAGCGCGGTGGCGATGGAGCTGGGCTGTGACGGCGTGTTGATGAACACCGCCATCGCCGAAGCCAAAGACCCGATCCGCATGGCCCGCGCGATGAAGCTGGCGGTAGACGCGGGGCGCGAGGCCTATCTGGCGGGCCGCATGGGCAAGCGCCGCTATGCCGATCCGAGTAGTCCGCTTGCTGGCCTTATCTAATTTCGCATTGCGATCCGAAACTTAATTGATGTTGGCCCGTTGGTGTTCTGAAATCATTTTCAAGGAGGCGCGACATGGGTGAGTATACCGACAAGGCCAAAGGCTATGCGAACGAGGCCATTGGCAATGTGAAGGAAGAGGTCGGCAAGATCATCGGCAATGAGAATCTTCAGGTCGAAGGCATTGTGCAGGAAGGCAAGGGCGCGGCCCAAGTGCTGAAGGGCAAGGCCGAAGGCGCCGCCAAGGACCTGAAAAAGGACATTAGCGAATAATCATCGCTTTACCGTGTTGAAAAAAAGGCCGCTCCGCATGGGCGGCCTTTTTCGTTAGCGGGCGTGCAGCTTCGAAATCGTCGTCTGGTTGGTGATCACTTCGACGTCGGTGATGCAGTGGAGCAGGCGGATACCCTTTTTCGCCATCGCGCGGGTGAGGGCGGGGGCGAAGTCGGCCGTTGTCTCGACCCGCTCAGCATAGCCCCCATAGGCTTCTGCCAGCTTGGCGAAATCCGGGTTAGATAGCTGGGTCGCGCTCAGCCGGTTCGGATAGTCGCGCTCCTGGTGCATGCGGATGGTGCCATAGGCGCCGTTGTCGACCAGGATGACCAGGACATCGGCGCCATATTGCGCAGCGGTCGCCAGTTCCTGCCCATTCATCAGGAAATCGCCGTCCCCGGCGACGCACACCACCGGGCGGTCGCGGAAACGGATCGCGGCGGCGACGGCGGCGGGAAGGCCGTATCCCATCGTCCCACTGGTCGGCGCAAGCTGCGTTGGCGCGACGCCATAATGCCAATAGCGGTGCCACCAGCCGGAGAAATTGCCCGCGCCGTTGCAGATGATGGTGCCCGCCGGCATCGCGTCGCGCATCGCCTTGACGCAGGGGCCAAGGTCGAGCTTCACGCCGTCGCGCGGGGCGGGCTCGGACCATTCCAGCCATTCACGGTGCGCGTCCTCGCCCGCCTTGAACGGGACGAGGTCGGGGTCGTGCCAGTCGGCGACGACTTCGGCGAATTCATCCATCTCCGCACAGATCGGCAACTGGGTCGCATAGACGCGGCCAAGCTCGTTGGGGTCGGGGTGGACGTGGACGATGATTTGGTCGGGGTGATCGGGGGTGATCAGCTTGTAGCCGTCGGTCGTGCTTTCGCCGAGGCGGGCGCCGACGACGAGCAGCAGGTCCGCCTCGCGGATGCGCTGCTGAAGCTTGGGGTTGGGACCGTAGCCGAGCTGTCCGGCATAGACGCGGCATTCATTGTCCATCGCGTCTTGACGGCGGAAGGCCGCAGCGGTGGGAATGCCGTACCGCGAGGCAAATGTCTCAAAGAAATGCGCCGCCGCCGGGTTCCAGCCGCCGCCGCCAATGATCGCGACCGGGTTGGTAGCTTCCTTCAGTAGCCCGAACAGCGCCTCGACCGCACCCGCGCAAGGCGGCTGGTTGATTGGCGGGACGGCGGGGCGGTCGTCGGCCTCCACCACATCGCGCAGCATGTCTTCGGGGATAGCGAGGACGACCGGACCGGGGCGTCCTGACGTGGCAACGCGGTAGGCGCGGGCGACATATTCAGGGATGCGCCGGGCGTCATCGATGCGTGCGGCCCATTTGGCGACGGGGCCGAAAAACGCCGCCATGTCGATTTCCTGAAAGCCTTCGCGGTCGCGGTCGGCGCGGTCGAGGTCGCCGACGAACAGGATCATCGGGGTGGAGTCCTGAAAGGCGACATGGACGCCGGCGCTTGCGTTGGTTGCGCCGGGACCACGGGTGACAAAGGCGACGCCGGGCCGACCGGTCATCTTGCCATCGGCGTCGGCCATATAGGCAACGCCGCCCTCCTGCCGGCACACCACCGTCTGAATCTCCGGCGCGTCATGCAGCGCGTCGAGAACGGCGAGGAAGCTTTCGCCTGGAACGGTGAAAATACGATCGCAGCCCTGAATCTTGAGCTGATCGACAAGGATCTGTCCGCCGGTACGTTGGGTCATGAAGGGCGCTTTAGCGAGGGCCGACGCGTTTGACAAAGCGGATCGAAGCGCCGCCGACAACGTTGATTGGACGAACGGTAGGAGCAATCCCGATGAAACCCGAATTCACCGTCTTCATCCATGTCAGCCGCCCGGTCGCCGAGGTGTTCGACGCCGTCGCCGATCCGGCGAAACTTTCTGCCTATTTCACCACCGGCGGCGCTAGCGGATGGCTGGAGACGGGCGGGACGGTGATATGGGATTTCCATGATTTTCCCGGCGCATTTCCGGTCGAAGTCGTCGAGGTGGTGCCGGGCGAGCGTATCGCGCTGCGATGGGGTGCGAATGAGGGGAGCGACAAATTTCAAACCAATGTCGTGTTCACCTTTTCACCCGTTGATGACGATAAGCGGACCAAGGTTGAGGTCAGCGAAAGCGGCTGGCCCGACACTGATAACGGCCTGAAGGCGAGTTATTCCAACTGCATGGGCTGGTCCCAGATGCTCTGCGCGCTGAAGGCGTGGGTGGAGCATGGAATCAACCTGCGCGAGGGGGCGTATAAGTAGGGGGTCGCCGCCAATCTTCACAAAGATTCACCTTCGTGGCGGCAATTGTCGCGGCGCGTATTATGTCCTTTATCGATGTCAAAGAGCCGATGATAGAAAGTGGCACGATTGGCAGGCCGTAGGACAGCGGAATGTCGGAATTGAGTGGAAAATAGATATGCCTCTTCCCGGCGGGGAGAGGGACTTGTTCGGCGATCTAGATTTTTGCCAGCGTGACCAGCGAAGGCAATTCGACGAAAATGATTGTCCGAAATGGGTCGAAACCCGACGCCCCAATTTCGTCATTCCCGCAGAAGTGGGAATGACGCTGTGCCCCAGCCAGCATCGCTAGGCTAAACGATTGATGGCTCCGAGCCGGTTTAATGAGGCGAATAAGCGGGATTCCCGCCTACGCGGGAATGACTAAGTGGCGGCTTAGACCCCTGCTTCCAACTCCCTTAGCGAGCGACCCCGCGTTTCTCTGCCTGCATATCCGACCAGCACTGCCGACAGCGCCATCGGGCCGACCAGCGCCAGCGCTGCGCCGCCCAATGTCGGGATAAGGCCCGCGAGCGCGAAGCCCTGCACCGCGACGCCGCCGACTTTGCTGGCCCCCGCGACCAGGCCGGTGGCGCGGCCGCGGATGCCGAGAGGGTAGTTCTCGGCTGCGTAGGGGAGGAGGACGGCGATCAGGCCGTTGGTGCCGACCACTAGCAGGGCGATGACGGTGATCAGTACCGGTTCCTGCGACAAGGTTTCCGCCGGAAGCAGGGCGCCTGCCAATCCGGCGAGGGTCAGGATGATGGTGAGGATCAGCGTCTTCTTGCTGCTCCACCGGCTGTAGAGCAGCGCGCCGATGGCGATGGTAGGCAGGGCGAGCAGGGCGGACTTGGCGATGATGCCGGTGGCGACCGATACGCTGTAGCCGCGCGCCTCGAGGTCAGTCGGAAGCCAGAGCAGCAGGCCGAAATTGACGAAGCTCCACGCGAGCGCGGTGATGACGAGGGCGAAGGTGAGCTTGTTGTGACGCTGTGAAGCCTGGGCGGCATCGTCGGGAACGGGCGGTTTCTGCCGACGGACAATGCCGAAGCGTTGCTCCATCAGGGCGAGTTCGTCCTCGCGGCCCTGTTCCATCAGGAAGCGGGGGGATTCCGGGATGAAGCGGGCGAGGGCGAGGAGCAGGAGACCGGTCGGAAAGCCCTGAAGCCATAGCGCGCGCCAGCCGTAGATTGGCTCCAGCAAATGCGCCGCGCCGCTCGCCGCGAGATAGCCGCCAACCAGCCCGACGCCGCCGACCAGCACCAGTACCCAGCTGCGCGCGCGGGGCGGCATGATTTCGGCAAGCAAGGTATAAACCACCGGCAGCATGCCGCCCGCCGAACAGCCCATCAGAAAGCACATGACGAGGTTCCATTGGAACGCCGGCATCGCGCCGCAGATTGAGGTGGAGACGAACAGGATGGTGGACAGGAGAATGGTTGACCGGCGGCCGTAAATGTCTGCTAGCCAACCCCACAGGAAGGAGCCGACGGTGGTTCCGGCCAACGCAACGAACGGCAAATAGGCGGCCGTCGATTTCTCAATGTCATACTCGCCGCGCAGGCCCGGCAGGACGAAGCCGAGCGTTGCGGGCTTCATCACGTCGATGACGAGGCCGATGATGAGGACGGCGAGGACGGTCGCGTGCCACTTGTTGAGCGGCGTGGTGTCGGGGGCTTCGAACATTGTCCCGGCATGGCTGCTGTGGCGTCGATGTTTTGCAGGCAACGCGCCGTAGATGGCGAGCGGAACGCCAACACCGATCAGCGCCATCCCGACATACATTTCGGGGTCCATCGCCATTCCGGCGAGGTGATTGCCCATGTCATGCGCCATCGCCAGCATCGGCAAATGTAGCGCCACGCCAACGGAGATGAGCAGGCAGCCAAGCCAGAACAGCGGCCAACGGCCTGAGAATATGGCGGAGGTCATTGCGGCTGCTTAACGGGCCCCGCGCGGGGCGTCATGCGGAATGTTGGGGCGAATTATTGGACGCCCAGGACGGCAAGGACGACTAACGCAATTCCACCGAGGAGCAACAATGACGCGGTGACCACGAAGACGACCCGGGGCCCGGCCTTCACGACGCTGCGAACATCTACACCGAGGCCGAGGGCCGCCATCGCGAGAATGGTGAAAGAATTGCTCAGCCAATGGGCCGGGACGGTCATCGCGGTCGGCGCCAGGCCAGCCGAATTCAGCAGCGCCAGGCCGATAAAGCCGAGGATGAATGGCGGGACGAGGCGCGTGAATGGCACCTTCCCATTTGCCGGATTGTCACTGCGTTCCCGCCGACCAACGAAAAAGGACAAGGTAGCGACGACCGGTCCAAGCATCAGTACACGGGTAAGTTTGACCAGTGTGCCAACCTGCACGGCGGTTGCGCCCATAGGTCCAGCGGCCGCAATCACCTGCGGAACGGCATAGACCGTAAGGCCGGCAACAATACCGCCCGCAACGGCAGACAGGTTCAGGTGAACGGCGATGATCGGCACGGCGATGACGACGGCGATCCCCAGGACGGCGGTAAAAGCGATTGAGGTGGCAACATCATCACTGTCGGCATTAATGGCCGGGGCAACGGCGGCGATGGCCGAATTTCCGCAAATTGAATTGCCGCAGGCGATAAGCAGCGCCATTTTCATCGGCAGACCAACAAGCCGACCTATGGTGTAGCTGCCGATAATGGCGATCGCTACGGTGATGATGATCGCGCAAAGAAGTGGCAGACCAATGCCGGCAATGGCAGCGAGACTGGTCGTTGCGCCCATGAGGACAATAGCCAATTCGAGCAGTGACTTGGCGGAATAGTCGATCCCGGCCTGATATGCGGCGGGCGGGGCCCATGCCGTGCGCACTGCGGCGCCGAGAAGGATGGCGATGACCAATGACTCAAGCCATGCCTGACCGACCAGCCGAACCTCCACCGCTGCCAGTACGGCGGACATTATGGCGATGATGCTGCAAAGCAGAACGCCTGGCAGGAGCGAACGGATGTTGGTCATAGGCCCCGCATCGAACGTCTTGAAAAATTAATCCAATCGATTGATTGGATTATTATAATCAGATAAATTTATGGAATGACCTTAGAGCAGCTACGCATCTTTCTGGCCGTGGCCGAAGAACTGAATATGACTCGGGCGGCGGGGCGGCTCAATCTGACCCAGCCGGCGGTGAGCGCGGCAATTTCCACGTTGGAGGAACGGCATAATACGCGTCTGTTCGATCGGGTTGGGCGACATATAGAACTGACCGAAGCCGGACGCTTGCTCCTACCCGAAGCAGCAGCCGTGTTGGCGCGAGCGGAAACCGCCAGGCAAATATTGGACGATCTGGCGGGCCTGGCGCGCGGAACCCTGCGAATTGCAGCGAGCCAGACCGTTGCAAACTATTGGCTGCCCGCGCGCATGGCCGCGTTCGCCGACACCGCGCCCGCGATCCAGCAATCACTGATCGTCGGCAACAGCGAGGATGCGGCCCGGCACCTGCGCGACGGCGGCGCCGACCTGGCGTTTATAGAAAGCGAGATCGATGATTCCCTGCTTGCAACGCGGGTCGTCGGGGATGATCGAATTGCGATATATGCGGCACCGAACCACCGGCTACATGGTCACGGCGATGCCGTTGACGCACTGCGCTCGGCGACTTGGGTGATGCGCGAGAAGGGGTCAGGCACTCGCGGTCATCTGGAAAATGGATTGCGGCGACTGGGCATCGACCCGGCGACCATTCACGTCGCGCTGGAGTTGCCATCAAATGGCGCGGTGTTGGCGGCGGTCGAGAATAGCCGATTGATCGGCGCGGTGTCACAGCTGGCGGCGCGCGCGCGGCTGGATGCCGGGCAGGTTAAGCAATTGTTCCGTCCATTCCCAAGGCGCGATTTCACCATGCTGCGCCATCGGTCGCGGCGGCTTAGCCGGGCTGCGGAGGCATTTGTGAAGATGCTGGACCCGTAAAGGGTGATCACGCACGGCTATGTCCGCTCGTCAGGGGAAAACCGGTTGTTCCCCTGCTTGTTGCAGGGGAACTCCAGCTACGCTTGATGGATCGCCTTCACTACCTGGTAGGTTTCCAGCCCTTCCTTGCCGCCTTCGGACCCGAAACCTGAATCCTTTACCCCGCCGAACGGGGTGTCGGCGCCGCTAACGGCGAAGCTGTTGATGCCGACCATGCCAGCCTCGATCAGATCGCCGAGCATATTGGCGCGGCGGCCGTTTTCGGTGAAGGCGAAGGCGGCTAGGCCGAACGGGAGCCGGTTGGCCTGTTCAATGGCTTCATCGAAATCCTTGAACGGACGGGCGGCGGCGACCGGGCCGAACGGTTCGTTCGACATGATGTCGGCCTCCAGCGGCACGTCGGCGAGCAATGTCGGCTGGAAGAAGAAACCGTCATCGCCGCGCTGGCCGCCAGCGAGGATGCGGGCACCCTTCTTTTCGGCATCACGGACGAGCGAGTCGATGGCGTCGGGTCGGCGGCCGTTGGCGAGCGGGCCCATGCGGGTCGCTTCGTCGAGACCGTTGCCGGTGACGACTTTTTGCGTGCGCTCTGCAAAGCCCCTCACGAACGCATCGTAAATGCCTTCCTGAATGTAGAAGCGGGTGGGTGAGACGCAGACCTGCCCCGCGTTGCGGAATTTCTGCGGAACGACCATGTCGAGCGTCTTTTCCAGGTCGCAATCGTCGAAGATCAGGACCGGCGCATGACCGCCGAGTTCGAGCGTCAGGCGCTTCACGCCGTCGGCGGCGAGGCGCATCAGATGCTTGCCTACGGGCACGGAGCCGGTGAAGCTGACCTTGCGGACGATGGGCGAGCCGATCAGGTGGCGGCTGACCATGTCAGGGACGCCGTGGACCAGCTGGAACACGCCCTGCGGAATGCCCGCATCGTGGAGCGCGCGGGCGACCGCGCCGGTGGACGCCGGGGTTTCTTCAGGCGGCTTGGAAATGACGGTGCAGCCTGCGGCGAGCGCAGCGGCGACCTTCTTGGCCAGCAGGTAGATCGGGAAGTTCCACGGGGTGAAAGTGGCGACCACGCCAACTGGCTGGTGCATCACCAGGCTGCGCTGGCCAATCGGGCGGACAAGGACGCGGCCATAATCGCGTTTAATCTCTTCGGCGTACCAATCGAACATCGACGCGGCGCCAATCACTTCGCCTTTGGCTTCCGGGAAGGGCTTACCCTGTTCCTGCGTCAGCAGACGGCCGATTTCGTCGCTGCGTTCGCGAAGCAGCTTCGCCGCCTTTTTCAGGATCGCACTGCGCTTTTCGACGTCGGTGGCACGCCAGGCGGGGAAGGCGCGCTCGGCGGCGGCCAGCGCCTCGTCGAGGTCAGCCTCAGTCGCGAGCGGCACTTCGGCGATGGTCTGGGCAGTTGCAGGATTGATGACGTTGAAAGTGTCGCGGTCTTCGCCGCTCTTCCACGCGCCATCGATGAAAAGTTGGAGGTCTGCGTCGTAGCTCATGGGCTGCCAGATAGGCTTTGCGAGGCACTTCGCCAACCCCGCCTTGAACCTGCAACTTCTGCCCGCTAGGTCAGTTGCAACAAAAAACAGGAGTGATCGATGACCAAGAGTGAACTCGCCGCCAAGATGAACGATGCCCAGGCATGGCTGCCTGGCAAGACGGTGAAACTCGATTTTGGTGATGCGGGCACGATCATGCTCGACGGCAAGGCGAATGCGGTTAGCGAAGATGGCGGCGACGCCGACACGACGATCAAGATCAGCTGGGACGACTGGCAGGCCATGGCCGGCGGTCAGCTCGACGGTATGACCGCGTTTATGACCGGCAAGCTGAAGGTCGAAGGCGACATGTCGAACGCGATGGCGCTGCAGGGCGTGCTCGCGAAGCTGCGCGGGTAATTTAGCGTCATTGCGAGCGTAGCGAAGCAATCCAGTCTGGATCGCCGCGTCGCTACGCTCCTCGCGATGACGAGGAGTGAAAATGGCCAAGAAGATTTACACCGACGCCGACACGGCCCTCGACGGGCTGTTGTTCGACGGCATGACAATTGCGGCAGGCGGCTTTGGCCTTTGTGGCATTCCCGAACGGCTGATTGATGCGATTGTGCGGTCGGGCGTGAAAGACCTGACCATTGCGTCGAACAATGCCGGGATCGACAATGAAGGGCTCGGCAAGCTGCTCCGCACCAAGCAGGTGAAGAAGATGATCTCGTCCTACGTCGGCGAGAATAAGGAGTTTGAGCGGCAATATCTGGCCGGTGAGTTGGAGGTCGAATTCTGTCCGCAGGGCACGCTGGCCGAGCGAATGCGCGCGGGCGGGGCGGGGATCCCCGGTTTCTACACCAAGACCGGCGTCGGCACGAAGGTCGCTGAGGGTAAAGAGGTCAAGAATTTCGATGGAGAGGATTATATCCTCGAGCGCGGCATCCGCGCTGACCTCGCCATCATCAAGGGCTGGAAGGCCGACGAGATCGGCAACCTCATCTTCCGCAAAACCGCCCGAAACTTCAACGCGCCGGCTGCAACGTGCGGGAAAGTGTGCGTGGCCGAGGTTGAGGAGATTGTACCGGTCGGGTCACTCGACGCCGACGCCATTCATCTGCCAAGCATCTATGTGAAGCGGATGATCAACGGCTCGCCCTACGACAAGAAGATTGAATTTACGACGACACGGGAGCGTACATAATGGCTTGGGACCGCAATCAGATGGCGGCGCGGGCCGCGAAGGAGCTGCGTGACGGCTATTATGTGAACCTGGGGATCGGTATTCCGACACTGGTAGCGAACAATATTCCGGATGGGATGGAGGTTACGCTTCAGTCCGAGAATGGCATGCTCGGGATCGGGCCGTTTCCCTATCCCGATGAGGTTGATGCAGACCTGATCAATGCCGGCAAGCAGACGATCAGCCAGCTTCCCTCGTCGAGCTTCTTCAGTTCTTCAGACAGCTTTGCGATGATCCGCGGCGGGCATATCGACCTGACCGTGCTTGGTGCGATGGAAATTGCGGAGAATGGCGACATCGCCAACTGGATGATCCCCGGCAAGATGATCAAGGGCATGGGCGGCGCCATGGACCTGGTCGCCGGCGTCAAGAAGATCATCGTGGTGATGGAGCATGTCGCCAAGGACGGCAGCCCCAAGTTCATCCCCGAATGCACGCTGCCGCTGACCGGCAAGAATGTCGTCGACATGATCATCACCGACCTCGCCGTGTTCCAGCGGCCGGACCATGACAGCCCGTTCAAGCTGATCGAGCTGGCACCGGGCGTGACGGCCGAGGAGGTTCGGGAAAAGACGACGGCACATTACGACGAATAAGGCGGGTCGGCATCCTCTTCTGACCGCTAGACTAGTTTGGTCTGCCAATCGCTTTGGTCGGTGACAGTTGGCAGGTGCAAAGCGACGCTCAGGCTGCTCCGTGTTGACCGCGAGGCCTGATCTTGTCCGAGCATGGCGCCAATGCAAACCGGTGTGGAGACGATATGCTGAACCTGGAATTGGCGTTACTGAGCGCGTTGGCGTTGGCCCAACCGGCGCCCGTAAAAACGCAGGGCACCGTCGCCGTTGCTCGGCTGGACTGCGGCGACGTGCAGATTAATGATCTGGGGTCTTTTAACGATACTGGTCTCTATGCCGGGCAAAAGAAGCTGCTCGCTGCCAGTTGCTACCTGATACGTGACGGGGATCGTTATCTTTTGTGGGACACCGGCGTTGACGGCGGGTTGGTTGGCAAACCTCGCGACAAGCAAGGCAGCGCGCTCAAGGCCACGATCGTAACCCAATTGGCAAAAGGGGGTTTGAAGCCGTCTGTGATCAATTTCGTCGGGATCAGCCATTATCACTATGATCATACCGGCCAGTTGGCGGACTTTCCGGATGCAACATTGCTAGCGGGCAAGGACGACATGGCTATCGCGCGCCGATGGCCACCAGCGGAGCCGCGGTATCGGCGCTGGCTGACGGGCGGTGGAAAATTGGTTGAGGTAGAGGGGGATTACGACATATTCGGTGATGGCAAGGTAATGATGATCAACCTTCCAGGCCATACGGAAGGTCATCATGCGTTGCTGGTCAAACTGGCGAGCGGCCCGGTTCTAATTTCTGGCGACCAGTTTCATTTCTCCGAAAATCGCAAAATGAACGGCGTTCCAACATTCAACGTCAATCGCGCCGATACGCTGGCATCCAGCGATCGGTTTGAAGGGTTGGCCAAGAATCTTGGCGCCAAGGTGATTATTCAGCACGAGCCAAATGACATCGCCAAACTGCCCGAATTTCCAACTTTTGCCCAATGAAAGCCTGATCGCCCTATTCGGCATTTGCCGCCAGCTTCGGACACTGCCATCATCCTCCTGAAGCGCCACACCGGCGACGGAATACATCAGCGGGAGTGCGCGCTAATGCGAGTGTTGCGAAGCCATGCAGTGGGTGGACCGGAAACACTTTCTCTCGATGAGATAGAAGCCCCCGCCGCGGGAGCTGGCGATCTTTTGATCCGTGTTCGTGCTGCCGCGATCAATTTTCCGGACACGCTAATTATCGAAGACAAGTATCAGTTCAAACCGCCGCGGCCCTTTGCGCCGGGCGGTGAGATTGCTGGAGACGTCGTGGCCGTTGGTGATGGCGTTGAGGGATGGGCCGTGGGCGACCGCGTCATTGCAGTTCCAGGCTGGGGCGGATTGGCAGAGCAGATTGTTATACCGGCGCGCTCGGCCTTTCGCCTGCCCGTAGATCATAGTTATGTCGACGGGGCGGCGCTGCTACTGACTTACGCCACCTCGATTCATGCATTGTACGATCGGGGAAAACTTGCGGCTGGACAAACATTGCTGGTCTTGGGCGCTGCGGGTGGCGTGGGGCTGGCCGCCGTTGAACTTGGCAAGGCGCGCGGGGCACGGGTCGTGGCTGCCGTATCCAGCGCGGGAAAGGCGGATGCCGCGCGCGCGGCCGGGGCCGATGACGTTGTCATTTATCCACCAGGACCATTTGATACAGCAGGCCAGAAGTCACTCGCCCAATTGTTCAAGGATGCAGTCGGGCCGGACGGCGCCGACGTCATCTATGATCCCGTCGGCGGCGATTATGCCGAGCCCGCGCTCCGGTCGATCGCATGGGAAGGACGATATCTTGTGGTGGGCTTTCCCGCCGGAATCCCAAAGCTGCCGCTTAACCTGACGCTTCTAAAAAGCTGTGATGTCTGCGGAGTGTTCTGGGGGGCGTTCGCCGCGCGTGATCCAAAGGCCAATGCTGCGCATGTTGCCGAACTTTTCCGGCTTTGGGACGACGGGAAAATCGCCCCGACGGTTAGTGCGACCTATCCGCTTGAACGCGGCGGCGAGGCGATTGCGGCGTTGGGCGCGCGGACAGTTATCGGCAAGCTTGTCGTGACACTCGATTGAACGAGCTGATTTAAGCACGGTTAAATCGCGTTCTCCTTACGAATTGTTAGCCTTTCGCGCGTAGCGCGTGCGTATGGTAGGGGAGCGGTCTGACTTTCGCCGGGTGGCAGAGCGCAGCAACGACTATATGTCGCGGCTGATCGATCGCGTGATTCATTTCCTCGTCATCGGCGCTGTTATCTTGTCATTCTTCGGCCTGTATTGGGCCACGCGCGAAGGTGACCGGGCGATGGTCGAGCGCCAGACTTTGCTCGCCAAGCAAGCCCTTGAAAGCAGCGTCGACGACGTCGCCTTGCAGCAGGAAAGCGTGGCTGTTTGGGATGAACTCGCCGATCATGCCAGCCGTCCAAAGCCAGACCAGGAATGGCTGGAAGGCAATGCCGGCGGCTATCTCAGTCAGCTTTATGGGCACAATGAAGTTTATATCCTGGATGCTCGCGATCGCCCGGTGTTTGCCTATGTCGGACAGGGTTCGGTCGACCCGATGCAATATTTCCGCGTGTTCAATAGCGTTCGGCACATGGTAGCTGCCCTTCGCAATCCCGGTGCGGTGGCACGGGGCCCGCATGACTATTTGCCCGGTTCATCCCACACCAGGGATCAGATGAAGCGGCGCTGGCGCACCTACCATGTTGCTCATATGCTTCTCGTCAACGGGCGGCCTGCGGCAGTCAGCGCCTCCAACATCATCCCGGCGACCGACGGATATGTGGCCAAAAAGGGCGAATGGCCGATCATCATTTCGGTTCGCTATCTGGATCAGGGTTTCCTGGCCCAGGTCAGCGCCCGCCAGCTTCTGCGCGCGCCGCGCTTTTCCAGCCATCCTGACGTAACCGGGTCGGATCGGGCGATTGCGTTGTCGACCGACTGGGGCGAGCCGATGGGGTATTTCATCTTCTCACCCGAGAAATTCGGCACGCGCATTCTGGCCAAGATGTTGCCGTGGGTCGCGATTATCCTTGCCGGTTTAACGTTGTTCGCGACCATGACGGGGCGGCGGCTTCGTCGGTCAGCAAAGGCAATTGCCGATGCCGAAGCGGATGCCGCGCACCTTGCCTATCATGATCGCCAAACCGGGCTTGGCAACCGCGCCCTATTCCATCGCAGCCTTGGTGAGTGGATCGAACAGCATCACCGCGACGGGACCAGTTTCGCGCTGATGATTGTCGATGTCGACGAATTCAAACTGATTAACGACACATTGGGCCACGACGCCGGTGACGCGGTGCTGTCCGCCTTTGCGCAGCGGCTACTATCGGCGACGAGCGATCAGGACATGGTGGCGCGCCTTGGCGGCGACGAATTCGGCATCATGCTCGCCAATGTTCATTCGGCCGATGAGTTGGAGCGGGTTGGCAATCAGCTGCTCGACCTGCTGCGACAGCCCTGCGCGTATCACGGCCAGAATATCCTTTGCCGCGCCAGTGTCGGCGCCACCACCTTGTCGCGCGGCGACGATAGTGAAACTTTGTTGAAGCACGCTGATCTGGCCCTGTATGAAGCCAAGGCGGCGGGGCGCGGTACGTGCCGTCTTTATGATCCGAGCTTGTGGACGCAGATGGTGGAACGGCGCGACATGCTTGCCGCGGCCGAACATGCATTGGCGCAGGGCCACATTACGCCCTTCTATCAGCCTCAGGTCCGGCTTGGCACCGGTGAGATTGTCGGGTTTGAAGCATTGCTTCGTGTGTGCGTGCCGGGGCAGTCCCATGTTGGGCCTGAAGTGATATCGGCAGCATTTGAGGAACCGTCGCTGGCGTCGCGTCTGGCAGACCGAATGGTCGAACGCGTGATTGATGATATTGTCCGGTGGCGCGCCGATGGGCTGAGCGTTGGCCATGTGGCGATCAATGCCTCTGCAACGGAATTGATGCGCGCGGATTTTGCCGATCGCCTGCTTGGGCAGATTGATGGCCATGGGATCGACGCGTCATGCATTCAAATCGAAGTGACGGAAGGCGTCTTGCTTGGGCGCGGGGCCGAGCAGGTTGAGCGTACGTTTCGCCAGTTGGCGGCGCGGGGGATCCGCCTTGCGCTTGACGATTTTGGAACCGGCTTTGCGTCGCTGTCACATCTAAAACAATTTCCGGTCGAGATCATCAAGATCGACCGAAGTTTTGTTCGCGACCTGCAGATTGACCCAGGTGATGGGGCCATTGTCGATGCCTTGATTGGCCTTGCTGGCGCAATCCAGATCGAAGTGGTTGCCGAAGGCGTAGAAACGCGGGCGCAGCATGATTTCCTTCAGGCGCTAGGTTGTACCTATGGTCAGGGATATTTGTTCGGGCCGGCGCGTCCGTTCGACGAGACATCGCGGTTAATTCGTGATCGTAACAAAGGGTCGGGAGCCGCGGCCGCATAGATGATGTTACGAATGCGTAACTAATGGAACTACGGCTGCAGTCCGCCGTTTCAAATTCAAAGCAATTTTGAATAAAGAGACCGAAAATGACCAAGCTGGCCGTGGCGCTGGCATCGGCGATCTTCGCCCTATCGATGCCGCAAACCGCCTTCGCAACCATTGAAACCCCGGAAGCGCGTGAAATGGCCTCCGATGCCGCTTATCAGGCCCGGCAGGATCTGTACGAACGCTTCGGAAAGGAAAACCTCGGCCCCAACCGCTACGTGTGGGATGCTGACGGAACGTCACCCGGTGACGTGGAGGTGATCATCAGCCTGTCCGATCAGATGGCCTATGCCTATCGTAGCGGGACGTTGATTGGCGCGGCGTCGGTGTCGACGGCCAAGGAAGGCAAGATTACGCCCACAGGCATTTTCCCGGTGCTCGAGAAAAAGCCGATGCATCGAAGCCGGAAATATAACAACGCGCCGATGCCGTATATGCAGCGTCTAGATAATTACGGGATCGCCATGCATGCCGGTCATAATCCGGGTGAACCCGCTTCCCATGGCTGTATTCGTTTGCCGACGCAGTTCGCAGCAAAGCTATACGGCATCACTGACATTGGATCGCATGTGCTGATCGCCGCCTGACGTCCGCACAATTCGCAAGTCATAGCGGGTCCGGCATCCAAGTCGGGCCCGCTTTTCATTGCGCGGACACCAATGGCCGCCTATCTGGCGAGCAAACAAGATAAAAGGATCCTCTATGACCAGTTTCGACGATCGCGAACGCGCCTTTGAAGCAAAGTTTGCTCATGATGAGGAAATGCAGTTCCGGATCACCGCACGCCGCAACAAGCTTCTGGGCCATTGGGCGGCCGAGAAAATGGGATTGAGCGAAGTCGAGGCGGAAGCTTATGCCAAGGATGTGGTCCGCGCCGATTTCGAACATGCGGGCGACGAAGATGTCATCCGCAAGTTGCTGGGCGACCTGACGTCGGCCGGGGTTGAAACCGACGAAAGCCAGATCCGCGATGCGCTGGGTTTCAAGACGGTCGAGGCCCGCCGCCAGATTATCGAGGCCAGCAACTAATGCCGATGGCCGCGGAAGAGATTGAGGCAATGATCGTCGCCGCGATCCCGGACGCGGTTGTCGAAATTCGCGATCTTGCCGGTGACGGCGACCATTATGCCGCGCGGGTTGTCGCGCCGTCCTTTGCCGGTGTCAGCCGCGTTCGGCAGCACCAGATGGTGTATAAGGCGCTCGGCGGCCGAATGGGGGGAGAGCTTCACGCGCTGCAACTAGAAACGGCAGTGCCTAGCGGAGACCATGAATGAGTGATGCAAAAGAGCGGATCGACGCGCTCGTTACGTCGAATGATGTGGTGCTGTTCATGAAGGGCAGCGCCTTGTTCCCGCAATGCGGTTTTTCCAGTCGCGCGGTGGCAATTCTTGATCATCTGGGCGCGACATATGAAACCGTCGACGTTTTGCAGGATCAGGAAATCCGCCAGGGCATCAAGGAATATTCTGACTGGCCGACCATCCCGCAGCTTTATGTGAAGGGTGAATTTGTCGGCGGAAGCGACATCATGATGGAAATGTTTGAAAGCGGCGAACTGCAACAGCTGGTTGGGGCCGCCGCCTAAACATCGCTGAAAATCAAAAGGGGCGGCAGCAGCGGGACCAGAAACCGCTTTTGCCGCCCCTTGGATTTGGTGTGGAACCAAGTGGACGCAATTAACATTGCAACCCCCGTGCCAATTCACAAGAATAGCAAAAAACAGCCATTAATTCTCCTGCCGTCTCACCCATCGCGACGCGATGCGTAAAGTTTTCCGACAGAAATCACGGCGATCTGGTTCAGCAAAGCGTCACGTGACATTTTGTTGAGTGCGCTGTCGCCGCAACGACCATGCACATGCCGTACAATTCAGGAGTGACTGATGTTTCTTGCCTTCGCTATCGCTGCCGCGCTCCAGGTTCAGGGACCATCGCCGGAAGGTGAGCCGGTCCAGGAGGCCGCTCCCGCGCCAACGACCATTGGCGGCAAAGTCGTCGATTGTGAAACCTATCATTTTGAAACCGCTGTCCAGCTCGTCGGGGCAGAACCCGGTGATGACAAGTCGCTGAAGCTATGTGCGTATAAGGGATCGACGAAGGCAAGCTGGCTCCGGACGCTTCGGGACGCGCGGATGAAGGTTGCCGCCAGCGATGAGGTGACGACCGAGGCCAAGGCCCGCATAGACGGTGAGTTGGCGGCGGAAATCGCGCGCGTGTCCAGTGATGGGGAGCTGAAAACAGACGCGCCTAGCGACGCGGTGCCCGGTCAGGACGGAGCGGTAAGAGCAAGGCAAAAGCCGACGACGCCACAAACAAGGAATAAACTCCGCAAGACATTTGGGGCGGTTCTCGCGATCAATTGTTTACATATGTAGTCGAATCGACTACATGCGTCATCGAAAGGATGGCGGATGGACCGGCGAATCAGCGAATCCGAATGGGCGGTGATGGAAGTGCTTTGGTATTCCAAGGCACCGCAGTCCGCGACCGACGTTGCCGACGCCCTAAGCGATGATCGGGAATGGACGCTCGCTACCGTTAAGACGCTGTTATCGCGGCTGACCGCCAAAGGCGTCGTCGCGTTCGATAAGGACGGTCGCCGTTTTCTTTATCGGCCCGTGGTCGCCCGCGATTCCATGCTGGGCAAGGAATCGCGCCGCTTCGTCGATCGTCTGTTTGGGGGGCAGCTGTCGCCGCTGATGGCACGGCTTGCCGAAGAGGACGCGCTCGACGACGCCGACATCGAGGCGATTGAAAAGCTGCTGAAGGAGCTGAAGTCATGAGCGATTGGCTTCTCGATACGCTCCTCGCAACGTCTGCATTAATGCTGTTGGTCCTGTTGATCCGTCAGCCGGTCCGCCAGCATTTCGGCTCGCGGGTTGCCTATGCTCTTTGGCTGCTGCCCGCCGGTCGCGCCCTGATGCCGGCCTTGAGTAAGACAGTCGTTCGTCCGGCCCCCAATCCGATTTCGGACGACATATTCCATCCGGCCATTTCCGCCGAGCCGCGCTTGCTCCCCAATATCACTGCGCCATCAGCCAGTCTTGTGGATGCCCTGGGTGGCTGGCCGACAATCGCGGTGGCGGTGTGGTTCGCGGTCGCGCTAGGCCTGTTAGCGCGGGGGTTCGGCGACTATCGCCGCCAACGCATCGAGATTCTGACAGGTGGGGTGGCACTGGCCCGGATTGGTGCCATTCGGTTGGTTCGGTCCAATGCGGTTAGAGGTCCGGTCGCGTTCGGCCTGATCGATCGGGTAATCGCAGTTCCGGCCGATTTTGACCGGCGTTTTGGCGATCGGGAACGCCGCCTCGCGCTTGATCATGAGATCGCCCACCATCGTCACGGCGACCTGTTCGCCAATAGTTTTGCCTTCGTCCTCCTAAGCCTCCAGTGGTTCAACCCACTTGCCTGGTGGTCCTACGCTGCTTTCCGGTTTGATCAGGAAGCAGCGTGTGATGCCCGGGTCCTGGACAAGGCCTGCCCTGGTGATCGCGCCGATTATGGTCGGGCGATTGCCAAGGCCGCTTCGGGGCGGGCGTTGCTGCTAGCCAGCGCGCTCGATCAGCGAAAGACCCTGCACAGGAGGCTACAATCCATGCTTACGACCACTTCAAATCGGCGACGTACCATTGGCACTGTTACCATATTGCTGGCCGCCGCAATCGCGCTGCCGCTGACCGCGACACGGGCGATCACTTATGTCGACGCCAATTCCCAGGCCCTTCCGGCCAGCGCGGCCGCGCCGGCACGTGCCGCTGCAGCAGCAGTGCCCGCCGCGCCGACATCGCTGGCAACGCCGGTGACATGGGCGCCGCCGACGGCCGCGGTTGCGGTTCCTGCCGCTGCGCAGGTGGCGACGCACATTTCGCACAATGACGACGGGACGGTGTGGATAAAGGGCAAGCGAATGAAACTGGAAGACATGACCCCAGAGGAGCGCAACGAGTTGCGCCGGGAATTGGGCGAGGCCCGGGCCCAAATGGCCAAGGGGCAGGCAGAAGCGATGGCCGACATTGCCCGTGCGCGCCAGGAAATCGAGCGCGAAACCGGCATGAGCGGTCGTGAAATGGTGAACGCGAGGGCGGAGATCGAAATGGCCTTGCGCGAAGTCGACGCCCATGCCGCCGATATTCGGAAAGCCGGTCAGGATCCTGACGTGATGAAGGAAACCATCCGCGCATCGCTGAGCCGGGTTGCCGCCATTGATGTTGCAAAAATCAAGCGTGACGCGCTGGCGTCGATTGATGAAAACGTCATTCAGGACAGCATGCGCAAGGCCGAACAATCGATCAGCGCCATGGAAGCAGAGCTCGACCGGCTCGACAGAAAATAACCAGCTCGAAGCGGCAGGGGCCAATCGGCCCTTGGCGTATCGGGGGCGTCCGCGGCAGGGAGGCTGCTGTGGACGCCCCCTATTACATTGGCGAGGATTGGACTGGCATGTTCAGATAGATTGTCCAAGTGGTCGAGCGCCGCGCCCCTGATCGTGGCACCGTCACCAGCATAGCAACTCGCGAGCGATCGCGCTTCGCATCGTAAGCACCCCGATATTCGCCATGTCGGTTAGGCGATTGCTGCCGAGGTCTGGCGTAACCCGCGCGCTTCCAATGCCGATAGGAGCAGGACAACGCTCGCTTGAGCCAGGACGAAAAGGATGCCGAGCGGCGCGATGCCGGGCAGGCTTGCAATAAGTGCCAGGCTTGCGACGACCCAGCCAAGATTCCCGACGATGACCAGCCAGACGAGCGCCGCTGGTCCGCGTCCGCGAATTCCCAGCCCGCCGATGAACATAGCAATAGGAATCAGCGCCAGGCCGGATTCGTTCAGTAGCGCGGCGGGAATATTGAACAGTCTCGACAGCTGCTGACTAAATGGCACCAATAGCGCCGCCATCGCCAAACAACTCAAGCCGTCAAGTTTTAGGACCATGCGCAGAAATGCGGTGAAGGGCATTACATTCTCCTATTTTTTTGCGACGTTCGTGCCGCCGTCGCGTGAGGAGAGTGGACGGTTCAATTAGCGGGGTCGATTACATCGGAGGTAATAAAGTCTGTCCGATTGGATCGGCGAGAGGAGGCCATGATGACCCCGACCAAACTTGGCCTAATGCTCCGCGAATGGCGGCAGCGGCGGCGCATGAGCCAGCTGGAACTTGCCATGGATGCCGGTATTTCCCAGCGCCACATGAGTTTTGTCGAAACCGGGCGCTCGCACCCGTCGCGTCAGCTTGTCTTGCGGTTTGCCGATAGCCTTAGCTTAACCATCCAAAGTCGCAACGCACTGCTGCTGGCGGCTGGTTTCGCCCCATCTAATAGGGGGCACGCGGTTGGTGATTTTGCGCTCGCGGCGGCCAGTGAAATGGTTCAACCTATTCTTGATGCGCACATGCCGTTTCCAGCACTTGCTGTTGATCGGCAATGGAATCTGGTTGCCAGTAATGCCGCAGCGGTAGCGTTGATGGCCGGTGTCGCCTCCACGCTGCTTACCCCGCCAGTCAATGTGCTTCGCTTGAGTCTGCATCCCGACGGACTGGCGCTGGTCATCATCAACCTCGCTGAATGGAAGCGACATCTGGTGGAGAAGGTCAATCACCAGGTCGCGGCCAGCGGCGACGAGCGATTGCAGGCGCTGGCCGAAGAATTGCGGGCCTATCCTGCGCCGGCATCTCCCGCGCCCGCCTCAGACTTCACCGGTCTTGCGGTCCCGCTCATCATTGATAGCCCACTCGGCCAACTCTCCTTCCATTCGACCGCTACAATGTTCGGCACACCCGCTGAGCTGACCCTCGCGGACGTCGCCATCGAATGCTTCTTGCCGGCAAACCCCGAAACTGCTGATCGGCTACGCCAAATGAACGCTTGAATTGCAACAGCTGGTATCGACTTCCAACAGCTTGAGCTGCAAAGATGCGCGGGTGGACGCCCCTTATGCCATTAGTGAAGAATTAGAGCCCGGCGTTGCTCGGCTGCTCGCGCGTAATCCTTCGCCGTATACCTACTTCGGAACGCAGACCTATCTGGTGGGGACCGGCGAGCTGATCATAGTTGATCCTGGGCCGGACATCCCCGAGCATGTCGATGCGATCATGACAGCCGCCGCGGGACGCCCGATCATCGCCATCGCATGCACCCACACCCACCGCGACCATTCACCTGCGAGCCGTCCGCTGAAAGATCGAACCGGCGCCCCGATTATCGGTTGCGCGCCCCTGGCGCTGGAAACGGTAGGGCCGCGCGCCGATGCCTCATTCGATGGTGATTATATACCGGATCGCGTGTTGATGGATGGCGATGCAATCGCGTTGAGTGATAGCCGACGGCTGACCGCTGTGGCGACGCCGGGGCATACCTCTAACCATCTGTGCTATGCCTACGGCGACGCTCTGCTCACGGGCGATCATGTCATGGGTTGGTCGACGACGGTCGTGGTGCCGCCTGACGGAGATATGAGCGCCTATATGGCGAGCCTTGAGAAGCTGCGGCAGCGCAAGGACCGGATCTATTATCCGGCGCACGGTCCCGCCGTGACCAAGCCCAACCAACTGGTGCGCGGGATGATCGGGCACCGGATGCAGCGCGAGAAGCAGATCCTTCGCCTGATCGGGGAGGGGCTGGAGACCATCGCGGAGATCGTGGCGGCGGCCTATCCGGGGCTCGACCCGCGCCTTGTCCCGGCGGCGGGCGGCTCGGTATTTGGTCATCTGGTGGACCTTCGGAACCGCGGGCTCGTTGAAGAGGCTGAGGGAGAGCGATGGATCAGCCGCCAATCATGACCAATAAGCGATGGGCGTGGATTCTGGCTGGCGTGGTTGCGCTGGCGACTGTGCTGCTGTGGGTCCAGAGCTATCGGGCCGGGCAACAGCGCCGGGAACAGCGGATCGAGGCGGAAGGGATCACCACGGTTCTCAGCGCGACCTTTGCAAAAGCGAACAAGCTGAAGGTTGGCGAGGTTACCGGCGCGATGGATGTGACCTCGGTCGACCCGGGTGCAGTCGAAATATTGCGTTCATCGCAATCGGTAACGCTACCATATTCGGTCGACTACACCGTTGATCTGGCCGGCCTGGATCCCGACAAATTCAAATGGGACGCAGCGTCGCGGACCTTGATGGTCGAGGTGCCCGGAGTTGTTGCCGAGGCGCCCAACATCGACGAAACGAAGCGCAAGTTGAAGGAAACCAGCGGCCTGTTCGTGACGCGCGGAGCGGCGGACAACCTCAGTCGCCGGGCTTCATCGCTGGCGGCGGGCGCGGCGACACGCGAGGCCGCGAAGCCGGAACAGCGCGCAAAGGCGGAAGCCAATGCGCGCGAGGCGATTGCCCAGATGATCCAGACACCATTGTCGGTTGCCGGGATCGGGGATGTAAAAGTCGTGGTGCGCTTCCCATCTGATGGCTATCGCGACAGCGAACGGTGGGATGTAACGCCATCGTTCGAGCAAATACTCGCCCGTCAACCGGGCAACAGTGGAGAGTGACGTGACCGCGCAAACACAAAGCCTCAAGGGCCTCGACCTTCTTGCCGAGATCAAGCGGCTGAAGAAAGAGCGCAATGCTGTCATCCTCGCCCATTATTATCAGAAGCCGGAGATTCAGGACCTGGCCGATTTCGTCGGTGACAGTCTCGACCTGTCGCGCAAGGCGGCGGCGACCGATGCCGATGTCATCGCCTTCTGCGGCGTGCGATTCATGGCCGAGACAGCGAAGATCCTGTCACCCCAGAAAACGGTGATCCTGCCCGACATGGACGCAGGGTGCAGTCTGGAGGACAGCTGCCCACCCGACCAGTTCAAGGCGTTCCGTGACGCCCACCCGGACCATATCGCGCTGACCTACATCAACTGCTCGGCGGCGGTGAAGGCATTGTCGGACATCATCGTAACGTCATCCAGCGCCGACATCATCCTGTCGCAGATCCCGGAGGATCAGAAGATCATCTTCGGCCCGGACCGGCACCTTGGCGGCTATCTGTCCCGGCGTCTGGGGCGCGACATGCTGCTGTGGCCGGGAATCTGTATCGTCCATCAGGCATTTAGCGAGACCGAGCTGCTGAAACTGAAGGCGCAATATCCGGACGCGCCGGTGGCCGCGCACCCGGAATGCCCGCCGCACATCGTCGATCATGCCGATCTGGTCGGATCGACAAAGGCGATCCTCGATTTCGCGATCAACTCGCCGGCCAAGACCATCCTGGTCGCGACTGAGCCGCATATCATCCATCAGATGGAAAAGGCTGCGCCCGACAAGGTGTTCATTGGCGTTCCCGGCGGCGACGGGAATTGCAATTGCAACATGTGTCCGTACATGGCGCTCAACACGCTCGAAAAGCTCTACGTGGCGCTGCGCGACCTTGAGCCGCGGATCGAGCTTGAACCGGAACTGATGGACGCGGCGAGGAAGCCGCTTGAACGGATGCTGGACATGGCCGGCCGCACCGTCGGTCAGGGCGACGTTGGCAAGCCGATCATTCACAACCGATAGGCGTCAAACCCGCGTTGCAGCGACGTCGACCGTTTTTGTGCCCGGGTGATGTTTGTCGAGATGTCGTTTGATGATCCGCAGGTTGCGGGTGTTCGACCGGAAAAAGAAATCTGGGACCGCGCCCACGAAGGGGATAGCGCCAAGCAACATGTCAAAGCCAATGTTGCCGCCCATCCGCACCATCGTCCATTTCGACATGCCAAGGTTGCGGGCTTCCCAGGCAATATAGCTGCCTAGCGCGGCGGCCGATACGGTGCCCACCCCCGGGATCAGGTCGAGCAGGACATCGAGGCCGATCGGTTTGTTGATGCCAGGGATCACAAACAGGCGCTCCAGCAGTTTTTCCATCTGCTCGACGCGCTGCCGCACCGACGCCGGATCCTTATCGAGCGGCGGCATCGGATAACGCGACATTTTTTGAGTAGGGGACTCGGTCACTGGGCATTCTCCCGGGCGCGGGTGTCTTTCAGGCCGACCAACGTATGACGCGCAAACGGGTTTTCAATGAATCCATCCAGCCCGCGCGCCACAAGCGACCAGCGGATGGGCGCCGTAATAGGTATAAAAATCTGAGCTTCGTCCATCTTCGTCGCCGCTGCAGCGAACAATGCTGCACGCTCACCCGCGTTAGGCGTCTGCCGCGCGTCGGCCAGGATGGATTCCGCATCCTGAACGCAAATCGGCACGACGGCACAGCGGAAACGGCGGAGAAACCATGCTGGGGAGGTTGATGGCGCCACCTCGTCAATCAAAACATAGTCGGCCGATTTGCGGTCGCTGGCACGCGTGACAGTCAAGCCCAGCGGCGACCAGTCGGTAGCCAGGCGCTGGAACAGTAAATCGCCGCCTGGACCGTCAGGCAGGAACAGACTGACGTCCATTGAGTCATAACCGCGGAAAACCTCCCGCGCTTCGGTGGCGCGTTGCGCCTGAAGACCATTCTTGCGCTCACCAAGCCAATCGGGTTGGACCGGCGGCGGCATGCCATCCAGACCGACCTGCAATATGGTCGCGCGCGGAGCCAGGCCAGCAATCTGAAGCTGTGCAATCAACTGACTGCGATCGATTGTGCGTGACAGCAGGCGGCGGACGTCACGGTCCTCGGTCATCGCGCTTTTACGGCCGGGCACCAGGCCAAACAGGCCGATCGCGGGATCATAACGGACTGCGGCGCGCGGCAAGTCACCCTTTTGCGCAAAGCCGAGGGTGTCGAACGTGCCACCGAGCAGCAGGTCAAGGCGTCCTGCCTTGAATGCTTGCACTCCGGCCTGCGCGGCTGTCCCGGTCAATTGCACCCGTTCGACGATGTCATCGGAATCGAGAACGGGAATGCGATGTTCAAGCGCGAGCCCGGTCATATTGGCCGCATCAGCTTTCATCGCCGCAAAGGGACCGCCGCCACCCCCGTCACGCACAATGCCCATATCGGGCTGTGCGAGGAGTTGGAGCAAGTTGGGGCGCGGGGTGATCAACCTGATCTCGATGACCCGGTCCGTCATTGCCACGACCTCGCTGACGGCGCCCAATGTGTCGGCCAGCGGGTTCCCATTGGCGGGGCGGATCTGCCGGCCAAGAATGCGTGCGACGTCGGCCGCCTTAATCTTTCGACCGTCGGGCCAATTCCCCTGCTTCAATCGGAAAATATAGCTCAGCCCATCGTCGCTGACGTTCCACCGCTCAGCAAGTCCCGGAACAATCTGTCCTTTGGAATCGAATCGAACCAGGCCCTGCGCCAAGGCGGACCGGGCCACGGCGTCGCCAGCTGGCAGCGGCGCCGTTACATTTTCGATCAGCTTTGGCTGGTCGCCAATGACGGACACCCGGCTCAACCCCGCATCACTGTTCTGGCACGCCGAAAGCAATGCTGCCGTTAGCAGCAGCAGCGGGGCACCCGGCCGAAGCAATGGCGAATTACGCATGGGCCTGACCATGACCCTTAAACTGCAGTTCATCAACCACTGGATATTTGTGCCAAGCTGTTTTACTTGAGTAAGGCAGTTGGGCCGGACCGTTGATCCGGCGGGGTGAAGGGAAGAATGACCGAAGGTCATGGTATCTGGCAGCGTGGTGGTGTTGATGTCGAGCAGTTGCCCGACCCGTTCGCACCCCCCGCGCCGGCGCCTCAATCGGATACTGTTGCGCCGCGGCCTCGCCGTCGCTGGCTGCGCTGGGGCCTGACCGGCTTTTTCGCATTAATTTTGGCTACCCTGCTGTGGCTGATCTTCACTGCGCCGCTCAGTCGCGCGTTGGAGCCGCTGGAAAATCCGGCGATGCTGATCCTGAGTGAAGAGGGACGGCCGATCGCGCGGCGCGGCGCCGTTAAGGATGAGCCTGTGGAGATCGTCAAGCTCGACCCGATGACGCCCAATGCTTTTATCGCAATCGAAGATCGCCGTTTTCGATCGCATTGGGGCATAGATCCGAGAAGCATCGGGCGAGCAATGGTAGCCAATTTTCGTGCCGGGGGCGTTCGCGAAGGTGGCTCGACCATTACGCAGCAGCTTGCCAAAACAAGCTTCCTGTCGTCGGACCGGTCCTACAAGCGCAAGGCACAGGAAGTCATCATCGCATTCTGGCTGGAAGGCTGGCTGACGAAGGATGAGATCCTCCAACGCTATTTGTCGAGCGTCTATTTCGGTGATGGTGTTTACGGCCTGCGCGCCGCGTCGCGCCATTATTTTGGCCGGGAGCCGGAAAAACTAACGCTTGCGCAATCGGCCATGCTTGCCGGCATGGTGCAGGCCCCGTCACGTCTGGCGCCGACACGGAACCTGGCGCTGGCGCAAAAGCGTAGTCGGCTGGTGCTGCAGGAAATGGCCGATAATGGCTACATCACTCAGGCGCGGGCACGCGCCACCGCGTCCGCGCGGCCGACGACCGTTCTAAACAATGTACCAACGGGCACCTATTTCGCCGATTGGGTTGCGCCGCAGGCCAATGCCTCATTCGACGCCGACTATGGCGAGGTAAAAGTTACCACCACGCTGGATGCGGACCTGCAACGCCTTGCTGTTCGCGCGGTTAACGGCGCAAATCTTGGTGACGCGCAGGCGGCCCTGGTTGCCATACGTCCCGATGGGCGGGTGGTCGCGATGGTCGGGGGGCGAGACTATGGGAAAAGCCCATTCAACCGCGCTACCCAATCGCTCCGCCAACCGGGCAGCGCATTCAAGCTGTTCGTTTATCTGGCCGCGATGCGGGCTGGGTATCGGCCCGATAGCATCATCGACGACAAACCGATCACGATCGACGGGTGGACACCCGGAAATAATGACGGTGTTTATCGCGGACCAATTACGCTCCGTGAGGCCTTCCTGCGCTCGAGTAATGCCGCAACCGTTCGATTGGCCGAGCAGGTTGGGCGGCAAAATGTCATTCGCGCCGCGCGCGACCTGGGCGTTACGACCCCAATAGCCAACCAGCCCAGCATCTCGCTTGGAACGTCGGGAATGAACTTGCTGGAGCTCACATCGGCGTATGCCGCCATCGCCAGCGGCAATTATCCGGTAAAGAGTCATGGCCTTCCGACACCGTCAAAAGACGGTGATGCCAACACCCTGTCGACATTCTTCAGTCGGGGCGGTCGGCTCGACGATGCGCGCGATCGGGCGCCGATGATGGAGCTATTGTGGGCCGCCGCCAATGAAGGAACCGGTCGGCGCGCCGCAATCACCACCGCGACGTTTGGCAAGACCGGTACCACGCAGGGTAATCGCGATGCCCTGTTCATTGGCTTTGCCGGCAACCTGGTGGTTGGCGTTTGGGTGGGCCGCGACGATAATCAGTCGCTCGGCAAGGTCAGCGGGGGAACGGTTCCTGCGGACATATGGCGCCGCTTCATGGGACCCGCCGTCGCAATCGATCGGCAGCGCGGACCGCAATTGCCACCGCAGCTCCATTTACCGGATCGCCGCCGCCCCGACTCAGGTGATAAAAAGAGCCCGATTCCGGACGAGTGGGTGAAGGGTGGCGAGATTATTCGCGACATCATCAATTTTTTCGAAGATGTTTCGGAAAAGAAATGACAGATTTCGGCCATTCTCGGCACGGCGCCCGAACAACGAATCTTAAGACTTCCTAAACCTTGTGGGCGGAGATTCCACGCTACGCCCGAGGGTCAATGATTCATGGGCCACGGGGACGAGTTGTAGCCCGCGTTTTACGCATTGGGAGACCAGAGATGGCCAAGTTTCTGAAGCTGATCAAGAATAACAAGGGTGCGACCGCGATTGAATACGGTCTGATTGCAGCCCTCATCGCCGTTGCCGCGATCGCCGCTATGACGAGCGTCGGTGGCAAGCTCGGCAGCACTTTCAATAATGTTGGTAGTGCGCTTTAAACGTTCGTTTGATTGCAACGAAAGAACAGCGGCGGGGCCCGGAAGGGCACCGCCGTTTTTCTATGCCAATTGAATTGCCTGAACTTTTTTATGCTTAATGGAAAGAAACTTCCCGCTTTAAAACTTTATCAACCCTTTGGGCTGTATTTGTGCATGCAACCGAAGCGCCGGACAGGTGCCTAGGGGGGGACCGTGGATCCCCAAAGTGGAGCCTTAAGGAGACCAGAGATGGCCAAGTTTCTGAAGCTGATCAAGAATAACAAGGGTGCGACCGCGATTGAATACGGTCTGATTGCAGCCCTCATCGCCGTTGCCGCGATCGCCGCTATGACGAGCGTCGGTGGCAAGCTCGGCAGCACCTTCAACAACGTTGCGAGCAAGCTCTAAACGTTGGATTAGCCAAAAAGGGGCGGCGGGGTCGAAAGACCCCGCCGTCTTTTTTATGCCCGTGGCACTCGGAGTGTCGCCAGCGCCCCAACGATCATCAACGCGCCGCCCAGCATCAGGGCGTTGCGGGAGTCGCCGCCGAGCAATGGCTCATAAAGGATCGGCATGGTCAGCGTTTCGATGAGCATCGGAATGACGATGAACATGTTGAAAATCCCCATGTAGACGCCGGTTCGTTCTGGCGGAATCGCACCCGCCAGCATGACATAGGTGTTGCCCATCATCCCGGCCCACCCAAGGCCGATCCCGACAGTCGCCAGGAACATCCAACCTTCGGCGGTGCTTTGCGCGATGACCAGCATGGCGACCCCTGACGCGGACAGGCATAGCGCATGGACCCTTGGCGCGCCCCATCGCCGAACAGCACGAATGAGCGCCAACGCGGAAACAAAGGCCACGGCATTATAGGCGACGCCCATCTGTTGCACGGTAAGCATTGCGTCCAGATAGGTCGGGTTGGCTGCATCCGTCGTCCCGTACAAAGATTGGGCGACCGATACGGAGATATACTGCCAATAGAGGAACATTGCATACCACTGGCAGAGCATCGCGACGGCCAGCCGCCTCATCGCGCGCGGCATGCCCCGGATGGATCCCGCAATTTCGCGCAAAGCGGGCCCGATGCCGCGGGGCAGGGCCGCAATACGATCTAGCTCTGCTTGGTCCATCGGCAGCTCGGGAACCCTGACGACCGAAAAGATAATGCTGGCAAGTGACACGACGGCACCGATCAGGAAGGCAATCTTGACGATCTGCGGGATATGATTGCCGTCGCCCGTCGCCGTCGATACGCCAAGCGCCGCAAGCAGCGACGGCGCCGCGTAGGAGGCGCATTGGGCAAGGCCGGTAAATGCGCTTTGCGTAAGGAAGCCCGCGGGCTGCTGGTCAGGCAGCAACCGGTCGGCCACATAGGCGCGGTACGGCTCCATCGTTACATTATTGCCGGCATCGAGCAGCCACAGGAGCGCAGCGGCCGCCCACAAGGTCGGGCTGTACGGCATGGCTAGCAGGCAAAGCGAGCAGATGATGGCACCGATCAGGAAAAAAGGCGTGCGCCTTCCCAAGCGGGAGATAGTGCGATCGCTAACCGCTCCAACCAATGGTTGCACGAGAAGTCCGGTCATCGGGCCGGCCAGCCACAAGAGGGGCATGGTCCCGTCGTCGGCCCCAAGAAACTTATAGATCGGTGTCATGTTCGCCTGCTGCAATCCAAAGCTGAACTGCAGCCCGAAGAAGCCGATATTCATCTCGACGATGCGCAGCAGGCTTAATCGTTTGCGTTGGACCATGATCATTGGAGTTCCGCTTCCCCGACGTTCCTCAGGCAACGCCCTTGCAAGAAGAATTGCAATAGTCGTTAAAAGACAAGTTTGAGGCCATTCGTCGACAATTTGCGATGCCCTCACTTGCAACCAAATCAACGGCACGCGATAGGTTCGCGCAACATGCCACAGCGCCCCACTATGACGATGGCCATTCTTGCGGAAATGGCCGGCGTATCCATCTCGACGGTCTCGAGAGCACTTGCCGACAATCCGGCCATCGCGGCCGAGACCCGCAAGAAGATTAGTTTGCTTGCGCAGGAGCATGGGTTCGTTCCCAATCCACTAGCGCGCGGTCTGCGGCGCCAGCAAACAGATACCGTGGGCGTGGTTATTCCGCTGGGACATCAGCGTGATCAGTATCTAACCGACCCATTCATCATGACGATGATCGGCCAAATTGCCGACGCGCTTTCTGAGCGGAATGTCGACATGCTGCTCCGCCGAATAGTTCCCGAAAGCGAAGACTGGTTGGAGCGACTTGCAAATTCCGGCCGCGTTGACGGGATTATCGTGCTCGGTCAGTCCGATCAGCACGAGAACCTCAATCGGGTGTCACGCCGGTATAAACGAATGGTCGTATGGGGCGCACAGCTGCCCGACAGCAGATATGTGACCGTCGGAAGCGACAATCGCAGCGGCGGCCGCATCGCGGCGCGCCATCTGATTGACCAGGGGCGTCGGAATCTGTTGTTCCTGGGCCATGCCTTGGCTCCGGAGTTTGCCGTCCGCGAGCAGGGATTTCGGGAGGAATGTGCATTACATCCGGATGTTTCGGCCGAATATCTGGGAATCGGGCTGGTTCCAGAGGTAGCCCGCGATCAACTCCAGCAATTGCTCGCCCGTCATTCGCAAATTGACGGAGTTTTTGCTGTATCTGACGTCGTTGCTTTGTCGGCCATCGACGTGTTGGAGCAGTTTGGCCGGTCGGTGCCAAACGATATATCGGTTGTGGGTTATGACAATGTGGCCTTGTCGGCGTTCGGTGCCCGTCCGTTGACGACGATAGATCAACATTTGGCCGAGGGAGCCGGTTTGTTAACCTCGATCCTGCAATGCATGATCGATGGCGATGACGCGAAATCGGTGATGATTGAACCGGGCCTCATCGTTCGAACGACAAGCATCGCAGTGACGGCGTGACGGGCGGCGCCCTGCTCGCTGGAATAGAATTGGGCGGCACCAAGGCCATTGCTGTGGTTGCCCGAGATCATGAAATTCTGGATCGAATTATCGTCCCCACGGATTCGCCTGACGCGACGCTCCGGGCGTTGCGTGATTGGCTCGGCGACTGGGCGGGGCGGACGGTTGCGCTTGGAATTGCGTCGTTTGGACCCGTTCGGATTGATCCTGCAGCGTCGGATTACGGCCGGATCCTCGAGACGCCCAAGGCCGGATGGGCAGGGGCTGACGTAATCGGCTTTTTCCAAAGTCTGGGCCTTCCCATCGCCATTGATACCGATGTGAACGCGGCGGCGATTGCCGAACATCGGTGGGGTGCGGGGCGGGGTGTGTCCAGCCTTACCTATGTCACAATCGGAACTGGCGTGGGCGGCGGCACCTTTACCGACGGACACACGATCAAGGGGCGCCTTCATCCCGAAATTGGCCACCTGCTGTTGAAGCGGGTCGACGGCGATGACTTTGGCGGGAACTGCCGGTTCCACCGCGACTGCGTAGAGGGTTTGATTGCGGGTCCATCGCTTGCCGCGCGCTTTGGTGAACCTCCGGCCCAAGTCGCTCGGGACGATCCGCGGTGGAGTGCGCCCGCCCATGATCTCGCGATGTTGCTGGTTGCCATCTTGCATAGCTATGCGCCGGAGCGGTTGCTGGTTGGTGGCGGCGTAACGCTGGGGGCGCCGTGGCTGCTGGACATGGCCATTGACCGTGTCGCAGGCCTACTCGGCGGATATTATCCCGGCCTTACGCTGGATGTATTGCGGACGATGATCGTCCCGCCGGCATTGGGCGGCGATGCCGGTCCCCTGGGCGCCATCGCGCTGGCAATGGCGGCGCGCGATAGCGCGGTTAACGGACGCTAGGCGCCGTTAAGCCAATAGCGGATGATCGAGGCGATCACTCCCAGAACGGCGACACTCATTGCCCAGATTGCAACCATCCAGCCGAGGCGTTGCCACCACGGTCCCGGCGCGTCGCCGTCCATCAGTGATAGCCTTCCTCGCCAACCTTTCCGCGAAAGACCCAATAAGCCCAGCCGGTGTAGGCAAGGATCAGCGGCATGATAACAACGACGCCGACGAGCATGAACGCCTGACTGCTGTGCGGCGCGGCCGCATCCCAGATCGAAACGGTGTCAGGCACAACGTACGGCCACATGCTGATCCCGAGGCCGATCATTCCAAGCAAGAACAGGCCCAGGGCGACCAGAAATGGCGCGACGGTCCTACGCTTCTTGAGCGTGCGGTAGAGCGCGTAGAACAGGATCCCGGTCAACAGGGGCACCTGACTTGCAAACAGGATGTTCGGCATTTCGAACCAGCGATGCCAATATTGGCTGGCAAGATAAGGCGTCGCCAGGCTTACCGCCGCCATTAGTACCAGCGTCGCAAGTCCTGCCTTCTTGGCAAGCGCATAGGCATGGTCTTCGGCGCGCCCGGTCAGCTTCATCACCAGAAAGGTCGCGCCCAGCAAGGTATAGCCGACGACGACGCCCACACCCGTCAATACCGAATAGGGGGTCAACCAGTCGGTCCAACCGCCGGCGTAGGTGCGACCATCCACCGCGATCCCCTGAAGGAGTGTGCCAAGGATCATCCCCTGCGACATTGCCGCTATTAGCGAACCGCCGAAAAAGGACAGATCCCACAGATGCTCATGACGTGGATCGCGCCAGCGGAATTCGAACGCAACGCCTCTGAATACCAGGCCGAGCAGCATGGCGATGATTAGCGGATAGGTCGCGGGCAAGATGATTGCATAGGCGAGCGGAAACGCCGCCATCAGGCCACCGCCGCCGAGCACAAGCCAGGTTTCATTGCCGTCCCACACCGGCGCGATGGCGTTCATCGCCTGGCTCCGTTCCTGACCCTTTTCGAATGTTGGGAAGAGGATGCCGATACCAAGGTCGAACCCGTCCATCACAACATACATGAACACCGCAAAAGCAATGATGACGGCCCAGACGGTGGTGAGGTCGAGGTGACCCATCTTACTTCTCCCCGTCCGGTAGTGGGCCGCCTTCGGCGCGTTCTGTCGGGTTCTGGGTTGGTCCAGGGGTAATGCCCGCGGTCCGCACCGGACCACGCTCAGTCCGCTTCACACCCTTCTCGCCCGCGTGCGGCGGTGCCGCCATCAATTTCAGGAGATACCAGATTCCCGCACCAAACAGGGCGAAGTAAACGATAACAAACGCCACAAGCGAGGTCGCGACCGCAGGCGCGCCGAGCGGACTGACGCTGTCCGCAGTCCGAAGAAGGCCATAGACCGTGAAGGGCTGCCGACCGACTTCGGTCGTTACCCAGCCGGCGATCACCGCAACAAATCCCATCGGGCCCATCAGGACCGCGGCGCGGTGCAACCAGGTCCAGTTATAAAGGGACTTTCTCCAACGCGCGTACAGGCTCCACATGCCGAGTCCGAGAATGGCAAAACCGATTCCGACCATGATCCGGAACGACCAGAAGATAATTCCAACCGGCGGGCGATCTTCGCGGGGAACCGTTTTCAGTCCGGCGAGCGGTGCATTGGGATCATGTTTCAGGATCAGCGATGACGCCTTGGGGATTTCGACCGCATAATGGACGGTCTCTTCCTTGCTGTCGGGAATGCCAACCAGGATTAGCGGTGCGCCGTGCGGATGGCTGTCAAAATGCCCCTCCATCGCCATGATTTTCGTCGGCTGATGCTGAAGCGTATTCAGGCCCTGCTGGTCCCCGGCGAGGATTTGCACTGGTCCGACCAGCGCCGCCATCCACATCGCCATGGAAAACATCGTTCTGGCGTGGGCGTTGGTCCTGTCTTTCAGTAGGTGCCACGCTCCCACCCCGCCGACCACCAGCGCCGTCGTCAGATAAGCGGCAATCACTGTATGGACGAGGCGGTAGGGAAAGCTTGGGTTGAAGATAATCGTCAGCCAGCTGTCGCCAGGTATGAACTGGCCATTTGGGCCAATTTCATAGCCTTGGGGGGTGTGCATCCAGCTGTTCGCGGAAAGGATCCAGAAGGCGGAAATGAAGGTGCCGAGAGCCACCATGCAGGTCGCAAAGAAATGCAGGCCCTTGCCGACCTTGTTCATACCGAACAGCATGACGCCAAGGAACCCCGCCTCCAGGAAAAAGGCGGTCAGCACCTCATAGGCCATCAGCGGGCCAATGACGCTGCCCGCCTTGTCGGAAAATACCGCCCAATTGGTCCCAAACTGGTAAGACATGACGATGCCGCTGACGACGCCCATGCCGAACACAATCGCAAAAATCTTCAGCCAATATTTGAAGAGGTCGAGATAGACCGATTTCCCGGTCTTCAGCCACAGCCCTTCCAGGACTGCGAGGTAACTGGCGGTGCCAATTGAGAAAGCCGGGAAAATAAAATGGAAACTGATAGTGAAGGCAAATTGCAGGCGGGCCAGAATTAGCGCCGTTGCATCAACTTCCATTGTTGCTTCCTATCCGAAGATCGCGTTGCCGCTTTTGTAGAGCATATAGGCCGCCACGACAAAGATCAGAATTGCAAAAACTGTAACTAACTGACCCGACGAGGAAAGACGTTTGGCCGCCCGCGTTCCGGCAAAACTGCCAAGCAACCCTCCGAGGATGAAAACCCCCGCCAGAACCCAATCGACGAGACCGGACATTGCATAGTTGAAAGCTGTTGTCAGTCCGAAGCTGGTCACCGCGACGAGACTGGTGCCGACGGCGTTGATCATCGCCATATCGGTTGCGGCGATGAGCCCCGGGACGATCAGGAAGCCCCCACCAATCCCGAAGAACCCGCTGAACAGTCCTGTGCCAAGGCCATAACCTGCAAGCTTTCCGGCGTTGTCGCGCCCAAGATGGACGCTTCCATTACCGGCGCGTCCACGCCGCCGCAGCATCAACACGCCGACCAGGATCATCACTAACGCAAATAGAAACAGCAACTTCTGGCCGTCGAATGCTTTACCGGCGGTCGAGCCGAAATAGGCTCCGATGACGCCCGCGCCTGCGAACAGCAGTCCGCATTTCCACTTCACATTACCTGCGCGGGCATGGTTGGCGAGCCCGATTGCGGCATTGGCGGCCACCGCCAGTGCGCTAGTGCCAATCGCAAGGTGCGGGTTCTTTACACCGACCAGATACACCATCAGCGGGACTGCCAGAATTGATCCGCCGCCGCCTACCAACCCCAACGAAAAGCCGACTAGCGCGCCGGAAAATGCGCCGAGGATGAACTGGATGGGATCGAGCATCAGGCGCTGGCCGACGGGCCAGCGGTTTCCAATTTTTCCTGTAGTCCACTGATGTCGTAGCCCGCTGTCGCGGCCATGCGAATGACCTCGTCCGTCGACAGTCGGTCGCGCGCGGCAAATGCCCACAACTGCGCCGAGCGCGTCCCGGTACGGCAGAAGGCGAGCACGGGTTTTTCGAAGCCGGTCACAGCATCGCGGAATTCGAGCACCTCATTGGACGTCATATGGCCGGGGGTGATCGGGATGTGGGCGACGGCCAAGCCGGCCTGTTCGGCGGCTTCGCTTATGTCCGACCATTTGGGTTGGTCGGCCTCTTCGCCGTCCGGACGATTGCCGATAATCGCGCGAAAGCCCATTTCCTTCAGCGTCGGAAGATCGCTCGGCAAAATCTGTCCACTGACCCACACGTTCGGCGAAATCGGGCGCACATCCATGACAATCAGCCTTTCTTGGATTCAAACAACATATGATGGGCGGCCATACCGGCAGCCATGGCCACAAGGAAGGGCAGCACTTTCATGGGGACCAGTGCAAGGCTTGCGATAGCCGGCCCCGGGCAAATACCGGCAAGTCCCCAACCGACCCCGAACAAAACCGAGCCCCCCACGAGTTTCCCGTCAATGTCCTGGCGCCCGGGTAGCAGGAATTCGCTTGCCCCGAACGGCTTGTTCATACGCCGCTGAAATGGCCAGGCAACGGCCATCACGACCACCGCGCCGCCCATGACAAAAGCGAGCGTTGGATCCCAGGCGCCAAAAATGTCCAGAAACCCGCGAACCCGGGCCGGGATGACCATGCCGCCGATCATCAGGCCGGCACCAAAAAGCAGGCCGGAGAGTAGCGCCCAAACGCCGGCTCGATTCATCGTTTACCGCAGCTGTTGACACCAATCACCGCGTAGGCTGGACAATAGCCAATCAGGCTTGTGATGACGAGGATAAGAGCAATGATCGCAGCGAAAAAGGCTGCCGCGCCAGTCAGCACATGGGTGACCAGAAGAATTGCGATGACTACCGCAACCGCAACGCGAAAGCCGCGGTCGAAGCGTCCAACATTGGTTTTCATCATTACCCTCCTAAAACCCCGCCAATCGCTGTAGCGCGACGGTGACGACCCCGGCTGTCATAAATGTTCCGGTCGCGACGATTGAGCGTGCGGACAGGCGGCTGACGCCGCAAACGCCATGGCCACTGGTACAGCCACTGCCCAATCGGGTGCCGAAGCCGACGAGGGCACCGGCAACGATCACCGTTGGCAGCGGAACATAATCGATGGTGGGAACGCCGCGCACCGAAGCAACTGCAAGGGTGCCAAGTGGCAATCCGAGCAGGAACAACCATGCGGTCCGACGCGGCATGGACGCACCGCGCATAGTTAGCGCGCGGGCAGCGATGCCCGAAACGCCGGCAATGCGGCCGGCGCCGATCAGCATGATCGCAGCGGCCAGGCCGATCAATAGACCGCCGACCGTACCGCCGATCGGATCAAATGGCAGAGCCGCGTCCATTAGACGGCGTTCAGCGGAATCTTGATGTAGCTGACGCCATTGTCTTCAGGGTCGGGCAGACGGCCGCCGCGAATATTCACCTGCACAGACGGCATGATGAGGGCTGGCATGGACAGGGTCTTGTCCCGTTTGGTCCGCATTTCAACAAACTCTTCCTCGGTTACGCCGTCATGCACATGAACATTGGCATCACGCTGCAACCCGACCGTTGTTTCCCATGCATAACTGTCGCGGCCAGGCGCCTTGTAATCGTGGCACATGAACAATCGTGTATCGCGGGGAAGGTCCAGCAGGCGCCGGATCGACTGGTAGAGATCATGAGCGGAACCGCCGGGAAAGTCGGTGCGCGCCGTGCCATAGTCGGGCATGAACATCGTATCGCCAACAAAGGCGGCATCGCCGATGACATAGGCCATGTCGGCCGGTGTGTGTCCGGGCACATGAAGCGCGATTGCATCAAGGGTGCCGATCTGAAACCGCTCGCCGTCATGAAACAGTTGATCGAATTGGGAGCCGTCGCGCTGAAACTCGGTTCCCGCATTGAACAATTTGCCGAATACCTCCTGCACCCGCACGATGTCGGCCCCAATTGCCAGCTTTCCGCCCAGCCGCTCCTGAAGATAGGGCGCTGCGGAGAGGTGGTCTGCATGAGCGTGAGTTTCGATCAGCCATTGGACCGAGAGGTCGTTGGCCGTCACATATTCAATGATGCGGTCAGCCGAATGGAATGAGGTCCGACCGGACGCGCTGTCATAATCCAACACGGAATCGATGACCGCCGCCTCCCGCGTTTCGGGGTCGTGGACGACATAGCTGATGGTGAAGGTGGCTTCGTCGAAGAAGCCGGCGATGCTGGGCCGTTTGCTCTTGTCATCACGCGCGTCGTCCACAATTCGGGCGGCTTCGCGAAGGCTCTCATCTGCCGACATGGCACGACTCCCAATCGTCAAGGACGTTGATGGGCGGCCGTATATTCGCATGTGCTACTATAAGGCAACCACTGGTCAGATCATTATCGGGTGCTGCTGTTCTGGTCCACCTTTGCGCCAATCCCTTTCAGGAAAAAGGCGGTATAATCACGGCTCCATGCTTCGTGATCAGAAGCGGACAAATTTTCGTCTGCCGCCTTCAGTCGCGCATGGCCAACCATTGCCTCAATCCAAAGGCGCGCCGCACGATCGACATCGTGGAAGACTATTTCGCCACGGGTTTGGGCGGCGGCAAACTGTTCCCGGATTTTGGCAAGGCCGCCAAGATATATCATCTGGCGGACGCTGTTCCCGGCACCGCCTTTTTCCTCATCCAGCCAATCCATCAACCGTTCGAGCAGGCGCCCTTCAGGCGACAAGATCGACGTCATCGCATGCGTCGTCTGTTTGATCAGCGTCTCGGCGAAGTCGCCGCCGCCGCCAAGGGCGATCACTGCTTCGCGCTTGTTGTCGGTGCGGTGGATGACCAGTGCTTCGAGGAATGCGCGCTTATTGGCGAAGCGGGCGTAAATGGTCGGCTTGCCGACGCGCGCGCGCCGCGCGAGCCGGTCGAAGGAAAATCGTTCAAAACCCTCGTCGAGAAGCAGGCCCCATCCTGCGGTGAGAATATGATCCGCAAGTTGCTCGGCGCCGGCAATAGTTGGCCGACCGGGTTTGCGCACAAGCTGAAACAGGCAATTGTCAGCCTTTGACGAACCGCTTGCGTTTTTCGGCGATTTTGGCCCGAACCTTGTCATGGTGCGCCCGCACCTTTGCCTTCATCTGCGCCTTCTTCTCCGCGCAGCGCGCGGGGCAGGACATGGTCAGTCCCTCCATGTAACTGGAGCATATCCTGCGGGTCAGCCTCTCGAACCAGCCCATCTTCGCGGACCTTCTCCTCGCCGATGTTCGACATGACAGAGAATGAACCTTTGGCGTCGCCGGTCAAGTGCTGATTATCGACATCGAAAGGGCTGAGCGAAAGCATTGCCGTTCCGTTCACCGCGCCGCGCCCGGCAGGGCCCAACCCAGGCCGAGTGCCTTTTGCACTGCGACAAAGTCGTTGGTGGCTTCCGCGCGGGCGTTTATCGCTGCTGCGCGGGCTTGAAGCGCCTGCCGTTCCGCCGACAGAGCGTCGCTGACTGAAATGGTGCCTCCTTGCGCGCGCTGCTTTTGCAATGCAACAATGCGGTCCGCCTGCTGCTGCGCATCCAGCGCCTTGCCCCAATTGATACGCTGCGATCCAAAGCGTGTCAGCGCGCTTTCGGCATCCTGAAGCGCGGCAAGCACGGTTTGCCGGTATCGCGCCTCCGCCTCAGCGTAAGAACCCTTGGCGGCTTGCACCTGCGCCTCGGCACGGCCACCGTCGAACAAGGTCCAGCTGATCCGCGGCAATATCAAACCGATCAGGCTGGAGGGGCTGAACATGTCGCCAACATTGCTGCCGCCGGTGCCGAGCATGCCCATAAAACTGATCTTGGGGAATTTGTCGGCGACACGCGCCCCCACGTCGGCGTTGGCAGCGGCCAGTTGCCTTTCGGCGATGCGGATATCGGGGCGGTTGCGCAGAAGTAGGGCCGGGTCGCCCACGGCAACGTTGGCGGGTGGCACGGGAATTGGGGTCGGCGCAGCCAGTAGAGCGTCGAGCGCACCGGGCTCGCGGCCCGTCAGAAGCGCGAGCTGATCACTCAGCACCTGGATTTCGGCATCGTTAGACCCGATGGCACCTTCGGTCTGTGCCAACGTAGCGCGCGCCTGGTTGAGCGGCTGTTCCGGCGCTGTGCCGCGCTGGAAACGTTGGGTCGCAAACTGAACCTGATCGGCATCAATAGCGCGCTGACGTGCCAGGACGGCGATCATGGCCTGACGTGCACGGAGTCCCACATAGGCGCGCGCCACTTCGGCAGACAAGGCAACTTGCGCGTCCGCAAGACCAGCTTTGGCCGCTTCGGCCTTTGCGCTCGCGGACTCGATTTTGCGCCGGGTGCCACCAAACAGATCAAGTTCCCAGCTGGCGTCGAATCCGGTGCTGAATGCCTTGATGTCGCGGCGATCCCCGTTGTCAGCGCCTGGGTTCACGACATTCTCAGGGATGTTGATGTATGGCGCCGACGCGGATGTGCCGATGGTGGGCAGCACCGCCGTTTTGGTTGCAGCAAGACCGGCGCGCGCCTGCGAGATCTTCGCCTCCGCGATGGCGACGTTGGGCGACTGGGTCAGCGCATCGTCGATGAGCGTGGTCAGCGCCGGGTCGTTCAACGCCTCCCACCAACGGGCGGCGGGCGCCTGTGCCACCGCTTCGCCCGCGCGAAGAAAGGCTCCGCGCTGTGATGCGTCCCCCGCAACCGGCGGCGCACCTGTATAGTTAGGTCCAACCGTCGTGCAGGCGGTTGTCGCCAAGGTCAGAACGAGCACTGCCGAACGCAGGCGGAAAGGAAGCTTCATAGCCATTAGTGGACCGCCATATTGAGGTTGCCCTTAGGCAACGGCCGAAGGAGAAGGACGAGCGGCGTGACCGCAACAATGCCCACGGCGAGCGCCGTGAAATTGTCATTGAACGCCATTACCATCGCATCGCGAATGATGCTGCCATCAAAGGCCCTGATCGCCGCCGCCATACCCTCTGGGCCGCCGCCAAAACTGGCCGCAGACTGATTGATATATGCCTGCACGGCGGGGTCGTTGGCGCTGATCGAACTTTGAATGGTCCAGTGGTGGAAATCCAGCCGCTGGTCCTGAAGCGTCGCCAGCAACGCCAGCCCGATCGAACCGCCGAGGTTGCGGGCGGCATTGAACAAACCGGAGGCATCACCCGCATCCTCGGCAGAAACCGACGCGATTGCGGACTGGTTGAGGAACATCATGCCAAGGACCGTGCCGACACCGCGCATCAGCTGCGAAACAGTGAAGTCCGAACCGGTTGAATAAGCAGAGAGATAACTGTCCATGTAGCAGGTCAGCGCCATGATCAGAAAGCCGAGGCCAACCGCAACGCGCACGTCGACATAGCGCATCAGAAGCGGGATCATCGGCATCATCAGGATCGCCGGAACGCCCGACAGGAAGACAACCTGACCAGCCTGCAAAGCGTTATAGCCGGCAATCGCGGCAAGAAACTGCGGAATGACGTAGGAGGTGCCATACAGAACCGCGCCAAGGACTAAGGCGAGAACAAATACGGCCGCGAAGCTGCGGTTTTTCAACAGTGCCAGCTTGATGACCGGACGCCGGGCGATCTTTTGTCCCAACCCGATCAGAAGGAAGCCAACAATGGTGACGCCTGTCAGCTGCCAGATCATCGACGATTCAAACCATTGCTCGCGATGCCCTTCTTCCAGCACGACGGTCAGGCCGCCGAGGCCCATCGCCATGCCGATAATGCCGAGCCAATCAGCCTGCAGAAACTCGTCGAGATGCGCCTTTTGAGCAGGTAGGCCGAGCATCAGCATCGCCATCAGAATGGCGCAGATCGGAACATTGATAAAAAAGGCGTAATGCCAGCTGAAATTCTCGGTCAGCCAGCCCCCCGCGAGTGGCCCTAGAACCGGCCCAAGAATGACCGTTGCTCCGAACATGGCGGTTCCGATGGGCTGCTGATGCGGGGGCAGGCGGGTGGCGATGATGGTCATCGCCGTCGGGATCATGGCGCCGCCGGTAAAGCCCTGGCCAATCCGGCCAATGATCATCGTCGGCAGGGTGTTGGCCATGCCGCACATGATCGAAAAGGCTGTGAACAGGATTGCGGCAACCATCAGGAAACGGCGCAGCCCGAACACGCGCTCCAGCCAGCCGGTCAGCGGGATGATGACGATCTCTGCCACCAGATAGGCTGTCGCGATCCAGGTGCCCTCGGTGGCCGAGGCGCCAATTTCGCCCTGGATGGTCGGCAGCGACGCGTTGACAATGGAAATATCCAGCGTCGCCATCAGCGAACCGATGGCACCCGCCGCCACGCCCATCCACGCCGTGAAGTCGGCGCCCTGGGGTTTGGTGGCGGCGGATGCTCCGGCGCCGTCGGGGGCTGACGCGCCAGAAAGGGTGGCGCCCTGGCTCACTTGACAGTCCCGGCCTGCTCGCGTTCGATGGCCTTGATCGCGCCTTTCGCCGACGACGTATCCACTTCGACTTCAAGCGACAGGCCAGGAACCAGTATCTTGCGCGATTCTGCGCCCGCATTGATCTTGATCCGAACCGGCACGCGCTGGACGATCTTGGTGAAGTTGCCGGTCGCATTCTGCGGCGGGACCAGCGAGAAATTGGCCCCGGTGCCGGGCGTGATGCTTTCAACGACGCCGTGGAAGTCAACGCCGGGAAGGGCGTCGGCCTTGATGATGACCGGTTGGCCGGGTCGCATCAGCCCAATCTGCGTTTCCTTGAAATTGGCCTCAACATAAATGTTCTGGGTGGGAACAATCGTCATCAGGCGCTGGCCGGGTTGGACGAATTGGCCCACCCGCACACCGCTGTCCCCGACCTTGCCGCCAATCGGCGCGGTCAGGCGCGTGGAATTAAGGTCGTTCTGGGCGGTGCGACGCTGCACCATCGCGGCCTGAATCTGGGCGGCGGCTTGGCCGCCTTGGGCGCGGATGGAGGCTATGCGGGCCTGGGCGGCGCGGACGCCGGCTTGCTTGGCGTTGACATCTGCCATCGTCTTGTCGCGGTTGGACACGAGCTGGGCGAGCGCGGTCTTGGGCTCTGCGCCGCTTGCGACGAGCGGGCGATAGCGGGCGATCTCGCCGTCGAGATAGGCGAGTTCGCGCTGCGAGGCGGCGAGGGCGGCGATCGCTTGTCCGACACCGGCCTGCGCCTCATTTACCTGTGACAGGGTGGCACTTTCATTCGCCTGCGCCGACGCAATTTGGGCTTGTGCCTGATCAATACGCGACTGGTAATCGGTCGGATCGACCTCAAGCAGTAGCTGGCCGGCGTTCACGGTCTGATTGTCGGCAACCTGCACGGCGCGAACATAACCAGCAAGCTTGGAGCTGATGCTGACACCGTCGGCCTGGACCGTTGCGTCATTGGTCGACTGCACATACCGGCCGTGCGTCCGGTAATCATAGAATTTGATGCCGCCATAGATGAGCGCGCCGAGCAGCAGAACAATCAGAACAGGGCCGAGCCAAGGGCGACGTTTGAACACCGATTCCTTCGGTTCCGCGATGTCGTGTGCGTCGTCCCATTCTTCATCGCCAATAGGTGCATCGGCATCCTGCGGCTGATTGGCGTCGCTCATTATGGTCACCCTATTCGAATCAGTTAAACTAAACGGTTTCGTTCTATTTCTGGTATCAGTTATGAATGGCACCGTCGCAAGTCAATCCGGGAATTCGTATGCATGGAAATGCCGGGGGCCGATCGGCTCGATACGGCAAAGGCAAATGCTTGACTTTGCGAGCTAATCGTCGCCTCCATAGACGTTGGAGGTGCAAAGCGTGCTGACGAACAGCCTGACAATGATAGTGGCCGCCGCCGTCGGCACAGCCCCGCCCGCAGCGGAGCCCAAGGCATCGCCGCCGTTGACGATCGACCTTCTTGCCATGGCGAAAGAGAAAGAGGGGTGCCGAAAGTCGGACCCCGATGACGGTAGCGTGCTGGTCTGCGGCAGGCGCGATGAGGATCGCTATCGGATCGATCCGAACATGCTGGCGGTGCTTCGCCACAAAAATGCGGCCACGCCGCGCCCGCAAGGGCAACGCACGACGCTGAATACCAGGCAATGCGATCCGGTCGGGCAATTTGGGTGTTTGCCGGGACCCGCAATCAACCTTTTCGCCGTCGCTGGTGTCATCGTGCGCCTCGCCCGCGGTGAATCCGTTGCGTCGATCGCGAAGACCCAACCCGACGAATATGATTATTATCGGACGGTTACGTCGGTTGATACGCCAGAAGGCGAATAGCGCCCTGCATTTGAACCGGGCGCACAAAAAAGCCCGCCTTTTCAGCGGGCTTTCTGGAATGGTGGAGCCGAGGGGGATCGAACCCCTGACCTCTGCAATGCCATTGCAGCGCTCTCCCAGCTGAGCTACGGCCCCGTTCCGGAACGGGCCTTTAGGGGAAGCTTTCCGTTCTGCCAACACCCTAAATCGATTGTCGGCCGATTTCTCGCGGCGGCGTGCCAATTGGATTGGCCCCGTGATATTCACACAATTGCATTGTCATGTGCGGTGAACAGGACGGCGTTAGCCAGCCGATGTGCCCCATGCGCAGAGCACCGGGAAAATGGGCCATTTCCCTCGCGCGGCCGCTGAACGGCCAGCAGGCATAGAAAAACCCGCCCCCGAAAGCAGGGGGCGGGTCTAATCATGCGCAAGTGCAACGAGCCGACTTAGTTGTCGTCGTCCTCGTCCTTCTTGCCGACGCCGAGATCGTCATCGCCGGTCGACAGATCGACTTCGTCATCGGCGCTGGGCTCTTCATCTTCGTCGATCGCCAGATCGTCGGCGCCCAAATCTTCGTCGTCCTTGGCCTTGTCGGGCTGCGCGGCTTCAAACGGAAGCGGCTGCTTCGACTTCAATACCGGCTCCGGATACCAGCTATAGTCGCACTCGATGCAAACGACCGGCTCGTCCTTTGTCAGGTCGTAAAAGCGAGTCGAGCATTTCGGGCAGGTGCGCTTGGTGCCCCATTCGGGTTTGACCATTGGGTCGTATCTCCAGCAAAAATCTTATGAAAGCGAATGATTGGTCCGCTAAGTGGGCGCGCCTTGCCATAGGTGCAAGGCCCTGTCAAAGCGCCCCGGTCATGACAAATGCCCGCAAGCCCATCCTGATCGCCGTCGACGGTCCCGCCGCAAGCGGCAAAGGCACCATCGCCAAGGCACTCGCCCGCCATTTTGGGCTACCCCATATGGATACGGGTCTTCTCTACCGCTCGGTCGCGCTCAGCCTGTTCCGATTTGGAGGCGATGCGTCGAGCGAATTTGAGGCGGTGCGCGCCGTCGAGGGTATCGCCCAGATCGACCCAGAGGATGAAGAACTGCGCAGCGAAGTAGTTGGATCCATCGCCAGCCGGGTGTCCGCCTATTCCGGTGTCCGCAGCGCATTGTTGCAGCGCCAGCGGGACTTTGCGGCCCAGGAAAGCGGCGCCGTTCTTGATGGCCGGGACATTGGCACTGTAATTGTGCCGCACGCGTCGGCCAAGCTCTTCGTTACGGCCAGCACAGAGGTTCGCGCCCGGCGCCGCTTTGCGGAATTGGTTGGCCGCGGTCTTCCCGTGCATTTTGAGGATGTCCTGATTGACATTCGCGCTCGCGACGAGCGGGACAGCGGCCGCGACACGGCACCACTCGTGCAGGCGGCAGACGCCGATCTGTTGGACACCAGCGATATTGGCATCGACGAGGCGGTCGCAGCGGCGATTGCTATTGTGGAGCGGCGTCTGGCGACCGCCTAATTTCGGTTGACCAGAAAAACGACATACCCTCGAAAATTCCGCTCGGCGGATAGCCCGTCCGGTTCAGTCCAGCGGCCATGCTCAACAAGGCCCACTTTGAATGGGATGGGGAAATCCCGCATCCGCTGGAAATAGCGGTCGTACCCGTCGATAGTTTCGCGACCCTGATAGGTCTGAATGACAACCTCATCGACAACGCCAGCAAGCGCGGCCAGTGCTTTCGGATCGCCATTGGCGCTCCAGTCCATCAGCCCGGTGATCGATAGTTTATACCTGGACGGGAGCTGCTCTCGGAAGGCCTTAAAAACGCGGACATAATCGCTAAGCCCGCGGGTCGCAGCGTCGAAATCGATCTGGATGCCTTCGACATGATTACCCGCCGCTTCCCAGCTTTCAAGCCGCTGGCTCAATCCTTTGGCGGTCCCGGCAGGCCAGGCTACCGTGTTGGTGCGAACAACCAGCCAGACGTGCGGATTGGGGGCATGAGGCGTAGAGGGACGTAGAGGTATGAAGCGGGCGGGTGAACCCCGAAGCTCTCCGTCCAGAAGATAGACGGTGCTCGCCCGTTCAAGGTGAGCGGGCGTCTTCACGCCGGCCCACAGCCAGAAACTGTCGTATCGTGACGCCACGACTTCGTCGGGGTCACCAAATTTGCAACCGACTAGAATCAGCGTCGCCGTCGCGATCAGCAGAACCCTACCAATAATATTTCAAATCCTTGGCCCAACTGCTGCCGGGATATTTGCGTTTCAACTCTTCGAACCAGGCCTTGCGTACCGACTGAGGTTCGTTGTCACCGCAGCTGCTGTAATTGCTTGGCGCGTAGCAACGAATAGATCGATTCAGTGCAAATGCGCGGTCATCGGCGGTCGCTGACGGATCAGCCAGGACAGCACGGTAGATCGCGGACCGTGTCAGCGGCGTACCGGGGAAGTGATTGCGCGCGCCGCGCTTCATTTCCATATCTTTCGAGCTCCACCGCTCATTCCAGCTATCATAGTCCTTCACGCGCAAGAATTCCGCCAGGCATAGCTGCGGCCTGACCGCTTTGGCATTGTCGGCAAGCGCCTGAACCGTGGGGAGGATTGATGCGCATCCTGACCCGGTCTGGCTGGATGTGGCGTAATCCTGAAGCCGCGGTGCGCGCAATTCGGTCGACCATGTTGGGTCGTAGCTGCTGACCGACCAGCCATAGTTGCCGTCCTTGTCGCCGCGCGTGCCCACCATCGCCTGATCGGCCAGGAACTGGCGGTACATGCCGTGGTGCAATTCATTGCCGAGAAGCAGGTACAAGGCCACGTCGCGCTGTTGCTGCGTGGCACCGGCCGACGCCTGCTGACGTAGCAACTGCGGCCCGGCATCTTCTTCAATCGCTTCCTGCCGGATCAGGGGATGAAGGATTGGACTTCCGGTTTCGAACAATCGCCCAACCGCTCCGGCATCCCGGTCGTGCTGATAAATGGCGAGCTCGATGGCGGCCCGTTGATAGGGCTGCGTGGCACCGGCAAGGAGGCTGAGCCAGAATGCACGCGCGTTTCGGTCCTTGGCCGCTTCCAGGGCGAAACCCCGCAGCATCTGCCGACTGAATTGCAGATAGCTGAAGCGTTGCTGGTGAGCCGCGTCGGGAATCAGAGACAGCACCTCGCGCGGTTGATTGCGGCTATAAAATGCCTCGGCCGCCAGCAGGAAGCCGTAGAGGTCGGGGTCCCGGGCAAATACCGGTTTCTGCCGCTCCAGGTCTGCCCGTGTCAGCAGCGCGCCATTGCTCGTCCGTTCTTTATCATACTCCTCAGTTGGGCGAAGGCGCATCAGGTCAATGACTGCCAAAAGAGCGGGGTCGCTGACGCCCGCGCCTTCGTTGGACGGCAGCAGCTTGATGTCGATTTCGTCCATCGCCGCCAAATTGGGCAGGTTGCCTTCCTCTCGAACGTCCCGCTTCACCATTTCGGAATAGGCAATGCCGAGCGCGGTGCGATTATTCGAAAGCCAGGCAGTGCGCCGCGACAATGCCCGCGCCGAGGCTGCGTAGCGGCCATTGGGGTAGGCATTTAGATAATCGCGCCGCGCCTGTTCGGCGACGCGGATGGCATCGGCGTTGCGCTCGGCCGGTTCGCGCATCGACCCATATTGGTCGAAATTGGCATGCGCGGCCGCCGCCAACGCGGTTCGAAAGCGCATATAGGCCGCAGCGTCGGCGAGCCAGGTCGGCGCAGATCCAGTGATCGCCGCAAAACGCGTTGCCGCCTCCCCAAAATTCTCGGCGTAAAAGAGCCGCGCGCCGTTGATATAGCTCGCATAGGCACGGCCGGACGGGCTTGTGATGGCCGTCAGGTCGACGCTGGCGTCGCCGGCCTTGTCACACGCCGTTCCAAAGGCGTCGCGCGCGGCCAACAATTGCTGCTTTTCTGCGGTTGGCACCGAACGGTCGGCGTTCAGCGCAGCGGCCAGATCGGCCGCGCCGCTTTTATTACTGTGGCAAAGTCCCAGATTGCCGCTGCGCCAGTCGTAGTCGCTGTCGGCACTAAGCCCCCAGGCGGATTTCCGGTCGATATAGCCATCCCGATCACCATCCTTCCGTGGCGGAGAAAGGCGCGTTTCAAACACCGGGTAGGGCATATCGAATGGCACAATTGCCTGGGTCAGCTGCGCCGGATCGGCGACTTTGGTGCCATTGCGATCAGCCATCAACAGGACGAAATTGGTCCGCGTGTCATTGCCGGGAGAAAGCACGCCAACGCTGTCGGTCGGCTCAAATCCCGTTTCATAGCCGCCGTCGGCGCACGCCCAGGCGATGGACCCGATCAGTGCGGATGAACATGCGAAGGCCGCGATGCGGCGGTGCCAACCCAAAGCTTTCATGACCCTAGATTACGTTAGCGGGTGGGCGACGTCATCCGGGAAAATCAGCCAATCTTGGAAAAAGTAATGGTGCGGGTTGCCGGATCGGCGCTGTCGAGCTTCACCTCAATTTTATCGCCGGCGACCAGCCCGTTCGTCTTGATCCGCGCCACAACGGGTTCGGCGCAAAGCTGAATACGTGCGCCACGCTCATCAGTATCGGTGACAATGGCCTCATAATCCTTGCCGATGTCGGGTTCCAACATGACTGCTTCGGCAAGATCGACGACGGCGCGTTCAATCTGTCCGCCGAGATTATCTGCCGATGCCATCACCTTGGGCAGCAAGGGAAAGGCCAGGGTGCACCAATCCGGTACCGGTTTGCCATTCGCCACGGCGAGGGCAGTCATCACCACATATCGGTCCGCAAGTCGGCGCAAGGGCGCGGTGGCGTGACTGTAGGTCGCCGCCATTGCCGCATGCCACGGCTTTACGCCCTGTTGATAGGGTTCATATTGCGCGCCGGGACTGGCGCGGCGAATGGCGAGCATCAGCGCCGCCTGCTTGCGGTCACTGGCGTTTAGTGACCGTTCCATCTCCTCCAGGCCAATTTTCTTTGGCCAATCGATGCCCAATGCCTCGGCAGAATGGCGCAATCGGCGCACGGCCCAGGGCGCGGGTTCCGCCATTGTTCGGAACAGGCCGGTGTGGTGTTTGAACAGAGCGTGCGCGACCGCCACATTGCAGGCGAGGCTGAGCGACGCATTATCCTGTTCCGCTTGCGACTGCGGGCGCAGTTCAAGCCGATAATGGCCGTCGTCGCGGACGACTTCCTGTTCCGGTGGGTCGATGCGGGCGGCACCGCGAGCGTCTTCAGCCGCCACGATACGGCGCGACAATTCGGCGAAACCGTCGGGCAGTTCAGACGGTTTGACATGATCATACGCCAGTTTCGCCCGGCTGCGCACAACGGCTCGTTCGGCGCCGTCCAGTCGCGCCGCCCCGTCGGGCGGGATGCGTACTGAAAAGATGATGGCCGGCCGGTCCACCGACGGAAGCAAGCTCGCCGCACCCTCGCTCAAGCTGGGTGGATATAGGCTGATCTTGCCGTCCGGTAGATATTGGCTTTCGCCCCGTTCCCACGCGATCCTGTCCATCGCGCCGCCGACATTTACGAACCAGGCGACGTCGGCGATGGCGTACTGCAGAATTAGGTCGCTGCCCGCTTTCTCGATCGCGAATGCCTGATCCAGGTCCATACTGCTTGCCGGGTCCAGGGTTACGAACGGGATATCGGTCCGGTCTACATGGTCCGACAAGGGTTTTCGTGAGGCGGCTTCTGCTTCGGCCTGCGCATCGGCAGGAAAATGGTCCGGAAGCTTGAATTGGGCGCGGATCGCGTCGAGCCCTTTTTCAAGAATGCAGTCGGGATCGCGTAGCACTTTCATCGCCGCCGGTGCTACACGGGGCAAGGGATGGGGGCAATCTTGCTCTCACAGGGGGTTTCGCCTATAGGCGCGCCTGTCCGGTATGCGCCTTTCGCGATGCCCGATGCCCGTCACAGCGGCGAGCGCGATGGTTCATGGCTCTAAAGGTCATGGGTCGGTCGCGTTTTTTCGTTTGTGCGGCAACGGGTTGAAGGGTGTTTGCGGGATGTCGTTTCAGCATGGGGCTGGGATGGCGGATCAAGGGATACCAAGCCCGTCAGATGGTAAGCCGACCATGGTGGTCCGGCTGGCGGCCTGCCCGAATACAAAGGTTATACACCTAATGGCCACTACGGCATTTCCGAGCCGCGACGATTTCGCGGCCCTCCTTAATGAATCACTTGGCGGCGAAGACGAAGGCTTTGAAGGCAAAGTCGTCACCGGCAAGGTTACCGCAATCGAAAATGATCTCGCTGTCATCGACGTCGGGTTGAAGAGCGAAGGTCGCGTTGCACTGCGCGAATTCGCCGCCCCGGGTCAGAAGGCCGACCTCAAGGTTGGTGACACGGTTGAGGTTTATGTCGATCGCGTTGAAAACGCCAATGGCGAAGCAATGCTCAGCCGCGACCGCGCCCGCCGCGAAGCCGCCTGGGACAAGCTGGAAGGCGAATATGAAGCCGGCAACCGCGTTGACGGTGTCATCTTCGGTCGCGTCAAGGGCGGCTTCACCGTCGACCTCGGCGGTGCTGTTGCGTTCCTTCCGGGCAGTCAGGTCGACATTCGCCCTGTCCGCGACGTTCAGCCGCTGATGGACATTGCCCAGCCGTTCCAGATCCTGAAGATGGACCGTCGCCGTGGTAACATCGTCGTGTCGCGCCGCGCCATCCTCGAAGAAACCCGCGCTGAACAGCGTTCGGGCCTGATCCAGAGCCTTGAAGAAGGCCAGGTGATCGAAGGCGTCGTCAAGAACATCACTGATTATGGTGCGTTCGTTGATCTCGGCGGTATCGACGGCCTGCTGCACGTCACCGACATCAGCTACAAGCGCGTCAACCACCCGAGCGAAGTCATCAACATTGGTGACACTGTGAAGGTTCAGATCATCCGCATCAACCGCGACACGCAGCGTATTTCGCTAGGCATGAAGCAGCTGGAATCGGATCCGTGGGAAGGCGCAGGCGCCAAATACCCGATCGACGGCACCTTCTCGGGCCGCGTCACCAACATCACCGAATATGGTGCATTCGTTGAGCTTGAGCCGGGCATCGAAGGCCTGGTCCACGTCAGCGAAATGAGCTGGACCAAGAAGAACGTCCACCCGGGCAAGATCGTCTCGACCAGCCAGGAAGTTGAAGTGAAGATCCTCGAGGTCGACGAAGAAAAGCGTCGCATCTCGCTCGGCCTCAAGCAGGCTCAGACCAACCCGTGGTCGGACTTCGCGGACAAGCACCCGGTCGGCACCGAAGTCGAAGGCGAAGTCAAGAATGCCACCGAATTCGGCCTGTTCATCGGCCTTCCGGGCGATGTCGACGGCATGGTCCACATGTCGGACATCGCATGGGGCGTGTCGGGCGAGGAAGCTCTGGCGCTTCACCGCAAGGGCGAAATGGTCAAGGCCGTTGTTCTCGATGTCGACGTCGAAAAGGAACGCATCAGTCTCGGCATGAAGCAGCTTGAACGCGGCGGTGTCGCGGCCGCTTCGGCCGGCGGCGCTGGCGTTAACAAGGGCGAAACCGTCACCGTCACCGTTCTCGAAGTTCGTGATGGCGGCCTGGAAGTTCAGGTCGGCGACGACGGGGCGACCGGCTTCATCAAGCGCACCGACCTCGGCCGCGACCGTGACGAACAGCGTCCGGAACGCTTCCAGGTCGGTCAGAAGTTCGATGCGATGGTCACCGGTTTCGACCGGTCGAAGAAGCCGAACTTCTCGATCAAGGCGATGCAGATTGCCGAAGAGAAGCAGCAGGTTGCCCAGTACGGCTCGTCGGATTCGGGTGCGTCGCTCGGCGACATCCTCGGCGCCGCGCTGAAGGAAAAGGCCGAAGCTGGTTCGAAGAAGAAGTAAGCTGGTTTCCCTGCCAGGGTGTAATGCCTGGCCGGGCGCAGCCTATTTTGACTAACATGGCGCTGTGGGTGACCGCGGTGCAACAAAATGAAGGGGCGTGGATGCGTATGCATCTGCGCCCTTTCCCTTTTGGTAAGGCGCTGTTAGGCATTGCGACCTAGCGCCAGGGGGGCGCGTGAGAATCACGATTTTAAGTGGAGCGGGAACGCAAGATGATCCGGTCTGAACTGGTGCAGAAGCTGTGCAGCGATTTTCCTGACCTGACGCAGCGCGAGGTCGAAAATGTCGTCACCGCCCTGTTTGATTCCATTACCGAGCAGTTGGCGACCGGCGGCCGTGTCGAATTGCGTGGCTTTGGCGCCTTTTCCACGCGCCAGCGCGATGCGCGCACCGGCCGCAACCCGCGCACGGGTGAGTCGGTTGATGTTGCCGCAAAGCGGGTGCCCTATTTCAAGCCGGGCAAGGAAATGCGCGAGCGGTTGAATTTAAGTGACGTGATTTCGGAATAATGTTGTCGCCGCGTGGGCACCACTCTCGCGGCGGTGCCAGCGGACGTGGCGAAATGGTAGACGCTGGAGACTTAAAATCTTCTTCCCGTAAGGGAGTGCGGGTTCGAGTCCCGCCGTCCGCACCAACTATTCCGATATTTCAGTAAAATATTAAGCAGTCGGCCTTAACTGCCTAGCTCGTGGGGAGTTTGTTCAACCGGGTCTGGCGGCGACGCGATGGCGAGCTTTCCCTCGCGAATGCGCGTCGTGACCTGATTGTCCTTTCTGTTCTGATCGCTGCGGTCTTCATGCTGATCTGGAACGGCAGCGAATTTTTCAACCGCCTAAGCTTTGCCGGAACCGATATCGGTCCGGGTCTGCAGGTCACGGCGACCGCCCTCATTCTTAACGTCATATTGATCCTGTTCGGGTGGCGCCGGTATGCAGATCTTCTGCACGAGGCCGAAATGCGCCGCGATAGTGAAGAGCGTGCGGCGTTGATGGCAACCACAGACGGCTTAACCGGCCTGCTGAATCGCAAAGGGTTTGCCGATCAGGGCGAAGAATTGCGACTTCGGTTGCTCGATCGGGGGCGCCAACTCTTCATTCTTTCGCTGCAACTGAACCGATTCAAATCGGTAAACGATCGCCACGGTTACGATGTCGGCGATGAGGTGATGCGGCAGGTTGCGGCATCACTAACCGTCAAGGGCGCGGAGGATCGATTGGTCGCGCGCCTGTCAGGGGATGAATTCGCGGTGGCAATGGCCTGCACACTCGATGATCAGGATCTCGCTGATCAGGAGGCGGCACGGTTGCTCCGTTCGGTGACCCGACCCCTCGATGCTGAAGGGCGAATGATACAGATCGGTGCATTTCTTGGCGCGGCCCATTCCGACCCGTCAACGACCAGCATCCGCGGACTGCTGAGGCGCGCCGACATTGCCCTCGAACGTGCCCGTTCGACCCGCGCTGCCCGGCCGGTATGGTTTGATGAAGGCATGGAAAGGGCACTGGTAGCGCAAGGTGAAATTGAACAGGGCATCCGCTACGGCCTGGAGCATGGGCAATTCGTTCCCTATTTCGAACCGCAGGTTGACCTATTGACCGGCGAAATCGTCGGATTTGAAGTGCTCGCGCGGTGGGAACATCCGCTCAATGGCACGATCGGACCGGATCGCTTTATTACCATTGCCGAGGAGCATAATCTGATTGGGCGGTTGTCGGAGCAGGTCATGCTATCGGCGTTGACGCAGGCGGCTGCTTGGGACCCAGCGATCAAAATCTCCGTCAACATTTCGCCGTTTCAGCTTGCTGATGGCTGGCTGGCCCAGCGAATTGTCCGCCTATTGACGGAAGCCCGGTTTCCCGCGGACCGATTGGTTGTCGAAATTACGGAAAGTAGCTTGTTCAGCGATTTGGAGCTTGCGCGAGCAATCGTGACCGGATTGAAAAATCAGGGGATACGGCTCGCACTCGACGATTTTGGGACTGGCTTCTCGTCGCTATCGCACCTGCGATCACTACCGTTTGATGTGATCAAGATCGATCGAAGCTTCATCGCCCAACTTGAATTGGACCGCGAAAGCGCCGCGATTGTCCGCGCCGTTACGACGCTGGCAGAGGCGCTGGGGGTGCCCGTTACCGCCGAAGGCATTGAAAATGCGCGGGCCCACGCTGCGCTGGCCGGTATTGGCTGCAGTATCGGGCAGGGCTGGTATTTCGGGAAGCCCGCAAATGGCGATCAGACCGCCGCGCTGCTGCGTCAGCGGCGGCAGGAAGCGATTGCCGACCAACCGCCCAAAGCGGTGAGCAAAGGTTAAGCCCCATCGGTTGCACAAGGGGCACCGCGTCCCAAGCTGGGACGCGTGGATCCAAGCGTCATATGGGCGCGTTGCCAACATGGTAAAAACGGCGTTAAGGTTTCCACCATGTCCTGGTTCTCACAAACCATGCAAGACGATCATCGGCGGCGCGCGAATGCGCAGCGGCCAAAGGCAATTGTGCTGCACGAGGCAGAGACCAAGTCCGCTACGTCACTGATTACCGACGATGTCCGCCTGTTTGCGCTCACCTTTATCGGTGGCTTCCTGTTCATGACGGTTTATCTCGCCTAACCGCCGATAGATCCGGCAATCCCTAATCCCTAATCCCTAATCGCAAGCGCGATGGAGTTTTTGCGCCAGCCAGGCGGAGATCAGGCACATTCCGGCCACCAGCCAGAGGTGCGCCAAGGGGCTGAACCCCAAGCTGCTGAGCGCAAGCGCGAGCAATAGGCCGCCGACCATTGCCCCGCTATTGACGACGTTGTTGGCGGCAACGGTTCGCGCATTCTGGGACGGATCTACGGTCGTCGTCAAAAAAGCGTACAGCGGCACAACGAACATCCCGCCAGAAATGGAAATACCCAACAGAGCGAAGGCCATCAGAGGAAAGCTGGGCTGGTGAATGAAATTGCCGAGGGTGATTAGGCTACCGTCGGCATGGTCCGCCCAACTTTGGGCAACAAAATGAAACAGCACCACGAACGCGCCCATCGACAAGACCGCCGCCGGTGCAAACTTTGCCGAGACTTCACTTTTGAGCAGGCGGTTGATGGCCACCGAGCCAATCGCGATACCGATGGAGAAACAGGCAATGAACAGGCTGGCGACCTGCTCGTCCGCGCCCAGGACATTCTTGACCAATATCGGGAATGCAAAAATCAGGACTGCGCCAATCGCCCAGAAAAAGCTGATCGAGCAAATCGCGAGGAACAGGCGCGGCACATGCATGGTGGCATTCACGAGCCGGATCGATGATTTCAGAATGTGCCAGTCGGGCGGCTGTTCATGCGAATGGGGCGGGGCAGGGGGGACCTGGCGCCCCGCGATCAGGCCGAGGCACGCCACGGCCAGGACCACGCCCGCGGCTGCCCGGATATCGCTTACCAGCAGGCCCGCGATGATGGTACCGAGCAGGATCGCGATATAGGTTCCCGCCTCAACCAGGCCGGTGCCGCCTAATACTTCATCCTTGCGCAATTGCTGGGGAAGGATGGCGTATTTGATTGGGCCGAAGAACGTGGAATGAACACCCATCGCAAATACCGCCACCAGCATTAACGGAACGCTGGAATACCACAGACCCACCGCGCCCACTGCCATGATGCCGATTTCCGCCGTCTTCACGATTCGGATGATCTTTGCCTTATCGCGAATGTCGGCAAGCTGGCCGGCGGTGGCCGACAACAGGAAGAATGGGAGGATGAACAGACCCTGCGCAATCGCGTTAAACTGCGCCTCGCGCGTCGGATCGCTATACAGCTGATAGGTGACGAATAGAACCACCACCTGCTTGAACAGGCTGTCGTTGAAGGCGCCGAGTGCTTGGGTAATAAATAGCGGAAGGAAGCGTCTGGCCTTCAGCAGGTGCGTGACATTCTGCATCAAGGCTTTGTTTTCGCTTTCAGACCCATTTTGCTCCCCTGCCAAATCGCATAGCCAGCTTTGCGCGGGACGCCAAACGCTATAACGAGGGGCTTGGATATGCTGACCCTTCCTAACATGCTGACGCTGTCGCGCATTCTGGCGGTGCCGATTCTGGTATTCCTTCTGTGGAAGCCGACCCCTATAGATTATGGAATTACCTTCATCCTCTATAGCCTTGTGGGGATTACGGATTATTTCGATGGCTATCTGGCGCGCGCGCAAGGGCAGATATCGCGGCTGGGGCAATTTCTCGATCCGATTGCGGACAAGATCATGGTTGCGGCCGTTATCGTGATGCTGATGGCGTCGCGGCGCGCCGATGGTGATGCACCGATCATACAGGATTTTGCGATCATTCCGGCCCTGGTCATCCTGCTCCGGGAAATCATTGTGTCCGGGCTTCGGGAATTTCTGGCGCCGCTCAATGTTTCTATGCCAGTCAGCAAATTGGCGAAGTGGAAGACAACGTTCCAACTGGTCGCGCTAGGCGCTTTAATTCTTGGCGGTGCCTTTCCGTCGCAACCGTGGGTTCATCAGGTGGGTATCGTAAGCTTGTGGACCGCAGCAGCCCTAACGCTCATCACCGGTTATGATTATCTGCGGATTGGCCTGAAACATATGGATTGAGTCGGCGCGGCTCAGGCGTGGGCGACGTCGCGCGTCAATGCGCGCAAAGATTCGGCAAGCAATCGAAATTCCTCCGCACGCGGGCTCCCCCGGCGCCAGGCGAGCGCGATGCGGCGGGAGGCATTGGGGGAATCCAGCGGCCGTGCCTCAATTCCGGTGTGATCTAGTATGCCTGCCTGAAGCGCCATTTCTGGCACGAACGTAACGCCCAGACCGTTGGCAACCATCTGGACCAACGTGTGCAGCGATGTCCCCATCATCGCCGCGCTAGCCCGGATTTCCGGCCGGTTGCACGCCGACAGGGCATGATCCTTCAGGCAATGGCCATCCTCCAGAAGGAGCAGGCGTCCTTCTTCGATTTCATTCGGCGGGATCCGGTCTACGTCCGGCGCCTCGCCCGACGGAAACGCCACGAATAGCCGGTCGTCGACGATCGTAACGTCCTCTACATCGCCGCAGGCGTAAGGCATTGCCAGAAGAACGCAGTCCAGCTTTCCGCTATGTAGCGCCTCGCACGCCGCCTGACTGGTTTCCTCGCGCAGGAACAGTTTGAGATTGGGCCATTGGGTGCGCAAATGGGGCAACAGTCGCGGCAACAGGAATGGTGCAATCGTCGGGATCACCCCCATACGAAGGTCGCCCGCCAGAGGCTTGCCCTCGACCCGCGCCAGTGCCGCAAGCTCCTCGCTTTCCTGCAGCACGCGCCGGGCCTTTTCGGCCACCTTGTCGCCCAGGGGGGTAAAGCGCACCACGCGACGCGTGCGCTCTACCAGCGTAACCCCAAGCAGCGTTTCCAACTCCCTGATGCCCGCCGACAGGGTCGACTGGGTCACAAAGCAATGTTCCGCCGCGCGACCAAAATGTCCGTATTGGCGGAGCGCGACCAGATATTGCAGCTGTTTCAAGGTGGGCTGGTGAATGATCATCGACGATTCCTATCAATCGTCACGATATAACCGACCTGATCGATTAACCAAGGCGCGGCGGCCTATTTCATCAATAGCTTCCAAAGGCCAAACCCGCTGGTCACGGTAAGGACCGCGCCGACCAGGACAAGAATGCGGTCGGCCTCCATGCGTTTGGCCACCCACGCGCCGAAGGGAGCGGCCACCACGCCGCCAATGAGGAGACCCATGGTTGCCATGGTCACCGCTTTCCAACCGAGTGCGGAAATGAAGGTCGCCGATATTACGATGGTCAGGAAAAATTCTGCCGTGTTGACGGTGCCGATTGTATGGCGCGGACTATTTCCCTGAACCAGCAGGTTGCTGGTCACGATCGGTCCCCAGCCGCCTCCGCCCGCCGCGTCGAGGAAGCCGCCAACAAGCCCAAGCGGTTCAACGATTTTCGGCTCTCGCTCCACATGCTTGTGGGTCCAGCCGCGCCAGAAGAGATAAAGCCCGACGGATGTCAGATAGATGAGGACGATAGGCCGCGCGACCTCGGCATCGATATTGGTGAGGACATAGGCGCCAAGGACCCCGCCGATCACGCCCGGAATGACGATCCGGAAAAATAGTTTCCAGTTCACATTGCGATGCGCAACATGGCTGATCGCGGAAATGCCCGTGGTTGCCGTTTCGACCGTATGGACGCCGGCCGACGCCATGGCGGGCGGCACCCCCATGCTGACCAAAAGGGTGGAGCTTATCACGCCATAAGCCATACCTAGCGCGCCATCGATCAACTGCGCGGCAAAGCCGATGAGGATGAAGGGAAGCAGGACCGAAGGATCCGCAACGATTTCCGCAAAAATGCGCTGTCTCCACCCTGTTTAGGACGCAAAGCATTGCATCAGCGGCTGCCCTTGCGCAAGCCGTCTTGGCGCAGCAATTGCCCCGTTCGGCTTTGCAATCGGGCGCGAAAGACTTAAATATCGTCAAACGATTAAGGACGTGCGCGCTTGTTCAATAGCCTGAATGCCTATCTTGAATCGGTGAAGGCGAGAGATCCCGCCGCCCGATCGAAATGGGAAATCCTGACATATCCGGGCGTTTGGGCGCTTGGTTTTCATCGTATTGCGCATTGGCTCTATGGTGGAGAGCTGTACTTCCTCGCCCGCCTGGTGAACCATCTCGGCCGTCTTGTAACCGCTATCGACATTCACCCCGGTGCGAAGATCGGGCGCGATTTCTTCATCGACCACGGCTTTACCGTGATCGGCGAGACCGCGAACATCGGCGACAATGTCACCATTTACCAATGTGTCACGCTGGGCGGGACCAACCCCAGCGATGGTGTGCCCGGCAAGCGCCACCCGACCATTGGCGATAATGTCGTGATCGGTTCCGGCGCGCAGGTGCTTGGCCCGATTGTGGTCGGCGAGGGCGCCAAGATTGGCGCCAACAGCGTCGTCACCAAGCATGTCGCACCGGGCGCGACCATGGTTGGCATCCCCGCCAAACAGGTGCTTGTCGACGCAACCGAAATGAATGCGGGCTTTGTTCCTTATGGAACGCCGTGCAGCGAAATTGCCGATCCGGTGCTGGCGCGTCTTTGCGAGCTGGAGAAGGAGATCGCGGCCCTTCGTGCCACGCGCGGGGTCGAACCCGCCAAACGGAGCAAGACCGCTTGAGCGTCGTCACGCCGTTCCCGCACCCTCGGGATCGGCAGGCAATTGCGACGTTCGACCGTATCGAGCTTCAACGCATACTTGATCTTTATGGACGCATGGTCGCCGCGGGTCATTGGCGCGACTATGGGCTCAGCTTTTCGCCCCATGCGGCCGTTTTTGCTGCGTTTCGGCGCACCGCCGAGCGTCCGGAGATACGGATAGAAAAACACCCCCGGCTTCGGCTGAAGCAGGGGGCGTTTGTCCTGATGTCGGAACATGGTGCCGTCCTGAAGCGGGGCCATGAACTATCGGGCGTTCTGGCCCCGCTGGAACGGCGCCTTATGCGGCTGGTTGAGGAATAACGACCGGTCGGTCGAGCAGTGGCAGCTTGTTGCGCAGATCGCCCGGCAGGCGGTCGACAATCACACGCCGGGCCTGGTGCCAGTAGGCCGACAGCAGCAGCAATGCAGAGCCGATCACCAATGCGGTCAGCGCGATGTTGAGCTGAACCGCGCCGAACTGTTTGAACAACTCGCTGAGTGCATAGAGCACATAAGCTAGCGCCGAAACGAGCAGCGCACGGCGATCAATCGCAAGCGCGGTTACGCCGAGCACGATGTAGAGCACAATCACGATCAGGCCCTCGCTGATCGTTGCCGTTCCGTCGTTCAATCCCAGAAGGGTGAAGATTGGGTGGACGATCATTGGCGCCGCCAGAAGGTGGAGCCAGAATGCGACATCGCTGCGCCGGGTCGTACGCGCGCGATCCGACGAATCCCACCACATGGCAAACAGGAACATGCCGATGCCAAGGCACAGCGTCAGAACCAGCAAAATATTGCGCAGGCTGGGCGTGTCGCCAACAATGGCCACCATTATGCTGATGGCAATTCCTGCCATCGCGGCACCACCGGCAGCGATTGTGATCGGGACCTTAAAGGTGCGCCAGTGCAACCACGCCCCAGCTGCGCCAACCGCAGCCGAAACGGCGGCAAGCAAGCCCATCATGGTCTCGTTATGGTTGAGGCGGTCCTCACCAAACATCAGCACCAACGAGAACATGCTGGCGGCCAACACCCCGCCGACAAATGCCAACAGCAAGAGGATTGACGGCAACGCCATGCGCCGCTTCGCCGTGAAGAAGGTGGCAAGGCCCCAGCTTGTCGCAGCGATGAAGGCGGGCGCCAGCGGGCTAGGTCCGTCGCCGTCGATGACGAGTCCAAGGCGTTGGCCGATCGATTGACCAATCCATCCTACCGCGAACAGGAGGATCGCAGAGGCAATCGCGACGAAAATATCGTTGAAGCCGGTAATTAGGCGAAATTGCTCTTCGTCGATGACAGAGCCTGGCTGGCGCTGGTCGACGAAATTGCGAAGCGCGGCGGCGGAATCGGCGCTGATCGCGCCGGCCCGGACAGCGTCGTCCAGATCATTCTGGGAATACATGACGATAACCTCCCTGTTCCACACAGCGTGTCACAGGTGTATTATCGTGTCAATACAGCAGGTCGCAAAGGGGTGGCCGGCGCCCGATCAGGGGGTGGGAGGTGAGCGCCGGCCGAGCTGTAAAACGGATAGTCTAGCGGCAGCGAACGCGGCTGCGATCAATCTTGCGGCCAATAAGTGCCCCAGCGGCAGCGCCAAGGATGGTGCCGGTTGCCCGTTCACCGCGGGTATCGATGGCACGGCCGACCAGCGCGCCGCCGGCGGCGCCGATGATCAGGCCGGTGGTGCCGTTCGGGCGCTTGCAGCGCCAGCGGCCCTGGCGATCCTGCCACACCTTGCCATTATAATAATGGCCGTCGCGGGCGAGGGCGATGGTCGGAACCGCCGGAATGGTGAGGGAAGCGGCCACAAGTGCCAGCATGGTCCTCCGCATGAAACAAAACTCCTTATCGTTGGTCGCACTGGGCGAAACAGCCTGTGTAACGACCCGATGTTGGCTTCAGTTTCATGAACCGCCGACAACAAACCAGCCCCATTAACCAAAAAGTGTCGGATTAACGACGAACGGTTTGCCTCAGGCAGCCCGGGGGTGCCGATATTATGCAATCAATTACCAGGAGGGCGGAATTCCGACAAAAAAAGACCCGCCAGTCATGCATGACGGGCGGGCCTTTATCGCTGACTGACGTGAATTTAGCCGTTCAGGGCAGCCTTCAAATCGTCGACTAGATCGGTCTTCTCCCACGGGAAGTAATCGCCGTCTGCGTGACGGCCGAAATGGCCATAGGCCGCGGTCGGCGAATAGATCGGCTTGTTAAGCGACAAGTGCGTGCGGATGCCGCGCGGGGTCAGCTTGCCGAGCTTGGCGATCTTGCCAATCGCGGCTTCGATTGCGTCGTCACCGACGGTTCCGGTGCCATGCGTGTCGACGTAGAGTGAGAGTGGCTCAGGCACGCCGATCGCATAGGCCAACTGAATGGTGCAGCGGTTGGCAAGACCCGCCGCGACGATGTTTTTGGCAAGGTAACGCGCGGCGTAAGCTGCAGAACGATCCACCTTGGTCGGGTCCTTGCCGCTGAACGCGCCGCCGCCATGGGGCGCCGCGCCGCCGTAGGTGTCGACGATGATCTTGCGCCCAGTGATCCCTGCATCGCCGTCCGGTCCGCCAATTTCAAAGCTGCCGGTCGGGTTGATGTGATACACGGTTTCATTGCCGAGCAGTTCGCCCGGAAGCACGTCGGCGACGACGTCCTTCACATAGGCATGAAGCTCGGCTTCCTTTTCGCCCTGGTCGTATCCCTTGGCATGCTGGGTCGACACGACGATGGCCGTCGCCTTGACCGGCTTGCCATTTTCAAAGCGCAGTGTGACCTGGCTTTTGGCGTCGGGCTCAAGGAACGGAGCCTTACCGCTGTGCCGATCTTCGGCCATGCGGTGCAGAATCTTGTGACTATAATCGAGCGTCGCTGGCATAAGGTCCGGCGTTTCGTCGCAGGCAAAGCCGAACATGATGCCCTGATCGCCGGCGCCTTCGTCCTTTTCCGCGCCTGCATCCACGCCTTGCGCGATGTGCGCTGACTGCGGGTGAAGGTGATTGGCGAAGTCGAGCTTGTCCCAATGGAAGCCCTCCTGCTCATAGCCGATCCTCTTGACCGTATCGCGGACTGTCCGCTCAATCTCCTCGCGGATGCCGGGTGCCCAGTTGCCATCGGTATCCATGATCCCAGCGCCGCGAATTTCACCGGCCAGCACGACGCGATTGGTCGTGGTCATGGTTTCGCAGGCCACGCGCGCTTCCGGGTCCTTGGACAGAAACAGGTCGACAATGGCGTCGCTGATCTGGTCGGCGACCTTGTCCGGATGACCTTCGGAAACAGACTCGGAGGTGAAGAGGTAGCTGCTACGCATGGCTAAAGCGATTTCCTTGGCTGAAAACTGCGAAAAATTAAGATATAAAGGTTTTGTTATATGACGCTCTAGCCGCGCCTGCGTCCGAGTGCAATCGCGCCCGCAATAAATAACAGACCGAGCAGCACCGGGATGACATTGCCGAGCCGCGCAAACAGCGTGGGCTGGCGTGGATCGGGTAGCGTCGTGTCGATGACGCCGGCAGTCCGCCACGGGATAGATGCGACGACCGCGCCGTCGGCATCAATCAACGCACTGATCCCGGTCGGCGTCGACCGCACTACTGGCAGGCCTTCCTCTGCGGCGCGCAACTGCGCCTGTGCGAGATGTTGCGGTGGGCCCCAGCGGCCAAACCAGGCGTCGTTGGACGGGTTAAAAATGAAATCCGGCCGGTTTGCTCTGTCCACGACATTACCGGAGAAAATCATCTCATAACAAACCTGGAATCCCGCCTTGCCCCATCCGCCTGGCAGGCCAAGGGTGCCCGGCCCGCTACCTGCCTGAAAATCGCCATCGCCAGGGGCGAGGCGCGACAGGCCAATCGCTGACAGGATGGGCCGCATCGGTAGATATTCGCCATAGGGCACAAGATGCCCCTTGTCGTACCGGCCGACGAACTGGCCGCCGGTCCCGAGGATGAAGATGCTGTTTGCGGCCCTGTCCACCGTCCGGCCATTGTCGGAGCGTAACGACACCCCTCCTGTCAGCAGCAAGTCATTGTGGGTAACCACGCGCGTCGCATCGCGGCGGGTTTCTTCAACGTAAATCTCTGCGCCGGGCCGCGTATCGCTGAGCGGAGTGGTCACAGCCGCCTCCGGCCAGAAAATCAACTCAGGCTTGCTGGCGTCGGGGGCGCTCAGCCCTTCCAGGCGGCGCATGGCCCGGGCCTCGAATTGCGGATCCCATTTCACATCCTGACCGATATTTGGCTGCACAATGCGAATGGGCCGAGGCACAGCCCCATCGCCATTGCCGCTCGCCGAATGCGTCTGACGGGGTGGTGGGAGCAGTACGAGCAGAGCGACCAAAGCTGCAATGCCAACCGGCCATTTCCATTCACGCTGCCGAACCAGCAGCCACAGCGCGCCGCCCAGCAGCACCACAAGCCCCGACAGGCCATAGGTCCCGATCCACCGGGTGGTGGTTATCAGGGGGGTGCCCGCCATCGCGGCGGCGGCCGGATTCCAGGGGAAACCGGTGAACACAATGCTGCGGAGCAATTCGCCAATGACCCACGCACCGGCCAATGCCAGCACAAGCGCAACGGGCCGATCCCGCCCGATCTTCCATGCCATCCCCGCCGCGAGCATCGGATAGACGGCGAGGTAGAGGCTGAGTAGCACCACCGCGACCCAGCCGAGCCACGCCGGCATTGCCGCCTGGAAGGTAAAGGCGGTGGCGATCCAGTTCAGACCGAGCACAAACTGGCCAAGCCCGAATCCCCAACCGATCAGCAACGAACGACGAAGTGACGGCGCCCGCTGCGCCATTTCCGCCAGCCCAGCGATGGCAAGGATCATGAGCGGCCACCAACCGCCCGGCTGGAAGGCGAGGGCGGAGAGAAGGCCAAGGGCGACGCTAAGGGTCAGGGAACGAAACATGCGCCGCGGGATAAAGCACGGCCGGAGCCAATTGACGAGAGGCTTGCTAGCCTCCAGCAATGGAGAGGTTCAATTCGGGGGAGGAACGATTGAAGGTCATCGCTATCATTGCGGCCTTATCAGCGGCGCAGACGCCAGCTGGTCCAAGCAACTTTGACCGGCCGATGAGCGAGCTGCGCACGGAAAGGGCAACTGGCCCGCTTGACCGCATGAGCCTGAACCAGATGATGCGTATGGCGACGTTATCTGAGGCACGTTTGAACGAACTGAAATGTGCTGGTGTCGCCAATTGGCCTGGATCTAAGGGGTGGCCGACATTCAAGTTGACCGACGCACAGCGCGCGGAGTTTGTGGACCGCGTTGCGGCTGCATTGGCACATGACGTCGAGATGGAAGCGGATATCGCCGCCGGCCTGATCGAAGCATATTCCGAAGAACCACCCTATCAGGAAAAGCAGCGTAGGCTGGATAGGTGGCGCGCCGAAGTGGAAAAGAGCTGTACCGACGTGATGGCGCACGTCCGATCGGGCACATATCAGCTCGCACCGCTGGCCCAGCCGTCCCTCATCAATGCCACGCTCGCGGCCTGCTATGTCCGTTACACGCTGGCCGCCGAAGCAGCGCACGACGAGGACGAGGCTAAAGGTCTGCGTGCAACCGCCGCCAGGGCCGAAGCGCAGGCGTTGGCTGGTAAGGAAGGCGAAGCACTAGCCAAAGCCCGTGTCGCTCTGGCAGATCGCCTTGCCGCTAGCCGCAATGAGACAATGGCCACGGATGGCGCTGAGATGATGAAGCTCGTGATGTGCCTGCCTGCGATGGAATCGGCCGCTAAGGAGCAGTTGAAATGAAGCCCCTGCTATTATTTGCCGGGGCGGTTTCGCTCCTGACTGCGTCGACCAGCGCCTCCGATTTCAGCGCGTTGGCCAAACCTGAATTCGCCCGTTCGATGCTGATCGATCCCGTCCGGCAACGGGAGGTGATGTGCGCGGGCCGCGTCGCGGCGCTCGCGCAAAGCGGACATTTTCCAAAGGCCGACGCCGATGTGATCACCAGGGAAGTCGCAGACCGGCTTGCCGCAGATCTCGGAAGCGACGAACAGGCTGCAGAAACAATTTCAATCGAGGTCGCCCATTTCTCGCCGTCTATGTTCGACGATAAGGACAGGCGGGATGCGCGCGCCAAATTGGTGGAGGTAACGGCAGGCCGCTGCACCCGTTACACAAATGCCTATCACAGCGGCGGTCTGGCCGGGCTTCGCACCATCCTGCGTCCCAAGGCCGAACATCCCATCGTGTTGCCTACGGTTGCCCAATGTTTCGCAATTAGCGAGCTTGCCGCAAAGCAGGTCGAAAATCCGCCTATCTCTGCGGGCGATCTTCTGGAGCTAAAATCCATGCTGTCGGCAAATCAATCCCCGGCGCAGCAAGCTGCGCATGTACAAGCCGTCGAGACTGCGCAAGCCGATTTGGCGCGTGAGCGACCGCAAAATGATCTGCTTACCCGGCGGTCAGTGGCCTGTTTTGCGGTGTTCGGTCAGGCGGCGCGGGCGGCACGCGATGACAGCGACGCCCGCTGAATCCCCGCCGGGACGGCCGCTACTTCCCGTCGGGCAAATCGCCGACCGGTTCCGGCGCATATAGCCGCAGGCGGATCATCCGCCGCCCATCGGCCTCGACGCTTTCGATCCGCCAGCCGCTGGGGTGCAGCACCGACTCGCCCGGCTGCATGATATGGCCCGCGAGGAGAAAGGCGAGGCCGCCGATGGTGTCGACTTCATCATCCTCGGCCACCAGGCGGGCATCAACGTCGCGCGCAATTTCGTCGAGTTCGGTCCGCGCATCGGCGTCCCACAGGCCATCTTCAAGCAGCTTCAGGCCAGCGGCCTCTTCCTCGTCATGCTCATCTTCGATTTCGCCGACGATTTCTTCGACCACATCTTCGATCGTAACGAGCCCTTCGGTGCCGCCAAATTCGTCGACGACAATCGCCAGGTGAACCCGCTCCAGCCGCATCCGCGCCAAAAGGTCGAGCACGCCCATGCTCTCCGGTACAAACAGCGGGTTGCGGAGCAGGCCTTCGATGGTGCGTGGGCGCGAATGATCGACCTGTGCTTTGAACACATCCTTGATGTGAATCATGCCGACGATGTCATCTAAATCATCGCCGGTGACGGGCAGGCGGCTATGCTCCGCTTCCGCGAACGCCGCGACCAGCTCGTCGAAGGTCGACGTTGCCGGCACCGACACGATGTCGCCGCGCGTTACCGAAATATCGGCGGCGGTGCGGTCGCCAAAATGCAGCAAATTGCGCAGCATCTGCCGCTCGATCGGGGTCAGGTCGCCGCGCTTCTGCGGTTCCGCGTCCGCTTCGTCGATTGCCTCTTCAATCTGGTCGCGCAGGGTCGCATCATCATCGCCGAAAAACAGCGAGCGCATCCCGCGCCAGAGTCTAGACCCGCCCTCGTCGTCGTTCCCGTTCGCCATCAGACCCGATCTCCGTAAGGATCAGGAATCCCGATACGGGCGAGGGCCCTGGTCTCTCGCGCTTCCATGTCGGTGGCGCTATCGTCGTCCATATGGTCATACCCTAGCAAATGAAGCGTGCCATGCACCATCAGGTGCGCGGCATGTTGGTCGAGCGGGATTTGCTTGTCGGCAGCCTCCGACGCGCACACCCCATGCGCTAAAATGATATCGCCCAGCATCAGTTCCGGCCCTGGCGTTTCCGCCGCATCCAGTTCATCTGCTTCGGCCATCGGGAAGGACAAAACGTTGGTCGGCTTGTCCTTCTCCCGCCATTCCTTGTTGAGCGCATGCACCTCCTCATCGCCGCCGAGCCGGATCGACAGTTCGACCGGGCGCGCGGCGGCGCTCAGCTGCGGAAAGGCGCTTTCGGCGATGGCGGAGGTGGCGGCTGACCGGGCGAGGCTCGCCCAGTCGATCCTACTGTCCCACTCCGGATCGGCGTCGAGGATGATGTCGAGGCTCAATTGCCGGGACCCTCGTACGCTTCGACGATTTTCCCGACCAAAGGATGACGAACAACGTCGGCGGCGCTGAAGCGGATCATCGACAGTTTGGGGATGCCTTCCAGCTTCTGCACCGCATCGTTAAGGCCCGACTGGACCCCCGACGGAAGGTCGGTCTGGTTGGGATCGCCACACACGACCATGCGGCTGCGCATGCCGAAACGGGTCAGGAACATTTTCATCTGCTGCGGCGTCGTATTCTGAGCCTCGTCGAGAATGATGAAGGCGTCCGAAAGCGTGCGGCCGCGCATGAAGGCGATCGGCGCGATTTCGATTTCACCCGACGCAATCCGCCGCTCGACCTGCTCATTGGGCAGCATGTCATACAGCGCGTCGTAGAGCGGGCGGAGATAGGGGTCGACCTTCTCCTTCATATCGCCGGGAAGGAAGCCCAGCCGCTCGCCCGCTTCAACCGCTGGCCGCGACAGGATCAGCCGGTCGACCTGACCGGTGATTAGCATCTGCACAGCTTGCGCCACCGCGAGGTAGGTCTTGCCGGTGCCCGCCGGACCGAGCGCGAAGATCATGTCGTCGCTGGCCAGCGCCTCCATATATTTGCCCTGAATCGCACTGCGCGGAACGATTGTCTTCTTGCGTGTGCGGATCATCACCTTGGGCGCGTTGGCGACCTCGGCAGGGACCATGCCGTCGAACAGGGGCTGATTGGCCATGCCGATGACGGCCTCAACCGCGGCCGTGTCGACGTCCTGCCCCTTGTCGAGCCGGTCGTAGAGACCCATTAGCACGTCGCGGGCGCGGGCCGCCGCATCCGGCTCGCCCTCGATCAGCACGCGATTGCCGCGCGCATTGATGTGCACGCCGAGCCGATCCTCGATCATCACCAAGTGCCGGTCGTAATCGCCGAACAGCGGCCCAAGCAGATAGGGCTGCTCAAACTCCATCTCCAGACGAGCCGTATCGGGATCATCAACCGCGCGGAGATCGGGGCGTTTGGCCATTAAGCGTGCTCTTTCTGCTTGGTGAGGACGCCGCCCATCGAATTGGGGAGCGCGTGGGTAATATCGACGTTCAGCATGTCGCCGATCTGGGCGTCAGTTTCGACGAATACGGACTGCAGCCAGGGCGATTTGCCGATCATCTGGCCGGGCAGGCGGCCCTTGCGGTCGATCAGGATCTGGGTGGATTTACCAATGGTGGCGCGGTTGAAGGCGAGGCTATGCTCGGCAAGGCGGGCCTGAAGGCGTTGCAGCCGTTCGTCCATCACCTCTGGTGCCACCGCTCCTTCCATCGTCGCCGCCGGCGTGCCCGGTCTGGCGCTATATTTGAAACTATAGGCCGAAGCGTAACCCACCGCATCGACAATGGCGAGCGTGTCTTCAAAATCTTTTTCCGTCTCACCGGGAAAGCCGACGATGAAGTCACCGGAAATGGCGATGTCGGGCCGCGCGGCCCGCATTTTTTCCAGCACTTTCAGATAGCTATCTGCACTGTGGCTGCGATTCATCGCTTTCAATATTTTGTCCGAACCCGACTGAACCGGCAGGTGAAGATAGGGCATCAACTCGGCCACCTCGCCATGCGCCGCAATAAGCCCGTCGGTCATGTCGTTGGGGTGGCTGGTGGTATAGCGAATCCGCTCCAGCCCATCGATCCCGGCAATCTCACGGATCAGCGTATCGAGCCCGCCGACATAGGCATTGACGTTCTGGCCGAGCAGCGTGATTTCGCGCGCGCCGCCGTCGACCAGCGACCGCGCCTCCGCCACCACATCGCCGAACGGGCGGCTGATTTCTGCGCCGCGCGTATAGGGGACGACGCAATAGGTGCAGAATTTGTCGCAGCCTTCCTGCACGGTCAGGAACGCGCTGGGGCCGACCTTCTTGCGGGCGGGCAGGGCGCCGAATTTCGATATCGCCGGCATGTCGGTGTCGACAGGGCGCTTGCCAGTGGCGGCCTCCGCGACCATCTCCGGCAAGCGGTGGTAAGCCTGCGGGCCGACGACAATGTCGATCAGTTTGCTGCGCTGCTTCGCCTCTGCGCCCTCGGCCTGCGCGACGCATCCCGCCAGCGCGATCACCGGCTTGCTGCCATCGTCGCGGCGCAGGCGGCCAATGTCGGAATAGGCCTTCTCCGCCGCTTTCTCCCGGATGTGGCAGGTGTTGAGGACGACCAGGTCGGCATCTTCGCCGTCCTTGGCTGCGGTCATGCCTTCGGCGCCGAGCAGTTCGGACATCCGTTCGCCGTCATAGACGTTCATCTGGCAACCGAAGCTTTTGACGCGGTAAGTCTTGGGAATCTTAGTCATTTCGTCGCGGCCTATAGGGCGGAACCGCTCCGCAAGGAAGATAGCGCCACTTCAATCGCGTCGCGTGCCGCCTTTGCCAGATGTTTGCGATTGTCGGTTGGGGGGAGCGGCGGAAGTAATCTTACGGTCACCGGCAGCGTTCCCTTCCGTCCTAACACGCGCAGTGCATTGGCAATCCCGGGCTCGCCACCAATCCAGACGATCCCATCCACCGCCGCTCCATAATCGAGTACGACTGGCCGGACGACTGCGCCCGGCGGCGGCGGCGCGACCGCGTGCAGCAGGGTGGTGCGGAAGGGCAAAAGCTCGCGTCCGTTGCTGGTTGTGCCTTCGGGAAAGACCGTTAGCGGCTGCGCCGTCTTCAGCTCAGCGGCGATGTCGCGGATCTGGTCGGCAACGCCGCCGCGATCACTTCGGTCGACATATACCGTGTTATTCTGGTCCGCGAGCCAGCCGATCAGCGGCGACGCCTTGATTTCCGCTTTGGACACGAAGGCCGTTCCGGTGGTGGCGGCCATAACGATGATGTCGAGCCAGCTGACATGGTTGGCGATGAGAAAGCTGTGCGGTCCAACCACCGCGCCTTCAACCGTCGGGCGCACGCCCGTCACCCAGGCAACGCCGCGCAAAAACCGTCGCGGCCAGTCCGACTGGCCGCCAGTCAACGCCTTCGACAATACGTGCGGCGGAACGCAGAGGAGCAGCAATCCGGCAAGGCCGGCAATACGGAGATAGGCGCGCCAGCGACGGGACGGCGCCGCCGCCGGTTCAGCCTTTGCGGTCAACTCTGACGCCGTAAAGTTCCATGCGGTGGTCGACGAGGCGATACCCGAGCCGCTGCGCAATTTTACGCTGCAGCTCTTCCAGTTCTTCGTCGACAAACTCGATGACTTCGCCGGTCTCGACGTTGATCAAATGGTCGTGATGGCTCTCCGACGCCGCCTCATAGCGCGACCGTCCGTCGCCAAACTCATGCCGCTCAAGGATGCCCGCTTCCTCGAACAGGCGGACCGTGCGGTACACGGTGGCGATGGAGATATTCGGGTCCACCGCAGACGCCCGTGCATGGAGCGTCTCCACATCCGGATGATCCTCACTCTCGCCAAGAACCTTGGCGATGGTCTTGCGCTGTTCGGTAATCCGCAGACCCTTGTCGGCGCAGAGCTGCTCAATGTCGATAGTACGATGCATGAGCACAAAGCTAATAGCTGTCGGCGCCGAGCGCAATCGGAGCGGAGTGAAACGAGCGCAGATTGCGCGAAGAGACGCCGTGTGCCGGCCAGCCTGCCGACCGAAGGGCGGACAGGACTGACGTCACGGGATATACTCCCGTGATGGCCTGGAAATGCATGTACTTGGAGTGACCCATTGCGGGCGATGGCACGGATGCTAGCGTAGCAGAATGACATATCGGTTGATGGCTTTAACCTTTGCGGTTCTCGGCGTGGGTCTGATGTGCATGAACTTCTACGTCGTTGCCGCCAACTACCGCAGCGCAACATTCTTTTGCGGTCAGGATAACGACTACTTCAAGGTCCAAATGCTAGTGCTGGGAGTTTCGCTAACTGCGCTGGCATCAGCGGCCGCTCTTCAAGGGTGGCGACCCAAGGTAAAACTGCCTGCGCAACTGATCGCGTGCTGGCTTACTGTGGCAGTCGCAGCATTCTGGACGGTGCCTTTGATACCCGACTGCCCGATTTTCGATTGAATGTTCGCTTTCCATCTGTTCCCGTCATTCCCGCGAAAGCGGGAATCCCGCTGCTAAGCGACAGTGGGGCATCGAGCGCGATCGTGGGTGGCGGATATCCACAATCAAGAACTGAAGAAGCAGGATTCCCGCTTTCGCGGGAATGACGAAGAAGCGCAAAAAAGAAGCGGGCCTCTCGACCCGCTTCCTTATCCGCAAAAGGCGTAAGCCTCACTTGCCTTTTCTTTTACCCCTCTTCGTCCCCAACCCAATCGCCTTGGCCAGCGTCCGGCGCTGTTCGGCGTAGTTCGGCGCGACCATCGGGTAATCGGCGGGGAGGCCCCATTTCTGGCGGTATTGCTCCGGCGTCATCTGATAATGCGTCATCAGGTGCCGTTTGAGCATCTTCAATTTTTTCCCGTCTTCCAGGCAGACGATATAGTCCGGCTTGATCGACGAGCGGATCGGTACCTTGGGTTCCGGCTTCGCTTCGGCGGCGGAACCGGCACCTTCGAGTGCTGCGAGTGCACCGTGCACATTTTGAATAAGTTGCGGTAGATCATTAACCGCGACACTGTTGTTGCTGACATGAGCAGCGACAATATCTGCCGTCAGCGTGATCAGCGTGTCATCATTTTCAATTTGATCCATGATTTTGTTCCCGAGCCATTATACGCAGTGTGCACTGAGTCGGTTTGAATCCGACCTGATAGGTGTAAAATGTGATTATTTACACAGCAAGCATCGATAGTGCATTTAATCGTTTGAGAATTCAATGGTCGAGAAGCATCGTTAAAGCATCGTAACTATCGCCGTCGACCGCCCGGTAATAAGATTTACGGCGTCCAACAATTCGGAATCCGGCACGGAGATAGAGGCTGACGGCCGGGTTGCCGTCCCTCACTTCCAGGTGCAGATGCCGTGCCCCGGCGGAGCTGGCTTGCATCAGAAAATCGTCAAGAAGCAGCCTGCCGATGCCGCGGCCCTGATGGTCGGGCGACACGGCGATCAGCAGTAATTCGGACTCGTCGAGGACGGCCCGCATCAGCGAGAAGCCGACGACGGCGCCCGCTTCATCCGCGACGCTCATCCGCACGCCATGCATGGGCAGAATCCCGGCGCACTGTGACCGGGTCCACCGCTCGCCAAAACCTGCTTCGAATGCGTCCTGCATAACCAGCATGACGGGGTCGAGGTCGTCTATCCCGCCGCGCCTTACCTTCAACGGGGTAAAGTCAGGGCCGAGATAGTCGTTGATCATGCCGGCTGCCTCGGCTTGGCGTCTGGTGCCCGCGCGTAGATTGGCTTGGGTTCAAGCGATCGTAGCAGTTCGGGCAGCCGTTTTGCATGTGCAGCGGTGGGCAGCAGCGCGATGGCATGGCCATGCCCCCTGGCCGCCACCAGCAATTCCGCCCCGCTGCCAACCACCGTCGACGTATCGTGGAGCGCGGCCGCCGCGTCCGGCGTCAAATTGGCAATTGCGGTGCGCGGCTGGAGCGTCGAGCGATCAAAGCTTTGGACGAACAATTCGCCGTGACCGCCGCTTACCGCGACCAGCACATCGCCCTCAAACTCTGGCGCGCCGGCGGCGAGCAGCGCGAGACTGTTCATCCCGCACAGCGGCACGCTCCACCCAATCGACATGCCTTGAGCGGCGGCGATGCCGACGCGAAGACCGGTGAAGCTGCCCGGCCCGACGCCGACGATTATACGATTCGGGACATGCCCTGACAGCACGTCCTCGACTAGCGGGACCAATCGCTCGGCGTGACCGCGGCCAATTTCAACGTCGCGGGATGCGACCACAGACCCGTCCGGCTCCAGTAGGGCCACGGTGCAGGCGGCGGTCGACGTATCGAGCGCGAGGATCAGCGGTCGTCTCCTTCTAATTGCGAAGGTTCGGCGTCAATGAAGCCACGACCGCGACCGCGCTTCAAGCAAAAAATGGCAGAAAAGTCAGACCGCTTCGACGGTTTCGACTTCGGGGACGTAATGTTTGATCAAACTTTCGATCCCGCGCTTCAGCGTGATGGTAGAGCTGGGGCAGCCTGCGCACGCTCCCTGCATCTCCAGGAACAGCTTGCCGTCCTTATAGCCGCGATAGACGATATTGCCGCCGTCATTGGCGACCGCGGGCTGGACACGGGTTTCGAGGAGATCCTTGATCTGGTCGATGATATCGGCGTCGGCCGGATCTTCGTCGAACACCGGAAAATCGTCTGCCGCGACGTGAATTCCGGCCGCAGTGCCGGGTTTGAACAGCGGCGCGTCGAGCATGAAATGGTCGAGCAGCAGCGTCAGCACTTCAGGCTCGAGCACTTCCCATTCAACGGTCGGCGCGGCCGACACGCTGATGAAATCGCGCCCGAAATAGACCCCGTCGACCATGCCGGTCGCGAACAGCGCCTCGGCCAGCGGGCTCGCTTCTGCGGCCTCCGGCGTCGCGAAATCGCGGCCGCCCGATTCCATGACGGTCTTTCCTGGCAGAAACTTGCGGGTCGCCGGGTTGGGCGTCTTTTCAATCTCGATCAGCATAGGGGGCATGTGGTCCTTTGAGGCGCCGCAATCAAGCGGGCACCACCCAGCTGTCATCAATCATCTTGATGAGCGCCGAGAAATCCTTGCCCGCACCGCCGCGGTCGACGAAACGCTGATACAATTCCTCCGCCTCGCCGCCCATCGGCGTGTAGGCACCGGCCGCCTTCGCCGCCTCCATCGCCAGCTTCAGATCCTTCAACATCAGCGCCGCCGCGAAGCCGCCGTCATAGTTGCGGTCGGCGGGCGTTTCCGGACCGACGCCGGGGACGGGGCAATAGCTTGTCATCGACCAGCTCTGCCCGCTCGCCTTTGATGAAATGTCATAGAAAGTCTGCGCGTCGAGCCCCAGCTTCTGCGCCAGCACAAACGCCTCACAAGTGCCCGCCATGGTAATACCGAGCAGCATGTTGTTGACGATCTTCGCCGCCTGACCGGACCCGGACTGCCCCGCATGGATCACCGCCTTGCCCATCTTGTCCAGGTAGGGCTGGGCCTGCGCGAACCCGTCATCGCTGCCGCCGACCATGAAGGTGAGGGTGCCCGCGTCCGCCGCCGCAATGCCGCCCGACACCGGCGCGTCGACCATGGTGTAGCCCGCCGCCTTGGCCTGTTCCTCGACCGCCTTGGCCGTTGCGACGTCGATGGTCGAACAGTCGATCAAAATCGCACTCGTCGGTGCCTTGCCGATAATACTCTCGCCATAAACGCCCGCGACATGCTTGCCCGCGGGCAGCATGGTGACGACTGCGTCAACGCCTTGGACGGCTTCCTCGGCGCTCGTCGCAATACTCGCGCCGTTCCCCCGAGCCCGCTCAATCGCCGGTTCGGCAAGGTCGAAGGCGACAACGTCATGCCCCGCCTTCACCAGATTAGCGGCCATCCCGCCGCCCATATTGCCAAGACCGATGAACGCGACTCTTGCCATGATGCTTACTCCCTTGTGCTCCGGCGAAGGGCGGAGCGTTGGCCACCGCTCCGGCCTTCGCCGGAGCACGGCGGCGTTACTTCCCCGTCCAATTCCCCGGGCGTTTCTCAACGAAGGCGCTCATGCCTTCTTTCTGATCGTCGGTGCCGAACAGGCCGTGGAACAGGCGACGTTCGAAGTTGATGCCTTGGGCCAGGTTCATTTCGAACGCGGCGTTGACCATTTCCTTGTTGGCGATGGCTGCTAGCGGCGCCATGCCGGCGATGGTCTCGGCGGTTTTCAGTGCTTCGTCGAGAAGGTCGGCGGCGGGAACGACCTTCGCCACCAGCCCTGAACGTTCCGCTTCTTCGGCGCCCATCATTCGGCCGGTGAGGCACATTTCCATCGCCTTGGCCTTGCCGATGGCCCAGGTCAGCCGCTGCGACCCGCCCATGCCCGGCGTCACGCCCAGCTTGATTTCCGGCTGACCGAACTTTGCGTTGTCGCCCGCGATGATGAAGTCGGCCATCATCGCCACTTCGCACCCGCCGCCGAGCGCAAAGCCCGACACCGCCGCGATCCACGGCTTGCGTGTCCGCGTGACGTCTTCCCATCCGGCGAAGAAGTTGGACGAATACATGTCGGCAAAGCCCTGGGCCTGCATTTCCTTGATGTCGGCGCCCGCCGCAAACGCCTTTTCGCTACCCGTCAGGACGAGGCAGCGTTGCGCCGGATCGGCATCATAGGTCGCGAAGGCGTCGATCAGGTCGGACAGCACCTGCGTGTTCAGCGCATTCAGCGCCTGCGGCCGGTTCAGCGTGACCAGCGTCACCGCGCCCCTCTGTTCGACCAGGATGGTTTCGTAGGTCATCATCTTCCTTTCATATCCTCCCCTGCATTTGCAGGGGAGGGGGACCAGCGAAGCTGGTGGAGGGCCCCCTCCGTCTCGCTGCGCGATCCACCGCCCCTCGAAAGCGAGGGGAGGAGAACTAAAAATCAAACGGCCGCCATTCCTCTTCAATCGGAAGCGGCTCGAAAAAGGCGTCGACGTCGCGCTCGCCAATCGCTTGCGGATTGGTAGGGTGCCACTGCGGATTATTGTCCTTGTCGATCAGTAGCGCGCGCACGCCTTCGCGGAAATCGGGATAGCGGATCATCCGCACCATGATCCCATATTCCATCCGCATCTCGTCCACGAAATGCAGCTGGTACGGGCTTTCCTGAAGAAGCTTCAGGCTGACCTTGCACGACATGGGCGATTTCTTGCGGATGGTCGCCGCCTCGGTCGCGGCCCATGCATCGCCTTCGTCTGCGCCAACGTCCAGCGCGTCGAGGATGTCCTCCAGTCGGTCGCTTGCGAAATAGCGGTCAATCTTGGCGAGGTTTCCGCTGATCCGCGCGGGCGGGACGTTCTCCTCCGACAGTTCGTCGAGGATTGCCTGAACGCGGAACGGCTGGGCCATGATCCGCTCCTTGGCTTCCTCCAGCCGATCGGATGGAATGTAGTGGGTCGCAAGGCGCAGCTTCAGGCACTCCGCGCCGTCCAGCCGCGCGCCGGTCAGCGAGAGGAACTGCGCGAGGCGTCCGCGCAACCGGCTGAGGTAGCGCCCGCCGCCGACATCCGGGAACAGCCCGATGGTCGTTTCGGGCATGGCCAGAACCGTTCTCTCGGTCGCGACGCGGAATCGGCAAGGGCAGGCGATCCCAACCCCGCCGCCCATGGTGATGCCGTCCATGAAGGCGACGCCGGGCTTGGGGTAGGTATATTCGAGGTGGTTGAGCCGGTATTCGTCGAAGAAGAAGGCGCGCGCCGCCTCCTCATGCCCTTCGACGCTGTTGGCGATGCTGACGACGTCGCCGCCCGCGCAGAAACCGCGGCCCTCGGTGTGATCGATCAGGATGATTCGGACATCCGGATCATCGCGCCATTCGTGCAGTGCGGCCGCCATGTCGCGGACCATCTGCCGGTTGAGGCTGTGGATCGCCTTGGGCCGGTTGAGGCGCAGGCGCCCTGCAAGCCCTTCCTTGATGGTCAGGACGTCTTTCGTTTCGGCTTCGACTTCGATCATTAGGTCTGCTTCGCTCATGGCATCATCGCATAGCTGCCGGGGGCCGGTTCGATGCCGTCCTTGATGGCACGGGCCGCGACGGACTTGCCGTCACCATGCTTGGACAGCCAGTCGGTCCAGCAAGGCCACCAACTACCCTCATGCTTCGTCGCCGTGGCCAGCCAGTCGTTGGCGTTTTCGACCAGCTTTCCGCCGGTCCAATAGCCATGCTTGTTGCGTTCCGGCGGGTTGATGACGCCTGCGTTGTGGCCGCTGCCGCCAAGCACGAAGTCGGCGCTCATCTGCCGCGCGCCGCGATAGACCGCTTCCCACGCCGAGACATGGTCGTCCTTCAGCGCGATCACCATCATCGGCGTCTTGATCTTCGCCAGATCAATCGCGACACCGCCAACCGTGAATCCCGCCGGATCGACCAATCGGTTATCCTTCAGCAGGTTGCGGTTGTAGCTTTTCAGGAAGGCTGCGGGGATCCGCGCACCATCCTCGAACCAATAGAGAAGGTCGCTGGCCGGGGCAGGGCGGTCGAGCAGATAATGGTCGATCACGCTCGACCAGATCAGGTCGTTGGCGCGCATCGCCGCGAACAGGCGCTGTAGTTCGACGCTGTCGATATAGCCCTTGCCCTCAAGATGATCCTCAAGCGCGGCGAGGTGCCCTTCATGGACGAACGCCGACCAGTCGCGCATGTCGGAAAAGTCGACCAGGCTGCCGATCAGCGTCGCCGAATTGACCTCGTTGGCGCGCTTTGCCGCCGCCAGATATCCGAGCGCCAGCGCGACCAGCGTCCCGCCGAGGCAGAAGCTGAACAGGTCGGGCGCCTGTGACGTGCGCCGCCGCACCACCTCAATCGCCTCGACGATGCCGGTCAGGACATAATCGTCGACGTCCTTATCCTTTTGCGCGGCGCCCGGATTGACCCAGCTGATGACGAACACGGTGCGGCCCTGTTCGACCAGCCAGCGAACGAAGCTTTGGCGGGGCGTCAGGTCGATCATGTAATAGCGGTTCACCAGAGGCGGAACGTAGAGCAACGGCTCAGCAGCAACCTTTTCAGTGGTCGGCGTGTACTGGATCAGCTGGAACAGCTCATTCTGATAGACGACCTCGCCCGGCGTCGCGGCGATTGTCTCGCCCTTTTTGAAGGCGTCCGGGTCACTGCGCCGTTTGACGATGCCTTTGCCGCTGGCGACGTCCTCCATCAAATTCTGGAAGCCTTTGACGAGGTTCTGTCCGCCGGTCTCGGTCGTCCGTTTCACCACATCGGGGTTGGTGAAGGCGTAATTGGCGGGCGAAATGGCGTTCAGATATTGGTCGAGCAGGAAGCGGCTGGTCGCCAGCGCGCTATCATCGCCATCGCCCAGCGCAACCATGTCCCGAAGCTGTTTCGACGCGAGCAGATAAGCATCGCGGATGCTGCGGTAATATGCATCGTCCTGCCATTGGGGCGAGGCAAAGCGGCGGTCGCGCGGCTTTTCCGTTTCCGCGCCGGTCATCGCGCCGATCCAGAAGTCACCCCACTGCTTGGCGGCCTCCATTTGAACCTGCATCAGGTCCTGCGGCCGCATCGCCATGCTCATCGCGACATCTCCGGTCGCCTTGGCTACGGCGAAGGGATCGAAGGGAAGGGTCGGTTTCTTGGTCATTACGCTGCTCTCTACTGGCGCGTCAGTTCACGGCCGACGATCATGCGCATCACCTGGTTGGTGCCTTCCAGGATCGAATGAACGCGCAGGTCCCGCCAGAAGCGCTCGACCGGATAATCCTGCAGATAGCCGTATCCGCCGTGCAGCTGAAGCGCGCGGTCGACGACGCTCGAACCGGTGTCGGTCGCAAGTCGCTTGGCCATCGCCGCGAACTTCGACTTGTCCGGCGCATTTGCCGTCACCTTGGCCGCTGCGACATAGAGCAGGTAGCGGGCGGCCTGTAGCTCGGTTTCCATGTCGGCCAGCATGAACTGGGTGTTCTGGAAATCGGCGATTGCCTTGCCGAACTGCTTGCGTTCCTTGGTGTAGTTGATCGCCTCGTCGAGACAGCGCTGCGCTCCGCCGAGCGAACAGGCGCCGATGTTGAGACGGCCGCCGTCCAGCCCCATCATCGCGATGCGGAAGCCTTCGCCTTCGCCGCCGACGCGGTTCGACACCGGTACGCGCACTTCGTCGAAATTGACCTGTGCGGTTGGCTGTGAATGCCAGCCCAGCTTCTTCTCGTTCGCGCCGAACGACACACCCGACATGTCTTTTTCGATGACGAGGCAGCTGATGCCCTTCGGCCCGTCCTCGCCGGTGCGGACCATGGTGACGTAGATTTCATTCTCGCCGCCGCCGCTGATGAACGCCTTGCTGCCGCTGACGACATAATGATCGCCGTCGCGCACCGCCCTGGTTTTCAGCGCCGCCGCATCCGACCCGCTCGACGGTTCGGTCAGACAATAGGAGGCGATCCGCTCCATCGGGATCAACGACGGCAGATATTTGTCCTTTAGCGGCTGATCACCAAAGCGGTCGACCATCCAGCTCGCCATATTGTGGATCGAAATGAACGCGCTGGTCGACGGGCAGCCATAGGCCATCGCTTCCATAATCAGCGCCGCATCCAGCCGCCCAAGCCCGATCCCGCCAGACTCTTCCGATACATAAATCGACCCGAAACCAAGCTCGGCTGCTTTCTGGATCGTTTCCTTGGGGAAGATATGTTTCTCGTCCCATTCCGCCGCATTGGGCGTGATGGCGTCGGCGGTGAATTGCTGCGCCATATCCTGGATCTGGCGTTGCTCGTCGGTCAGGTCGAATTGCTGCATGGCCAAGGCCCCTAGCACCCCGCTGCGAGCCTATCCAGACCCGGGGGCGGGGAAGCCTATTATGAGCAACGCTGGTAACGCCAGCTTCCGTCCTTGTCGGTTCGGATCAGCGTCTTACTGCTGTTGGTCAGCTTGAGGTTTTCCGATTTCTTCCACTCCATCCCTTCACCCATAAAGGCGAAGTCGGCGGTGAAATTCTCCGGCGCGTTGAGCGTTACGCGCTCAATCTTCGCCACCGATTCGTAGAACCGCAGCGTATCGGCGCTGATCCGGATCAGGCCCTTCGCGTCGCTTCGTGACGGGTCACAATCATTGGTGTTCATGCCCCAACGGCCTTGCATCGACGTCGGGATTACGGCCTTCTCATTGCCCTCAATCAGCGGTTGATTGGGGTCGGCCGATGGCGGTTCTACGGTACTCTCGTTTGCGGGCAGGCTGGTATTGCCGCCGGCTTCGCTCGGGGGCAGGACTTCGGCGTCCATATTGGCGTTTTCACCAACATCCACCGCATCGCCTACCGCAATATTGGATTCGTCATGATTGGTTCCGCACGCTGCGGCACCAAGAGCGAGGAGGGCGGCGATCCCAAGCTTATGCATATACATGCCGGGACCAACGCCCTCGCTCGCCTTTTTATCCTTCAGGTTCGTTCCACGGTCCGATTAGGCAGCCTGAACGACACCTTCAATTCTCTTGGCGGCGTTGGACCAGCCAATCATTGCAACGCCGTCAAAGATCAGGTTCACGCCCAGCAAAATGCCGAGGATCGAAACCGCCGAGACGGGGAAGTTGGCGAAGATCAAAACACCAAGCAACAATGAAGCAATCGCCGAAACGATGACCCAGCCATAGGCGCTTGTGCCCTTCACGTCCTTCGCGCCAAACAATTTCACGACGCCGGAAATAAGGAACAAAATCGCGACCGCCATGGTCAGCGACATGGCGCCTGCCAGCGGGTTGCCGATCACGACGAAACCAACAATGACTCCCACCAATCCGAAAAGGATCAGGAATAGCTTATTCCATCCGCCGCTGACGTTGAACGCCGCCACAATTTGCAAAACCCCTGCCAAGATAAACGCCCACGCCGCGACTAACGTCGCAGCAAGCGTTCCGGCCATAGGATTAAATAGGGCGAACAGCCCGCCAATAATGCTAAGAATGCCGCCGATCATCCACCAGGTTGAACTCCGCATAACAACCTCCCTGTTGTCTTATTGGGAACGCGCTACTGGGTACGTGATGTTTCACTGGACCGGCATCAGAGTCCCGCTAATCTGCGAAATAATCAAGCAATTATGGTAATGTCGCTCAAACGGGAGTGTTTAGCGGCGTTGGATGAGGTCCCAGCGGTTGCCATAGGGGTCGCGGAAAACGGCCACTGTCCCATAAGGTTCTTGGCGCGGATATTCCTCAAATATGCCACCTCCCTCGGTGATCGCGGCGTGGCTCGCTGTGAAATCATCGGTATGTGCGAATAAGCCAACGCGCCCGCCAAACTGGTTGCCGACGGCGGCGAGTTCTACGGGCTTTTTGGCCTTGGCGAGCAGAAGCGCACCGCCGCCGTGGCCCTCAATCACTACCCAGCGTTTGCCATCGCCAAGGTCGCTGTCCTCAGCAAGCCGAAACCCCATTGCCCCGCAGTAAAAGGCAATAGCCTCGTCATAATCGGGGACTAGGAGAGCGAAATAGGCGAGTTTCATGCCTCACCCCATCGTCGGAATGATGAACGCCTCTTTATGATCGCCCGCTGCCGTGCCATCGGGCCAACGCTGCGTCACAACTTTGTTCTTGGTCCAGAAGCGCAGGCCTTCCTGTCCGTACTGGCCGATGTCCCCGAAACCGCTGCGCTTCCACCCGCCGAAGCTGTGATAGCTGACCGGCACGGGGATTGGCACGTTGACGCCGACCATGCCGACATTGACGCGGGACACGAATTCGCGTGCTGCGTGGCCGTTGCGGGTAAAGATCGCGACGCCGTTCCCATATTCATGCTCGCTGGGCAGGCGCACTGCCTCTTCGAAATTGGCGGCGCGGACGATTTGCAGCACTGGGCCGAAAATCTCTTCCTTATAGGTACGCATTTTGGGCGTGACATGGTCAAACAGCGTCGGGCCAACGAAGAAGCCCTTTTCATGGCCCTGGAGCGTGAATCCGCGACCATCGACGACCAATTCGGCGCCCTCATCGACGCCCATTTGGATGTAATTTTCGATGCGCTCTTTGTGGGCGGCGGTGACAACCGGCCCGTAATGGGCCTCGGGGTCCGTCGAAATGCCGACGTTGAGCTTGGCGATGGCAGGGATCAACTTTTCGCGGAGTGCATTGGCGGTGTCTTCGCCCACCGGCACCACGACCGGCAACGCCATACAGCGTTCCCCCGCCGATCCGAAGGCCGCGCCGGTCAAATCGTTGACCACCTGATCAAGGTCTGCATCGGGCAGGACGACGCCATGGTTCTTGGCCCCTCCAAACGCCTGTACGCGCTTGCCGTTCGCGGTGCCGCGGCTGTAGATATATTGCGCAATGTCGGACGACCCGACAAAGCTGATGCCCGCAATGTCTGAATGGTCGAGGATCGCGTCGACCATTTCCTTGTCGCCGTGAACGACATTCAAAATGCCATCGGGCAGGCCCGCTTCCTTCATCAGTTCGGCCAGGCGGATCGGCACCGACGGATCACGCTCCGACGGCTTCAGGATGAAGGCATTGCCGCACGCAATCGCCATGCCGAACATCCACATTGGAATCATCGCCGGGAAGTTGAACGGCGTGATGCCCGCGCCGATGCCCAGCGGCTGGCGCATTGAATAAACGTCGATGCCGGGGCCGGCTCCTTGCGTATATTCGCCCTTCAGCGCCTGCGGGATGCCGCAGCAATATTCGATCACTTCGAGGCCGCGCTGCACATCGCCACGCGCGTCAGCGATGACTTTGCCGTGCTCGCTCGACAGCAGCTCGGCGAGATTGTCCATATTCTGCTCGATCAGCTCGCGAAACTTGAACATGACGCGGGCCCGACGCTGCGGGTTGGTGGCCGCCCAGGCAGGCTGCGCGGCCTTGGCCGCATCGACTGCCTTCTGCAGTGTGGTCAGCGTCCCGAGTCCCACCGATGCCTGCACTTCGCCGTGCGACGGGTTCCAAATGTCGGCGCTACGCGGCGAATCCGAATGGCTGGAACCGTTGATGAAATGGGCAACGCTGCGCATGGGGAAGGGGCCTCTCTCGTTTGGTTTGGCCGCTCCCTAACCAAGTGGAGCGGCAAAGGCCAGATTCAGGTCATATCTCGCGCAGATTCTCCATGATACTTACGTCCTGCCCATAGCGTAGGCCGGCAATCCTGGCCGCGACGCGTGCGCGCGATGCGACCTGCTCGCCTGAAAGGTTGCTGTCGAAATACCAGCCGTTGGTGAGCGGCGCGGCATATGCTTTGGCGAGATGCGGTGAGCTTAGATAGAGCTCCTCTGGACGCCGGGCGATGAAGCGGCGGCTTCTGGCCTTCTCATTCGCAAATGCGGGAAGGAAGTCATCGGACATCGCCGATAGCTGCAAAAGCAATGCCCGATACGCGTCTTTCAGGTTGGCGGCCGGAATTCGACCGTCACCAATTCTCACGCACCATAATCCGCGAGTACGGGATGCGGTCGGCAGGGCAATGCGAGGCGCGGGCGCTATACCGCTTTCCGGCTCGCGCGCTACGCCCTTCGCGTTGAGCAAGCGGCGCAGGATGTCATTTTCGGTTTCGGCAAATGACTGCCGTGCCTGCTCGATGATCCTGTGAACATCCACATCGATCCCAATTGTACGAAGGCGTCCCATATCATTATCCCTTATAAGCAAGTGCCCTTATAAGGGATAACTCTGATGCGTCAATGGAGTGCGGAGAGGGCTATTTTGCATTGTGCGTCTTCCGGTCTTAGGCACTGCGCCCATGCCGCCCGCCCATGACACCGACCGACCCGTTGAACAGCAGCCGCTGTTGGGCATGGGGCTGCGGCTTTTGACCGCGCTCCTGCTCGCGATCATGTTCGCCGGTGTGAAAATGGCGTCGCAGCGCGGGGTCAATGTGATCGAAAGCCTGTTTTACCGGCAGATCGGGACGGCGACCTGCGCGACCTTGTGGGTGGCGTTTGGCCCCGGCTTCGCATCGCTTCGGACCAAAAGGGTGAAGGCGCATGTCGGGAGGATGGCGTTGGGCCTTACGGCGATGGGCCTCAACTTCCTGTCTTTCGCGCTGCTTCCCTTGGCCGAAGCAACCGCGATCGGTTTTTCGGTACCGATCTTCTCGGTAATCCTCGCCGCCATGCTGCTCCATGAACCGACCGGCAAATGGCGATGGGGCGCGGTGCTGGTCGGGTTCATCGGCGTGCTGGTGATCGTTCAGCCGGGCGAAAATCATCTGCCGCTGAACGGCATTGCCGTGGCCATCGTCGCGGCCGGCATGACCGCCGCCGTGACCATCGTCATCCGCCGCCTCGGCGCGACCGAAGCGGCGCCGACCACCGTGTTCTGGTTTGCGGTTTCGAGCCTGGTACCGATGGCGCTGCTGATGCCATTCGTCGGCCAAGCGCACGATCCTGCAACCTGGACGATTATCTTCGTCCTTTCGCTCGCGGGCGGACTGGCGCAGCTTACGTTGACCGCCGCACTACGCTTCGCCCCGGTCGCGCTGGTAATGCCGATGGATTACACCAGCCTGATCTGGGCCAGCCTTCTTGGCGTGCTGTTATTCCAGCAAATGCCGTCGCACTGGACCTGGATCGGGGCCCCGATTGTCATCGGCTCTGGCCTTGTAATTTTGAGGCGGGAGCATCGCATGCGGAAACGGAGTGTGGGTTAATCTCAATCGTCATTCCCGCGAAAGCGGGAGCCCAGTTTTTGCTAGGGTAGGTTCCCGCTTTCGCGGGAATGACGACTTGATGATATTTGGCATTCCCCTCCCACCATGCCACCATAGCCGCCATGATTAGCGCATTCCTCCTTGCCGCCGCCGCGCCAGCCGCACTTTCACCCGTCGACCAGCGCCTCACCGAAATCAGCGCGGGCGTTGACCAAAAGAGGATTCACGCCACCGTCGAAAAGCTCGTCAGCTTTGGCACACGCCACACCCTGTCATCCCAAACCGACCCGAAGCGCGGCATCGGCGCGGCGGTGCGCTGGGCAGAAGGGGAGATGAAGGGGCTCGGCCTCCAAACCCTCCAAACCTGCGATACCGTCACCGGCAAGCGCGTGCCGACCCCGACCAAGGTCTGCAACGCGGTCGGTATCCAGCGCGGGACGCAGCGCCCCAACGATGTCGTCATTATCACGGGCCATATCGACAGCCGCGTCAGCGATGTGATGAACACCGCCGCCGACGCCCCCGGCGCCAATGACGACGGTAGCGGGACGGCGGCGGTATTGGAGGCGGCGCGGGTGCTGTCCAAACAGAAATTCCCCGGCACCATCGTCTATGCGGCGCTTAGCGGGGAGGAGCAGGGGTTGCTCGGCGGAAAGATTCTCGCCGATTATGCCAAGGCGCAGGGCTGGAACGTCATCGCCAATTTGAACAATGACATCATCGGTAATTCGTGCGGGTCGGACGGTGTCTGCAATGACAATGTGGTCCGCGTCTTTTCCGAAGGGCTGCGCTGGCAGGGCGGCGATGAACTGCGCGCCGCCGTCCGCAGCATGGGTGGGGAAAATGACAGCCCCTCCCGCAACATCTCGCGGTTCCTCGACACGCTTGCAGATCGCCTGCCCGCCATCGGCCTCGACGTCATGCAGGTCTGGCGCAACGACCGGTTCGGGCGGGGCGGGGACCATACGGAATTTTTGAACGCGGGATTTCCCGCTGTGCGCCTGTCCGTCGCGGTCGAAAACTATAACCAGCAGCATCAGGATCTGCGGAAAGAGGGCGGCGTCGACTATGGCGACACCATCGACAAGATGGACTTCCCCTACCTCGCCAAAGTCACCCGCCTCAACGTCGCCGCGCTAGCCGCCATCGCCAGCGCCCCGCCGCCGCCCGCGCCGACGGTTGAGGGTGCCGTGAGCACGGACACGACTATCTCATTCATGCCCGTTGGAACTGCCGGATACAAAATCTACAAGCGGCGGACAGACGCCGCTCAATGGGAGCCAGCATCAGAGATCGTGGTCGGCACCTGTGAAGGAAAGCCCTGCACGTCGCCCTGGGGCACAAAGCTGAAGGGTATTCGCGTCGATGATTGGGTCTTTGGGGTTTCGTCGATGGGCACAGGCGGCAATGAAAGTCCGGTCGCCACCGCGGTGCCGGGCGGGGCGTTCAAACCTTATGTCGCGCCGGACGCGAAGAAATAAACCGTCACCCCGACCTTGAGCCGGGGTCTGCCTTCCTTCAATACAGTTGAGACAGAAACGGCGGATGCCGGATCAAGTCCGGTATGACGATGATAGGAGCACTATGCCTCGCAAACCTCCCCCCCCACCGTCAGGCCTTCCGACCGCCAAACAGGTTCTCGATTTTATCGAGACGTCCGACCAACCCGCCGGCAAGCGTGAGATTGCAAAGGCGTTCGGCCTGAAGGGCAATGAGAAGATTGCGCTGAAGGCTCTGCTCAAAGACATGGCCGACGAAGGGCTGATCGACTCCGCACCTGGCCGCGCGTTTCACAAGATGGGCGGGGTGCCCAGGGTCACGGTGCTGCGCATTGTCTCGATCGACGATGGTGAAGTGTGGGGGACGCCGGAACAATGGCACGCCGACACCCCGCCGCCGCGCATCCGCATCATGGAAAAGGGCCGTCGCTCCGCGCTCGCGCTCAACGATCGCGTGCTCGTCCGTACCGAAGAACGTGGCAAGGGCATAATCGCCACCGTGATGAAGAAGCTCGCCCGAAGCGCCGAGCTGATCCTCGGGGTGGTCCGCAAGGACGGCGACAAGCGTTTCCTCACGCCTGTCGACAAACGCGAGCGGCGAGAGCTGCTGATCTCCGACCTGAAAGGCGCAGAGGTTGGCGATCTGGTGCTGGCCGAGCCATCAGGCCGCCCGCCGCGACAGACCGCGCGGGTTGACGCCATCATCGGCGATCCCTTCGCCCCGCGCAGCTTCAGCTTGATCGCAATCCACAAGTTCGGAATTCCAGACCACTTCAGCGACGAAGTGCTTGCAGAAGCTCGAGAAGTCGCCGTGCAACCGCTCGGTGACGACCGCGAAGACCTCACCCACCTGCCCATCGTCGCGATCGACCCAGAAGACGCGCGCGACCACGACGACGCGATATGGGCGAAGGCGCGCGAGGACGGCGATGGCTGGGATGCGATTGTCGCGATTGCCGATGTCAGCTTCTATGTCCGCCCGGGCAGCCTGATCGACAAGGAAGCGCGCGCGCGCGGCAACAGCGTCTATTTCCCCGACCGCGTTGTCCCCATGCTGCCCCACGAATTGTCGAGCGACATGTGTTCGCTGAAAGAGGGCGAGATACGTGCCGCAATGGCTTGTCACCTCCACGTTGGGAAAGACGGCACGTTGAAGAATTGGCGCTTTACCCGTGCCAAAGTTTGTATTGCTGCAAATATTGCATATGAAAATGCACAGGCGGCGATGGATGCGGTGGACGAAGACGCAGTGGAGGTGTCCTCGTCACCTTGCTCGATGCCACCGCTCGATGGCCCGGTGTCAAAGGACGTTGTCGACCATGGGCTGAAACCACTGTGGGCGTGTTGGCGCGCCATGCTCAAAGACCGCGACCGGCGCGAACCGCTCGACCTTGATCTGCCGGAGCGTCGTGTCGTGCTTGATGAGAAGGGGCGCATCATGTCGGTCGCCCCGCGAGAACGGCTCGACGCCCACAGGCTTGTCGAGGATTATATGATCGCCGCCAATGTCGCAGTGGCCAAGGCGTTGGAGCGTAAGAAATCGCCGGTCATGTACCGCGTCCATGAGGAGCCGAGCCGGGAAAAGCTGGTCGCATTGAAGGACTATCTTGCTACCCATGGCCTCGAATTTGCGCTGGGACAAGTGATCCGTCCGGCCACATTCAACCGCATCATAAACCGTATTGGCGAAGATGATCCTGCCCGTCCGGAAATCATGGAACAGGTGCTTCGGACGCAAATGCAGGCGCGTTATTCGCCGGAAACGCTCGGTCATTTTGGGCTGGCGCTTGGCGCTTACGCCCACTTTACGTCGCCGATCCGTCGCTATGCCGACCTCGTCGTACACCGTGCCCTCGTCACCGCGTTCAAGCTGGGCCCAGGCGGTCTTCCGACAGAGGACGCGGCGCGCTTTGTCGAACTTGGCGAACATTTGTCGAATCTCGAACGCCGCGCGATGGAAGCGGAGCGCGAGACGGTTGACCGCTATGTCGCGGCATTCCTTGCCGACAAGGTGGGGCAAATCCTCCGCTGCCGCATAACAGGCGTCCAACCTTTCGGCTTCTTTGCGACGGTTGAGGATTTGGGCGGCGACGGCCTGGTCCCCGCTGCTATCCTCGGCAATGAGTATTTCCGGTATGATGAGGCGCAGCGGGCGCTGATCGGCGAAGAAAGCGGCGAGACTTATCGCGTCGGGCAAAAGATCGAGCTGAAGCTGGCAGAGGCCAATCCTGCGTCTGGCGCGCTGCGATTTGAACTTCCCGAAGGTCGGTACGCCGGGCCGCCGCGAGACCGCCGCGACCGCGCTCGGCCGGGCAAAAAAATCACCACCGCGCGGCGAGGGCGTCCGGCAAACATCCGCCATCAGGGCCGAAAAAAACGCTAACGGAACAAATTTCATAAACAGGGATTTGCATTGATCATGAAAACGCATCGCATCGCCGTGCTAGTCGGCTCGCTCCGCAGGGATAGTCTCAACCGCAAGATCGCCGAATCCATTGCGTCATTCCATGACCGGCTCGATTGCCATTTCATCGAAATTGGCGACCTGCCGCTTTACAACCCTGACCTGGAAGGCGCCGAGGCGCCGCCCGCATGGCTGCGTTTCCGCAATGAAGTCCGCGACATGGACGGCGTTTTGTTTGTGACGCCGGAATATAATCGCTCGATGCCGGGGTCGATCAAGAACGCTATCGATGTCGGCTCGCGCCCTTATGGACAGAGCGTATTTTCGAAGAAACCTGGCGGCATCGTCACCGCCTCACCCGGCGGAATTGGCGGTTTTGGGGCCAATCATGCGATCCGCCAATGCTGCGTCTTCCTCGATATGCCGATGATGCAACAGCCGGAAACCTATCTGGGCGGCGTCAGCGACGACAGTTTCGGTGAAGACGGATTGGTTAAGGACGGCACGCTCAAGGATTTCCTCAAGACTATCGCGCACGCATATGCCAACTGGTGCGACATCATCGAAGGCGGCAGGGCGAAACTGGCGTAAGCCGAACCGCCTTTTGGGTCGACTAGCCGACACTGGAAATGTTGTTAGGCTGGGCTTCCTACCATTGGGAGAATTTGCCTGTGGCGCACAAGTTTTTCATTCGCAAAGATAAGGCTGGCGAGTTTCGCGTGAGCTTTGAATATAATGGCGAAAAGATCTTCTGGACGGAGGGCTACAGCTCGAAATCCAGCGCCAAGAATGCCATCGACTCCATCCTCAAGAATGGCCCTGGCGCCGAGGTTGTGGACGAGGCCTGACCGGCCCGGATCCTAAATAGAAAAGCCCCGGTTCGCGCCGGGGCTTTTTCTTTGTTTGGCGGGGCAGTGCGCTGTTCGGCTGCGGTCCCCCGGACTATAGCCTCGGCAGCGTTACGCCCTTTTGTCCCATATATTTGCCGGCACGGTCCTTATAGCTGGTCTCGCACCGTTCGTTCCCCTTCAGGAACAGGAACTGGCACGCGCCTTCATTGGCATAGATTTTCGCGGGTAGCGGCGTCGTGTTGGAAAATTCCAGTGTCACATGACCCTCCCAACCCGGCTCGAGCGGGGTGACATTCACGATGATCCCGCACCGCGCATAGGTCGATTTGCCAAGGCAGATGACGAGCACATCTTCCGGCACCCGGAAATATTCGACCGTCCGGGCCAGCGCGAAGCTGTTGGGCGGAATGATGCATACCTCGGTTTGCCGATCGACAAAGCTGTTGGCGGCGAAATCCTTGGGGTCGACCACGGCACTGTCGACATTGGTGAAAATCTTGAACTCGTCTGCAACGCGCGCATCATAGCCATAAGAGGACAGGCCATAGCTGATCACGCCGTTACGGCGCTGCGCTTCGACGAACGGTTCGATCATGCCATGGGTCTCGGCCTGCTCGCGAATCCAGCGGTCGGAAAGAATGCTCATATGAGTGGGCTAGCTGGGCAGGGCGTTCCCATCAATCGCCATTGCACGCCTCGCAAAGCAATCCGGTCGGCGCGCGTTGCTGGATTACCACGCCGCCGGTGGCGGCTCGCAATGACGCAGATGTTTTCCACAAACTCACCCACGAAAAAATGTGACTGGCCGAGTCATTCATCCACTTTTGGTGTATCGAACAACGCATGGCCGAAATTATCCGACTCAACGAGGGCGCCGACACGCCCGCGACCCAAACCCTTCCCCAGAATATTGAGGCGGAGGCGGCGTTACTGGGTGCATTGATGATCGACAACCGGCTGGTCGAAGATGTCCAGATCAAGCTGAAGCCGCATCATTTTCATGAACCGCTGCACGGCCGGATTTACGAGGCCATCCTGCGGATGACCGACAAGAATATGGTGGCCAATCCGGTTACACTGAAGCCGATTTTCGACGCCGACGAGGCGATGAAGGAAATTGGCGGGCCGGCCTATCTGGCCAAGCTCACCGGCTCCGGCGCCGCCGTTATAGGCGCGCGCGATTTTGCACAGCAAATCTATGACCTGGCGCTGCTGCGCGCGCTGGTTGGTGTAGGGCGCGATCTGGTGGAAGGCGCGCTTGATACATCGGAAGATGTGGCGCCGCTGACCCAGATCGAGCGCGCGGAAAGTGAGCTGTATCGCGTTGCCGAAGAAGGTGGCGGCGAAAGCAGTGTCAAAAGTTTTGGCGACGCTACCAAGGCGGCCTTGATGCAGGCGGAAAAGGCGCTCAATAGCGGCGGCCACCTTAGCGGCCTCACGACCGGGCTGGAGGGGGTCAACAGCAAGATCGGCGGCCTTCACCCAAGTGATTTGATTATTCTTGCTGGACGTCCGGGCATGGGCAAGTCCTCGCTTGCCACGAACATTGCCTTCGCCACCGCGACCCGGTTCATGCGTGATCTGGAAGACGGCATTGATCCGACGAAATCTGCGGGGGCACCGACCGTCATTTTCAGCCTCGAAATGTCGTCGGATCAGCTCGCCACGCGCATTCTCGCCGAAGAGTCCGGCATTTCGTCCGAAAATCTGCGCATGGGCAAAATCAATAAGACAGAGTTTCAGCAGCTCGCCCGCGCGTCGACCGAACTCGCCTCGCTACCGCTCTACATCGACGACACGGCCGGTCTGTCCATTGCTGCCCTTCGCGCCCGCGCGCGCCGCTTGAAGCGGCAGAAGGGGATTGGCCTGATCATCGTCGACTATCTCCAACTTCTGTCCGGCACTGGCAAAAGCTCGGGCGACAATCGCGTCCAGGAAATTTCCGAAATCAGCCGCGGCCTGAAACAACTGGCCAAGGAACTCGATTGCCCGGTGATCGCGCTGTCGCAGCTCAGCCGTGCGGTGGAACAGCGCGAGGACAAGAAGCCGATGCTGTCGGACCTTCGTGAATCCGGCTCGATCGAGCAGGACGCCGACATGGTCTGGTTCATCTTCCGCGAAGATTATTACGTCGCCGCGCGCGAGCCCAAGCGCCCCATCGAAGGCGACGACGCAAAGACATGGGAAGCCCATGAACAATGGCAACGCGATATCGAACGGGTGTACGGCATGGCCGAACTGATCGTCGCCAAACAGCGCCACGGCGCAACCGGCAAGGTGAAGCTCCGCTTCGACAGCCGGATCACAAAGTTCAGCGACGCGGTCGACGATAATTACCTGCCAGAGATGCGCGGATAGGCGCCGAGCATAAGCCCGCCGACGCGCGCAGTGCGATGCCGGAATTATGTGATAGTCGGTGAAGCCCGGCCATCGGGTTGCGTCAGCGAACCCGACTGGAAGCGAAACTGACCGAATGTCACCGCACGAAGGGAATGGCAGCCTTGCGAAGGCAAGGCGAGAATGACCGGATATAAGGGCTGCCCGGTCGTGCTTCTGCTTTCGCTCAACCTTCACCCGTCATTCCCGCGAAAGCGGGAATCCCACTGCCTTTGAACGGAAGCGACCCGCAAGTGGCTTGCTCGTCAAGATCGAGCCTAACAGAAGGAAGCCTAACAAGAGGAAGAAGCGGGATTCCCGCCTTCGCGGGAATGACGAGATGGGGGATGTCGGCTTTTCACACATTGCAGGCATTGGCTCATGATGTCAGGTTTAGGACATGAGCATTTACAGGCGTGACAGCGTTAATCCGGAGTGGGAGCCTGCGCCGTGGCCGATGCGCGCCAAAATCGCAGATGCGCAAGAGCGCGGATTTCACGAGCGGGCGATGAAGGCCATTGCATGGCGGGCCGTCCCTTGGGAAACCTTTCCGTCGGAAGGCATTTTCGGTCACGATAAAGCGTGGTTCGCCTCAGCGGACGTCGAATTCGTAGCGACGTTCGATGGCGAAAACTTGCTGCTTATCGACAATGTTTGGTTTGGATATCCCGATCCGCCAAGGTACGGCTTGGCCTCTCGCCCAACTGGTCGCTCCAACGTAAAATGGAAACGTTGGGGTCATTTCGCCGAATTGCCGAAGATTTGGAACTTTCCTGATGAACCCTAAGGCTTAGTGCCCGCCGAACTAGCGGAAGCGCATAACTAGCTTTCCGCTATCCTGCCGTCGGTCAATTGTGCATCACTCAACATTCAGATCTTTGACAATGCTGAATAGCCAGCGCGCCGGTTATCGGTGATCGTCCCACGACCGTGAATTTTGGTGAAGATTGGCGCGGTCCCGTACATTCAGGGATCCCGCCCAAAAACGGGCCCGCTCTCTAACACGGAATGTTCCGGCGTGCCGCTCGATCGCGTCCACACCTTTTGTGAACTTTTGCGCTTAGCCGTCCGTCGGCACATACGCCGGGCGCAGGCCATCGGTAATCGTTCCTCGGACCGAATCCGCCTCGACACTCGTCACCGGATAGGCGCTGTAATCGGCGGCGTAGAAGGCGCTTGGTCGGTGGTTGCCGCTCATGCCGATGCCGCCAAACGGGGCATTGCTCGGCGCGCCGTTGGTCGGCTTGTTCCAGTTGATAACGCCGGCTCGGACATTAGCCCAATAGCGATCGTAAAGCTTCGGGTCTTTGGTCAGTATGCTGGCGGCGAGGCCGAATTTGGTGCGGTTGGCCTCGTCGATGGCGGCGTCGAAACTTTTGACTCGGATCAGCTGCAGCACGGGGCCGAAAATCTCGTCGTCCGGACGGTCGCGTATATCGGTAACGTCGATCATCGCCGGGGTCAGATATGGCCGCTCTTCGTAAGGGCGGTCGAGCCGGCGCAGCGGCTTCCCGCCCTTCATCATCAGCTCCATATACTGGCTCTGCACATGGTCGGCGGCGACGGTGTCGATGAGCGGTCCCATGAATGGTTGCGGATCGGCGTGGGGGTGATCGACAATAATCCGGTCCATGAGTTTCAGGACTTCGGCGATCAGCTCTTCGTGCCGCCCATCCTCAACGATCAGGCGCCGCGCGCAGGTGCACCGCTGTCCGGCCGACAGAAACGCCGACTGTGTAATGATGGTCGCGGCGGCCTGAAGATCGGGACTGTCCCAAACGACCAGCGGGTTGTTGCCGCCAAGCTCCAACGCCAGAATCTTGTTCGGCGTTTCGGCAAATTGCTTGTGGAGCGCCATGCCGGCGCGGGCGGAGCCGGTGAACAACAGGCCATCGATACCGGGATTACCGGCCAGGGCGCGGCCTTCATCGGGACCGCCAATCAGCAGACGGATCGCCCCTTCCGGGACGCCAGCCTCGTGGAAACAATCGACCAGAAAGGCGCCGGTTGCAGGCGTTTTCTCGCTCGGTTTGAACACCACGGCATTGCCCGCGATCAGCGCCGGGACAATATGGCCATTGGGCAGGTGAGCGGGGAAATTATAGGGGCCCAGCACGGCCAGGACGCCATGCGGCTTATGGCGGACAGCGACCTTGTTCCCCATCGCGGCTTCCAACCGCTTGGTCGGCGTCCGGTCGAGATAGGCGTTGATCGAGATTTCCACCTTGCCGATCACCGAGGCCACTTCGGTCTTGGCTTCCCAAAATGGCTTGCCCGTTTCGCGGGCGATAAGGTCGGCAAACTCGGCTTCCTTCGCCTTCACTACATTGGCAAAGCGGCGCATCGTTTCCATTCGGTAGGTGACGCTGTGCGCCGCCCACTCCGGCCACGCGGCACGGCATGCCGCGACCTCCTGCCCGGCGTCGCCGATCTCCCGGCGCCAGATTTCGGCCCCGGTTGCGGGTTCGGTCGATACGATGAAATCGGTCATGGATGCTCCCGGACGGTTGGCGGCTGCTCCCACGCTATGAACAGAAAATCAACCCTTTGCGTCGGACGTCATGGCGTCACCAAATCGCCGAATTGCCTCGATTTTTGAATGGAATGGCTGCCAATCGTCATGCTCGGCGATAGCCGACCAGATCGATTCCACCTCGTCGATAAGCATCGAACATGGGTCCGGATCAGACCAATAAGGGTGGGTGAGCGGGACGGCGCGGTCTTCAAGCGCAATCCGAAGATCGGCAAACGCGCCATCATCATAAACCGGGTCGGTCGGGATGCGTCCACCGCGCCAGTCGAAGAAGAACCGATCGATCCCGACGATCCTGCTCCGCAGCGCCTTCAAAATTGCGCTGACAAGATTGCGGTCTTTCGCTTCATCAAGAGAGGAAACACCAAGGCGCAACAACAGGCGCCGTCGTAGATGATCAAGGAAACGCTGGGGCCATGACGCGAGTGTGTCGGACAGCGTCGGTGCATCGCCGATTAGCGCAAGACAGCCGCCCAGCTGCGCAACGTCCCAGTGAACGGCCTCAGGCTGCCGGCCGAAGGCATAGAGGCCATATTCATCGAAATATGCAGCGGTGAAGCCTTCATCCCATTCCGGCGCGAACCGCCAGGGCCCGTAATCAAAGCTTTCGCCCGTGACGTTGATATTATCGCTGTTGAGAACGCCGTGAACGAACCCCGACGCAATATAGGATGCAGCCAGATCCGCCGTGCGATCGCATACAAGATCGAAGAGCTGCGCGGCGTTGTCCGCGTCGTCGCCAGCAGCCCTTACGTCGTACAGATTTTCAAGAACGTAGCGCGTGAGCGTGGCAATCGCTGCACCATCCTCCAAATATGCAAGACGCTGAAAGGTGCCAATGCGGATATGACCATGGCTGAGCCGCGTCAGGACCGCTGACCGGGTAGGGGAAGGCTCGTCACCGCGCACCAACTCTTCGCCGGTTTCGATCAGGGCGAAGCTTTTTGAGGTGTTGACGCCAAGGGCCTCCAGCATCTCGGTGGCGAGCACTTCGCGGACACCGCCTTTCAGGGTCAATCGGCCATCGCCCCGGCGGCTCCACGGCGTTTGCCCGCTTCCCTTGGTGCCAAGATCCAGCAATCGCCCCTGGTCGTCGCGAAGCTGGGCAAAGGTAAAGCCGCGTCCATCGCCAAGGTCGGGATTGTAGGTGCGGAACTGGTGCCCGTGATACCGGAGCGCCAATGGGGATGGCAGATTGTCAGGCAGCGCCTCGAACCGGGCAAACCGCGTGACCCAATCGGCGCCGTCCAGCCCAATTCTTTTGGCCCATCGATCATTGGTGAACCGAACAATTGCCTGAGGAAAATCGGCCGGCCTTACTGTGTCGTAAAATCCGTCGCCGAGCATCAAAATGGCAGGGTCGGGACGATAGGGTTGCTTGGTGGCCATTGTCCCGCGATAGGGGAGCAGGACTTTTTGGGAAAGCGTGTGATGGCCGATTGGGCGGATCGTTACTGGAATAGCGTCGACGGCCTCAGGCTTCACTATCGGGATTATGCGGGCCCACATGATCGCCCGCCGATTCTGTGTCTGCCTGGCCTGACGCGTAACGCGCGCGACTTTGAACCTGTCGCCGAACGGTGGGCCGGCGACTGGCGCGTTATCTGCGTCGAATTTCGCGGGCGCGGGTTGAGTGAATATGACCCCAAGCCCGAACAATATCTGCCGCCGGTCTACGCTGCTGATGTGTTGAAGCTCCTCGATCAGCTGGGCATTGCCGATGCCGCTTTCTTCGGCACGTCCCTGGGCGGACTGGTGACGATGCTGATGGCGTCGACCGATGGAGAACGGATCGCAGGGGCGCTCCTCAATGACATTGGTCCGGAACTGGATCAGACCGGCATCGACCGGATCAAGGGCTATGTCGGAAAGGACACGCGCTTCGCGAATTGGGATGAGGCGGTATCGGTGATGGCGGACCGCAACCGCGACGTTTATCCCAAATGGAGTCGCGGGCAGTGGGAGGATTATGCCCATCGGGTCTGTCGCGAAGAGGGCGGGCAAATCCGGTTCGATTATGACATGCGCATCGCCGATAATTTTCAAACGGCGGCGGTGTCTGAACCGACCAGCGCCTGGCCATATTTGGAGGCGCTGAAGGGGCGTCCGGTCACGATCCTGCGCGGCGCACGGACCGATTTGCTTACGGTCGAAACGGCGGACCGCATGGCCGCCGAATTGGGCGGTGATGCGGAGTTGGTGACCGTGCCGGACGTTGGCCACACGCCAACCTTCGAAGAACCGGAATCAATTGAGGCCGTGGACCGTTTGCTGGCCCGGGTGTTGGCGCGCGGCGCCTAGGCGGTCAGCCGCTTCAGTTTCGCCAATGCTGCATCATCGCCTTCTTCCGGCGCGATCGTGGCGAGAAATTTCCCATCCTTGCCCATCAGGATGACCGTGGCGGTATGGTTGACCGTATAGTCACCGCCCTTCATCGGAACTTGCTCCGAATAGATGGCAAACTGCTTCTTCACTTTTTCGATCCCATCGGGCGTTCCGGTCAAACCAATGATGGGCGTACCAAACAGGCCAGAATATGCCCCTACCTCTTTCGGGCCATCGCGGGCCGGATCGACAGTGACAAAGACAATGTCAAAGGCGCCATCGCCTTTGCCTAACTGTTTCCGCAGCTTCGTCATCCGCGCCAATGTGGTTGGGCAAACGTCGGGACAATGGGTGAAGCCGAAGAAGATGGCATAGGGTCGGCCATTCAGCCTGGTGCTGGAAAAGGGCTTGCCGTCGCTGCCGGTCAAGGTGAAGGGGCCGCCGATGGCGACCAGTGGCATCTCGCCCGACGCCTGCGCTGTGGGAGCGGCCTCCGGTTTGCGCATCGAAAAATAGAAAAAGCCGATCGCGGCCAAGGCGACCAGCGCCCAAAGGGTAATACGCACCTTGCCGATCATCAGCGTGCGCCCGCCGCCACAACCTTGCCCGCTGCAGTGACATGGCCCGATGTTTCAAACTGCATATCAACGAAGAAGCGGTCGCCCGGCGACAGCGGAACCGTAAGCCCGGTCATCATTACATGGGTTCCACCCGGCTTTAATGTAACGGTCGATTTTGACGGCACAGCGATCGGACCCGCGTGATTCATCTTGGCCATATTGCCTTCGGTCATCGTCTGATGAATCTCGCTATTCGGCGCCACCGATACTTTCGCCGACATAAGGGCATCGTCTGCATCACCATCGTTCTGAATGGCCATATAAACCGCGCCAGTGGTCTGTCCGGGCGCAACCGCGCGGGCCCACACATCATCGACTTTGATAACGGGCTTGGCAGGTTCGGAAGAACAGGAAGCGAGCAGTGCCGCCGCTGCGGCAATTAGGATGGCGGTCCGAGTCATGGGCGACGTCCTAGGCGATGGCTGCGGATCGCTCAACTGGCGTGTGGGCAAAGTGCCGGGCGGTTTCCGCAGCGGGCGATTCATGCGAGCGGACAAATCATATCAATTGACTCTCGCGCGGCACTGAATAGTTGGTGCCGCGGAAACGGTCGTCAGAATATCTTCAGGCACCTTGGAACGCATCTGCGTCCGATTAAAAAGGCTTCCGCCATTGACTGCGTTCAAAATCCGCTTTGGTTGGGCCTTGGCCGTCATTCTGTTGGCGGCCTTTTTACTTCGGCTATCCACCGTTGGATTTGGACTTCCTGCGCTACTGGACCCCGATGAACCATTATTCCTGTTGAAGGGCTATGAGTTACTGGATCGAGGCAGTCTTAACCCGATGTGGTTTGGGCATCCTGGAACGCTGACCATATACACCGTCGCCGTTGTCGAGTGCGTTGTAGCGGTTTTTGGCCTCCTTACTGGACAGTTCAATTCCTTGAACGACTTTGCCCAGGCGGTACTCGCGGATCCTTCGCTCGTGGTTCTTCCTGCCCGGCTCGTATTCGTGGTCTACGCCGTGATTGCGGTTTATCTAACCGCCAAAATTGCGCGCCAGCTTGTTAGTGACTGGGCCGCGCTGCTTGCAGCCGCGCTGGTCGCGCTAAACAGTTTGCACATAATCTGGTCGCAAGTGATCCGGACAGATATCCAGTCGTCCGTATTTGTTCTTGCTGGCGTATATTTTGCGCTTGAGGCGACGAAAACAGGTCGGCGGCGCGACTTTGCGTTGCTCGGTGTAATGACCGGCCTCGCCATGGCGGTGAAGTGGCCCGGCGGCGTTGCGTTGATCGCTGGCGTGGGCGCGGCTATCTATCGCGCCCGCATATCGGGTGAGCGCCGATTGCTATTGAACCGCTTTGCGCTTCTCGCAGCGACTACGATCTTCACCCTAGTGATCGTTTCACCCTATTTGATTCTCGACTGGCGTCAGGTGGCGTCGGACCTATCCGGCGAAGTCGCCCGCGGGCATTTGGGCCATGATAGCGTTGGGCTAGTCGGCAATGTGATGTTCTATGCCAGCCTATTGCTCAGCACGATGGGCGCGCCTGCGTTCGCTTTAATTTTCCCCGGTGTTCTGGTGCTGGCCTCGCGGGGCGATACGCGACTTACATTGCTTCCCGTTTTGCTAATACAAATGTTTCTGATTTCGGCCCAGGTGCAAATATGGTCGAGATGGTTGACGCCAAGTATTCCCCTGTTCGCGATTTGTGCGGCCGTTGGCGCCGACTGGGCCTTGGCGCGGCTAAACGGGCCTGCAATTCGGAATCGCGCACACGGGCTTCGTCTCTTAGTTGTTGCCCTCCTTCTCGTGGGGCCAGCGGTCTCTACGGCCCATCATCTTGATGCGCGTAACAACGATACCAGGTCAGCGGCGGCCGGTTGGGCACGGCGCAATATTCCAAAAGATGCAAGTGTTGTGGTCGAACATCTTGCCCTCGACCTCCAAGCGACAAATTGGAAAATCCTCTTCCCGATGGGGAGCGCCGGGTGTCAAGATGGGAGGGCGCTTCTTTCGCCAAAGACTAGCTACGGTCAGGTCCAGAGCCAACGACGTGGTTCCATCGTGGATATTGGTAACGTTGCGCCCCAACTATTGTCGACATGTCGCGCGGATTACTTGATTCTGACATATTACGACGCGTATGCGAATGACCGCGTAAAGTACGCAGTTGAGTGGCGGAACTATCAACAATTAAGTTCCGGATACGAAGCAATCGCGTTGTTCCAACCAAAGGCATTTGAGTCTGGCGGCCCGACCGTGCGTGTTATGAAACATACGGTTCGAGATTAAATTTTAGAGGTCATGTTTTTTTTCTGGAACGCGCGCGCAAATGCGGGCATGGGCCTGTTTCCAATAGTAATTCTTTAGATTTTTGAGAGAGCGGCGGGTTGAAAAAGCACCCGGGGCGATAGGGAGCTTTGTGTGAAGGTCGTAATTCTGGCGGGGGGGCTGGGCACTCGGCTTGGCGAAGAAACGTCTGTTCGGCCCAAGCCCATGGTCGAGATTGGCGGTATGCCGATCATCTGGCACATCATGAAAATATATTCAGCGTACGGGCTGAAGGATTTCATTATTTGCCTTGGGTACAAGGGGTATTTGCTGAAAGAGTATTTCGCTAACTACTTCCTGCATAACGCTGATGTAACGATCGACCTGTCGACGAACTCAATCGAGGTTCACCAGAAATGGAGTGATCCGTGGCGGATCACGCTGGTCGAAACCGGCGCCGAGACCATGACTGGCGGGCGGCTTAAGCGTATAGCCCCTTATCTGACGCCGGGTGAGCCGTTCTGCTTTACCTATGGTGACGGTGTGGCATCGATTGATATTGGTAAGCTTGTTGAGTTCCATCGCGAACATGGGCAGCGGGCAACCATCACGGCGGTTGCGCCTCCTGGCCGATTTGGCGCTTTGGAATTCGAAGGCGATCTGGTGCGCCAATTCAAAGAAAAACCGGCTGGAGACGGCGGCTTGATCAACGGCGGTTTTTTTGTCGCTGATCCGTCGGTTCTCGACCTCGTCGAGGGCGATTCCACGATTTGGGAGCAGGGACCGCTGGAGCAGCTCGCGACCAATGGAGAATTGGTGGCATTTCGGCATGACGGCTTCTGGCAGCCAATGGATACGCTTCGGGACAAAATCCACTTGGAGGATCTTTGGAAGGAGGGCGCCCCATGGAAATGCTGGTAAAGCGCCAGCCTTGGCGCGGTCGTCGCGTTCTCGTGACGGGGCACACGGGGTTCAAGGGTAGCTGGCTTTCTTTGTGGCTGGCGCACGCAGGCGCAAATGTCACTGGCTATTCATTGCCTGCGCCAACCAGTCCCAGCCTTTTTGAGCAGGCGCGGCTAAGCGAGATCGTTGATCATCGAATTGGCGATGTTCGCGATCTGGCGGCCCTCGAAAAGGTTGTTCGCGAGATTCGGCCGGAAGTAATTTTCCATCTCGCCGCGCAGCCGTTGGTCCGATATTCCTACGCAGAGCCAGTCGAGACGTATGCGACCAACGTCATGGGAACGGTCAACCTGCTCGACGTCTGTCGGCGGGTCGACAGCGTTTTGGGCGTTGTCTGCATAACGACCGACAAATGTTATGAGAATAAGGAATGGGTTTGGCCTTATCGGGAAACTGATCCGATGGGTGGCCATGATCCATACAGCAGTAGCAAGGGTGCAGCGGAGATCGCCATTTCGGCCTATCGCCGCTCATATTTCGAAGCTGAGGGCCCGATTATCAGTTCCGTCCGGGCCGGTAATGTAATCGGCGGCGGCGATTGGGCGGATGATCGCCTGGTCCCCGATCTGGTCCGCGCGTTCCTCGCCAATCAGGCGCCGGTCATCCGTTCGCCGCGGTCCGTGCGGCCGTGGCAGCATGTCCTGGAGGCGCTCGGCGGCTATCTGATCATTGGTGAGCGGATATTGAGCGGTGATCGTTCGGTCGGAACTGCCTATAATTTTGGTCCCAATGACGATGACATGCGACCGGTGGGCTGGATCGTTGAACAGATGAGCAGACATTGGGGTGTGCCGGTCGAATGGGATGCGGACCCCGTCGTCGGCCCGCATGAAGCGACGCTTCTGCGTCTTGATACCAGCAAGGCACGTGCGCAGCTCAACTGGTCTCCGGTTTGGGGGCTGCAAAAGGCCCTGGAGAAAATCGTAAGCTGGCACCGCAGCGTGGCAGCAGGAGAAGACGCGCGAACCGTAAGCGCAGATCAACTTGAGGAGTATCTAAAGGTGGCAGACGTCCATTTTGAAGGAGCAACGCAATGGGCGTGAGTGTCGACGACCGGCTCGCAGCGGCATCGGTTGGACAGGCCGACGAGTCAGAGCTTCGCAGCCTGATCCTTGAATTGACCGAGCAATACGCAAGGCAGTTCCATGCGCCAAAGGTATTCGAGCCGGGCGTCAGCCCTGTTCCGGTTTCGGGTAAGGTTTACGGCGCGAACGACATGCGAATGCTGGTCGATAGCGCGCTGGATTTTTGGCTGACGACTGGCCGATTTAACGATCAGTTTGAAGCGCGTTTGGCCGAATTCATCGGCATCCGACACGTGTTGACGACAAATTCGGGTTCATCGGCGAATTTGCTCGCGCTCGCGACGCTGACGTCGCATTATTTGCGCGGCGAGGCGCTGAAGCCGGGTGATGAAGTCATCACCTGCGCTGCAGGCTTCCCGACCACCGTCAATCCGTCGTTGCAATACGGGCTGGTGCCGGTGTTCGTGGACGTCGACATTCCGACTTACAACATTCGTCCAGATGCCATCGAGGCGGCAATTTCTGATCGCACGCGTGCGATTATGGTGGCCCATACATTGGGTAATCCTTTTGACCTGGCCGAGGTCCGGCGCATTGCCGACAAATATGGCTTGTGGCTGATCGAAGATTGCTGCGACGCACTCGGCGCAACCTACAACGGCCAGAATGTTGGCACGTTCGGCGATATCGGAACATTGAGTTTCTACCCAGCCCACCACATTACTATGGGTGAAGGCGGCGCCGTGTTTACCGATAAGCCGCGTCTCAAGCGTGTTATTGAATCCTTCCGCGATTGGGGCCGCGACTGCTGGTGCGCGCCGGGCATGGACAATACGTGCGGCAAGCGGTTTTGTCGCAAACTCGGCGACCTGCCGATGGGGTATGACCACAAATACACCTATGGCCACCTTGGCTACAATCTGAAGATTACCGACATGCAGGCGGCGGTTGGCCTTGCTCAGCTTGACCACCTCGATGAATTTATCGCGGCACGTCGGCGCAATTTCGGATTGTTGACGGAGGCGTTCAAGCAGTTTGAGGATGTGTTCATCCTCCCTGAAGCCACTCCGAACAGCGATCCTTCTTGGTTTGGCTTCCCGCTGACCATTCGGGAAAATGCGCCTTTCCAGCGCGAGGAGCTCACTCAGTTCCTTGACGCCGCGAAGATCGGAACGCGCCTGCTGTTTGGCGGGAACCTGATCCGTCAGCCTTATATGAAGGGCCGTAACTATCGCGTGTCTGGCACGTTGGAAAATGCCGATATTGTAACCGAGCGCACCTTCTGGGTGGGCCTGTATCCAGGACTTGGCGAAGATCACATCGCCTACATGCAGCGCACTGTAGCCGACTTCCTACAGCGTGGTGCTGGCAAGCGGGATGGGGAATAAAGATGAATCGTTACGAGCGCGTAAGCACGACTGATCTGATGGATGATCAGGAGTCCGATCAGGACATTATTGCCATCAAGGGCGAATTCGAGGCCGAAGGTCTTTCCCGCGATTCCATCGCTGCGGAAACCATATACGCGGCGCGTCTCGGCCTGGGTTATTTGGTCAAGATTGGCGGATGCGAAGCAAAATCGGACATGCGTTTTCTGCGTCAGATCGGCATCAAGTCGATTGTAGCGCCAATGATCGAGAGCGCCTTCGCAATGAGCAAGTATCAGGCGATGCTTCCCGAGGGTGCGTTCGATCATGTCGGCGTAACGATCGAAACCATCGATGCGGTCGACCGGATCGAAGCGATTCTGGATGCCGGCGTAAAGCTGACTGAAGTCACCGTCGGTCGCACCGACTTGACCGCCAGCTATGGCGGCTCGGGCGTGGAAAGTCCGCGTACCATTGAAATGGTCAAGACCGTTGCACGTGCAGCGAAAGCGCGCGGTCTGAAGACAACCATGGGTGGTTCAGTCGGAACTGCCACGCGCGAATTGTTGCTTGCTGATGAGGATCTGCGGACGCTCATCAGCTGTGTCGAGACGCGGAAGTGCGTCATGCCAATGGCAAGCTTCCTGAAGCAGGACTCGCTCGAGAAGGCTTTTGAGGTTGAAGCCGATCTGCTGTCGATGCAATCTGATTATCACTCCGTGATAACCAAGGCGGCCGACGCCCGACTTACGCAAATTCGGTCGCGGCTGTAATGGAAGTACGGTTCCTCCTCGATTTTGACGGTGTCCTTTTCAACAGCGCCCATGAGGCGTTTACCGTCGCCAACATGGCGACGAGCGGGAAGGAAGAATTCCGTCAGGATGTGAGCTACGAAGAATTTCTGGCGTTTCGTTCGGTTGTCACGGATGCGTGGCATTACCGGCGCCTGTATTGTGCCTTCGAAGCGGTGGAGCCGAACTTGCTTCGGTCAGTTGAGCCCAACGCTGCCGATTGGGCATTTGCGGCGGAATTCTTTGCGGCGCGCAAGGAGTTGATGGATGATCCGCAGTGGCCGAAGTCCATGCCTGCCTACGATTTCTTTTATCTCCTTAAGCCGTTTCTGTTGAAGCACCCCGATAGGTTTATCATCCTATCGACGCGCAACGTCGCGTCCATCCGCGAAGCAATGGCGTTTCACGATGCCGACGTGATTCCGGTCTTCGGACAGGAAGACATTAGAAAATTGGGCAGCAAGCTTGAGGTCGCCAAGGCCCAGCAATGGCTTGAGCGTGGCAAGCACCTGATTGTTTATGTCGATGATATGAACAGCCATCTTGAGCCCTTTGAGGGGCAAATTCACCTGCCGCTTCATGCGGACTGGGGGTATGATCAGGGAACCCCGGGCAGCTTGTCGTCAAATCAGGTCATCAACATTATTTCGTCTTTGATTTCGCTCACGGAGCAGCAGGCCGCATGAAATACAGTGATCAAATCGGCGCCTGGTTGAAGGCGGCCGGTTATACCCATTATTTTTATGTTGGTGGTGGCAATATTATGCACCTGACCGAGAGCCTCGATCGCTATTTGCGCGGGGTACCGGTGGTGCACGAAGTTGCGGCCGGAATTGCGGCAGAGTATTTCAACGAAATCGCCGCGCCGGCGAAGGCCCTGGCACTTGTGACGGCAGGGCCTGGCCTGACGAATATTGTGACGGCGGTAAGCGGTGCGTGGCTTGAAAGCCGGGAGTTGCTGGTGATCGGCGGTCAGGTCAAAACCGCGGACCTCGCGCGACAGCAGTTGCGGTCGAGAGGAATTCAGGAGGTCGACGGCGTCGAGCTTCTCAAGTCAACCACCAAGATTTCATATCGATTTGAAGATGTGATCGATGGCGACGAATTTCTCCGTCTAATTTCAGAAAGCTGGACGCCGCGAAAGGGGCCAGTGTTCCTCGAAATGCCGCTCGATATTCAGGCACGTTCGGTGGATGAAACCGACTTGCCGCCCGTAGTCCATCCGGCGTTGCCACTGGCGTCGGACGAGCAGATTTCAGCCGTAGCCGAAATGTATAAGGACGCGCGCCAGCCGATATTGCTGATTGGCGGCGGCGTTGATTATGCAACCGCCGACGCGCTCCGTGACCGACTGGGTGAGCTCGGTGTGCCTTTGATGACAACCTATAATGGTGCTGACCGCGTGGACGGTGACGCGACCAACTATTTAGGCCGACCAAATACCTGGGGTCAGAGAAGCGCCAACATTATTATCCAGCAGGCTGATTTGATCATTGCCGTTGGCACTCGGCTCGGCATGCAGCAAACCGGATTCAACTGGCAGGAATTCGGTCGCGATGCCAAAATTGTTCAGGTCGAAATCGACCCGGCTGAGCTGCAGAAGGGTCATCCGCGCGTTGATGTTGGTTTGCAGGTCGACGCCAATGATTTTCTTGCGCGTCTTGTGAAGCACGCGCTTCCGCCGAAAACGCAATGGTTGGAAAAGTCACGCCAAATTCGTGCTGCGGTTCCGAGGGTAGAGGATGTCAACAATACGGGCGAGGGGTATCTTTCGCCGTATGACTTCATCCTGAAACTGGAAACGGTCACGACGCCAAACGATTTGGTAATCCCATGCTCTAGTGGCAGCGCATTCACATTGTCGATGCAGCTCTACAAGCAAAAGCTAGGTCAGCGTATGTTGACCAATAAGTCGCTAGCTTCAATGGGCTACGGGCTCTCAGGCGCGGTCGGCGCCGCCGTCGCTGGCGACGGGCGGCGAACCATTTTGATTGAGGGTGATGGCGGTTTTGCTCAGAATATGCAGGAGCTTGGCACCGTTGCCGTCAACCAGCTGAACCTAAAGATCTTCATCTTCGACGATCAGGGACACGCATCCATCCGGATGACCCAGCGGAGCTATTTTGACGGAAAATATCTCGGTTGCGACACCAAGTCAGGGCTTGGCCTCCCAAGCTGGCAAAAGCTTTTCGCCGCGTGGGACATTCCAGTAATGACGCTGCCCATCGACTTTGCTGGCGATGAAACATTTGTTGAGCGGATGGAAAGCAATGGTCCCCAGGCGTTCATTGTCCCGATCGATCCAGAGCAGACCTACTTCCCCAAAATTAGCAGCCGGATCACGGCAAGCGGATCAATGGAGTCCAATCCTATCGATCGCATGACGCCCGAGATTGATTATTTAAATAGTGCTGAAAAGCAGACTGATACGGTCGGTTGACGCTGAATGTCGGCACACAGCGCCCTGCAATTTCCTGAACCGCTTGCCCTTTCCCTTAAGAATGATCGGCGGCGCATCATCATAACCGGCGCCAGTGGCTGGATCGGGCGCACGGCGCTTGCAATGTTGCATGACGCATTGGGCGACGAAGCATTTGCTGACCGGGTCCGCATTTTTGGGTCGTCGGCAAAGCTGGTGCATTTCGGGAATGGACAAAGCCTTGAGCAGCGGCCGCTCAGTGAGCTGAGCGGCCTGGATCACGAGCGCTCGCTTCTTTTTCATCTCGCGTTCCTGACGATGGATAAGGTCAGCTTGATGAGCGCCGAATCCTATATGGAAAACACTCGCCTCATCACCGACGGGGTTATCGATTCGCTTGCAGCGGTTGGTGTGGACCGGCTTTTCATTGCATCATCCGGGGCCGCGCAATTCTTTGACCGGGACGGGCCGGGAAGTCCGATCGATCTTTATGGGCGCGCGAAGCTCTACGAAGAAGCGCGAGCGGCTGAATGGGCCGCAGCCGGCGATGATCGTCATGCAATTATTGCCAGAATTTTCAGCCTGACCGGGCCCTACATCAACAAGCCCGAAATCTATGCTATCTCTTCGTTTATCCGCGATGCACTGGCCGGCGAGCAAATTACCGTAAGGGCCACCAAGGAAATCCGTCGGAGCTATGTCCCCGTCACTGAACTTGTCAGTTTGGCGCTTGCTATTTTGCTCGACAAGGATCCGGCAGGAATCGTAACCCGGTTCGATACTGGCGGGGAGCACATCGAACTTGGAGAGTTAGCTCAAAAAATTGATCGACTGCTTGGCGGACAGGGTGTCGAGCGGGCAGAGATCACCAACTCCTGCGCCGACAACTATGTCGGCGATCAACAGCAATATCTTGAATTGCTTGAGGCTTATGGCGTGGCCAGAACGTCACTCGATGATCAAATTTTGCTGACAGCTCAATTCATTAATGGCGTGGCGCAGTCGATGGCGATACGTCCAAAATCCAATTTGGAAGCATAAGGTATGTACACCTTGAACCGTTCAACCGTCGTTGTCGTCGCTTTGGCGTCTTCTGCCCTTGCATGGGTATCACCCGTGCAGGCGCAATCGTCGAATCCATATGGGGCTAATCCATACGGGTCCAATACGCCGTCCGGCTCTCCGCTCGATCCGACTGGCATGGGCTCCCAGGGCTCTGCCAGTGTCATCATCGGAAATGTTCCATCGTCGAGCCAGATGCCGGCAGCGACCAACACTGCGACCACTTCGTCAATACTTTCGCCGCAGGTGATCAGCGATAGAAGCGCATTTTTGACACGTGAGGATTTGATCCGCGCGCAACAGGGAAACACGACTAATCTTTACAAGAAGCCAGCGGCGCCTGGTGAGTTTGAAGAGTATATGGCTCGCTTGCTAGGGCGTCCGTTGCCACGGTTTGGGGCGGACCTGCTGTTGCCGTCGCAGCGTGATTTTGCGACCCCGGCCATGGCGACAGTCCCGCCAAGCTATATCATCAACCCAGGTGACAGAATCTCGATCTCGCTTTCCGGTTCCATTGACGGCAGCGTCGTTCGGGAGGTCGATACAAACGGAAATATTTTCCTGGCAAACGTCGGTTCGATTCACGTAGCGGGGGTGCGCTACGGTGACTTGAAGGACAAAATTTCCGCAGCTGTTGGACGCCAGTATCGCGGCTATGAAGTCTCTGTTTCCATTTCGGAGCTTCGCGGAATTCGCGTTTACGTAACGGGATTCGCGAATAATCCGGGCGCCTTTAGCGTGAACAGCTTGTCGACAATGGCAAATGCCGTGTTCCAGGCCGGTGGGCCAAGCAGCGGAGGCAGTTTCCGGACAATTAAGCTCTACCGTAACGGGCAAGAAGTCGGCGACTTCGACATGTATGAGCTTCTGCGCGGCGGAAATCGGATTAATGACATGACTCTTCAGAACGAAGATGTGCTGTTCATTCCGCCAGCAGGCGAGCAAGTCGCAGTCATTGGTAGCGTCAACGAAGAGGCTATCTATGAGGCAAAGCCTGGAGAGTCGATGGAGACCATGTTGGCCGCAGCTGGCGGGCCAACTGCGCTGGGCGACTCTAGTCGTTTGATTTTGTATCGCACAAATACGCCGGACATCACGGGCCCGCAGCAAATCCGCCGGGCGGAGGCTGCTGCTGTTCAGGTTATAAGCGGCGACATTATGCAGGTTCTGCCTAAGGGCAGTCTGGCGCAACCGACGGATCGGCAATCAATTCTTGTCCGAATTGACGGTGAAGTGAATCGGCCGGGGATCTATTATGTGCCGCCAAACACGCCAACCAGCCAGGTGGTTCAACTCGCCGGCGGCCTTACGCGTAACGCCTATGTTTATGGCACGAAATTTGTTCGTCAGTCGGTGATGTTGCAGCAGCAGGATAGCTATAAAGAAGCTATTCGTCAGCTCGAAATGACATTGGCGTCTGCACCGCTTACGTCTGACACTAGTCAATCTGCTGAGCTGCGTAACAGTCAGCTTCAGGCCGCAAATGCATTTCTTGACCGGCTGAAGAAGGACAAGCCAGACGGCCGGGTCGTACTTGATATCTTGCCATCGGCCACGGCAATTCCTGATGGAATTCGATTGGAAAACAACGATTCTATTCATATTCCGACGATGGCCACTACCGTTGGCGTCTTTGGGGCAGTCTATCGCCCAGCGTCGTTCCTAGTTGATCCGTATCGGCCGCTGAAGGTGAAGGATTATGTCTATAAGGCAGGTGGGCCCGTGCGCGCTGCCGACAAACAGACCATCTTTGTCGTTCGCGCAAATGGCGAAGTGCTTCCAAAATCACGGGGTGCGATGAATACACGCGTTCTGCCAGGCGATATCATTTTTGTGCCGGTTAAAACCCAAACGGGTGTGTTCTGGTCACGATTTAAAGATATTACGACATCGCTGCTGTCGCTTGGTTTGAGTGCCGGAACGATCGCGGCAGTGGTGAAATAGATGACGCCTCCCTCCTCATTAATGGCGTCCATCGTCAATTTTCCGTTGTTCCGCTCGACCTGGACTCGTCGCCTTGCGATGTTCATGTTGATTGTACTGTTCCTCATCCTATCGATGGTCCCGCAGCGATATTACGCGGCCACGTCGCTTACGCCGACAGATCCGGACTCGTTGGGACTCAGCAGCACGCTGGGCCAGCTTGGCGCTATAAATAACGTTTTCGGCAATCAGGCGGCGGTCGAGATTGCGTTGCGAGTTTCCCGTAGCGTTGAGGTGCGCAACCGCGTCATTGACCGGCTCAAATTGGAACAGCGGATGCCGGGGAAAACCCGCGCGCAATTACACGATTTCCTCGAAGATGAAGTACGTCCCCGGTCCTTGCGCGGCGGTATCATTCTCATCGAGATGAAAAACCGGGATGCTGACTTGGCGCGCGACATCGTCGGGGCCTATGCTGACTCAACTCAGGACATGCTGGCTGAAATCAGCCGCCGCCGGACGGCCTATAAGCGTAGTGTGCTTGAGCGGTTAGCCGGCGAGGCATCCGATCGCCTGGCAATGGCGCAAGCGACCTATGACCAATTCAGGTTGCGGAACCGGACGCCCACGCCCGGTATCAAAGATGAAATTGTAACCAGTGAAATTACGCAAGTTGAAAGTGCAATCAAAGGCAAGCAGATTGAACTTGCGTCTGCACGCCAGATGTATGCGGATCAAAACCCTGTCATTCGGCAACTAACCGCAGAGCTAGCTGCGCTCCAGGCGCAGTTGCGTCAACTTCGCCAAACCAATGTGGCCGGCGAAAACACCGTTGGACAGGCCGTCGCGACGACCAGCAAGCTTTACCGGCTGGAACGTGAATTGGCGCTCGCCCGGGGATTGTACGATAGTTATCTCCGCTTTCTTCAGGGCACGTCGGTGGAGGATCTCACGTCCAACGCGAGCATTCGTTTGCTGGAACCTGCCTATGTCGAGACAGGGCGCCAGCTTTATTATCCGGCGCTGGCCGCTGCCATCGTTTTGGCGATGCTTTTTGCCGCCATTGAATTTTATCTCATGCGCCCTCCCGTCGGTTACATGAGGCGCAATCCCAAGGTGCAAGATGTTGCATAATCCAATTCCGCGGCCGGAAGTGTCAGTCGTCATTGCCTGCCGCAATGAGGAAGAAAATGTGCGGGCGATCGCTGAAGCAGTTGGCACTCAACTGCAAAGCGTGGACGCGGATTACGAGATCATTTTCATCGACAATGATTCGCAGGACCGAACAGTCGAACTGGTCAAGGCGATGTGCGCCAATGACCCACGCATAAAGTTGATCGTAAACACCCGGAATTTCGGTCAGATGCGGTCGCCAACTCACGGCATCTATCAGGCACGCGGGCGCGCAGTGATTTCAATGTGCGCCGACTTCCAGGACTCGCCGGAATTAATACCGGAATTTGTGCAGCGCTGGCGCGCTGGCACTCGGATTGTGTTGGGTGTTCGGCAACGAGAGCGGTCGGGGGCGATCCTCAGCGCGATCCGTGCGATGTCCTATCGTATCCAGCGGTCCATTGGCGATTATCCTATCATCCCGAACGCCACCGGTTTCGGCATTTATGACGCGTGTGTTGTTCGAACGATTGAAGAGTTGAACGAACCCGAGCCATTCTTTCGCGGCCTGCTGGTCGAAACTGGGTACGCCATCGAAACCATCCCGTACCATCGCCCGTTGCGGACGGGTGGTCGCTCGAACAACAACTTTTTTACGCTGCTCGACTTTGCCCTGAATGGACTTGCCGGCTCGTCAAAGAGCTTGCTGCGCGCGCCGTTGTATGTCGCGTTCTTCATGGGTGTGCTGACCCTAATTTGCCTGCTTGGAGCAGGCATTGCGGTTTTTGACGGACGATCGGTGCAGCTTTGGCTTTTTGCCGCCATGCTGGAGGGGCAGTTCACTCTTCTGTTCCTGTTTCTGGGCCTTATTGGCGTCCAGGTTCAACTGATCTCTGAAAGGGGGCGAAACCAGCGCCTCGTGGTGGAACAAGAGCGCGTCAATTTCCAGGACGCGAAATAACATGATTGACTGGCGCTCACGCTCCGAATGGCGGAGAATATTCCGCTATTACCAAGCCGGTATTCTGAACTCGATGTTTGGATATGGCCTGTTTGCAGCTCTTGTGTGGGCAGGCATGAACATGTTTCTGGCGCAGGTTTTGGCCCACATAATGGGCGTCCTGTTCAATTATTTCACCTTCTCGCGCTACGCCTTCGCGGGGCATCAAACGAGCCGCGTAAATTTTGTTCTGTCTTATGCAGTGAATTACGTCGTTAGCGTCGCGACGCTCTACCTTTTCTCTCACATTGTCGCATCGCCATATCTCGCTGGCTTGTTGACCATCGTGTTCGTCTCGGCGGTAAATTATCTTGTCCTGAAACGCTGGGTTTTCAGGGAGCCAGTAAATGGCGGTGCCTGAACCAATCGCGCCGGACACCGGCCGCAAATGGTTGGCATTTGAATGGATAATGGGCGCATTCATTATAGCATGCGTCATTTACACAATTGTCTATTTATTTATTAATAAACATCTGCCATTTACGTTTTTCTACGATCCTGACGATCTATTCGCTGATTGGTTCAACACGGCGTATTGGGCTTATGATCGCGGAAGCTATGACGCCTGGACAACATTATATCCGCCATTGTCATTTGTTTTTCTGGATTTATTAAGTTTAGACAAATGCTATCCCGCCAGAGCGTTCGCATCAGATGGCGGCTTTGGCCTGGCGGCGAGATATTGTGACTGGTTAAGCTACGTCGGGATGTTTTCGTTTTTTTTATTAAATATCATTATTGTTTATCTGGCATTCCGTAAAATTGATCGTCAAGCCTGCATTCCTCGGACAATTGCAGTTACACTCGGCTGGCCAATGTTGAATGGTCTGGAGCGCGGCAATTTGATAATTGTCGCATTTACCTGCATGGTATTTGCGTTTTCGCCCTTGCTGAAGAGCGCACGGTTGCGTTGGATTTTTCTTGGTCTGGCAATTAACTTCAAGGTCTATTTGATTGGGACCCTTTTCGCACCGTTGCTGCGACGTAAATGGACGTGGGTGGAAGGCGCGACGGTGGCGACAATTTTCGTCTACTTGGCTTCCTATGCAATTTTAGGTCGAGGGACGATTTTTGAAATCGCCACCAATCTCCAAAATTGGTCAAACACGCAATCGACGTCTCCGCTCGATATGTGGTCTGCCACCACCTATGAAGCTTTGTCGAAACTGCTCGACAGCGAAATTTTTTCGGTTTCGGCGATTATCGGATCGCAATGGACCGAATTTCTAGCATGGTTCCTCCCAGTGCTTCTTAATGCAGTTCGGCTGATCATCTTGCTAGCTGCAATTGCCATCTATCTAAGACCGGAAGTGATCCCGGCCGTTCGACCGATTACATTGGCTTTGTGCATGGCACTAATTTCAACTGAGGCTGGTGGATACACCACAGCCATGATCACCTTTCTCGTGATGTGTGAAAAGGCAAAAGGCCTGGGTCGGAAAACGGCGATTGCGCTATGTTATTTGCTGGCTGTACCTGCGGACATTGCCATCGATCAGGTCGCCCCCGTCGTTCGCGACACCTTTGTGGGTCACAGCACCACGATCATCGTTGCGTACATCAAGCTTGGCCCGTTCATCCGACCGTTCATAATTGATATGGTTGCGGTGTCGCTTTCAGCGGCGACGATCTGGACCGTATGGAAGGACATTCGCGACGACGGCCTTGCTGGACGACCGCGACTTCATGACGACGCGCGTTTGTCGAGGCTTACTGAAGCGGCGAGCGGACAGTCCAGCCGACATTGCGCGTAGCCGCATCGAGCAGTCCTACGTCGACCCTTGGTGTGAGGCTCTCGCCATGAGTCAGATTGGAGTGGGAGTGGAGGCCCGAGCCGGAATCGAACCGGCGTGCACGGATTTGCAGTCCGCTGCGTCACCACTCCGCCATCGGGCCACGCGGGATGGGCCTTTGGCGGGTCGACCCCATGCTTGTCAACTCATCGATTCGACTAACGGAGGCTGGTGCTTGCTTGGCGATTACCGCATCAGCCGGTATGGACCTGCTTGATATGGCACTGTATTAGTGGCATACGACAGTCAGATCGATGAGGTTTACGGAAATATGCAGGACATGAGCCTCGCCCGCCGCGCGATGGTGGACAGCCAGCTTCGACCCCAGGGTGTGTCGGATCGCGCGGTCGTAGCCGTGATGGCAACCGTGGAGCGTGAGCGGTTTGTTCCGGAACAGTCGCAGGACATTGCCTATTTCGATCGTCCCCTTCGAATCGCCGAGGGGCGCGCGATGATGCCGCCGGCGGCACTGGGACGAATCCTTACTGAGCTGTTGCCGCTGCCGGGCGAAAAGGCGCTCGTGATTGGATCCGGCACGGGCTATGCCGCTGCGCTACTCATCGCAATGGGCGTCGACACGGTTGCGCTGGAATCGGATAAATATCTGGCCGACAAGGCCGAGGCGCTTGGCGTTCCTACGATTGTTGGCGACCTGACCAAGGGGCATTCCAAGAATGCTCCCTATGACATCATCCTGTTCGACGGCGCCGTGGAAATGATCCCGGATGCCATCATCAAACAGCTGGCCCCAACCGGCCGGATTGGATTGGCGATGTCGGACCGGGGCGTTAGTCGCCTGGCGATTGGGCGCCTCGGCAGTGATGATCTCGGCATTGCCAGCATCGTCGACGCCGACGTCTCGCTACTGCCGGGTTTCGAAAAGCCGAAGGTCTTTACGTTCTAAATTGTTCGGAGTTTGCTTCTTGAAACGTCACCTCGCCATTGCCGCGCTGACCGCTGCCCTCGCTGCCACCACTGCGCCGGCGGCCGTTGCGGCCTCCGCCGACACGCTGCGTGAGGCATTGGTGTCGACCTATCGGTCAAACCCGACATTGACGGCCCAGCGCGAGGCGTTGAAGGGCGTTGACGCCGGCGTGGCAATCGCTCGGTCGTCGGGACGGCCGACGGTCGGCGCGACGCTTGGCGTGACGCGCGATTTGACGCGGGCCGGCGCTCTTGCGCGGGCGGGCAGCAAGGGCCCCTACATCAACGGCGGCGTCGATCTTAGCGTTCCATTGTTCAATGGTGGCAGCGTTCGGAATAACATCGAAGCATCGAAGGTCCGGGTTGAGGCCGGTCGTGCTACGCTGCGCGCGGTAGAAGGGGACGTCTTCACCGAGGCGGTGAGCGCCTATATGGACGTCATCCGCGATCGCGCGATTGTCGAGCTCAACCAAAACCAGGTGAAAGTCCTGTCGACTAACTTGGCCGCAAACAAGGATCGGTTCGAGATTGGCGATCTGACTCGCACCGACGTAGCGCAGTCGGAAGCTCGCCTGTCCCTGGGCCAGTCCAGCCTGCTTGCCGCGCAGAGCCGATTGACTGCCAGCGAGGAGAATTATCGCCGAGTTGTTGGCCGGGAACCTGGTCCATTGGCGCCCCCGCCGCCGCTGCCGCCCTTGCCAGGTGCCGCTGATGAGGCAGTTCGAATTGCACTTGCGAGCAATCCCGATCTGATTGCCGTATCGCGGCAGGCCGAAGCTGCCGGCTTTGATGTGCGCTCCGCCCGTGGCAGCCGCCTTCCAACCATCTCTGGCGTGCTGTCGGGCGATTATGTGAATACTATTTCGGGCGACGTCGGTTCGGCGTCTCGCACCGGAACCGCGACCAGCGTCGGCGTACAGGGGCGCATCCCGCTGTATCAGGGCGGTTTGCCGGCCGCGCGCATTCGTCAGGCTCAGGCCTATGAAGGGCAGGCGCTGGAGCAGCGCGTTGGAACCGAGCGCGCGGTGGTCGCAACGACCCGGTCGTCCTTCGCTGCCTACGATTCGGCCAGCGATGCCATTCAATCGAACCAGATCGCGGTGAAGGCCAACGAACTTGCGCTTCAAGGGGCGCGGGCGGAAAACAGTGTCGGCACGCGAACGATTCTTGACGTTCTCAACGCTGAGCAGGAATTGCTCAATTCTCAGGTGGCTCTGGTAACCGCCCGCCGCGACCAATATGTCGCTGGCTTCCAACTTCTCAACGCAATGGGACAGGCAGAAGCGGAAGACCTCGGTCTTGACGGCGGCCCACTCTATGACCCCCTTGGTAACTATCGCCATGTGGCCGGCGACTGGAACGATTGGTCAAGCGACCGGCGGCACGATCCGGTTGCCACGAGCACGGTCCGTCCGGAAGAACGGCCGCAGGGCGTGACACCGGCCTCGCGATAGGTAATAGGTGAGCGATGGCAGGCCCTCGTGAACCGTCGATGGAAGACATCCTCGCGTCGATCAAGAAAGTGATCGCGGAGGAAAAGGAAATCCGTGCCTCTACGCTTGTCGGTGTCCCTGACGATGATTCCGATGAGGGTGAAGAAGACATCCTCGAATTGGATGACGCGATAGCGGAGGCGCCTATTGATCTTGGTCCACCGCTAATGGAGGAACAGGTCGCCGAAGACAGCCGTGCGTCCCTGGAGCAACTGGCAACAGTTGCGGCCAGCGCGCCGCTGCAAACACCGGTCAACCCGATGGAAGACATGGTTCGCGAAATGCTGCGCCCCATGCTGAAACAATGGCTCGACGATCATCTGCCGCGCATAGTTGACGAGCATGTGAAGCGGGAAATTCACCGTATAACTGGAAAGCCGGTCTAGGACTCGCCAGCCGCGGGAAGGCTTGCTACGCCTCCCGCCCATGACGAAGCGCCTCTTGCTCGCCGCCACGGTTGCGGCCGCCGCCCTTGTTCCCGCCATTGCCGTCGCCCGTCCGATGACGGCGACTGATATGCAAATGATGCACCGGATGGGTAGCCCCAGCATGTCGCCGGACGGTCGTTACGCGATCTTCAGCCTGTCAACGACCGACCTTGCCGCGAACAAACGCAGCAACCCCCTGATGATTCTTGATTTGAAGGCGAAGGGTGCATCGCCGAAGCCATTGGACCTTGCGAAGGGCGCGCATGACGCGGTGTTCGGCGCCGACAGCGCGATCTGGTTCCTTGCTCCTGTTGGCGAGCGCGATCAGCTGTTTCGCGCCACACTGGGCGGATCGGTGGCCCAGGTTTCAGACTTCAATGCAGATATTTCAGGCTTCAAGGTCGCCGCAAACGGTAGCCGGGTGGTCGTTTGGGCCGATACCAAAGATTGCCCCGATCTGGGCTGCTCCGCGACGTCTTTTCCGGACCCGCAAGGCGGCAGCGCCCGCGAATATGACAAGTTGTTCGTCCGCCATTGGGACACATGGGCCGAGCCAGGCGTGCGCAGCCGTATCTTCAGCTATCCGCTGGTGAACGGCAAACTCACCGGCGGCGGCCAGCGCGTGACTGGTACGCTGGAGGGTGATGCGCCATCAAAACCGTTTGGCGGCGGGGAGGAGGTCGATATCTCGGCCGACGGAAACACCGTCTATTTCGCGCTTCGTGAGGCTGGGCGGATTGAGCCGACGTCGACCAATCTCGATATTTTTGCTGCACCCGCAGACGGCTCGGCACAGCCGACAAATCTAACGCCCGACAATGACGGCACCGACAATCTGCCGACCCTTTCGCCGGATGGGAAAAGTCTGGCCTATTTCTCGATGGCGCGCGCCGGTTATGAAGCCGATCGCCAGGTGCTGAAGGTCCGCGATCTTGCGAGCGGCAGAACCCGCGCCGTAACTGATCGGTGGGATCGTTCGGTCGGGTCGATCGCCTGGAGCAATGATGGCCGGTCTATCCTCGTCACCGCTGACGATGTGTTGGAAGGTCCGATTTTCCGCGTCGACGTCGCTAGCGGGCGAGTAACGCGGGTTAGTGGCAACGGCCATGCCGGCAATGTGATTCCGACGGCGGATGGCGGCGCCATCTTTACGCAGAACAGCGTGATGGCGCCCGATGATCTCTATCGCGTCAACGCCAAGGGCCGGGTTGTTCAACTGACCAACGTGAATGCCGACCTGCTGAGGCAGCTTGATCCGGTGACCTTCGAGAAGTTCTCGTTCAAGGGCGCCAATGGCGACACGGTTTGGGGAATGAAGCTGAAGCCCGTTGGTGTAACCGGCAAACTGCCCATCGCGTTCGTTGTTCACGGCGGTCCGCAGGGTAGCTTCGGCAATGGCTGGTCATACCGCTGGAACCCGCGTGCATTTGCCGCGCCCGGCTATGCGGTGGTCAGCGTCGATTTCCACGGGTCAACCGGCTACGGTCAGGCCTTTACGGACAGCATCCGGAATAATTGGGGAGGCTGGCCGCTCGAAGATCTGCAGAAGGGGCTGGCCTACGCCACCGCGACCGACAGCAGCCTTGATGCCGATAATGCCTGCGCGCTCGGCGCCAGCTATGGCGGCTACATGATGAACTGGATCGAAGGCAAATGGCCCGATCGGTTCAAATGCATCATTCAACATGACGGCGTGTTCGACGCCCGCGCCATGGCCTATGAAACCGAAGAGCTGTGGTTTGACGAATGGGAGCATGGCGGCAAGACCTATTATGAAGACCCGGCTGCGTTCGAGAAATGGAACCCGGTCAACTATGTCCAGAACTGGAAAACCCCGATGCTGGTCATCACCGGCGAAAAGGACTTCCGTATTCCTTATACGCAAGGTCTGGCCAGCTTCACGGCCCTGCAACGACGGGACATCCCGTCCAAACTGATCGTCTTCCCGGACGAAAATCATTGGGTGCTGAAACCGAAAAACTCGATCCGCTGGTATGATGAAGTGCTCGGCTGGATGAAGACCTACTTAGGGAAGTAGGTTGGTGTCCTAATCCGTCATTGCGAGGAGCGTAGCGACGCGGCAATCCAGTTTGGGGCCGCCGCATTGCTTCGCTGCGCTCGCAATGACGGCATAGGCGTCACTTGCGGCGGTGCACCATCGTCGCTAGTCGCGAGCCTATGACCGAACTGGCGAAAACCTTTGAACCCGGCCCGATCGAGGCCAAATGGTATGGCTATTGGGAAGCTGAAGGGCTGTTCCGCCCCGATCGCCCGGATGATGTGCCCTACACGATCGTCATGCCGCCGCCGAACGTCACCGGCTCGCTGCATATCGGCCATGCGCTCGACAATACGCTGCAAGATATTCTCATCCGCCGCGCGCGGTTGGAAGGCAAGGACGCGCTGTGGGTGGTCGGCACCGACCATGCGGGCATTGCGACGCAGATGGTCGTCGAACGTCAGCTCGATGGCGAAGGCATCAAGCGCGCCGACATGGGCCGCGAGAAGTTCCTGGAGCGCGTGTGGGCGTGGAAGGAAGAAAGCGGCGGCCAGATTACGCAGCAGCTACGCCGTCTCGGCGCGTCGTGCGACTGGTCGAATGAACGCTTCACGATGGACCCGGGCTTTTCCGCCGCGGTGACCAAAGTGTTCGTTGAGCTTCACAAGCGTGGGCTTCTTTACCGCGACAAGCGCCTCGTGAATTGGGATCCAAAATTCCAGACCGCGATTTCGGACCTTGAAGTCGAAACACGCGAAGTCGCGGGCAAGTTCTGGACGCTGCGCTATCCCTTCGCGGACGGCACCGGCTTTATCGAGGTGGCGACGACGCGGCCCGAAACGATGCTGGCCGACATGGCGGTCGCGGTGCATCCGGATGACGCGCGCTACGCCGACAAGATCGGCAAGATGATACGCCTGCCGATCACCGGCCGCGAAATCCCGGTGGTTGCCGACGAACATGCCGACCCGGAATTGGGATCAGGCGCGGTGAAGATCACGCCGGGCCATGACTTCAACGATTTCGAGGTCGGCAAGCGCGCAGGCATCAAGCCCGCCGACATGCTCAACATGCTCGCCGCGGACGCGACTATTGCGCAGACCTCCGATGGCCTGATCCCCGCCGAACTGATCGGCATGGACCGCTTCGACGCGCGCACGGACGTGGTCGCGCGGCTGGAAGCTGAGGGCGCGCTGGTGAAGGTCGAGGACCGCACCATTCAAGCGCCCTACGGCGACCGATCGGGTGTGGTGATTGAACCGTGGCTCAGCGACCAATGGTATGTCGACGCGGAAACGTTGGCGCAAAAGCCGCTGGAGGCGGTGAAGAGCGGCGACATCGCGGTGGTGCCGGAGACGTGGAAAAAGACCTGGTACAACTGGCTCGAAAATATCCAGCCGTGGAGCGTCTCGCGCCAGCTGTGGTGGGGGCACCGGATTCCGGCATGGTATGATGAAGACGGTAACGTCTATGTCGCCGAAACCGAGGAAGACGCGCAGGCGCAGGCGGGCGACAAGACGCTCCGGCGTGATGAGGACGTCCTCGACACGTGGTTCTCCTCCGCCCTCTGGCCATTCGCGACCCTTGGCTGGCCCGAGCAGACGCACGACCTCGCCCGTCATTACCCCAATGACGTGCTCATTTCCGGGTTCGATATCCTGTTCTTTTGGGATGCGCGGATGGCGATGCAGGGGTTTGAGTTCATGGGCGAAAAGCCGTGGAAGACCCTCTACCTCCACGGTCTCGTCCGCGACGAGCATGGCGCGAAAATGTCCAAGTCAAAGGGCAATGTCGTCGATCCGCTCGGCCTGATCGACAAATATGGCGCGGACGCGCTGCGCTTCACCCTGACCGCGATGGAAAGCCAGGGCCGCGACATCAAGCTCGATGAGAAACGCGTCGAGGGCTATCGCAACTTCGCGACCAAACTGTGGAACGCCGCGCGCTTCCTGCAGGGCAATGGCGTCGGCGCGTCGAGCAGCATCGCCGCGCCGGAGGCCAAACTGCCGGTCAACCGTTGGATCATTGGCGAAGTCGTGGAAACGCTGGCCAAGCTCAACAAGGCGTTCGACGAACTGCGCTTCGACGGCATGGCGGATGCCATCTACCACTTCACCTGGGGCACTTTCTGCGACTGGTATGTGGAGCTGATCAAGGGAACATGGGACGACGAAACCCGCGGCGTGGCCGCGTGGGCTTTCGATCAGATCCTCGTTATGCTGCACCCGTTCATGCCGTTTGTGACCGAAGAGCTGTGGCAGTCGATGGGGCAGGGGTCGCGCGATCATTATCCGCTGATCACGGCGAAATGGCCGGCGCCGGAGGCCTCCGTTGATGCGGCCGCCAAGGCTGACGTGGCGGCACTCGTCGAGGTCATCGAAGCGGTCCGCACGATGCGATCCGAACTCAACATACCGTGGACCGCCACGCTGACGCCGCACGTCCTTGGCGATGCCGGGCTGGTTGAACGGCTCGCTGCCAATCAGGCGACGCTCGCCCGAATGGCGAAGGTCGACGCGCCTATCGTTACGGACAGTGCGCCGGCCGGGTCGGCTCAGATCGTCGCCGCGGGTTCGACCATCGCCTTCCCACTGGAAGGCGCAATCGACCTCGACGCCGAACGTGCGCGGCTCAAGAAGGCCGTGGAGGCGGCAGAGAAGGAGCGGGACAGTCTCGCGGCCCGTCTCGGCAATCCGAACTTCACCGAGCGCGCCAAGCCGGAGGCGGTGGCCAAGGCGCAAGCCGACCATGACGCACGTGCGGCGGAGGCGGAGCGACTTTCGGCGGCGCTGGCGCGGCTGGGTTAATTGTTCCCCGGCGTAGGCCGGAGTCCAGACGCGACGCGAATTAGGAACGGGAAGGTATGCCGCTACCATGCCATACTGGACCCCTGCCTGCGCCGGGGAACAGGTTAGTCGTATTACATTCTCAATGGCTGGACCCAACTCGCCCGCCCATGCATTCTGCCCCTAATGGACGCGACCGTTACAATGAAGGACCCTGGTCCGTCCGACCCGCAGCCGCGGGAGCGTGGGCGGGCTTATGACCTGACGCAGGGGCCGATTACCAAGACGCTGTTGTGGTTCATGTTGCCGACGCTCGGCTCGTCGATCCTGCAATCGCTCAACGGATCGATCAATACGATCTGGATCGGCCGGTTGCTTGGCGAGGGCGCGCTTGCCGCCACCAGTAATGCCAATACGGTGATGTTTCTGCTGCTCGCCTTTGTGTTCGGGTTCGGCATGGCATCGACGATCCTGATCGGGCAAGCGATGGGCAGGCGCGACATTGCCGAGGCGCGGCGAGTGCTTGGCACAGCCTTTTCCGCCTTTGCCGCCATCGCGCTGCTGATGAGCGTGGTCGGTTATTTCGTTTCGCCGACTATCCTGCATATACTCGGAACCCCGCCAGAAATCGTGCCCATGGCGCTCGATTATCTTCGCATCATTTTCATTGGGCTTCCCGCCGCCCTGCTGCTCACGATGTTGATGATGGCGATGCGCGGGACCGGCGACAGCATGACGCCGCTATATTTCATGGCCCTGTCAGTGGTGCTCGATTCTGGCCTCAATCCCTTCTTCATCATGGGGATAGGGCCTTTTCCGGAAATGGGCATTCGCGGCTCTGCCGTCGCGACAATGATCGCCAATCTGGTCGCCCTGATTGGCCTGATCATCACCGTCTATTGGCGGGATTTACCCTTGCGGTTGAAGGGGAAGGAGCTCCGCGACCTCATTCCGGACCGGCTATTGATGAAGACCATCTTCGTCAAAGGACTGCCCATGGGGCTTCAGATGATTGCCGTGTCGGCGTCGGCCATGACGGTTTACGGCATGGTCAATCTGCAGGGCGTTCAGACCGCTGCCGCGTTCGGCGTTGCACTGCAGTTGTGGAACTATGTGCAGATGCCGGCGATGTCGGTGGGCGCGGCGGTGTCTACCATGGCGGCGCAAAATATCGGGGCGAACCAGTGGCAGCGTGTGAGCCAGATCACGTCTGCCGGGATCCGCATCGTCCTTATCATCACTGCTGCTATGGTGGTTCTGCTGACCCTTGCCGACCGCACCGTGCTTGGCCTGTTTCTTGGAAGCGAGAGTCCGGCCCTGCCGATTGCGCGGCACATCCAGCTGCTCGGCACCTGGGGCTATCTTTTCTTCGCGGTGGCGTTTGTCCTGTTCGGTACCATGCGTGCCAACGGATCGGTGGTGCCACCGCTGATCATCCTTGCCATCGGTCTGCTACCTGTTCGCCTGGGCGTTGCCTATTTCGGGCAAATGCTGATCGGGACAGACGCGCTATGGCTCAGCCTGCCGGTCGCGAGCATCTTCAATATGGTGATGGCGATCCTCTATTATCGAAGCGGTCGGTGGAAATCGGCCCATATGATGACCAATCAGGAACTGGCGTCGACCTGATTAATTACCGGTCTTTTGCGATTCCCTTGGCGCGGCCACCTCAATCACCGCGTCGGCCACTGTGACCGTGACCGGGGTCGTGGCCGCAATTTCGCCGTCGATGGAGATTTTCTGTTTTGGCCGCGCTTCCAGCCGCATTTTCTGGCCGCGCCATTCGGTGGTGGTTTGCTCACGATGGCGGAGCTTTAGGAGGGTCGTGAACCAGCTCCAGCTGAGCCCCCACAGGCTTTTGCCAGTGACCGCCTGAATGACGATGTCGCCGCTGTCGAGCGCCTGGTTTTCGACCAGTTCGACCCCGCCATGGTGGGTGCCGTTGGCTATCCGGGCCTCGGTCGCCCAGGTCTTGTGAACCGTTCCGTCATCCATGGTCACGCGAAGGCGAAAAGGCCGGAAGTTGAACGCAACTCGCGCGGCCCAGATGAGATATCCGACCATGCCAAGATATTTTTTGAGGTTATGCGGCACCGTGTCGGCGATGAGCGGCGATAGACCGAGCGCGGCTGCATTGGCGAAATAGTCACCGTCGATCATGCCGAGGTCGATCCGCTTTCGACGGCCATTGGCAATGACATCGACCGCATCGTCGAGGTCGGTGCCCATCTCCATCGTCTTGGCAAAGCTGTTGGCCGTGCCGAGGGGCAGGATCGCGAATACCGTGTCCTTACCCACGAAATGGTCGACGTTCGTGGACAGCGATCCATCGCCGCCGCCAACGATCACCATCGGCGCCTTGGCGATGGCGGATTTCACCGTCGGATCCATATCCTCAGGCTTGTCGACGGCATGGGACTCGATCAGATCGACGCCTGCCGCCACCAGCTTGTCGCGCGCTTCTTCGAACACATCGGCGCCGCGCCGGCTCATCGCGTTGACGACCAATATCGCCTGTTTCGGGAGTGTATCGTTCATGGGGCGGTCAATGCTTGGAAACCCGTTTTGCTCCGCAGCAATTGACTCTTCTTCGCACCTGCGTCATTTCAGGGGCATCCATCGAGACCGGCTGAGGGACAGGCCCTTTGAAGCTGGGGCAACCGGGATGATTGTGGCAGCATGATCATTCAAAGGTGCCAAGTCCTGCGGGGGCCCTTGTGTCCACCGGCAGATGGGATTGGCGAGCGGCCAGCGCCGCGTCATGCCAAGGCTGTCTGTCACCCCGCAAGCCTCGCTGGTAATTGTTGCGAGGCGCCGTCGTGGCCACCCGATACAAGACTGAAAGCAGATTGAGGCCCGGCGTCGAATGGCGCTTTCCGGTCGACTTGTCGTTCCATCATGGCCCCGAGGCAAAAATCTTTGTCCGGGCCGAAAGTTCGGGACCTGATGGGGCACCTTGGCTGATCGTTGCGGGCGGCATTTCCGCAGGTCGCCATGCGCTGTCCAATGATGTGAATTCGCACGCGGGTTGGTGGGAAAGCCAGTCGGATTGCCTATCAGCTTTCCGCACGCTTGCCATTGATTGGGTAGGATCGGATGGTGCATTGGACCGTCCCATTGATCCGGTCGATCAGGCCCATGCCATTCTTGCAGTAATGGACCGGGTCGGCATTGCCCGGGCCGTCGGCTATATCGGGGCCAGTTACGGCGCGATGGTCGGAATGCACCTAGCCGCGCTTGCACCGCACCGGATTGGCGGCCTTCTGGCGATCAGCGCACCCGCCGCGCCGCACCCATTCACCAGCGCGCAGCGTGCCGTGCAACGCCAAGCCATTGAGCTTGGCGAGCGCGCCGGACTGGCCGGTGAAGGGGTGGCGCTGGCACGAAAGCTAGCGATGCTCGGCTATCGCACCGATGCCGAGTTCGCGAACCGCTTTGTCGAAGGTCCGACTGTGACCGGCGGGCGGGTTGCCGTTGCCGCCGAACCCTATCTCGACGCGCACGGCGCACGCCATAGCCAGAAGATGACCGCGGTCGCATATCGGCGCTTGTCAGAATCGATCGACCTTCACGACATTGACCCGGCGCGCATCGCCGTTCCCGCGACCTTTGTGGCGGTCGATAGCGACCGGATTGTCCCGTTGGCCGACATTGAATGGCTCGCCCGCCATGCGAGCGACGGCAGAATGCGCAACCTGAGTTCTGCCTTTGGCCATGACGCCTTCCTGAAAGAGGACCGCGTCATTGCCTTCTTCATTCGCGAATTTTTGAACCATCGGATTCAACAGCAATGACCCAGTTCCGCACCACCACCCGCGCTGTTCGTGCCGGGATCGACCGCGACGCCGCATTTGGCGCTGTCACGCCACCTATCGTCTTGTCGTCCAACTTTTCCTTCGATGGGTTCGGCGGAAAGCGCCCCTATGATTACAGCCGCAGCGGCAATCCGACCCGCGACCTTCTGGGCGAGGTATTGGCTGAGCTCGAGGGCGGGATCGGGGCTATCGTGACCGCCAGTGGGCTCGCCGCCATCACGCTTGTCCTTCAGGCATATCTGGAGAGAGATCAGCGGATCATCGTGCCCCACGATTGTTACGGCGGCAGTTGGCGCCTGTTCAAGGCGCTGGCGCTCAAGACGGGTTTTGTTGTCGATACGGTTGATTTCGGCGACGATAATGCGTTCGATGCCGCGTTGGCCAAAGGTCCGCGCATCGTGTGGATCGAAACACCGTCCAACCCCTTGCTGCGCATTACCGATGTTGCAGCCTCCGCCAAAAAGGCGCGCACGGTCGGCGCTTTGGTCGTGGCCGATAACACGTTCCTGTCGCCATCGCTCCAGCGGCCGATTGCTCTTGGCTGTGATATTGTCGTTCATTCGACCACCAAATATCTCAACGGGCATAGCGATGTGGTGGGCGGCGCGGTTGTGGCGTCTACCGCCGAGCAGGTTGAAACGCTTGGCTGGTGGGCCAATGCGCTGGGCCTTACCGGTGCGCCGTTCGACAGCTTTTTGACGCTACGTGGTCTACGAACGCTGGACGCTCGCATCCGTCTTCATGAACAGAATGCGAGGGCGGTTGCGGTGCAGCTTGTTGCGCATCCTGCGGTCGGCAAGGTCCATTACCCCGGCCTTGTCGACCACCCCGGCCATGCCATCGCCAAGGCGCAGCAAACAGGCTTCGGAGGGATGGTGTCGCTGGAGCTGCGCGGCGGTGAAACGGCGGTGCGGGCTTTCCTTGACGGACTGCGGCTATTCACGCTCGCGGAATCGCTTGGAGGGGTTGAAAGCCTGGTCGCGCATCCGGCGACGATGACCCATGCCGCGATGGATGCAGATGCTCAACAGGCGGCCGGTATTACTGTCGGCCTCCTCCGCTTGTCGGTAGGAATCGAGGCATTCGAAGACCTTTCTGCCGATTTGGCCAAGGCGCTCGAACGTGCGGCAGCCTGTACCTCGCGGGAGCTCGCCGCATGAACGCGTTGGCATTTTCGCAAGTGGAGGAACGCTCCGCGAATGAAGTGGCGCGCGTCGCCCTTATTGGAACGGGTACGGTGGGCCGCGCCGTACTCAACCGGCTATGCGAATGGCAGGGGCAGCCGATTGGCCAGCGTTTGCGCCTGGTCTATGTTGGCAATACCCGGACAGATCGTTGGGATGCCGCTGGCTTATGCCCGCGCGCGTCTGCGGCTATCGCTTACGCGGCGCGCAACGATACGCGACCCGATCCGAAGGATGTCATGGCTGCGCTTGGCGACAGCGGAATCCGTATTGTCGTCGATGCGACGGCCAACGCCGATGTGGCACAGCGCCACCCGCAATATCTGGCGGCCGGTATCCATGTTGCAACGGCGTGCAAGCTCGCAGGCGGGACAAGCCGCGACCTGTGGGACGCCGTCCAGAAGGCAAGTGATATTGGTCGCACGGGTTTCGGAGACCGCGCAACCGTGGGTGCCGGCCTGCCGCTCATCCGATCAATCCGCGACCTTCGGGCGGGCGGTGACCAGGTTCACGCCATTGCGGGCGTAATGTCGGGGTCATTGGCGTGGCTGTTCGATCAGTTTGATGGAACCCGGCCATTTTCCGACCTCGTTCGGGAAGCGGGCGTAAAAGGCTATACCGAACCCGATCCGCGCGAAGATTTGTCGGGGGAAGATGTACGTCGCAAAATCCTGATCCTTGCCCGCGCATCCGGTGCCGAAATCGACAGTAATGAGGTGATAGTGGAGTCGCTGGTTCCATTGGCGCTGGCGGCGCTTCCTCCAGACGAGGTGGCGGCGAATCTGCACATCTTGGACGGCCCATTGAAAGAGCGGCTCGCGGCAGCAGAGGACATCGGTGCGCGCCTACGCTTTGTTGCCCGTTTTGAGGATGGTCGATGTCGTGTTTCGCTGGAGGCGCTGCCCGCCGATGACCCGCTGAATGGGGGGCGTGGGACCGATAATCGCGTCGCGATCTGGTCCGACCGATATCGTGATCAGCCGTTGGTAATTCAGGGGCCGGGCGCTGGGGCCGAGGTGACAGCAGCGGCGTTACTCGATGACGTTCTGGCGCTGCGGGCGCGTGCTATTGTTACGTTGTAAAGAACGGTAGGAAGGGGGCAGATTTTCAATCGATCAGTCTTCGGCTAGAGACCCGCGCATGACTCATGCCGCCTTTCCCGCCACCCGTCTTCGCCGTGGTCGCTCATCCTCGTGGATGCGGTCGATGCTGGCAGAGCATCGCTTGCATCCGTCCGACCTCATCTGGCCCTTATTCATTGCCGATGGACAGGGACAGGAGCAGCCGATCGCGTCGCTGCCGGGTGTTTCGCGGTGGAGTGTAGACAGGCTCGCCGACAAGGCGCGGGAAGCGCGTGATCTGGGTATTCCATGCATTGCCCTGTTTCCGAACACGCCCGCCGACAAGCGCAGCGAGGGAGCCGAAGAAGCGCTGAACCCTGATAATCTGATCTGCCGCGCAATTCGCGAAATCAAGTCGGCTGTCCCGGAAATAGGTGTTCTAACCGACGTCGCGCTCGATCCATATACGGCGCATGGCCATGATGGCCTGACCGATGATGACGGCTATGTATTGAATGATGAAACGGTCGACGTGATCGTTCAGCAGGCGTTAGTCCAGGCTAATGCTGGCGCAGATATTGTTGCACCATCCGACATGATGGATGGGCGAATTGGGGCGATCCGCGCGGTGCTTGAAAGCGAAGGCCACCGCAACGTCGCGATCATGGCCTATGCGGCCAAATATGCGTCCGCGTTTTATGGCCCCTTCCGTGACGCTGTTGGTTCGCGCGGCCTGCTGAAGGGGGACAAGCGCAGCTATCAAATGGACCCCGCAAACGCCGACGAGGCGCTGCGCGAAGTGTCGATGGACCTGGAAGAAGGCGCCGATTTCGTGATGGTGAAGCCGGGGTTGCCCTATCTTGATATCATCACCCGCGTCCGCGACGCGTTCGGCGTGCCGACCTTCGCCTATCAGGTGAGCGGTGAATATGCGATGATCGAAGCATCAGTGGCCGCCGGTGCGGGCGAGCGTGAGGCATTGGTGCTGGAGACGTTGATGGCATTCAAGCGGGCGGGGGCAACCGGAGTGCTGACCTATCACGCGCCGCTTGCTGCAAAGCTCATCAATGGCTGACCTTGCGGCCTTGCGCGAGAAGTTGATCGCGCTTCAGGCTGCAACGCGCCCGCTGGAACCGGACCATGACGCGCGCGCTGTAATGGGCGGGCAGGTGCTGGACCATGCGCTGAATTTTCAGGACAGCATCGAAGGCGCTGCGTCTTATCGCCCCGCGTCGGAGGCATTTTCACAGCGGTTCTATCCTGAATTCACAAACAGCGGTCGTAATCTCGATGAGGTGCTGGACTTTGTCGGTGCGACCGTTGACCGGCCGGGCATCGCGACCAGCAGTCCGCGTTTCATGGGTTATATTCCCGGCGGCGGCTTGTTCCATTCGGGTCTCGGTGATCTCCTGGCCGCGACGTCGAACAAATATTCGGGATTTGCCTCGGCAGGGCCGGGCGCGGTGCGGATCGAGAACGCCTGCACGCGCTGGCTCGCCGATGTCGTTGGCTATCCCGACAGCGCGTCGGGCACGCTAACGTCAGGCGGAAGCATCGCCAACCTGTCTGCCATCGTCGCGGCACGGGAGGCATATGATCCGGACGGCGGCGGTGTCATCTACCTCACACGCTTTGCCCATCATTGCGTCGACAAGGCGCTGAAGATCTGTGGTCGAGGGCGGTCGCCGCGGCGTTATGTCGCGACAGACGCCGACTACCGGATGGACGCCGCTGCCCTGGACGCGGCGATTGCGGACGATGTCGCGAATGGCCTTCGTCCCTGGCTGGTCGTCGCGTCTGCCGGAACCGTCGACACCGGTGCTATCGACCCGCTGCCTGCCATCGCAGACATCTGCGCGCGCCATGGCGCATGGTTCCATGTTGACGGCGCATATGGCGGCCTGTTCGCGCTGTGCGATGAGGGCAGCGCGCGGCTGAAAGGAATTGCGCGGGCCGACAGCATTGCGCTTGACCCGCACAAAACCCTGTTCCTCCCCTATGGCACCGGCGCCGTTCTGGTTCGTGACGGGCAGCTTCTCGCCAACGCATTCGGCGCGGAGGCTGCCTATATCCAACCGTTCGGCGGCGCGGACGAGGTCGGGCCATCTCCGTCTGATCTATCCCCAGAACTGACCCGCCATTTCCGTGCCATGCGGCTATGGCTGCCTCTTCAACTGGCGGGGATCGGCGCCTTCCGCGCCGCGCAGACCGAAAAGCTGATGCTCGCGCGCTATCTCCATGGCCGGTTGGCGGAGATTGAGGGGATTGATCCGGGCCCGGAACCACAGCTATCCGTTGTCGCCTTCCGTCACCGGGATGGTGATGCGGCCGGGCAGCGTTTGATGACGCACCTGCAACAGGAAGGCCGGGTAATGCTGAGCGGCACGCGCATTGAAGGGACCTATTATCTGCGCGCCGCCATTCTGTGCTTCCGCACCCATGTTGAGCACGTCGACGAGGCGGTTGCAGCCATTCGCGACGGAATGGCCGCTTGACCGACCCCGCAACCCTGCGCCGGATGGGCGTATGGGGGGCGACATTCGTGACCTTCAACAGCATGATTGGCGCGGGCATTTTCGGCCTGCCGGGCAAACTCGACGACGCGGTTGGCAATTTCGCGCCCTGGCTTCTTATTATTGCCGGGTTATGCGTGATGCTGGTTGCGCTCTGTTATGCCGATCTTGCCGCACGCTTCGATCGATCGGGCGGGCCGCAGCTTTACGCCAGCGAAAGCTTTGGGCCCTTCATTGGTTTCCAGACCGGCTGGCTAGGCTATGCCGCTCGCATCGCGGCGTCGGCCGCCAATGCCACCGTGCTAGCCGCCTATGCCGCCGCCATCTGGCCGGTAGCCGAGATGCCGGTCGCGCTCGGTGCGATCCTGTTCGGGGTCATCATCAACCTTTTCGAACTAAAACGGGTCATGGCCGCGCTCGGCTCGCTCAGCATGGTGAAGCTCGTGCCGCTGATGTTGCTCGTGCTGCTCGGCGTTGGCGGAATCCGGCCGGAAATTCAGTTGCCGCAGATAGGCGCGGTAGAGGGGGTAGCGCTGGCCGCGCTCTATGCTTTCACTGGCTTTGAAACTGCGTGTATTCCGGCAGGTGAAACGCGCGATGCGAAGCGGTCTATTCCGCGCGCGCTGTTACTAACTGTGGCGTTTGTCACGCTGCTCTATGTGATGATCCAGTTCGTCTATCAGGGCACCGGGCTGGGTGCATCAGACCAGCCGCTGATTGATCTGGCACGAATGCAGATGGGGGACAGGGGGGCGTTGCTGATCGGACTTACGGCGGTCGTGTCGGTCCTCGCCAATATCACCAACGGCATTTTGACCGCACCGCGCCTGACCGCCGCGATGGCAGAGCAGGGGCAAATTCCCGCGGTATTCAACCGCCGTCTCACCAACGGCGCCCCCCATGTCTCGATCCTCGCCTATGGCGCGATCGGATTGCTGTTGGTGTCGACGGGCAGCTTCGTTTTCCTCGCCGTGGTCAGTTCGCTGACGCGGCTGTTTTCCTATGTAACCTGTGCCGCGGCGGTTCCGGTGCTGGACCGGCGCGCCGGGGTCGTACGGGTTGGGCGGGGCATGGCAGTACCGGCGCTCGCCATCCTGCTGTGCCTATGGGCGGCGGCGCAATCTTCCGGCAAGGAATGGGCGACCTTCGCGGCTTTCTTTGCCGCTGGTACGATCCTCTTCCTCATCGCCCGCCGTTCTGGCAGGGCAGACGTATGACATCGATCGCCGCAACAACCGACCGACTGATCCTGCGTGACTGGCGGGATGAGGATTGGGAAAATTTTTACGATGTCATGAATACTCCCGCAGTGATGCGGCACCTCGGCGGCGTGCAGGATCGCAAGACATGGCTTGCCGTCAAAGACCGCATCGCGGGCTTTAGCCGCGACTTCGGTCACACGTTCTGGCTGATCGAGGACAAGGCAACCGGAGATCTACAGGGCTTTTGCGGTTTGAAGCGGGTGAATGCGCCCGGGGCCGGGGATTTGACGGGTACGCCTGAAATTGGCTGGCGTCTTCGTGAAAGCGCCTGGGGGAAGGGGATCGCCAAGGAAGCGGCGATCGCCAGCCTTGATTTGGCTTTCGGTCGATTTGGTTATGACGAAGTGATTGCTTTGACGGTCGATGCCAATGCGGAAAGTCAGGGCTTGATGAAGCGTCTCGCAATGATCCGCCGCGCCGACCTTGATTTCATCGATACGAGGTTCGGGCCAGAGCTGAATCCGACGATCGTCTATGCAATTGACGCTGCGATGTGGCCAGATGCGCGGGCGCGTGCGGCGCGCCGATTATGATTATCGCGCCAGTTGGCTGCGCAAACGGTCAATGGCGGCATTTTGCGAGGTGACGATGTCGTCCAGTTGCGCCGATGCGGCCGCGATTGCCCGCTGATCGGCGGGTGATATCCAGCGTTTTTCATGAAGCTGCGCCCCGGCAAGCCCATCGACATCGGCTGCGGCATTGGTCGCGATGCCATGCTGTTCGATAAGCAGAGAGAGAGCGGCCTGCGCCGAAATCCAGCTTTCGCTGCCACTTGGCCCGGCTGCCGCGGCTAGCCCGGAGGCCGTCGCGGCACGCGACGCAAATTCCGCGCGGCCGGCCTCTGCTCTGGAAACCGAGGCCGCAAGCAACGATATTAGCGCCGGATCTGCGGGCGCCGTCGATACCAACGGCGCAACGGGTACACGCGGATCAATGGCCTCTGCCGCGCGCGGCGCAAGACTGGGCTCCGCCAATTGCGGGGTCGAGCAGGCGGACAGGGCCAGAACGGATGCGAATATAAGCGGTCTGCGCATGGCGAGCGGTGTAGGCGGGGTAGACGAATGGCGCAACGACAACAAAAAGCAACGAATAAGGGGTTGCAAGGGTCGGCGGCGCGCCCTAATGGACCCCCCGGCACGCGCCCGTAGCTCAGCTGGATAGAGCATCAGACTACGAATCTGAGGGTCGGACGTTCGAATCGTTCCGGGCGCGCCATTTTCCCAATTTCTGCAGTTCCGTTCACGCTGTTCTGCGTGACGCGATGCGATGCAAAAGCGGCCTGGGGAATATTCCCCAGGCCGCTTTCTTCCCCGCTCTGGTCTTAAGAGGAGGACGGATTGCTTAGCCGCGTTCCGGTTCCGGCGCCGGCGGCGGCGGTGGCGGAGGGGGCGGCGGCGGCGGACAGGCGTCGCTGGCCAGGATCACCGAGCCGTCCGGGCAAGTTTGGGTTTCTGGTGGTGGCGGCGGCGCCGGCGGAAGTGCCGGAGGCGGCGGCGGCGCAGCCTCATGGTTCAGATTGAAGATCAGGCTGGCCAGCACTGAATGGGAATGGAACTTCCCTTCAATATCTGCCGTTCCATATTGAATCTTCACCTTGCTGGGATGGAAGTAGCGATACTTGATCCCAACATCGATATTGTCAGACACCGGATAGCGGGCGCCGGCGATGGCCTGCCACGCAAAGCCGCCGTCGGTGTCGGACTGTCCGAATGCCTTATATTTACCCCATGCGAATCCGGCGCCCGGGCCAGCGTAGAACTGGAACCCGTCATCTTTGCCGATGTCGAGTAGCAGATTGGTCATGACCGACAGATACCGGGTGCTTCCATCGCCATCGATCGGGCTGCCTTCGGTAACCAGACCCGTATATTGATCATGAGATGCCCGTTTCATGCCAAGCTCAAGCTCGGCACGGACCATGCCGCCGTCATAGCCAAACAAGGCATCGACATCGTAGCCCATCTTATGATCGATGGTCAGAAAATTATTGGTTCGACCCTGCGCCGTGTGCAGGTCAAAATCGGTGTCGTTAGCCCACATCAGGCCGCCTTCGACGCCCAGATAGAGACTTTTATCACGAGCGACCGCCGGCGTCGCAAGCATGGTTGCAGCAAGCAAACCAAAGCATGTGCGTTTGAGCATTTCAAACCCCCTGAATGTCCAAATTGAACGAAGGTTATTTACCATCGTTAACAGAAATTTACCAGCGCGAACCAGCGTTGCGTTTCCGAAACAAAACCGCGCTGAATCAAGCAATTATGACCGCTTCATGCGGTTCTGGCATATCAGTCGATGCTAAAGCAGTGAAAAATGACGTGGAGTCGGAATTGTCCGCGGCAAAGGGTCAGGCGGTTGCGGCGAAAGGCGCACATTCGGCGGCGCGCTGCGCAAAATCATGGGCAAGCTTCGCGTGCCAATCGCGCGCCTGGGGCGAAATGGAGCGAAGCGCGGCAGTCCGCTCCTCGGCCGCTCGGCGCAGGTAGAAACGCTGATTGGATTCCATTCGAGCCACTCCCCCGGTCCACCACTCAAATCGCAGGGAAACTGCGCCCAAAAGGTAAAGTGATGGTTAACGCGAAAAGGATTTGCCCGTCCCCTCGCGGGACAGAAGGTTTGCATGGGAGTGACTTTGGAATCGAATCGACTTAACGTTGAAACATAACGACTCGTCGCACGTTACCACCAAAACGAGGAGGAACGACGATGCTGAGGTTCGGGATTGCGGCTTTTGACCCCGCTCGGCGGGGCTATCATGCAGTGTACCGCGATAATGAAGTTAACCATTGCCCTGGCTGTGGACGGACCCATTGGCATATCGGTCGCACCCTTGCGGAATGCGCTTTCTGCGCGACGGCATTGCCGCTGGCCGAAAGTTTTCGGCAGCCAGCAACCGCAGTCATTATGCGCCGGTCACACCCAATCGCCCCGTCGGCCTTCGCCGCTTAGGCGGCAAGGGAAGCGCGCGCCTGGCGAGCGGGGCTGGCGCGCGCTTTCTTTTCGATCGAGACTGGGCCTGCGGAAGGTGCTTTGATCGCGCCAGCGGATTCATTATATCGACGATATGAAACGCTTGCTTTCAACCATCATTTGCGCCGCGATGTTGCACGTCGCTACGCCAGCGTTCGCGGCAGCAGGAAACTTCTCGCTGGTGAACAATACCGGTACAGCCATCAAGGCGCTGTCGATCCGGCGGACGGGAACGACCGCCTGGCAGTCATTGGGCGGCAACCCGACCCAGGGATCGCGGACCGCCGTGGCCTTCAAGAATCCGGATTGCGCTTTCGATATCAAGGCCGATCTTGGCGACGGCACCACCGCGACCTTCAATGGGGTCAATCTGTGCGATGTGACGACCGTAACGTTGAACCGCGGATCGTCCGGTAATCTCTGGGTCGATTACGATTAGTCGCCGTGCGGGCGTTTCGCCGCCGCGGGGGGACCCGCATAGTTGCGATTGATGGCGCCGGCGGTTTGCGGACGCTGTCGAGTAACTTGGCGCCCGCAACGAATGGAACACCTAAACAGGCGGCGAACAACACCCACCCCGAATTTCCCGGAAGCTGTTGCGTATAGTGAAGGCCCCGCTCAACCGCGCCAAGCGCGATCGCGTAGGTGATGGCAAAGGCTTCGAACCGCGTCTTGATGACGAACAGTCGGCCGAATTTGCGCAGCCACGTCATACTCATTGGTTAAGCAAACGCCGTGCCAATGGCTCGGTTCCGCCAAATTCGCATGAAACGATATGGTTAAGTGTAAATTAACTCGACGCTAACTCATTCAGATTTAGCGTTTCGATAACCGCGCGCCGCGCACGCTCGATGTCAGCAATAAGCGACGACGACTGGAGCGTTCCGGCGTCGATCTCGTCGGGCCAATATTGGCTGACCGTATCACGCAACCGGTCAATTTTGGCTTCGTCCAGAAGGAAGCGTGGATCGACGTCTGCAGGATCGCATTGAACACGTAGCCTAAGGCACGCCGGGCCCCCGCCGTTGGCCATCGACTGGCGCACGTCGACATAGCGCACCTGCCGAATGGCGCCGTTGCCCGCGAGATGCCGATCAATCCACGATTTTACGGACGGTGTATCGCGCGCCTCTGTAGGTGCAATCAGGGCGGTTTCTCCGCCAGGTAGCGTCAGCAACTGGGAATTGAACAAATAGCTTTTTATCGCGTCAGCAAGGCTTACCTCCGATGCCGGAACTTCAACATAGTCGAAATCCGGAACACGGGCCAGGCACCAGTCAACTAAACCGGCCTTGTCTGCGAAGGCCAGTTCATGGGCGAATAAGACCGGGCCATTGGCGACCGCAACGACATCATTGTGGAACGCGCCCGCCGAAATCGCTTCCTCGCTTTGTGCAGTGAAGAACGTTCGATCGTCGAACAGGCTGTGGAGCCGGGCAACCGCCTGTGATGCCTCAATGTGCTGGCGGGCGGGGAAGGGGCCGCCGCTGACGCCATAAACGAAGATTTCGACGCCCGGCGCACCGTGCGCCGCCGCAAGCCGCATATGGTTGGCCGCACCCTCGTCACCAAAAGCAGCGGGAACCGGCGCGTGAACGGAAAATGCGGAGGAGGCGAACGCAATCTGAAGCTGCGCCAGCGTCGCCATCCATTCATGGCTGCGGTGCGGCATCGTCTTAAGATTCGCGACGGTGAGGTGGCATTTGCCATCAAATGTGTCGGGTGCCGGGCTGACGGTTGCCGCGTTCGCGGCCCACATTGCAGAGGCGCTCATGGCGTTAGCCGCAAGAATCGGGTCTGCGCGTTCGATTGTTGTACCCAGCGCGGCAAGCCAGGCATGGGCGGGACGCGGCTGCGGTAAGAAAATGCCCTGGGTCAGGCCAAGTTGAAGATTGCCCCTCATTTTTTCGAGGCCCTGTAGCGCGGCTGCGCGCGGCTGCGACACATGCCCAGCATTTTTCGCTGATGCGAGATTGCCTAGACTAAGGCCCGCATAATTGTGGCTTGGCCCAATCAGGCCATCAAAATTGATTTCCGAAATGCGCTCCAGAATGCTCATCGCGAGACCACCAGCACCCGGTCGCCGGGCCCAACGTCAAGCTTCCGCATCGCAGCATCGTCAATCAGCAATTCGCCATTGCTGCTCATTTCAACCTGTCCGTAACAGCTGACAAAATCATGGTAGGTCCGCGTTGCGAGCATCTTTGCCTGACCGCCAGTCGTCGTGCCGCCAACGATTTGCCATTGCGCATTTTCGACCGTTTTGATGCGGTCAGTATGGGCTGTCACCGTCGGGCCGCCATCGAAGATGTCGACGTAGCTGTCCCAGACAAACCCTTCATTTTCCAGCATCTTGAGCGCGGCGCGTCCGGTCGGATGCGGTTGACCCATGACCGCCCGCGCCGCTTCAGGCAGCATCGAGACATAGATTGGGGTCGTGGGGAACAGGTCCGCGATGAATTGCGTGCCATGAACCGCATTGAATTCGTCTGCTTCGGGAAACGTCATTCCAAAGAAGCGCCCACCAATGGCGTCCCAGAATGGCGAATGGCCACCCTGGTCCATGACGCCGCGAAGCTCCGCCAATACCGTGTCGCCGAAGCGCGGACGGTGCTGTTTGATGAACAGATAGCGGGAGCGGGCGAGCAACATGCCGAGGCCGCCAGCGCGTTCGTTCGGGTGAAGGAACAGGCCACCGACTTCGCTCGACCCTTCCAGATCGGTGGTGAGGTTGAGCGTCTGATTACGGAAAATGCGGCCCAGTTCCTCGCTTTTCTGCGTCAGGGTCGACAGCAGATAGCTATAAAATGGGCGATCCGTTCCAACCGCCCCAAATACCTGACAAGTGCCGCGGATCGCACCGCTGTCATGGTCTTCGAGCATGAAGACGTATAGGTCGTCGCCGGGCGTGTCGCCGGGCCGGGAAAAGCCCGCTTCGCTGCGCTCCAGTTTTGCTTCGAGCGTTTTCTTGTCGGCCGGCAGGTTGGTGAAGCCGCCGCCGGTAAGCTTGGCCATTTCGTAAAGGGCCCGCATGTCTTTGGGGCGAGCGGCGCGGATCCGCATGGTCATGCGCGCTCTCCTGCGAGGCGAAGGATTGTAAGGGCCGACAGCGCGGCGCGCTCGGCAAGGGACTCGACGATCAGAAATTCCTCCATCGAATGAATGCTTCCTCCGCGAACGCCCATCGTGTCGATTACGGGCACGCCGGTCGCGGCGATATTGTTGCCGTCACATACGCCGCCAGTGGATTTCCACGCGACGGGCTGACCAAGGTCCTCGCCAGCCTTCTTCACAACGCCGAACAAATGTTCGATGGCGGGCGTCATCGGTTTTGGGGGGCGGGCGAAATGGCCGTGGGTCGAAATGTCGACGTCATGATCGACGGCGACCATAGCAACGGTCGCTTCGATCAGTGACCCAGCCCGCGCCTGATCCTCAAGCGTAGTCGGGCGCATGTTGACGCGCAGGATCGCGAGGTCGGGGACGACGTTGTTGGGGCTTCCGCCGTCAATTTTTGCCGGGTTGACCGACAGGCTATCGTCCATCGCGGCCTTCAAGCGTAGGGCGAGGTCGGCGGCGGCAATGACGGCGTTGCGCCCTTCGCGCGGATTGCGTCCGGCATGGGCGGATTTGCCGCGGACGGTGAAGCTGAAATTGCCGCTGCCGGGGCGGGCGCCTGCGAAGGTGCCGTCGGGCAGGGCGGCGGGCTCATAGGTCAGAGCGGCGCGCTTGCCTCGGGCCGCTTCGGTTAGCAGTGCCGCGGAGCCGAGCGAGCCGACTTCCTCATCGCTATTGATGACGACGTCATAGCCGAACTGGTTGGCAAGCGGGCTGGCCTCCACCGCCGTCAGGGCCGCGAGCATGACGGCTATTCCGCCCTTCATGTCGGCGACGCCGGGGCCGTTCAGCACTACGCCCGGCTCGAGCCAGGTCAGGCCTTGAAACGGATGATCGACCGGGAAAACGGTGTCCATATGTCCGGTGAAGAGCAGTTGCAGCGGCGCCTTCGGGCGAACGCTGAGCCGAAGGTTGCGGCCGTGGGGAATTTCGTAGGGCTTGCCGGCGGAATCGATCGCCTCCACCGGTGCGGGTTCAACCATGGTAAGCTCGCCAGGCAGTGCCGAAAACGCACCAACCAACGCGCCCATCATCGCGGCGAGCCCGTCCAGGTTGCGCGATCCCGAATTGATCAGCGCCCACGCCTCGGTCTGGCGCAGCATATGATCCTGCGCAGCAAGCGCCTGCTCGACGCAAGCGCGCTCCAGATTGCTCAACCCCTCCATGGTGGCAGGCTCCTAGCGCGGGGCGGAAGGAAAGGCCACACCTTGCGAATTTGCGCCCCTTTCCGTCATTGCGAGCGCAGCGAAGTAATCCAGCGACGCCGACTGGATTGCCGCGTCGCCGCATCATGCTCAGCAATCCCCCGGATTGCCTACGCGTGATGCGCTCCTCGCAATGACGATTAAAGGTGCGCCGCAAACCCCGCAACAATCGCTGCGTACATATCCCGCTTGAACGGCACGATCAGGTCGGGAAGGCTCTGCGCCTCCACCCATTTCCATTCGGCGAATTCGGGATGCGCGGTGGCAATATCGACATCATCGTCCTTGCCCAGGAAGCGCGCCAGATACCAATCCTGCAACTGCCCCTTCCAGCGCCCCTTCCAAAGCTTCGCCGCGATCTCGTCGGGGATGTCGTAGCGCAGTTGTTCGGGCAATTCCGCGATCAGCTCGACCAGATGCGGGCCGATCCCGGTTTCCTCCTCAAGCTCGCGAAGCGCACCCGCCCACGGCTCCTCCCCGTCATCAAGCCCGCCCTGCGGCATCTGCCAGGCGTCGGCGCGGTTATCGAGCCGCTGCCCGACCCACACAAGATTGGCTTGGTTGATCAGCATCACGCCAACCCCGCGGCGGTAAAGATGGTCGTCGGTCATGGGCCCGTCCTGCCGCGTCCATGCGCTACTGTGAAGCCCCTTACTTCAACCTGGCTAACTGTTGCTTCATGAGCCGCGCCAGTTGTTCATATTGGATCACCGAATTGACGAAGCCGGCCACGATGCCGAGGTGGCTGCGCAATTTCCCAACCAGCTCAGGATGCGCCCTGAGTTCTTCGGCGGCCTGCGCTGCATTCGCCGGATCGAGCGCCACATCGCAGGTCTCGGGCAAACTCAGGTCAGCGGTATTGGGGTTCAGCCGATCCCCGCAGGCCGCGCGAATGGCAAGTTGAAGATCGTCGGGAATAACCGCGCGCACATCCGCGCGATACGGCGTCGCGACATTGTTGACGTTAAGTTGCTCAACGTTGAAGGTCATCAAGCGCCCCAAGCGTCGGCGGATGTCGAGATCGTCGATATTGCGCAGCTGATCGCCCCCGAAAACGAGGGACCAGTTTGGGTTGCTGCTCAAGCCGTGGATTTGGCTCGCCTGATAAGCTGCGATGACGAACTGCTGATCGCTGACCGACGGATCATTGTCCCAACCTTTGAATGCGACTTCGGCGAAGCGATGACTGGTCGCGTAATAGGCGCGCGTATTGGTCGAAAAGTCGATGATCCGGTCGACCTCGGGCTTCATCTGGACCAGAAGGCGGTGGGTTTCTGCCTTGGACGCGCGCTCTTGATTCCAGTTCGCGACCCAGGTGCCGATAAACACGCCGAGGATGACAATCAGGAGTTCAATCGAAATCGCCCACCAATCCTGGGCACGGAGCTTTGCGACGGCGCGTTTGAAGATCATCGACTTGGCCCCCCAATTCGTGGGCGACGTGCTGCGCCTTTTCGGAAGGAAATCCAAGTCCTGCCTCGCCTTCGTCGCAATTCGCGTGTAGGCGCGCGGCCATGCTGACCATCAACGCCATTACGGTCCGCCTTGGCGGGCGGACCATCCTTGACCGCGCCACCGCGACGATCACGCCCGGAAGCAAGGTCGGGCTGATCGGCCGCAATGGCGCGGGTAAGTCGACGTTGATGAAGGTCATCATCGGCCAGCTGGAGGCGGATGAGGGCGAGATTGAAATGCCCAAGAAGACCCGCCTCGGCTATATCGCGCAGGAAGCGCCGTCGGGCACCGCGACGCCGTTCGAGACGGTTCTCGCGGCCGATACGGAGCGCGCCGCGCTGATGGCGGAGGCGGAATGCGCCAATACCGATCCGGACCGGCTGGGCGACGTCTATGAGCGGCTCTTGGCGATCGACGCCTACACCGCCGATGCGCGCGCGTCGCAGATCCTGCTCGGCCTCGGCTTTGATGAAGAGATGCAGGGTCGGCCGCTCGACAGCTATTCGGGCGGGTGGAAGATGCGCGTTGCGCTGGCCGCGTTGCTGTTCTCCGCGCCGGACGTGCTGCTGCTCGACGAACCGTCGAACCACCTCGACCTGGAAGCGACGCTGTGGCTCGAGAATTTCCTGAAGAATTATGTCGGGACGCTGGTCGTCATCAGTCACGAACGCGACCTGCTCAACAACGTGGTCGACACGATCCTCCACGTCGAACGCGGGCAGATCGCGATCTATTCGGGCAATTATGACGGGTTCGAAAAACAGCGGGCGGAGCGCGCCGCCCAGCTTGCCGCCGCGCGTGCATCGCAGGACGCACAGCGCGCACGTCTGCAGGATTATGTCGCCCGCAACTCGGCCCGCGCCTCAACCGCCAAACAGGCCCAGTCGCGCGCCAAGATGCTGGCCAAGATGCAGCCGATTGCGGCAATGGCCGAAGACCCCAGCCTCAGCTTCGATTTCCCGTCACCAAGCGAGCTTCGTCCGCCGCTTATCACGCTCGACATGGCGGCGGTTGGCTATGCGGAGGACACTCCGATCCTCACCAAATTGAACCTGCGCATCGACCCGGATGATCGGGTCGCGCTGTTGGGGCGCAACGGCAACGGCAAGACCACTCTGGCGCGGCTGCTGGCGGCGCAATTGCCGACGATGGCGGGCGAGGTTCATGCGTCGGGCAAGATGAAGGTCGGTTACTTCACCCAGTATCAGGTCGAGGAGCTGCACGGCGACGACACGCCGCTGCAGCATATGAGCCGGGCGATGGAGGGCAAAACGCCCGCCGCGGTGCGTGCGCAGCTTGGCCGCTTCGGCTTTTCCGGGGACAAGGCGACGACGGTTGTCGGTAAGCTGTCGGGCGGGGAGCGGGCGCGGCTTGCGTTGGCGCTCATCACTCGCGACGCGCCGCATCTCATTATTCTCGACGAGCCGACCAACCACCTCGACGTCGACGCGCGCGAGGCGCTGGTGCAGGCGCTCAACGGTTATGACGGCGCGGTCATCCTGATCAGTCACGACCGCCACATGGTCGAACTGACCGCCGACCGACTGGTGCTGGTCGATGACGGGCGCGCGGTCGATTATGACGGCAGTATCGACGATTATATCGATTTCGTGCTCGGCCGGAACCAGCCCAAGGCTGAGGCGAAATCCCCGAAAAAGGGTCGCAACGACAATGGCCGCGACGAGGCCAAGGCGCTGAAAAAGAAGATCGCTGACGCGGAGGCGGAAACCGCACGGCTGACGGCGAAATGCGCGGAAATTGATTCGGCAATGATCGACCCGTCAAAAGCGCCGCGTCATCTGGCGGCCATGAACGCCGGTGAGTTGAGCAAGCGCCGGGCGAAACTCGCGGAAGAGCTGGAGCGCGCCGAAGCGCGTTGGCTCGAGGTGAGCGAGCAATTGGAAGCGGCGGCGGCTTAGAGTTCCTCTCGTCTTCTCCGCGAAAGCGGGGACCCAGCCAATCAGAAAACCTGGGTTCCCGCTTTCGCGGGAATGACGACCTTGTGGGTTATTCTCCCCCAATCCCCCGATCGGGCATGTGCCAGTCACCGGGCCGATTGCGCCCCTCCCACCATCTCAGCGCAAACCCGATCGCTGTTCCCACCAAAATCGCCGCGGTCAGGTCGACAAGCACCGTCATCACCGCCGTCAGGATGAGCAGCGCCAACCGCGACTTGGGCATGGCCAGTCGCTCCGGCCAGCGGTGCGGTTCGCTCATCGACCAGGCGGTAACGATGAGGAGCGCAGCGAGGGCGGGCATGGCAAGGCCATTCGCAAGCGGTGCGGCGAACAGCAGGACGGCGAGGATGATCAGCGCATGGACCATTCCGGCGACGGGTGTCCGCCCACCCGCCTGAACATTGGTCGCGGTCCTCGCGATGGCGCCGGTTGCTGGAAGGCCGCCGACCAGCGGAGAGGCGATGTTGGCCGCGCCCTGCGCGATCAGCTCGGCATTGCTTCGGTGGTGCGCGCCGATCATTCGGTCAGCGACGATGGCTGAAAGCAGCGACTCGATCCCTGCCAGAAGGGCGATGGTGATCGCCGACGGCAGCAAGGCAATCATGGTCGCGCCGCTGAGGTCGGGAAGCTGGATTGTGGGCAGTCCGTTCTGGATCGCGCCATATTGATGCGCGACGGTGGCTACGCCGGGAAGCAGGGCCAGCACCAGCAAGCTCGCCGCCCCGATCACCAGCATGGGCGTGGGGAGGCGTGGCAACGCCTTGCGCATGACAAGCAGCGCCGCGATGCTTGCCAAGCCGAGCGCCAGCGACACCGGGTTGAAGCTGCCCCGCGCGGCCCACAATCCCTCAACCTTCGGAATGAAGTCGGCGGGCAACGCGCCGGTCTGAAGCCCCGCAAGGTCCCTCACCTGCGCGACCGCGATCACTACGGCGATGCCGATTGTGAACCCCTCGATCACAGCGTCGGGAATGTAATGGATCAGCCGTCCAAGCCGCAGAAATCCCGCGGCAAGCAGGATAACCCCGGCCATCAACGTCGCGGTCGCAAGGCCCGCCATGCCGTGCGCGTGGATGATGCCATAGACCACGACGATGAACGCACCGGTCGGGCCGCCGATCTGCACCCGGCTGCCGCCCAGCGCGGAAATCAGGAACCCCGCCACCGCCGCTGTCACCAGCCCGGCAATCGGCGGCGCACCCGACCCGATGGCGATAGCGATACTGAGGGGAAGGGCGACCAGCGCCACCGTCACCCCGGCAAGGATGTCGGCGGCGAATAGCTTTCGCGTATATCCGGGCAGCGTGGACAGGATCTTTGGTTTCACGCGCCGATCCATATTTTGCGGCGATATCGCTGTCCACGGGTCTTCCCCCTAGCAACAATGGGTCTACAGCCCTAAGTGGCAGGTAATCACAGACTCATTTGTACAGGAACACCCGCACATGACCCAGTCGGCAACCCATATGCTGACCCCCGAAGAAGCAGGCGCCCATCCGCCGCGCGAAGCGATGGTGGTGCGATTTGCGGGCGACAGCGGCGACGGGATGCAGCTGACCGGGGGCCAGTTCACCCTGTCGACCGCGCTGGCGGGCAATGATCTGGCGACCTTCCCCGATTTTCCGGCGGAAATCCGCGCGCCGCAAGGCACGACCTTTGGCGTGTCGGCGTTTCAGATCAATTTCGGGTCGACGGCGATCGACACTGCGGGCGACGCGCCGGATGTGCTGATCGCGATGAACCCGGCGGCGCTGAAAACCAATGTGAAGGCGCTGCGCGAGGGTGGCCTGATCATCGCCGACGAAGGCGAGTTTGGCGCCCGCAACCTCGCCAAGGCGGGATATGATGCGAACCCTCTTGAGGATGACAGCCTTGCCCGCTGGAATCTTGTCAAATTCAACATCAGTCAGCTGACGCTCGACGCGGTCAAGGAATTCGGCCTTGGCAACAAGGAGGCGCTGCGCTGCAAGAATATGTGGACTCTGGGCCTGGCGCTCTGGATGTTCGACCGAGAGCGTGCACCCATCATCGACTGGTTGAAGTCGAAGTTTGCGAAAAAGCCGGAGTTGGCCGAAGCCAATATCGCCGCGCTAAACGCCGGGCACGCCTATGGCGAGACGGTCGAAATTGGCGGGCAGGTCCACAAGACCCACATCGACGCAGCCCCCGCGGAGCCGGGACTATATCGTACCGTCACCGGCGCAGAATCGCTCTCGGTCGGGCTGGTCGCGGGCGCGCAGATGGCGGGCCTGCCAATGTTCTTCGGCGGCTATCCGATTACCCCGGCGTCGGCGATCCTCCATCACCTGTCGCGCCTCAAGGAATATGGAATTACCACCTTCCAGGCGGAGGATGAGATTGCGGCCATCGCATCGGCCATCGGTGCGAGTTATGCGGGCGCGCTTGGCGTCACCAGCTCGTCGGGTCCGGGCATTGCGCTGAAGGGCGAGGCGATGGGCCTCGCGGTGATGACCGAGCTTCCGCTCGTCATTGTCAATTCGCAGCGCGGCGGGCCGTCGACCGGCCTTCCGACCAAGACCGAACAGTCCGACCTGTATCAGGCCGTCTATGGCCGCAACGGCGACGCGCCGATCCCGGTAATTGCTGCCCGCTCGCCCGCCGACGCGTTTGATTGCGCGATTGAAGCGGTGCGGATTGCGGTGCGCTACATGACGCCGGTGATCCTGCTGACCGACGGCTATATCGCCAATGCGGCGGAGCCGTGGAAGGTGCCGGACATGAGCGGGTATAAGCCCTTCCCGGTCACCTTCGCCAATGATGAGACGGCGGGCCTGATCGCCGACGGCGAGGTTCGCCCCTATGTCCGCAATGACGATCTTGCGCGGCCATGGATCAAGCCGGGTACGCCGGGCCTGGAACATCGCATCGGCGGGATCGAGAAGAACCCGACCACCGGTGCCATCGACTATTCGCCCGAAGCCCATGCCGAAATGACCCGTCTGCGCGCCGCCAAGGTTGCCGGCATCGCCGACAGCATTCCGGATCAGGACGTGTGCCTTGGCGAGACCAAGGGCAAGCTGGCGGTCGTCGGCTGGGGCTCCACCTTCGGCCCGATCCACCAGGCGGTGCGCCGCGCGCGGGCAGCAGGCAAGGACGTCCACCACATCCACATCCGCCACATTGCGCCGTTCCCGAAGAACCTTGGCGACCTGCTGCGCGGCTATGACCGGATCATCGTTCCGGAAATGAACACGGGTCAGCTCAAGACCCTTCTGCGTGATCAGTTCCTTGTTGATGCGCGCCCGGTGAACAAGGTGAGTGGTCAACCGTTTACCATTGCGGAGATCGAGGTAGCCATTGAGGAGGCGCTGACATGAGCGAACCGACGCCAAAGCCAATCAATGCATGGCCATTGGTCGGCATGCTCATCATCGTCCTATTCATCATTCTCTGGTTCAACGGATTTTTCGGCAAATGAACGAAGTCACCAAATTGACCGCTAAGGATTGGGCGTCCGACCAGGAAGTGCGCTGGTGCCCGGGCTGCGGCGACTATGCCGTGCTGAAGGCCGTGCAGCGGACGATGCCGGACCTCGATGCGGCCAAGGCCAACACCGTGTTCATCAGCGGCATCGGCTGTTCCAGTCGCTTTCCTTATTATATGTCGAGCTATGGCTTCCACACGATCCACGGCCGCGCCTGCGCTGTGGCAACGGGGACGAAGCTGGCCAATCCGGAGCTCGACGTGTGGATCATCACCGGGGACGGCGATGCGCTGTCCATCGGCGGCAACCACACCATGCATTTGCTGCGCCGCAACCTCGATTGCCAGTTGCTGCTGTTCAACAACGAAATTTACGGCCTGACCAAGGGCCAATATTCGCCAACGTCGCGCGTCGGCACGCGCAGTCCGTCGACTCCGTTCGGATCGGTCGACCGCCCGGCAAATCCGTGCGCCTTTGCGCTCGGTGCGGGTGCGCGGTTCGTGGCGCGCGGCATCGACGTGCACAAGAACCTCGTCGATGTGCTCAAGGCGGCGCACGGCCATCGTGGCGCCAGCTTCGTTGAAATCTACCAAAACTGCGTTGTCTATAATGACGATGTCTTCGCGCCCTTCACAGCGAAAGACGTCGCCGCCGATAAGCAGCTGTGGCTGAAGGCAGGCGAAAAGATGCTGTTCGCGGGTGGCACGAAGGGCATCGCGCTCGACGGCAATACGCTGAGCCTGAAGGTCGTCGACGGCGATAGCGACGAGGTCATCGTCCACAACCCGAAGAACCGCGCCATTGCCCACATGCTGATCGACATGCCGCCGGCGAACTTCCCGGTCGCGCTCGGCGTGATCTATGAAGACCCGGCGCCGACGTTTGACAGCGCGGTCCTCGACCAGAACAAGGCCGCTGCCAGCGGCAAGACCGCTGACCTGCAGAAACTCGTCAGCCAGGGTCAGACCTGGCAGGTCGAGAAGGAACCTCGCGCCGAGTGACCCCGCGTGAGTTGTTAGCGTCTGCAGTCATCCCCGGCGGTGGGGAGATGATCCTGTATCGGCGGGGCGGGGATCATATGATCCTTGTCGACCGCGAAGAGTTGATGTCGAGCCGGATGAGCGGGTCGGAAGAGGCGCTTGCGGTGATGGCGGCGGAGCGACTTGGCAAGCGCCCAAACCAGCATTGGCTGATCGGCGGCTATGGCATGGGCTTCACGCTGCGCGCCGCTTTGGCGCAGCTCCCGCGCGATGCGAAGGTGACGGTGGCGGAGCTGGTGCCGGAGATTGTTGATTGGGCCAAAGGGCCGATGGCGGCGATGACCGGCGACAGTTTGAGTGACCTGCGCGCCGAAATTCGGATTGGCGATGTCGGCGACGCCATTCAGGGCGGACGATGGGACGCGATCCTGCTCGACGTTGACAATGGCCCGGACGGGCTGGTTCGGGCGGAGAATGACCGACTCTATTCGTCGGCTGGTCTGGCCATCGCCAAGGCGTCGCTGAAGCCTGGCGGCATTCTCGCGATATGGTCGGCCGCGCCCGATCCGTCCTTCACGCGGCGGCTTCGTGAAGCGGGTTTCATGGTCGACGAGGAGGTCGTTCGCGCCCGGTCCAACGGCAAGGGACCGCGGCACAATATCTGGTTTGCACGAAAGCGCTAATTTTTGGACAATTTCACCCATAGCCTCGCCGGTTGGGCGATCGGCCAAACTGGTCTGAAGACCAAAACGCGCAAGGGGCTGGCCGCCTTGATCCTTGGCGCCAATATGCCGGACATCGACGTCTTTTTCGGTGGCTCCTGCTGGGCGCCGCTGGCGACGCACCGCGGGTTCACGCATGGGCTGGTTGGCGGCGTGCTGCTGCTACCTCCGGTGTTGGCGGCGCTGTTGTGGCTACTCGACCGATGGCAGGTGAAGCGCGGGGCGCAATTCGCGTCCGGCCTGTCGATGAATGTCCCGTGGCTGATCGCACTTTGTTACATCGGGGCCATCACTCACCCGCTGCTCGATTTGCAAAACACTTACGCGGTGCAGTTGCTCTCGCCGCTCGACCTTGGCTGGTTCCACAATGATGCCTTGTTCATCATCGATGCGTGGGTGTGGCTGATCCTGTGCCTCGGTATCGGTATTTCGCGGTTTCGGGAGCGGGCAGGGCAGTTCAACTGGCGCAAACCCGCGATCATCGCGGTCGCTACGGTCATCGCCTATATTGGCGGCAACACGCTGATCAGCCAGCGCGCAAAGGCACAGCTGATTGCCGAGCGGCATGCCAAGGCGCCCGACGCCGTCTTTGCCAGCCCGCAGCCGATCGATTCCCTCGCCCGTGAAATGATGTGGCGCGAGGATGGGATCATCCACAAGGCGAGCTGGACCCCATGGGGCGGATTTGCCAATTTTCGCGAGCCCTATCCGGATAATATGCGCGACCCGCTTGCGGTTGAAGGGATGCGGTCGTCGAAGGAACTGATTGGCTTCTTCCGCTGGTCGGTCACACCCACCGCCGTTGTCAAACGCGAAGGCTGCTCGGCAACCGTGATCTACGGTGACGCGCGGTACAGCGATCGGATGAGCCGAAATGCATTCGAACGCGTTGCACACCTCAGAAACGACGCCCCCGGATGCCGTAATGACCAAACCGACCCTCCTCTGGCTACGTCGCGACCTTCGGCTCGCTGATCAGGCGGCGCTGGCCGCTGCTGTCGCCGAAGGGCCGGTCGTGCCGGTCTACGTCCTTGACGACGAAGCGCCGAAGCATCGCAGGATGGGCGCAGCCTCGCGCTGGTGGCTGCACCATAGCCTGAAGAGCCTCAACGCAGACCTGCGGGCGAGAGGGTCGCGCTTGATACTTCGGCGAGGACACTCTGAGGATGAACTGGCCGCCGTGGCGAAGGCGGTCGGCGCAACCCGCGTCCATGCGCTTCGCCATTATGAGCCATGGTGGCGCAATGTTGAGCGCGCCGTCGGTGGAACGCTCGACCTTGTCCTCCACGACGGCAATTACCTCGCTCCGCCGGGCAGCGTCCGGACAAGTGCGGGCACGCCGTACAAAATCTATACGCCGTTCTGGCGCGCGCTCAGCGAATGGATGCCGCCAGCTACACCGACCTCGGCGCCGTCTACCATCTCTGGACCCGCCAAATGGCCTGAGAGTGATAATCTCGACGATTGGTCATTGCTGCCAAAACATCCGGATTGGGCCACCGGCTTCGCGAAGGAATGGACGCCCGGCGAAAAAGGAGCGGCAGAACACCTCGCGGACTTCAAAGATGAGGCTGCATCGTACGAGCAACGACGCAATCTGCCATCCGTAGAGGGTACCTCGCGCCTGTCGCCGCACCTGCACTTCGGCGAGATTTCGCCCGCGCAGGTGTGGCAAGGAGTCGCAAGAAAGGGCGGATCGGTGGCCACTTTCCTGGGTGAACTAGGCTGGCGTGACTATGCGCAGAACGTTATCCTGCAATTGCCGGACTATGGGCGCACCAATGGCAAGGCACAGTTCGACGCGCTGCCCTGGCGTGACGCGCCGGACGACCTCAGCGCCTGGCAAAAGGGCCTGACTGGCTATCCCATCGTCGACGCCGGGATGCGGCAGCTCTGGGCGACCGGATGGATGCACAATCGTGTCCGAATGATCGCCGCCAGCTTTCTGATCAAACATCTGCTGATCGATTGGCGGCGTGGCGAGCAATGGTTCTGGGATACGCTCGTCGATGCCGACTACGCCTCCAACGTAACCAACTGGCAGTGGGTCGCGGGAACAGGCATCGACGCCAATATGTTCACCCGCATCATGGCTCCGCTCGTTCAGTCAGAGAAATTTGAGACGGCCGACTATATTCGGTGCTGGATACCAGAACTCTCCCATTTGTCCGACGTGGATATCCATGATCCATCGGACGACCAACGCGGAGCATATCCGCCGAAAATGATTGGCCATCGCGAAGCGCGGGACCGCGCGCTCGCGGCTCTTGCAATGATGCGGTCAGATGAGGATATCGGCGCCCATGGCCAGCCGCGGTGATCACCTTGTCAATGCCGACCGGCGTTTTGCAACCGGTGCGGGATTTCTTGGCCGGTTGGTCGCGCCGCTCTTTGCCCGGCTGATTGACCAGATTGATGACCGGCTGCTGGTCGGCGGAATCAATGGGACATTGCCCGACGGCCGGCGGCGGAAGGTTGGTTTCAAATCGCCCGGTCCGGTCGCGGACTTTCATTTGCATAGCTGGATGGCGCTGGTCCGGATCGCAACGTCCGGCAGCGTGGGTCTCTACAAGGGCTGGGCGGCAGGTGAATGGAGTTCAGCTGATCCTGTGCCATTGTTCGAAATGTTTATGGCCAACGCCAACAGCCTGGGCGACACGGCGCGGGCGAAAGGCCCGATGCGCTGGGTCAACGCGATGGCCCACAAATTGCGGGACAATGGCCTGGCCCAGGCACGGGACAATATCGCTGCCCACTACGACCTGGGGAATGATTTTTACGCGGCCTGGCTCGACCCGACGATGACCTATTCCTCCGCAATTTTCGAACAGGGGGACGCGCTTGAGACGGCGCAGTTGCGTAAAGTGCACGCCCTGCTGGACCGGCTGTCATTACATCCAGGGGACCGGCTGCTCGAAATTGGCTGCGGCTGGGGGACGCTGGCCATGGAGGCGGCAAAGCGCGGCGTCCACGTCATTGGATTGACCCTGTCGCAACAGCAGAAGGCGTGGGCGGAAGGCCGGATAGCCGATGCCGGTTTGGCGAACCACATCGAGATTCGCCTTCAGGATTATCGTGAATTTGACGAGCAGGTTGATGCAATCGCGTCGGTAGAAATGGTGGAGGCTGTCGGCGAGCGTTGGTGGCCGACCTACCTGGGGGTGATTGCGCGCTGTTTGAAACCCGGCGGAAGGGCCGCGATCCAGCTGATCAGTATCAATCATCACTTGTTTGAGGCATATTCCAGCAGCGCGGATTTCATCCAGACCTATATTTTCCCCGGCGGTATGCTCATCGATGAGCCAAGGTTCCAATCATTGGCCAGGGAACGCGGCCTTGAATGGGCCGATCGCCATGGCTTCGGATTGGATTATGCAGAAACCCTGCGCGTTTGGCGCGGCCGATATGATGTGGCGGTTCGCGAGGGACGACTCAGCGAATTCAGCGACGCATTCCACGACCTGTGGCGATTCTATCTGATGTATTGCGAAGGCGGGTTCCGCGGGGGCGGGATCGACGTTGCACAGGTTACGCTGGTCCGGGATTAAGCCGTTGCTTTGTCCGCAAGACCAGCCAGATGGCAACACCCGCTAGACACCATCCGCCAATGACGTCCGTGGGCCAGTGCACCCCCAAAAACGGCCGCGACAGCCCGATTAGCATCGCCAGCGGAACGGCGACCCAAAGGGCGGCTCCGCGGGAGCCGGGCGGTATCGCGAGTAGGGCGAACAACACAAAGGCCGCCATGCTGTTCGACGCGTGTCCGCTGGGAAAGCTGAAGCTGCTAATCGCGACTGGGTGAAGGTCGAATGAAGGGCGGGGACGGGCGTATAAAAGCTTGATGCCATCCATCGCCAACCGCTCCGCCGCGAATCCGAACACGAGCAGCGCCGCCAGACGCTTTTTCTGGCGCAGCAGCAGCCAAATTCCACCTCCTCCCACGAGCGCAAATGTGAGGTAACCACTGCCGAAGAACGTAAGGAAAATGGCCGCCTTTTCGATTTCTGGATGTTCCGCGCGAAAGGCCATGCACGCCCTTACGATCGCTACATCGATTCCGTTGGTGACGCCGCCGCTCCATCCACTGACCAAGAACAGGACAATCAAAACAGCGGGGATGGCAGGGCTCAAGAATCTGGGCATGATTGGCGCACGTTAAAGCAAGCTTTACCCCGCTTCGATAGGAATCGCCGTATGGACGAGAGTAATGCGCCCAAAAGTCGGCAGAATCGTCGGGCCAATGTGTTGATGACGGCCACGCTGGAGCTTTCCGGCGCGGCACTTCCTGTCAAATTGCGTAACCTTAGTGTCGATGGCGCGCTGGTTGAGGGCGACAAATTACCGGTCGACGGCGCATCAATAATGTTTCGCCGCGGCGATATCGCGGTTCCGGGAAAGATCGCCTGGTCAAAAGGACGAAAAGCAGGCGTCAGCTTCGTCAGACAGATCGGTGAGGAGCAGGTGCTGCGCAATATTGCCCTGCCGCGGCAGCGCCCGGCCCAAAGCTTTCGCCGACCATCGTTGAAGGAAGAGCCGAGCCAGAGCGAACGTGAGTATGCCGCGCGCTGGCTGCGGACCCCGCGGCACGACGATTGAGTTTCCGCACACGCGGCAACGTTGGCGCCTAGGTCGAGACCTCATCATTATCGCGCTGGGCCTGGAGCCACTGCACTAGGTCGGTGAGCGGAAGCAGGATGTTGAAATTCATCCCCGCGAAGCCGTCGCTCTGCCACCGAACCACCCCGGGACGCGGTTCGAGCCCCGGTAGCGTAAGGACGGCGTCCCCGTCGATCTCCAGTGCCTCGTGACAGCAGACTTTGGCGCCGCCCTGTGAAATATCGCGGGCCGTTACTCGGAAGATGTTGGCCCCTTGTCGTAACGTCGCGAAATTCTCCACCGTCATACGCGGCATTCGTGGTCGGGGTCCCTGAGACGCGCTGGACAGGAGATCGACGACGTCGATTACTTGGTCAAACGCAACGCCGGCCAAATTGCCTCTGATCCAGCAGATATGGCCCTGAATAGGCTGGCCGCTTTTCAATTCGACCGTCACCGCGCTCTGGTCCGCAACGTCGCAATAGAGCCGGACCATCATCCCGCCGGCCGAGATATTTTTGATCAGACACAACTCGCGGCGACCATCGACGATCATGGAGCCCACGCGATAGAGTGTCATGTGACGCTCACCGTCGCGGCGATCGACGCCCGTAGCCGGTTCCGGCGCCGAGTTGCCAATGGTGAACATAGTCGTTTTGGCTGGTTGAAACGTCACGAACGGGTCCACTTTGAGCCGCGCTGCCCAATCGCCTCGCGGTTCATCATTCTCTAATATGACAGCAAATCTTACCAGTGTGTTGCCAAGCCATCCGAAGCGAACGAAACGGGATCAATGGTCTTGTGATTGGGTGGCGACAGGCATAGACTTAGTCAATTCTGTGAAATGGACCGATCATTTCCTGAAAGGCTAAGGCCATGAAGATATTGCGGTATTTGGTTGCGATGGGCGTATTTGCACTATCGTCAAATGGCCTCGCCCAGGTCCAGATGGGCAGCGATGCCGTCCCGGCGTTGACCAACATGCCGGCACCGCCGGTCGATCTTGTGGAAATGAAGCGGGATAACGCCGACCGCATGACGGTTGAGGTAGAGGTGGCCGGCCGTGGTCCCTATCGCTTCCTCGTCGATACGGGGTCGGAACGAACCGTCATCTCCCGCGAGTTGGCCGGAAAATTGGCGCTTCGGGCAGGGGCGCCCATTCGCCTTCATAGTGTGGTGAGCGTGTCGGGCGTGCCGACCGTGGTGATCCCTAATCTGAAGGTGGCCCAGAATCATGTGTCCGTTCTGGATGCACCGGCCCTGTCCGCATTCAATATCGGCGCTGACGGGATGCTGGGGATCGACAGTTTGCGATCAAAACGGGTCCTACTGGATTTCAAATCGCACACCATGACGATTACACCAACCGAAGAACCGTCGGTGCGATTGGAAGGCGACACAATTGTAGTTCGCGCCAAGAATCGCAAAGGTCGCCTGATTTTCACGGACGCCGAGATTGATGGACGGCGCGTGACCATCATCATTGATACGGGAAGCCAATTTTCAATTGGCAACCTCGCGCTCCAGCGCATGTTGGAACGGCGAAACGTCGACCGCCTTCCCAATCCGGTCACGATCGAATCGGTTACAGGCGATTCCGTTGTTGCGCCGGTCGCCAGAGTTGGGCGGATAAAGATAGGCGGACTAGATCTTACGGAGCTGGCAATCGCCTTTGTCGACGCGCATTTGTTCAAGCAGCTGGAGCTGAACGATCGGCCCACTCTGCTGCTGGGCATGAATGCGATGAAGGCATTTGACAAAATCCAGATCGATTTCGCCAACAAGAAGGTGCGCTTCGTGCTTCCCGGGACGAGTATGCGCGATACTGTTCGACTGGCGCTGAACGATTAATTCAGAGTTGCCCCCGCGGGGGCTGCAGTTTTTGTCGGTGAAATTGAAAGGCTGGTGAGCCGTGCTGGGTTCGAACCAGCGACCTACTGATTAAAAGTCAGTTGCTCTACCGACTGAGCTAACG
>NZ_CAMLDL010000002.1 GCF_946478955.1 uncultured Sphingomonas sp. | reverse complement strand
AGGACGCGGCCCTTTCACGGCTGAAACACGGGTTCGATTCCCGTAGGGGTCACCATCATTGTGTTTGTTCGCGTGACAGGCACAAAATTGGTGACATTCAGTAGGGCCGCCTATTTGGGCGGCCTTTTTGTTTGGCATTGTAGAAGGATGGGCGTGGGCGCTCCGTCCCTTACGCAGTGGCCTTTTTCGGTTGTCCCGAATGGGCACCAAGGAACGCGGCAAGTTCGTCTGCAGGCATTGGCCGCCCCGTCAGATACCCCTGAACATCTGAACAACCCGCTACATTGAGGCAATGGCGCTGCGCGTCGGTTTCAACCCCTTCCGCCACCACAGCCAGGCCAAATGCCTTGGCAAGTTGGACAATTGCCACAACGACGGCTTCCGCCTGCGGATCCCGGTCGAGACGGGCGACGAAGCTGCGGTCGATCTTTACCTTGTCGATTGGGTAGCGGTGCAAATATCCAAGGCTGGAATAGCCCGTGCCAAAATCATCCAGGGCGATACGGAACCCGATGGCACGAAGCTCCTTCAGCGTTTCCAGTGTTTGCGCGTCATCGCCAAGAAGGATGCGCTCAGTAATCTCAAGCTCGAATTGGGCAGGATCGACGCCATGCTTGTCGATCAGGGTTCGCATCTGGGTGGCAAAATCACGCGCCCGCAGCTGCATGGCCGAAACATTGATGGCGACCGGTAATCCCGGCCACAGGCGCGATTCGGAAAAGGCCCGACGAATCGTGAACGTACCCAGCTCTTCGATCAGGCCCGTTTCCTCGGCCACTTGCACGAATGCGCTCGGCTCCACCGTCCCCAGATCCGGAAGCACCCATCGGGCAAGCGCCTCGATCCCGATAACTTGCCCGCGACTGTCGACCTGCGGTTGATAATGCAGACACAGCTGATCGTGCTGCAGGGCATCATGAAGCTTAATCTGAAGCTCCTGCCGGTTGCGAACCTGATTATCCATGAGCATGTCGAAGAAGCTGTGACGGTTCCGCCCCGCGTCCTTCGCATCATAAAGAGCCAGATCGGCGCGCCGCAAAGCCTCCTGCGCATCGACATTGCTATTGCTGACCATCGTAATGCCTATCGACGCGCCGACGAACACCCGGCCAACCATCAGCGCAATCGGCTGGGCGATATCGTCGATGAGTTGCTGGGCCATTTCAGCGGCCTCGCGCGAATCGGCGCCCGAAAGGATGAAAACAAATTCGTCGCCCCCAAAGCGGGCGAGAAAATCCTTTGGCCGACGATTTTGTGAAATGCGGTGCGCGACCACGCCGATCAATTCATCACCCGCCTGGTGCCCAAGGCTGTCATTGACGGCCTTGAATTGATCCAGATCGATCAACAATACGGCAAAGCTGCGGCCTTGCGGCAAATCAGTGCCCGCAATTGCAGCGAACGCACCGTCGAGACCGGACCGATTGGGAAGGCCTGTTAGTGGGTCATGGGCGGCCAGGTGAATTGCACGGGCTTCGCTCGACACCAGGTGGCTTGCGAGGCGGCGCGCACGAAGACCGATGACCGCAATCAAACAGGCAAGAATGAGCGCGAACAGCAACGACACCGGCAATGTCTTGCTTAGGAGGGCAGCACCCGGCTTTTGCAAGTCCCAGCGCAGCGACGCGACCGGTTGACCCGCATGGTTATTCAGCAGCGCACGACCATGCTCGCGGTCCTCTGCCGCCAAACCGGTAATCAAACCCGCATTGGTAAGGAGGAACCGGTCGCCAATTGCCTTTATCACCGCCGCGTCAAATTTCTTGCCGACAAGCACAATCGGTGCACGATCTCCGACGATCCGTGCCATCCGATCTGGCTGAACCAGTGCAGCGGCCATCAGCTGCACCTTGCCGTCAACCTGCTCGATCGACTGGGCAGCAATGGGCGGCAAGCGAACATTATCGGCAATATATTCCGGCAATGGCCCTCGTGCGCGCTCGCCGGCGCGGATCTGCGCCACCATTGGAGCGGCGGCGGTCAAATATTGAGCAAGGCGCGCGTCGCCAATCGGTCGCTCATTTTCTTCCGCGAGCAGTGCCCGGCCATCGGCGCCGATGATGATGACTGTTTCGAACCCTTCCGACTGACGAAAATAGTCCGCGATAAAGATATCCGCCCATTCCGGATCGAAGCGATTGTCGAGGTGGAAAACCGCATCGTCCCAGAAGGTCTGCGGGTAAAGCTTGCTGACAAGATCGCGACGATATCCGTCGATGCCGTTGGCAACCATTTGTTCGGATCGGATCCGGGTGTTGCGGTCGACATCGTAGGAAGAGAAAAGTTGGGTTGCCGCAAGCGCAGCAATGCAGGCCGCGAAAATAACCGCGGCCCAGCGCCCAACGAAATTCGGCAGGGTCTCCTGATCCAACCGCTATCTCTCCAATCGAAAGTCCATTAATCGAATTCCGATTACGAAACACACCATCGTCAAGGCTAACAAGCAATTAGGAACTGGCGGACGCGGTCAATGTCCGCAGCTAGTCTCTGGCCCTGATACACGCGCGTCACATCCTGAGCCAGGCAATGAGCAAGGTCGCAGCCAATACACAGGTGCTTGAACCCAAGGCAATCACAGCCGGTCGGGACCGTGCACGACCATAGGCCATTGTCACCCCAATTTTTACCGACATGTTGGCGATAATCGTTCCGCCAATCGCAACAGCGGCGAGCGATGCGCTGATCGCTTCGGGGGGAAGACCGCCGGCGGTTACGATCGACGCGTCGACATCCAACGCCCCCATCATGAACAGGAGAACCGCAATTCCGCTTTCACCGAAGCTTGATTGTGCCCAGCGCGCCGCGACTGCCGCGATTGCGACAAAGATCAGGAAGCCAAATGCTGGAATTAGCGCAATTGGATTTCCGGGCGGGGCAGGCCCCGAACTGTTCTGACAGTTGCGCCAGAGCCACCAACCGGCAAGCCACGCCACCACCAGCGCGGGCGCGATCAATATGGCGAAGTCCGTTAGCAGGCGCGGCGCAAAAATGGCGACCAGCACGATCACCCGCACATACATCACGGCACTGGCCAGCGCGATCCCCGCCGATTCCGGCCCATGTCCATCACTCTTGCCCAACTGCTGTGCCAACGATTGGGTTACCGCCGTCGAGCTATAGGCGCCGCCGATCAACGCCGTCGCGATTGTGCCGTGGGCCGCGCCAAATATTCGGTTGGCGACATAGCCAGCGAAAGAAAAGCCGGTCACCAGCACCACGACCCACCACAATTTAGCCGGGTTCCACGCATCAAGCGGACCCATTTGCCGGTCCGGCAGGAAGGGCAACACCGCGAGCGCAATCACCGCATATCGGGCCAGCGCCTTCACGTCTTTTTCGTCCAGCCGATCGACAAAGCCGTGCAAATCCTGACGTAGGGCGAGGATCAGAACAACGATTGCAGCGATCGCGAGCCCCAGCCCGACGGCCCCGCTGCCCGCAAGAAAGGCGGCGGCGAGGGTCGCGATTGCCGCAATCGGGCTAGTCGCATCGGGCGCTACCCTCAACCGCGGTGCATAGGCGAGCGCCAACACCAATACCAATCCGCTGACCAGCGCGGCGGCAACCAGAGGGTGCGTTGACGTGAGCAGTCCGGCGACGCCCGAGACGAGCCCTAGCAATGTGAAGGTGCGGATACCGGCGACCCTGCTGCCATCTGCCATTTCGCGCAGCTTGAAGCCCCGCTCTATGCCGATTAGGGCACCAATGGCGAGGCCCGATCCTACACGAACCGCATCGGCGGCCCAGGGATCGAGATTCGCGATCACGCCGTCATCCGCTCCGCGTGCCAGCGGATATGGTCGGCCATGAAGGTCGAGATGAAGTAATAGCTGTGGTCATAGCCTGCGCGCCGATTGAGCGTCAGCGCGACCCCGGCGTCAGCACACGCCTTTTCCAGCAGTTCGGGCTTCAACTCGCGCTCCAGGAATGGGTCGGCAGTGCCAACATCGACCAGCGCAGCCTGGATCCGCGCTCCGTCCTCGATCAGCGCGACTGCATCATGCGCCCGCCATCTCGCCCGATCGGGACCAAGATAGCCCGTGAACGCCTTTTCACCCCACGGCACCTGGCTCGGCGCGACAATCGGCGCAAAGGCACTAACCGACGCAAAGCGCATCGGGTTGCGAAGCGCGATAGTCAGCGCCCCATGCCCTCCCATCGAATGACCGGTGACCCCCTGCCGCCCCATGTCGACCGGGAAATGATCAGCGATCACCTGCGGTAGTTCGTCGACGATGTACGACCACATCCGGTAATGGGCCGACCAGGGCTTTTCCGTCGCATCAACATAAAAGCCGGCGCCCAGGCCGAAGTCCCACGCCCCCGCGCTGTCGTCGGGAACGCCCTCACCGCGCGGACTGGTGTCCGGCGCGATAAAGATGATGCCATGCTCTGCACAGGCCGCGCGAAACTCACCCTTTTCGGTGACGTTAGCCTGGGTGCAGGTCAGGCCCGACAAATACCATAGGAGCGGCATCGTTGTGCCGGGCTGATGCGACGGCACGAAAACGGAGAAGGTCATCTCCGTGCCCGTCGAGGTGCTGGCGTGCTTGTACACGCCCTGCATCCCGCCGTGACTCTTAGCCTCGCTGACCGTCTCGATGGTCATTCGCCGATGAAGTTCAGCGCGCAGAGCTTGTTGCCGTCGGGATCGCGTAAGTAGGCGAGATACATCGCCATCGGCGTTCCCGCCGCGCGGACTCCGGGCGGGTCTTCGATGGCGGTGCCGCCCGCTTCCTGTCCGGCCTTCCACCAGTCATCCGCCTGATCCTGCGTCATTGCGAAGCCGATGGTGCTGCCGTTACCGACGCTCGCTGGTTCGCCGTTGATCGGTTGGGTGACAAGGAAGGTCGCACCGTTGTGGCGATAGACCAGCCGCCCCTTGGGGTCGACCGACCCTTCGCGGCCGCCCATCGCCTTGAACGTCGCATCATAGAATTTCTTGGATCGTTCGAGGTCGTTCGAACCGACCATCATATGACTGAACATGTCGCCTTCTCCTTAGTAAACAACGACGCTGCGAATGCTCTCGCCAGCGTGCATCAGGTCAAAGCCCTTGTTGATTTCGTCCAGCGTCAGGACATGGGTGATCATCGGGTCAATGGCGATCTTTCCGTCCATGTACATGTCGACGATGCCGGGCACGCCGCTGCGCCCCTTGACCCCGCCGAACGCTGTCCCGCGCCAGTTGCGACCAGTCACCAGTTGGAACGGGCGAGTGGAGATTTCCTTGCCCGCCTCGGCCACGCCGATAATGACGCTGGTGCCCCAACCGCGGTGGCAGCATTCGAGCGCGGTGCGCATCACCTCTGTATTGCCGGTCGCATCAAAGCTGTAATCCGCGCCGCCGTCGGTGATCTCGACGATCTTGGCGATGATGTCCTCGCGGCTCATGCCCTTGCTGTTGAGGAAGTCGCTCATCCCGAATTCGCGGCCCCAATGTTCGCGATCCGGGTTGATGTCGACGCCGACGATTTTGTTCGCACCGGCCAACCGAGCGCCCTGAATGACGTTAAGGCCGATGCCGCCGAGCCCGAACACCACAACATTGTCACCCGGCTGCACTTTGGCGGCATTCATTACCGCACCGACCCCGGTGGTTACGCCGCAGCCGATGTAGCAGCTGGTCTTGAACGGCGCGTCCTCCCGGATCTTCGCCACCGCAATTTCCGGCAGCACCGTGAAATTGGAGAAGGTCGAACAGCCCATATAATGGAAGATCGTCTGCCCCTTGTAGCTGAAACGGCTGGTCCCGTCCGGCATCAGGCCCTTGCCCTGTGTGGCGCGGATGCGGGTGCAGAGGTTCGATTTGCCGCTGAGGCAGGTTTTGCAGGTGCCGCATTCCGGCGTGTAGAGCGGAATGACATGATCGCCGGGCTTCACGCTGGTCACGCCGGGGCCAACCTCGCGCACAATCCCAGCGCCTTCATGGCCCAATACGCTTGGGAAAATTCCTTCGCTGTCGAAGCCGTCGAGCGTGTAGGCATCCGTGTGGCAAATGCCGGTCGCCATAATCTCGACCAGCACTTCACCGACCTTCGGGCCCTCAAGGTCAAGCTCGACAATTTCGAGCGGCTTCTTCGCCTCGAACGCGACGGCGGCACGGGTTTTCATGTTGATCAGGCTCCTTTGGCGGCCTCAGCCGCTTCGTCAAATTGATGATCGATTTCGGCAGACGGCGCAGACGTTGCGCGGCTGACTATCCAGACGGTTAGGCTCGATAGGATGAAGCCGGGCACAATCTCATAGAGCCAGCTCGACCAACCCATCAGGATCCAGACGATTACCGTTACAGCCCCGACGATCATCCCGGCGAGCACGCCCTGCCGGGTCGTTCGCTTCCAACGCAGGCTGAACAGGATTGCCGGGCCGAACGCCGCGCCGAAACCTGCCCAGGCATTGCCGACCAGGCTGAGGATCGAGCTGTCCGGGTTCATCGCCAGCAATGCCGCGACAACCGCAACGGCGGCAACGCAAGCCCGCCCGATTGTCACCAACTCCTTCTGGCTCGCGTCGCGCTTCAGGAAGGTCTTGTAGATGTCCTCAACCAGGCTGGAGCTTGTCACCAGCAGCTGGCTGGAAATCGTCGACATGATCGCCGCCAGCACCGCCGCCAGCACGAAACCGGCAATGAACGGGTGGAACAGGATCTGAGCCAGCTTCAGGAACACCGTTTCCGGGTCGGCCAGCGTCTCGCCATGCCCGGCAAACCAGGCCGCACCGACCAGACCGGTAAGGATCGCGCCGGCAAGACTCGTCACCATCCAACCAATGTTGATCCGGCGCGCCGTCGGCATGTCCTTCACATCGCGGATCGCCATGAAGCGGACGATGATGTGCGGCTGCCCGAAATAACCAAGGCCCCATGCGGCCGCACTGATGATACCAATGGTGGTAACGTCCCCGCCGACCATATCGGTCAGCGAAAATCCTCGTGCGGCTTCGGCGGCGGCGAGGCCGCTCTGCACGCCGTCGCTGCCCATTGTCATCCACGCAACGATCGGCACCATCACCAGCGCCAGGAACATGATGCAGCCCTGCACGAAGTCGGTCAGGCTGACCGCAAGGAATCCACCCATCACCGTATAGACGACGACGATCCCGCCCATCAGCAACAGGCCGCTATTATAGCTCATGCCGAGCGAGGCGACCGCGAACTTGCCGGCCGAAACCATCCCCGCCGACGTGTAGAGCGTGAAGAAAATGATGATCACCAGCGCGCTGATCAGGCGCAGCATGTGGCTCTTATCGCGGAACCGCTCTTCCAGAAAATCGGGGACCGTAATCGCGTCCCCGGCCAACTCCGTATAGGTCCGCAGTCGCGGCGCGACGAGGCGATAGTTGAGATACGCCCCGATGACGAGGCCAACCCCGATCCACGCCTGCCCCAATCCGCTGGCAAAAATCGCACCCGGCAGGCCGAGCATCAGCCAGCCAGACATGTCGGACGCGCCGGCACTCAAAGCCGTCACCGCTGGGCCGAGATCGCGCCCGCCGAGCAGATAGCCTTCAACATTCTGGGTGGATTTGCGCCAGGCGTAAAAGCCGATCCCCAGCATGGCGATGAAATAGATCGCCAGTGCGACCATGGTCCCTGTTTGCATGGAGCGGGACGCTATGACCGCTTTTGATCGCTGGCAAGCCATTGCCTCGCTAGCCGCTGCGGCCTAGCCTTGTGGTTAAACAGGATAGGGGATGAACGCGTGAGCTGGGCAACCGGAAAACATGCACTGATCACGGGCGGTGGGACCGGCATCGGCGCCGCCACTGCGAAGATGCTGGCGGAAGAAGGCGCGAAGCTCTCGCTGATCGGCCGCCGTCGCGAGCCACTGGAAAAGATCGCAGGAACAACCGGCGGCAAAATCTTCCCCGCCGACATGACCGATCGTGCCGAGATGGAGCGCGCCTTCGCCGAGGCACGCGACGCAAATGGCCCGTTCGATATCGTCATTCTGAACGCTGGCATTGGCGACAGCGCGCCGTTCATGCGTACCAAGCGCGAGGCGTGGGACCGGATCATCGCTACCAACCTCACCGCTTTGTTCGATGGTGCGCAACTCACGCTGCCCGACCTGACGCAGGGCGAGGACAAGCGCCTGATCATCATCGCGTCGGTGGCGGGATTGCGCGGGGCCGCCTATGCCGCGCCCTATGTGGCATCGAAGCATGGCGCTATCGGCCTGACCAAAAGCCTCGCCGTAGAGTTTGCCAAGACCGGCCTCACCGTGAATGCGGTCTGTCCCGCCTTTGTCGACACACCGATGGTTGACGACAGTGCCGCCCGCATTTCCAAAACAACGGGGCGCAGCGAAGATGACGCCCGCGCTGCGCTCGCGGCGATGAACGCCAACGGGAGACTGGTGACGTCCGAGGAAGTCGCCGACGCAATCCTGTTCCTGTGCAAACCCAGCAGCCGCTCGATCACCGGCGCAGCGCTGACCATCGACGGCGGCACCACCGCATGAGCATCGACCCGCGCACGGTTAAACCCCGGCATTTCCTCTGGTCCTATGCGAACCGCGTGGCGACGGTCACGCTCAACCGGCCGGAGCGGAAGAATCCGCTGACCTTCGAAAGCTATGCCGAGCTTCGCGATACCTTCAACGCCTGCGGCGCCATGCCGGAGGTGAAGGCGATCGTGCTGACCGGCGCGGGGGGCAATTTCTGTTCGGGCGGCGACGTCCATGAAATCATCGGCCCACTGACCAAAATGGACCGCGATGGCCTACTCGAATTTACGACCATGACCGGCGATCTGGTCAAGGCGATGCGCGGGTGCCCGCAGCCCATCATCGCAGCGGTCGAAGGCGTGTGTGCCGGGGCGGGCGCGATCATGGCGATGGCGAGCGATCTGCGCCTTGCGGCGCCGGGCACCAAGACCGCCTTCCTGTTCACCCGCGTCGGCCTGTCGGGCGCGGACATGGGGGCCTGCGCGATCCTGCCCCGGATCATCGGTCATGGCCGCGCCGCCGACCTGCTGTTCACAGGGCGAACGATGACGGTCGATGAAGGCTTCGCCTGGGGCTTTTACAATCGGTTGAGTAATCAGGTTCTCACCGATGCAACCGCCCTCGCCCAATCGCTCGCCGACGGCCCCAGCGCGGCGCATTTCGTGACCAAGAAAATGCTCGACGCCGAATGGGATGTGAGCATCGACACCGCAATTGAGATGGAGGCCGTGGCGCAGGCCGACTGTATGATGACCAAGGACTTCACCCGCGCCTACGAAGCCTTCGCGGCCAAACGCAAACCGGAGTTTCAGGGTGACTGATTGGCTCAACTGGCCGTTCTTCCTCGCCGGGCATCGGCAGCTTGCCGATACGCTCGACGCCTGGTGCAAGGCAAACCTCGACGGCGCCCATCCGCAAAGTGTCGACGCCGCTTGCCGCGCGCTGGTTCGTGATCTGGGGCAGGCGGGCTTCCTCAACCTTTGCGTTGCTGATGATGATCAGACGCCCGATGTGCGGAGCCTTGCCATTGCCCGCGCGACCCTCGCCTATCACAGCGGTCTCGCCGACTTCGCTTTTGCCATGCAGGGTCTCGGCTCTGGCGCAATCAGCCTGTTCGGCAATTCCGCGCAAAAGGCCGAATGGCTGCCCAAAGTTGCGAGCGGAGAAGCCATCGCCGCCTATGCGCTGACCGAGCCCGGCACCGGCAGCGACGCCGCCAACATCGCCATGCGCGCCGAGCAAATTGGCGGCGAGTGGCGGCTGACCGGCGAGAAAAGCTATATCAGCAACGGGACCATAGCCGACGTCCTGACCGTCTTCGCGCGGACGGGTTCGCCCGACGACGGCGCAAAGGGCATCAGTGCATTTATCGTCCGCAGTGACGATCCCGGCCTGTCGGTGACAGAGCGAATCGAAGTGATCGCGCCGCACCCGCTAGGCCGCCTGAAATTCGACGGCGTAAAGGCCGACCCGCTCGGGGCGACCGACGCAGGGTTCAAGGTCGCCATGCAGACCCTCAACCTGTTCCGCGTCACCGTCGGTGCCGCCGCCCTCGGCTTCGCCCGCCGCGCGCTGGACGAGGCGACCGCCTTCGCCAAGACCCGCAAACTTGGCAATGCCACCCTCGCCGACAATGCCGTGACGCAGGATCGGCTCGGCGAGATGGCGACCCTGGTCGACGCCTCCGCCCTGCTCATCGCCCGCGCCGCGTGGCAGCAGGACGTCGGCGAAGGGGACAACCGCAGCGCCGCCGCGATGGCCAAGCTCCACGCCACTGACGCGGGGCAAAAGGTTATCGACATGGCAGTGCAGATGCACGGCGGCTTGGGCGTCACCGTCGGCGCCAAGGTCGAAGAACTCTATCGCGAAATCCGCGCCTTGCGCATTTACGAAGGCGCGAGCGAGGTGCAGCGGATGATCATCGGTCGGGGTCTCGTCAAATGAAGCAACTCCTTCCCCCCGGCTGGCCGCGACCCAAGGGCTATAGTAACGGCATCGCGGCATCCGGGCGCTTTGTCCTCACCGGCGGCGTGGTCGGATGGGACGAGGCCGAACTCTTCCCCAGCGACACACTCGCCGGTCAGTTTGAACAAGTCCTACGCAACATCGTCGCCATCCTCTCCGAAGGCGGCGCTAGGCCCGAACATATCGTTCGAATGACCTGCTACGTCACGTCAATCGACGACTATCTTGCGTCCCTCAAGGACATCGGCGCGGCGTGGAAAGTCGTGATCGGTCCGCATTATCCGGCGATGGCATTGGTCGAGGTCGTCCGCCTGGTCGAATCTGCGGCCAAGGTTGAGATTGAAGCCACGGCGGTGGTGGCGGAATGAGCGATACGTTCGTTCGCGACCGGCTTCCGCCCGTATCGGGGCAGCCCGACTACCTCCTTCTCGACTATCCCGACCGCCTCAACGCCGCCGCCGAATTGCTCAAGGGAGGAAGGCCCGGCGACCTCGCCATCGTCAACGCGCATGGCCGCTGGACTTACGCCGATCTCGACTCATTCTCCGGCCGCATCGCCCGCCTGCTGGTCGAGGAAGAGGGCCTGATCCCTGGCAACCGCGTGCTTCTGCGCGGGCCCAATGGCTATACGATGTTCGCCTGCTGGCTGGGCATTTTGAAGGCGGGCGGCGTGGCGGTGACGACCATGCCACTCCTTCGCCCCGGCGAAATCGCGACGGTCATCGACAAGGCGGAGGTCAGCCATGCCCTATGCGACAGCCGGTTCATCGGCGACCTTCGCGAGGCGGCGGAGCAAACGCGCCACCTCAAGCACATCGTCAAATATGACGGCGACTATGGCCATGGCGCGCTGGAAGGTCGGACAGCGAGCCTCGCGCCGCTCCCGCCCGTCGACACCGCGCAGGACGACCCCGCGCTGATCGCCTTTACCAGCGGCACCACCGGCGTCCCCAAAGGCTGCATCAACTTCCACCGCGATGTGCTCGCACCGTGCGACACGTTCGCCGCAGCGCATTTCCCGATGAAGCCGGGCGACGTGGTGATGACCAGCGCGCCCATCGCCTTCACCTTCGGCCTCGGCGCGACGCTGCTATTCCCGCTCCGCTTCGGCGCCGCCACCGCGACGGTTGAGAAGGCTACCCCCGCCGAACTGCTGGGAGCGGTCGCGCAATTCGGCGTCACTCATCTCGCCACCGCGCCGACAGCCTACAAAGCGATGATTAGCGCCCCCGCGCTTCCTGCCGCCCTCAAAACCCTCAAGAACTGCCTCAGCGCAGGCGAGCACCTTCCCCAGGCGACCTGGAAGGCGTGGAAGCAGGCGACCGGCCTTTCCATCGTCGACGGCATCGGATCGACCGAGATGATGCACGTCTTCATCTCCGCCAGCGGCGACGCCATTCGCCCCGGCTCAACCGGGCAAGCGGTGCCGGGCTATGAGGCGACCTTGCTCGACGAAGATGGCCAGTCGCTCGACGAAGGCGAAGGCCGCCTCGCCGTCAAAGGCCCGACCGGCTGCCGCTACCTCGATGACCCGCGCCAGGCGAACTATGTCGAGGGCGGCTGGAACATCACCGGCGACACCTACCGCAAGGACGCCGACGGCTATTATTGGTACGTCGCGCGCAGCGACGACATGATCGTGTCGAGCGGGTACAACATTGGCGCGCCCGAGGTCGAAAACGCCCTATTGGCCCACCCCGCGGTCGCCGAATGCGCCGTCATCGGCGTCCCCTGCCCCGAGCGCGGGCAGAAGGTGAAGGCATTCGTCGTGCTGGCCGACTTCGCTGAAGCCAGCGAGGAATTGGCTGACGGCCTCAAAGCCTTCGTCAAAGACCACATCGCCCCCTACAAATACCCGCGCGAGGTGGAATTTGTGGAGAGCCTGCCGAAGACCGCGACGGGGAAGTTGCGGCGGGTGGAGTTGAGAGATGCAAAATAGTGATCCGGAGAAAATCGCGATTGTCGATATCCTGCCAATTTGGTGGGCGATGGCATGGCGAGGAGCCATCTTAGGCGGAATACTGGGATTGCTTGGCGGTATGTTACTCGCTTTCATCCTCGGACTGATTGGTTTTGGACCGCCTTCGGCGCTTCAAGGCGCAATCGTCGGGTGGCTCATTAGTATCCCTGTTTCGATGTGGGCGTTGAAGTCGGCGCTAACCACGCACTACTACGGGCTGGAAATCCAAATTACTCGGCGTTGATCTATTGGTTGTTCCCCGGCGTAGGCCGGGGCCCAGGGCGCTGCGACGCAGCGCTAACGCGCTGACTTGACCCCGGCCTGCGCCGGGGCACTAGAACAGCGTAGGGTAAAGGTCCGCCCATTCCAAATTCCTCACTTTCCTCCCCTGCATTTGCAGGGGAGGGGGACCGCCGTAGGCGGTGGAGGGGCTGTTCTTCCGATCAAGAACTCCCCCTCCGTCTCGCTACGCGAGCCACCTCCCCCGGCAATCCGGGGGAAGAGATTTAGGGCGTTCGGGATCGACAAGTTTCAACGATGTGCACCACCACTCCATCCAGATTGTCCCGGATGTCGATGGCCGCGAATCGCAGCGTCAGAATTCCTTGATCTGCCAGGAAGCGATCGCGCTTCTCGTCGCGTGTGGGGTTGTCACCCATGATATGAGCCGCGCCATCGACCTCGATCGCGAGTGCGGCTTCATTGCAGAAGAAGTCGAGCACATAAGGGTCGGACGGATGCTGCTTACGGAATTTGAACCCTCCGGGACGCGTCTTCAGTGCGTTCCATAGGCGTAGTTCGGGTGGGGTCATCTGTTTGCGGAGTTGGCGGGCTCTTTCCGTAGTCAAGATTGCCCCTCCACCAGCTTCGCTGGTCCCCCTCCCCTCGAAATCGAGGGGAGGATAACTATTCAAACTCCACGATCACCTGATCGACCGCCAGACTATCCCCTGCCGCCGCCGGGGTAGCCTTGACCGTCGCGCTTTTCTCCGCGCGGAGGATATTCTCCATTTTCATCGCTTCGACGACCGCGACCGGCTGCCCGGCCTCGACCGTATCGCCCACCGCGACTTCCAGCTTGGTGAGCAAACCCGGCATCGGCGCCAGCAGGAAGCGCGACATGTCCGGTGCGACCTTTTCGAGCATGTACTTCGAAAGCTCCGCAATGTGCGGGGCCATGACGGCGACCGAATGCCGCGCACCGCGCGTGGTGAAGAGCCAGCCGCGGCCCTTCTTCGCGACCTGAACGACGCGGCGGCGGCCGTCCATATCGGCGATCAGCAGCGGGTCGCCCGGCGCCCAATCGCCGATCACGTCAATCTCTTCCCCGCCATCAACGCTGACCAGATTGCCGCCGTCATAAGGCGAGACGGTCACTTCGAAATCGCGACCCGAGAAGCGCACGATCTGCGTATCGTCCGGAAATTGCTCTTCGCCCAACTGCCCGTCGATCATCGCCGCGCGGGTGTCGACGGTCAGCTCGACAATCGCCGCCAGCGCCGCGAGGTCAGTCAGCAATTCCTTATCCGCCGGGGCGCCGTGGAAGCCGTCGGGATATTCCTCGGCGATGAAACCGGTCGTCAGTTCGCCGCTGCGGAAGCGCGGGTGCTGCATAATCGCGGAGAGGAAGTCGATATTGTCGCCCACGCCGTCCAATTGGAACGCGTCTAATGCCGCGACCTGCAAATCCGCCGCTTCGCCCCGGGTCGGGGCCCAGGTGATCAGCTTGGCGATCATCGGGTCATAGAACATGCTGACCTCGCCGCCTTCATAAACGCCGTCATCAACCCGAACGCCGTCAATCCCGCGCCGTCCGTTGGCGCTGCCGTCATCGGTCCAGCCCGGCACGGTCGGCTGATAGCGCGACAGCCGCCCGGTTGACGGCAAGAACCCGCGATAGGGGTCTTCGGCATAGACGCGGTTTTCAATTGCGCAGCCGTCGATCCCGATGTCATCTTGCGTGAGCAGCAGCTTCTCACCCGCCGCGACGCGGATCATCTGTTCGACCAGGTCGATGCCAGTAATCGCCTCGGTCACCGGATGTTCGACCTGAAGCCGGGTGTTCATTTCAAGGAAATAGAAGCCCTTGCCGCTGGGGTCCGCGCCATTGACGATCAGCTCCACCGTTCCGGCGGAATAATAGCCCACTGCGCGCGCCAGCGCGACGCATTGCTCGCCCATGCTTTCACGCATCTCCGGCGTCACGAACGGCGACGGCGCTTCTTCGACCACCTTCTGATGGCGGCGCTGGATCGAACATTCGCGCTCGTTCAGATAGAGGATGTTGCCGTGCTGATCGCCGAGGATTTGGATCTCGATATGGCGCGGGTCTTCGATGAATTTCTCGATGAACACGCGGTCGTCACCAAAGCTGTGCAGCCCCTCGCGCTTGGTCGCCTCAAAGCCCTCGCGGACGTCTTTTTCGGAGTACGCCAGTCGCATGCCCTTGCCGCCGCCGCCCGCCGACGCCTTCATCATCACCGGATAACCGATCTCGGATGCGATCCGCACGGCGTGTTCGGTATCGTCAATTTCGCCGACGAAGCCGGGGACGACGTTGACCCCCGCCTCCATCGCCAGTTTCTTCGATTCAATCTTGTCACCCATCGCCGCGATCGCGCGGACCGGCGGGCCGATGAAGGCGATGCCCTCTGCGGCAAGCGCCTCGGCAAAGCTGGTGCGTTCGGACAGGAAACCATAGCCCGGATGCACCGCTTCCGCGCCCGTCGCCTTGCAGGCTTCGATGATCTTGTCCGCGAGCAAATAGGACTGCGCGGCGGGTGGCGGGCCGATGTGCACCGCCTCATCCGCCATCTTCACAAACGGCGCGCGCGCGTCAGCATCGGAATAAACCGCGACGGTCGCGATCCCCATGCGCCGCGCCGTCTTGATAACCCGGCAGGCAATTTCGCCCCTGTTCGCAATGAGGATTTTCTTGAACATGGGGACTCTTTCTATTCGTCACCCCGGACTGGGTTCCCATCAAAGTACTACTTTGATGGGGTCCCTTGATCCGGGATCTGCCTACTTACCACTGCTCTAAGAACAAGGCGGACCCCGGATCAAGTCCGGGGTGACGACTAGCGCGTTTTCTCTACCGCCTCACACTTCACCACAAAGCCGAACATCGGATCAGGCGCCTCTTTCGGCGGCAGCAGATATTGCAGGGCGGTGGGCGAGACCGTGTGGTAAATCGTCGCATGGGTCAGGTCGCGGCGCGGGGCGTAGCAGGCGGCGATGCCCGGTCGGCCCAGCGTCGCGACAATGCGATCGACCGCCGAATGCGCATCTTCGCCCTCTCGCTCAACCGTAAGGTAAAGCGGATGACCCTCCTGCGCCGCACCGACCAACTTCGCGGCTTCCAGCGAAAGCGCCTCCTTGTCCCACCACAGGCTGGGGCTGATCGCGCCATAGCCGCCGAACAGGTCCGGCTCGCGCAGCCAGGTTTCGACGATGAACAGCCCGGCGAGACTCTCCCCGATCACCACATCCTCGCCGCTGGTGCGGTATCGCGCGGCGATCATCGGCTTCACCTCATTGCGCAGGAAGGCGCGGAATTTCGCGCTGCCCCCAGCGGTCGGATATTTGGCGAGCAACTCCTTGTCCCGCGTCGGCCCGACCAGCTCCGCCCGCCGATCCTTGGTCGCAACGCCGACCACGATCGCGTCCTGATTGCGCCCCCACATCGCGCCCAGCCACTGCGTCCCAGCGACATGCACCAAATCCTGATCCACCCCGCCGTCGATCACATAAACCACCGACCACTTGCGATCTGGCTGCTTTGCATAATCGAGCGGCAAGACGACGTTGACGACGCGCGTGTCGTGAAGGGTCGGCGAGGCAATGGTGATGCTGTCGCCTAGGGTGATGGGGGTGACGGTGGGCTGGGCGGCGGCCAACTGCGCGGCAACTATGAGTGAGATCATGATCTTACCTGTTGGTCATTTGGGGCCAATAGCGAAACAAAGGTTCAAATTCGCGATAACAATTCCGCTTTCTTGGCGGCGAACTCGGTCTCCGTTAGAATGCCTGCTTCATGCAGATCACTCAATTTTCTTATTTGTCCCACCAAATCATCTGAATGGAGACTTTGAGTTTGGTCGCCCGCTAAATTTATCGGGGCATGACGGAGCGATTCCAACCGTTCGTAGGCATCGTCGAACAGCTCCTTCTTCTCAAAGGTCTTGAATGCCAACTCATCGTGGGATGTGTGTAGTCGGAGCACTCGATACCCCATCCGCGAAAGAGTTTCGACGGACGTTATTTTGTTGAGGGGGATGGTCTCCAGAACCTCGCCCAGTAGACCTTTTCGGTAGAAGCAAGCACGCTCGTTTGTGATAACAAACTGACCATTGCGCTGGGTCTTATCACCCTTGCCCATCATTTCACCGATCCATCCATCCAAATGGACCTGAATTTCCTCACCGGATTTCAATTTTCCTTGGCGAAAGGCGATGATGTGCTTTGTGTCTTTCCCCTGCATTGTACGCTCCTACTAGACTTCGTCGGTTATCGGCGGCTTGTTGTGCCCCAGCAGCCGCAACACTTCGTCCGCCGCATCCGCCAAATTCGTGCCCGGACCAAAGATCGCCTGCACGCCCGCGGCGCGCAAAAACTCATAATCCTGCGCGGGGATGACACCGCCGGCGACGACCTTGATGTCGGGGCGGCCGGCTTCCTTCAGCGCGGCGATGAGTTCGGGGATCAGGGTCTTGTGGCCCGCGGCGAGGGATGAGGCGCCGACCACGTCGACGTCATGTTCGACCGCCATTTCCGCACTTTCGCGCGGGGTCTGGAACAATGGCCCGGCGATGACTTCGAAGCCCAGATCGCCGAACGCGGAGGACACGAGGTTGGCGCCGCGATCATGGCCGTCCTGCCCCATCTTGGCGACGAGGATGCGTGGGCGGCGGCCCATGCGTTCCGCAACGGCGACGGTGCCCGCCAGCGCTTCCTTCCACCGCGCGTCGCTGCGCCTGCCATAGATGCCGCTGACCGGTTCCGGGCGGGTGTGATAGCGCCCGAACGCCCGTTCGAGTGCGTCGGAGATTTCGCCGAGCGAGGCACGGGCGCGGGCAGCGTCGACGGCGAGCGCGAGCAGGTTTGCACCACCCTTCGCGCCAGCCTCCAATGCATCCAGCGCCGCACCCACCGTCTTGTCATCACGGCCAGCCCGCATCTTTTCCAACCGCGCGATCTGCCCGGCACGGACTTTGGCGTTGTCGACCTCCAGAATGTCGAGCTCGGGCTCGTCCTTCAGGCGATATTTGTTGACGCCGACGATCACCGTCTCGCCGGTATCGACCTTCGCCGCGCGTTCCGCGGCCGCTTCCTCGATCCGCTTTTTGGGCAGACCTTCCGCGACCGCCTTGGTCATGCCGCCATGCGCCTCAACCTCCTGGATCAACGCCCAGGCGCGTTCCTCCAGCTGGCGGGTCAGCGCCTCGACATACCAGCTTCCGCCGAGCGGATCGGCCACCGCCGTCACACCGCTTTCCTCGGCCAGGATCAGCTGCGTGTTGCGCGCAATCCGCGCCGAGAAATCGGTCGGCAGCGCGATCGCCTCGTCAAAGCTGTTGGTGTGCAGCGACTGCGTCCCGCCCAGCACCGCCGCCAGCGCCTCAATCGTGGTGCGGACGATGTTGTTGTACGGGTCCTGTTCGGTCAGCGACACGCCGCTGGTCTGGCAGTGCGTGCGCAGCAGCTTCGACTTTTCGGACTGTGCGCCCAAATCGCCCATGATCCGCGCCCACAGCGTGCGCGCCGCGCGCATCTTCGCGACCTCCATGAACAGGTTCATGCCGATGCCCCAGAAGAAGCTGAGGCGCGGCGCGAAGGCGTCAATATCGAGCCCGCTGGCAATCGCGGCGCGGACATATTCCATGCCGTCGGCCAGCGTGTAAGCCATTTCCTGCACCGCCGTCGCCCCGGCCTCGTGCATGTGATAGCCGCTGATCGAAATGCTGTTGAACTTGGGCATTTCGCGCGACGTGTAGGCGATGATGTCGCTGACAATCCGCATCGAAGGTTCGGGTGGGTAGATGTAGGTGTTACGGACCGCGAATTCTTTTAAGATGTCGTTCTGGATGGTGCCCGACAATTTCGCGCGGTCGACGCCCTGTTCCTCGCCCGCAACGATGTAGAAGGCCATGATCGGCAGCACCGCGCCGTTCATCGTCATGCTGACCGACATTTCGTCGAGCGGGATGCCGTCGAACAGCAATTTCATATCCTCGACGCTGTCGATCGCAACGCCCGCCTTGCCGACATCGCCCGCAACGCGCGGATGGTCGCTGTCATAGCCGCGATGGGTGGCGAGGTCGAAGGCGACCGACAGGCCCTTCTGCCCGGCGGCGAGGTTGCGGCGGTAGAAGGCGTTGGATTCCTCGGCGGTCGAAAAGCCCGCATATTGGCGGATCGTCCACGGCCGCCCCGCATACATCGTCGCATAAGGCCCGCGCGTGTAGGGCGCGACGCCGGGGTAGCCGCTGTCGATACCCGCCGCGTCATCGGGGCCGTAGACATTCTTCAGGCGAATGCCTTCCGGGGTGTCGCGGGACAAGTCGCGGCCCTTCGATTCCTTGTCGGCGAGGGCTTTCCAGTCGGCGTAGTTCGGCGTGTCGGTCATGCTTGTCGCCCTAGCGCCGTAGCGGCAACTTGCCAATTACTCGCGCGGTTCGACGCTTACTGTTGCGGTGATCGAATTGGCGATGAAGCACAGCTCGTGGGCTTCATGGTGCAGCGCGTCGAGCTTTGCCGCATCAGGCGCCGCGCCGTCCCATACAATCGCGGGCCGCAGGATGACCTTTGTAATCCGCACCTTGCCGTCGTCGCATTTCTCCAGCGCGCCATCGGCCTCATCCTCATAGGACGTGGGCACAAACCCGGCCTTGCGCGCCAGGTCAAGGAACCACAGCATGTGGCAGGACGACACCGCCGCGACCAGCGCCTCTTCCGGGTCCACCCCGAACGGATCGGACAGCGGCTCGCGCACTACGCTCGGACTAGAGCTGCCCTTCACCACCTGCCCACCATCGAACGCCCATTCGTGCGCTCGAGCGTAGCGGCCCTTGGCGAAATCCTCGGCACTTTCCTGACGGGTCCAACGGACGGTAGCGTTGTGGCTCGGCATTAATGTTGCTCCTTCGGCGTTTCCATAATCTCGGTCAGAACGCCCATCATATCCTTGGGGTGCAGAAAGAAAATCGGCGTCCCATGCGCCCCGATCCGCGTCGGGCCGAGAATGCGCACGCCAGCCGCATCATACCACGCCCGCGCCTCCTCGATATCCGCAACTTCGAAGCACAGATGGTGCTGTCCGCCCTCCGGATTGCGCTCCAGAAACTTCAATATCGGCGAGTCCGCGCCCAGCGGCTCGATCAGTTCTACCTGCATATTCGGCGCATCGACAAAGCAGACGCGAACCCCCTGCGCGGGCAGATCAAACGCCTCATGCACCTTGGTCGCGCCCATTTTCTCGACGTAAAGCGCGGCGGACTTTTCGATGGATGGCGTCGCCACGCCGACATGGTTCAATCGTCCCAGTTTCATCACGTCTCCTTGCGTCGCACCAGCGCGATTGGGCGGAAGATGTCGCGGCTATCCGCGGTCAATGACTGCCCCGGATCCCAATTGTTCCACCAGCCGCAAAATTCAAGCGCCGGATGCGCCGCGATCAGCGCCAGGAACTGCTGCGGATAGAGCGCAGTTTTGCGCGACACGCTGGTCAGCTCATGCACCTCCGCCCCGTCGCGCACCGACAGGTCGAGCACTTCGTCAAACGTCTGTTCCACCGCGCTGACCGGCACCATCGTCACCTTGGCGTCGAGCGCGATGCCGTCCTTCTCCATCTGCCAGCTCTGCGGCTCGCCGCCGAAGGTCGTCCACGGCTCAAACTGGATACACCAGTCCATCAGGTACAGCCCGCCGGGCTTCAGCGCCGCCGAGACACTGTCGAAATGCTGGTCGAGTTCCGCCGCATTGCGTGCGTATAAATCACCAAGCGCGGTGAAGATGACATCGAATTGCCGCTCCAGCCGGAAATCGATCATCGACCCTTCGTAAATCGCGGCGTCGATCCCCAATTCCGCCGCCCGCTCCCGCGCATAGCCGACCATCGCCCGGCTAAGGTCGAGCCCGGCGTAGCGATACCCGGCATCATGAAGCGCCCGCAAATGCTGCGCCGGCCCGCAGGCAAGGTGGAGGAGATCGCGCCCGCCATCCGGCGAATACTCCCCCTGCAACGCCCGGATCACCCGCGCCTCGGCAGGCAAATCACGAAAGTCGAAGGCAAGTTCGTAATAATGCGGGTGGTCGTAACAGTCAGGCAAAAATAGCTCCCGGTTCCGTCGCCCCGGATAAGGGAGGGATGACGGTTGAGGACTTGGCGACGAAACCCCGACGTGATTCACACGTCCGAGTTTCATAAATCACCGTCATCCTGAACTTGTTTCAGGATCTATCCCTGCGCAGGATGCTCGCATGAAGCAACCCTGCGTCTACATTCTTGCAAGCAAACGGCACGGTACGCTCTACATCGGCGTGACATCGGACTTAATCGCAAGGCTGTATCAGCATCGGACGAACGCGGTGGACGGGTTCACCAAGAAATATGGCGTCCACCACCTCGTTCGTTTCGAACAATGCGATACGATGGAAACTGCGATCTTGCGGGAGAAGCAGCTGAAACGCTGGCACCGCCAATGGAAGATCAACCTGATCGAAACCGAGAATCCGGATTGGCGCGACCTTGCGCCAGGGCTTGGCCTTCCGCCCATCGCGGCATCCTGAGTTCACTCTGCCAAATGCCCCCCCGGACATCCGTCAACCTGAACTTGTTTCAGGATCCACTTCGGGAAGGGCGGGGCGGGTCCCTACAATGGATGCTGAAACGAGTTCAGCATGACGGTGATTTAGAAATGGTCGGGCCGACTTGATTCCTCCGTCCGAGTTTCATGCGGTCAGTCCAATCATGAGAAATGCGAATGATGCGACCACTGCCATAATCCAAGGCGCGAGCCTCAAGGAGCGAACGTCAGCAGCAAACCTCTTAGGGTCTTCAGATCTGATTACTGTCTGTTCTTTCCATAAACCCCGAGCCCAAAATCGAAGGACCCCTTCCCGCTCCGCTCGATCCGCAATCATCTTACACCGCAGCCCGATCGCGAAAATTACGACAGAAGACGCGATAATTAATGTGAGAAACGAGCTCACAGCGGAATATTGTCGTGCTTCTTCCACGGATTCTCCAGCTGCTTATCGCGCAGCTTACGAAGCCCCAGCGCCACACGTCGCCGCGTGGAATGCGGATAAATCACCTCGTCGATGAAGCCCTTGCTTGCCGCCACGAAGGGGTTCGCAAACCTTTCCTCATACTCTCGCGTCCGTTCTGCGATCTTCTCCGGGTCGTCCTTTTCGCTGCGGAAGATGATTTCCACCGCGCCCTTCGCGCCCATCACCGCGATCTCCGCGGTCGGCCAGGCGTAGTTCAAATCGCCGCGTAAATGCTTTGACGCCATGACGTCGTAGGCCCCGCCATAAGCCTTGCGCGTGATCACCGTGATCTTCGGCACCGTCGCTTCGGCATAAGCGAACAGCAATTTTGCGCCATGCTTAATGATGCCGTTATGCTCTTGCCCCACGCCCGGCAGGAAGCCCGGCACGTCGACGAAGGTCACGATTGGAATGTCGAACGCGTCGCAGAAACGGACGAAGCGCCCGCCCTTTTTCGAGCTGTTGATGTCGAGGCAGCCGGCCAGCACCATCGGCTGATTGGCGACGATGCCCACCGTCCGCCCCTCGATCCGCGCGAAGCCGACGATGATGTTGCCGGCATGGTTCGGCTGAATCTCGAAAAAGTCGCCCTCGTCGACGACCTTCCGGATCAGCTCATGCATGTCATAGGGCTGGTTCGCGTTCGGCGGGATCAGGCTGTCGAGGCTATCCTCCAGCCGGTCCCAAGGGTCCTCGGTCGGCCGCGTTGGCAAATCATGGCGGTTTGACAGCGGCAGGAAATCGAAGAAGTCCCGCGCCGCCAGCAGCGCGTCGATGTCATTTTCAAACGCCACATCGGCCACGCCAGACTTGGTTGTGTGCGTCACCGCGCCACCCAGTTCCTCTTGCGTCACAACCTCGTTGGTGACCGTCTTCACTACTTCCGGCCCGGTGACGAACATGTAGGAGCTGTCCTTCACCATGAAGATGAAGTCGGTCATCGCCGGCGAATAAACCGCCCCGCCAGCGCACGGCCCCATGATCAGCGACAGCTGCGGCACCACGCCCGACGCGAGCACGTTGCGCTGAAACACCTCGGCATAACCACCGAGCGAGGCGACGCCTTCCTGAATCCGCGCGCCGCCCGAGTCATTGAGGCCGATGACCGGCGCACCGACCTTCATCGCCGCGTCCATAATCTTGCAGATCTTCTGCGCGTGCCGCTCCGACAGCGACCCACCGAACACCGTGAAATCCTGCGCGAAGACATAAACCAGACGGCCATTGATCGTGCCGCTGCCGGTGACCACGCCATCGCCGGGGATGACCGTATCCTGCATCCCGAAATCGACGCTATTATGTTCGACGTAGGTGTCGACTTCCTCGAACGAGCCGGGGTCGAGCAGAACGGACAGCCGCTCGCGCGCCGTCAACCGTCCCTTGGCATGCTGGGCATCGATGCGCTTCTGCCCGCCGCCCATCCGGGCCGCCTCACGCCGCGCTTCCAGCTGTTCGATCTTCGTCGCCATTCACCTCTCCTGTTGGCGAATGGCGGTGGCACTTGGCGGCGTGAAGGTCAATCAGGTGCCGGGGTAGCGCGCCTTGAAACGGGCGAGGCTTTCGGGATTACCGACGTTGATGATCGGACCATCTCCGCACGCGGCTTTCAGCTCCGCCAGTCCGTCGAAGTGGGTCGCATCGTTGGGACCGGCCCAGCTCCACATTTCGCCGATCCGGCCCATCGCCTTACCGGTCTGACGGTCGATGATCGCCACATAACCTTGCGCGTCGAGACCGATCCCCGTTTCTTTGTGAAAGACCAGTAGCGGCCCCTTCGACCCATCCTTCTGCTTCAGCCTGAGGCACCCATCGTCAAGAATGGCTTGCCCGCTGTAGCCCGCTGCCAACTGGAGCGTGGTCGCACGGTTTTCCGAGGCGAAACCGCGCAAAAAACCCGTCACGCGCGGATCAACCCGCGGCACATCCAACCCCGGTGCGAAAGCCATGAACACCTGTTCCGGAAGCGGCCCCCAACCACGCGCCGCTGCCAGCGCCTCATATTCCGCCCGAGTCAGCCCGGTCATCATTTCCATCCGGCCTTCTAGGGTGTTGATCGCATAACCGTTGAGGATACCCGCTTCCGTGAATCGCTCAGACCAGGGCTGGACAATCGCCTCAAGCTCTGCCTGCGTCATCCCGCCCTGGACCGCCTTGAACCGGGGGTGGACGCTGTAGTTGCGGAGCGTCGTTTCGGGGTCGTGTTTGAAATAGAGCAGATAGCCCCAGTCCGGCTTGTGAACCATTCGCGCGCCGACATAGTTGGTAGGTTCGTCCTTTGAAAGCCGCGCTTGCAGCCGCTCGAAGATCGGCATTACCTGCTGTTGCTCGGCCGTCCGCCTGCGCGCTTCCTCGACCGAAATGCCATTTTCCTGCGCATACCATTCATATTCGTTGCGATAGGTCGGCCGGCTTGATGTCACGTCATCCACCGGGCTGGGTGGGGCGGCGAGGATGGTGCCAAAGGTGCTCGTCCCGATGATCGCCATGCCGGTCGGCAGCTGCGGATGAACCGGCGTGGTCGGTGGCGGGGGCGGGGGAACTTTGGCCGGCGACACGAATTTTGCTGGCCCCATGTCCGGCATCGCACAAGCCGCCAACAAGACGGGCAAGAATATTCCGGCCACCCAACGCATTACAGACCTCCACCCACTTCAACGAAGCGGGACGAATCATGGAGGCCGCCGTATTAGCGGGAGATGAAGCGCCTATTCGTTGAGGTAGGACTCGAGTTCATCCCCGGCGACCTTCACCACATGGATGACGTTGGTCGAGCCCGAGGTCTTGAACGGCACGCCGGCCATGATCACCATGGTCTCACCAGCCGTCGCGATGCGGTGCCGAAGCGCCATGCGCTTGGCCTTGCCGACCATTTCTTCAAAGCTCGAGACGTCACGGGTATGAACGGCGTGGCAGCCCCACTGCAGCCCAAGCCGCCGCGCAACCTTCATGCTCGCCGTCATCACCAAGATAGGTACTGGCGGTCGCTCCCGCGCGATGCGCCGGGCCGTCGATCCTGTAGAGGTGTAGCAGGCCATCGCCGCCGCGTTGATGATCCGCACAATCTGCGCCGCACTTTCCGATAGGGCGTCGGCGATTGTTTCTTCAGCCGGGGTTTCGGTGAAATGGATACGGCGGGAATAGATCGGATCGGCCTCCACCGACGTGCCGATCTTGTCCATCATCCGCACTGCTTCGACCGGATATTGACCGGCCGCGCTTTCGGCCGACAGCATGATGGCGTCGGCGCCTTCATAGATCGCGTTGGCAACATCGCTGACTTCGGCCCGCGTCGGGGTTGGGGAGACGATCATCGATTCCAGCATTTGCGTGGCAACCACGACCGGCTTGCCCGCCTGCCGTGCAGCCGCAACGATCCGGTTCTGTGCAGGCGGCACACCTTCGGGGGGCAATTCAACGCCCAAATCGCCGCGCGCCACCATTACGGCATCGGCGAGAGTGATGATGTCGCCCAAGCAATCGAGCGCCTGCGGCTTTTCGATTTTGGCCATCAACGCGGCCTTGTCGCCGATCAGGGCCTTTCCTTCGACGACGTCTTCCGGACGCTGAACAAAGCTCATCGCAATATAATCCGCGCCCTGTTCCAACGCGAAGGCAAGATCGCTCTTGTCCTTGGCGGTCAGGGCCGGAATCGGCACGACAATATCGGGCACATTGACGCCCTTATTATTGCTGATCTTTCCGCCCACCTCGACGATGGTGGTGATGGTTTCGCCATCTGCATCCGTGACCTTAAGGCGGATCTTGCCGTCATCGACCAGCAAGCGAGACCCGGTCTTCACCGCTTCAAACAGCTCGGGATGGGGTAGCTCAACGCGTGTCTCGTCGCCCGCATCTGTCGATCGGTCGAGAATGAAGGCCGCGCCATTTTCCAGCATAGCCGATCCGCCCTTGAACTTTCCGACTCGAAGCTTCGGCCCCTGAAGGTCGAACAGGATCGTCGTCGGGCGGTGCAGTTGCTTTTCCAACCCGCGGATCGCCTCCACCAGCTTCGCCTTATCGGCCTGATCGCCATGGCTCATGTTGATGCGGAAAGCGTCGGCCCCAGCCTCCATCAGCTTGCGGATCATTTCTGGACTTGAGGACGCCGGACCAAGGGTCGCCAATATCTTCACCTTGCGGGTGCGGGGGCGGAGCAGGGTCACAGGTAACATTTCCTCATTATCAATTGATGCCCTCATGCCATAGCGCGGCTGGGCAGAGGTTGAACAGCGACGAATGCGTATTCATCGTCCCTTGAGCATGGCGCCGCCAACCCTTAGGGCCTGTACCGACATTAATTCACGGATTCGTGACAGCTTTAAAGGAAACACCATGAGCGAGGGTAACGTCGCGGCTGATCAGCTGCGCCTTTTCATCGAACGCATCGAGCGCCTGGAAGAAGAGAAGAAGGGCATCGCTGACGACATCAAGGACGTCTACGCCGAAGCCAAGGCCAACGGATATGACACCAAGACGATGCGCTCTATTGTCCGCCTGCGCCGCATGGAAAGTCATGCCCGTCAGGAAGCCGACGCGCTTCTTGAAACCTATCGCAACGCACTGGGGCTGGACTAATCCGCCCAAAGAGGAGGACCAACGATGATTCTGACAACCACCCCGTCAATTGAGGGTCGTGCCATCGACGCCTATTTGGGCATCGTCCATGGCGAGGTCATCGTCGGCGCCAACATTTTTCGCGATATGTTTGCCGGCATCCGCGACATCGTGGGTGGCCGGTCCGGCGCCTATGAAAACGCGCTCGACGATGCGCGCAAGCAGGCAATCGCAGAGATGAGCGCCGACGCCGCGAAGCTTGGCGCCAGCGCGGTCGTGGGAATTGACGTAGACTATGAGGTGATCGGCCAGAACGGGTCGATGCTGATGGTCGCGGTTAGTGGGACGGCTGTCCGCCTTAGCTAACGAAGCCCGGTTGAGGTACGGGCAAAGCCCGACTAAGAGCCTCGCCAACCATCACATATTTCGGGGTTTTCCGTGGCAGGCCATTCCAAGTTCAAGAACATCATGCACCGCAAGGGCGCGCAGGACAAAAAGCGCTCGGGCATGTTCTCAAAACTCAGCCGCGAAATTACCGTGGCGGCGAAGATGGGCCTGCCGGACCCGGACATGAACGCCCGCCTCCGCGCCGCGGTCAACGCCGCCAAGGCGCAGTCGATGCCGAAGGATAATATCCAGCGGGCGATCGACAAGGCGTCGGCAGCGGACACCGAAAATTATGAAGAGATCCGATACGAAGGTTACGGCCCCAACGGCGTCGCCATCATCGTCGAGGCACTGACCGACAACCGCAACCGCACCGCGACCAATATCCGCACGGCTTTCTCTAAGAACGGCGGTAATCTCGGTGCATCGGGGTCGGTCGCCCACGGCTTCGACCGGCTCGGCCTGATCGAATATCCGGGTAGCGTCGGTGATGCCGACAAAGTGTTGGAAGCGGCCATCGAGGCGGGTGCAGAAGACGTCGAGAGCGACGAGGACGGACATCAGGTCTGGACCTCGACCGACAGTCTTCACGAAGTGGCAAAAGCGCTTGAAGCCGCGCTGGGCGAGGCCGAAGCGGTCAAGCTGGCGTGGAAGCCGCAAATCCCGGTCGACGTGACCGGCGACGATGTCTCGACCCTGATGAAGTTGATCGACACGCTGGAAGACGATGACGACGTCCAGACCGTCTGGGGCAATTACGAAATTAGCGACGAGGAGCTGGCGAAGCTGGGGTAATGAGCGAGGTCCGCCTCCATCCCAGCTGGCTTGAACCGCTCAAGGGCGAGTTCGCGGCGCCCTATATGCAATCGCTCAAAACCTTCCTCGCGGCGGAGAAGGGGGCGGGGAAGCGTATCTATCCCGCCGGCAGCCAATGGTTCCGCGCGCTCGATCTCACGCCGCTCGACAAGGTTCGGGTCGTGATCCTTGGGCAAGACCCCTACCATGGTCCGGGACAGGCCGAGGGACTCTGCTTTTCGGTTCCGGAAGGCGTCAGGCCGCCGCCGTCGCTGGTCAATATCTACAAGGAATTGCAGAGCGACCTCGGCATTGCCCGCCCCTCTCACGGTCATCTCGTCCACTGGGCTGACCAGGGCGTTCTCCTCCTCAACAGCGTCCTCACTGTGCGCCACGGCGAGGCCGCGTCGCATCAGGGAAAAGGCTGGGAACAGTTCACCGATGCTGTCATCCGCCTCGTCAACGATAAGGCCGATCCTGTCGTGTTCCTGCTGTGGGGCAGCTATGCGCAGCGCAAGGCATCCTTCGTAGACGGGTCGCGCCATCATGTGCTGAAATCGGTGCATCCCTCGCCGCTGTCGGCCCATGGCGGCTTCTTTGGATCAGGCCATTTCTCGAAGGCAAACCGCTTTCTTGAGGAGCATGGGCGAGCGCCTATCGACTGGGCACTGCCGTCGGAGCCGAGGGCGTTGTTGTGCTGATCCTCGGTCTTGATCCCGGCCTTGGCACCACCGGCTGGGGCCTGATCCGCGCCGACGGCAACCGGCTGAGCCATGTAGCCAATGGTCATATCAGGACCGCAGCCGCCGACCCGCTACCCAAACGACTGACGCAGCTTGCAAGTCAGCTGGAAGCTGTGTTCGCAGATTATGAACCGGCGGCCGCTGCCGTCGAAGAAGTGTTCGTCAACAAAAACCCCCAATCCACCCTGAAACTTGGTCAGGCGCGCGGAGTAGTGCTGATGGTGGCGGCCCGGTCCGGGCTCGACGTTGGGGAATATGCCGCGCGCCTCGTCAAAAAGGCCGTGGTTGGAACCGGTAGCGCCGAAAAGGCACAGGTCCACGCCATGATCCAGCGGCTTCTGCCAGGTGTCAGCATAACCGGACCCGATGCCGCTGACGCACTGGCCGTCGCCGTCACCCATGCACACCATCTCGCGAGTCGGCGGACCATGATCCGCTAACCGACGCTACATATCAAATCGATACAGGACCTGTTGATATAGTTCGTCGTGCGCGGCCTTTGTCATTTCGCAGCCGCCCGGCCGCATCATCAGGCAGGATCGCTCCTTGCCCGTACCGGTGCAGCCCAGCTTTCGCCAAGGTGCAGGCGGCGGCGCATCGTCTGACCAGATCAGCATGCTGTTATAACCGGCGGCCGACGCGCCTGGTGCGCTGGTGCGCGGCGTTCCGGCGCTGCTGATCAGGAACACCGGCTTGTCGACGTGCAGCAAAGCATAGCCAAACTGCCAATAGGTGTAGCGAGGAACCGCGATTCCGCACACGGCAGGGCTATGCAACGCTTTCGACGCCAACCGGGCCGGATCATTCTCAATGCGGAAACCGTCACGGTGGACTGGCGTGATCGCCAGCGCCGCCGATACAGCGATCCAGGCCACGGCCAGTCCCACGGTCGCATCGGCGCCACCAGGATCTTTTAGCTTTCGACCAAGCAGGGTCGATTTCAGCAGGTCGACCGAGCCCAGTGCGGCCAGCAGCAGCATGATTTCGACCGTCAGCCATATGTATCGATATTCCTTGTGATCGACGAGTTGGTGAAAGGCCAAATTGACCAGCGCCGCAACCATCAGGGCGGGATATCGCCGCCAGCCAACGATGGCGAGGAATGGCACCAACAAGAACGCAAGCTGCCAGCTCCACACCCACATCGCGGCATACATCAGCGGATTACCGGGTCCGGCAATCATCCGCATCTTCCCGCCGGCGATGTTCATCGCATAATTGGTATAGACCCATTGATAGGGCCAAAGGCCCATCGCCAGGTCGAGAAGACCGCCCGCGACCAGCACGGGCAATCCGCCAGCGAGCAGCCCCTTCCAGATCCGCCAGTCCTTGCGCGCGACCATGATGCCAAACGCCGCCATCGCCGGGCCAAATTGGAACCGCATGATCCCTGCAATTGCAATCAGGGCACCCGCGATCATGATGTTACGGAAACGCGCGTCTGGCTTCAGGATTGCGGCTGCAATGAGGAACAGAGAGACCGCCATGCTTTCGCTAAGCGTCTGAACGGAAAAGGCCACACATTCGACCCAAAAGGCCATGACCACCATGGCGATGATCGCATGCTGCAGCGAAAAGCGCCGCCCGATGTACCAACCGGCAATTACCGGGCCAAAGTTGATCGCCGCCACCATAAGACGCGGCAATACCAGGTAAAGCTGCCCGCCGGGGTCGATCCATTCGCCAATCTGCATCGGCGGCACCAGCATCAGTGGGATCAGCCAGCTGCGGATGAAATAGCGAAACTCCCAGGGCACGACGCCATAGCCGAAGACAATTCGGTGCGCCTGTTCCAGATATTGGATCAGTTCGTCGGGGTGATGGGAAGACCAGGGATTGAATGCGAACAGCCGCACAATGACGGCCGCCAGCAGAATTCCCCAGAAAATGCGTCGTTCATCGACGGCGCGACCCATATTCCTTCCCCCAAAGCCGATTCATGGCTGTTCAACGAAGGCGGCGCAAGTCCGCCGCTTGAACGGCGGCGCGCTTCCTCTACACCATGACCCCATGATTGCCCGACTGACCGGACTGCTCGCCGAAGCAACCGCCGACCACGCCGTCATTGACGTAGCAGGCGTGGGTTATCAGGTCCTTGCATCGTCTCGAACGCTTGATGCGCTCGGCCCGGTCGGCGGCAACGTCATGGTGTTGACGGAATTGCAGGTCCGCGACGATGGCTGGACGCTGTTCGCATTCGGGTCCGCGGGTGAGCGCGAAAGTTTCCGGGCATTGACCAGCGTACAAGGCGTTGGCGGACGAGTTGCGCTGGCAATTCTGTCCGTGCTCGACCCAACGGAACTCGCGACCGCAATCGCACATGGCGACAAGACGATGGTGGCCCGCGCCAATGGCGTTGGTCCCAAGCTTGCGCAGCGCATCGTCAATGAGCTGGCTGGAAAATTGGGCAGCCCGGCGCTTGCCGGTGCAGCGGGCGCCGCTGCACCGCGCGGCGGCGCAGCGGCCGACGCGCTATCGGCGCTTGCGAACCTCGGCTTTAAGCCCGCCGAAGCGAGCGCTGCGGTCGCCGCGGCAAGTGATGAACTTGGGCCCAACGCGACACTTGACGCGCTGGTCCGATTGGCGCTCAAAAAGGCCGCTAAATAACGGGGGGACCGGGCGATGCCTCAGATCATCACAAAGAATGACAAACCGGGCATGTTCCTGGTCGGGCTGTTCACCATTCTGTTCCTGATGGTCATGTGGCCCTACACCATGGCGCTATTCTGGGCGGTGGTGCTCACGGTATTACTTGACCCGGTATGGAACTGGGTGGTCAAGCATGTGAAATTACCGCGGTCGGCGCTGTCCCTGCTAATGGTCTTGTTGATTGCGCTGGTGCTCGTCATCCCCGCCATTCTTCTTGCGCTTGCCCTCCCAGGACAGATCAATGCGCTTATTGAAGCATGGCCGCATTACCAGGCTGTCTTTTCTCAGCTTACCCGCGACGGCCTCAACCTGCTGCCGCCGCGCCTCGCAGAAGAATTGCGTAGCAGCACATCGGACGGATCGCTGATTACATTCAGCTCGGTGGCGCAGCGATTGGTGGGGATATTCTCCTCTGCTGCCCAGTCGACGCTGTCAGTGTTCGTCCAACTCAGCATCATGCTCTATGTGCTGTTTTACTTTTTCTACGACGGTCGCGGGATCTATCAGCGCACAATCAGCTACCTCCCATTCAGCGCGCATCTGACGTCGCGGCTGTCCGAACGCTTTGTCGCGATCACCAAGGCAACGGTTGGCGGCGTCTTTGTTATTGCCGTCGCGCAAGGTGCAATTGCCGCCATTTGCTATTGGCTGCTTGGGGTTCAGCCGGCCATCGCGCTTGGCGCGGCCACCAGCGTCGCGGCATTGATCCCGGCAATCGGGTCGGGGCTGATCTGGATTCCGGTCGCCATCTATCTCGTGCTGACCGGCTCGCTGGTGAAGGGCCTGATCATGCTGGCGGCAGGCTTTTTCGTCATTTCAATGGTCGACAACCTGCTTCGCCCCACCTTGGTCGGACGCGGGACCAAAATCCCCGATTTCGTGGTGCTCGTGACCACGCTCGGCGGACTGAGCCTGATGGGCGCGGCAGGCATCGTCCTTGGACCGATGATCGCCGGCATGTGCATGGCCTTGTGGCAAATGACGAAGTCCGACACCGGGTCCGACGTTGCCGTTGCCGATACTGCTTCGGTACCGGCAACCAAGACGGCGGCGCCCCGCAGGCGGTCAAAACCGAAAGCTTAGGCGCCCCAGGCGTCTTTGTAGACGCGCAAGAAATTGCCGCCGAACAGCTTTTCCAGGCGGCTCGACGTCCAGCCGCGCTTCTCCAGATCGCGCGCTAGCCGACGATACCGGTCAATACTGTTATAGTCGGCGACCAGCGTATAGACGCCCACTGCCTCTCCCGGCGCAGCGATGCCCTGCGCAATGCGCTGACGCTGCCAATCGTCCATCCGCTTGCGATATGCTTCGTCCATGGGGATCGGCAGAACACCATTGTCGCTGCCGATTCCGACATGATCCTCGCCCGCAACATTGGCGACATGCTCGATATGAGCGATGAGGTCGCTGCCCGTTGGGTGTCCCCCCGCAGCCAGAAACGGCATTAGGTAAACGCCGACCACACCGCCCTTGTTCGCAACCGCTTTGATCGTGGCATCCTCCGTATTCCGAGGATGGTCATGAAGGGCCCGTGCACCGGTATGACTGATGACGAGCGGCCTTTTCGCCCGTTCCGCTGCCTCCGCCATGGTGCGCGCGCCGCCATGGCTGAGATCGAGCAACAGTTTTTCAGCCTCGATCCGATCGATGGTGGCCTTACCCAGCTTGGTCAGGCCAGCATTGCGCGGCTCAACCGCACCATCACCGGCAAGATCAGCATTATTGTAGGTCAGCTGGACGGTCATGACCCCGTCCTTCTTCATCTGCGCAAGCCGATCGAGCTCGCCGCCAACCATGGACGTATCCTGAGTGCCCCAGATCACGCCAAATTTCTTCTCGCGCTTGGCTTTCAAAAGATCCGCCGCGCTGCGCACGAGCAAAAGTCGATCCGGGTTGGCGTTGAGGATGGATTGTTTGGAGGCGATGTCCTTTTGATAATCGCCCCACGGATCCGCAACGTTTCCAACCGGCATCACCGTATCGCGGAGGGCGGTGACGCCAGTTGCGACCATTTCTGCCCATGCACGATCACTTAAACGGGTCGATTCTTCCGAGCCATATGGATCGCCAATTCCACCGAGCGCGTCGATGACGATCGCGCCGTCGAACCAATCTGCCTTGCCGCGTGATCGCGCCATGGCGGGCGTTGCGGCTAAGGCGACTGCGCCCGCGCCGATCATCAGGTTCCTACGGTCGACAAGCATCTTTCACCCCCCTCAATTTTGGCGAAGCCATGGCCTAGCAGCAGTTTCATCTAAAGCAATTCTTGTCCTGAGGACCGCCATGTGTTGAATGGGCGCCAATGCTTGATCAAACCGCAACCCAGATCGCTCATGACGTTGCCAAGATTCTGGAACTTGCCGGAATCCTGATCATCGCGCTTGGCGCCGCCATTAATCTGGGCATGTTTGCCGTGCGAATGGTCCACCCGGATCAGCGGCTGTCGGCAATGGCCGCGCTGCGCTCCAACTTCGGTCGCTCGATTTTGCTAGGCCTCGAATTTCTAATCGCGGCCGACATCATTAATACGGTTGCCGTTGCCCCCAGTCTGCAGAGCGTGATTGTGCTCGGTGCGATCGTTCTCATCCGGACCTTCCTTAGCTGGAGCCTGGAATTGGAGATTGATGGGCGTTGGCCGTGGCAGCGCAGCAATACAGAAACACCGACCAACTAATGGCCACCGATCCCACGCGCTTGACCACCCCTGAACGCACCGCTGAGGATGCGGACGCGGCGCTGCGCCCGAAAAGTCTCGACGAATTTGTGGGCCAGCAGGCGGCGCGCGAGAATCTGCGCATTTTCGTCAATGCGGCGAAGGCGCGCGGTGAGGCGCTCGATCATGTGTTGTTTTTCGGGCCGCCGGGACTGGGGAAGACCACGCTTGCGGGGATTCTCGCCCGCGAAATGGGCGTTGGATTCCGCGCGACCAGCGGACCTGTAATTGCCAAGTCGGGCGATCTGGCCGCGCTTCTCACAAACCTGGAAGACGGCGACGTCCTGTTCATCGACGAAATTCACCGGCTCAATCCGGCAGTCGAGGAAGTGCTTTACCCAGCGATGGAGGACCGGGCGCTCGACCTGATGATCGGCGAAGGGCCATCGGCGCGCAGTGTCCGCATCGACCTGCCTAGATTTACGCTTGTGGGCGCGACCACGCGGCAGGGCCTGCTGACCACGCCGCTGCGGGACCGCTTTGGCATTCCTGTCCGGCTCAATTTCTACACTGTCGATGAACTTGAGCGGGTCGTCACCCGTGCCGCCCGCTTGCTGAACGCAATCCTTACGGACGACGGCGCTCGCGAAGTCGCTCGGCGCAGTCGGGGCACGCCGCGCATCGCCGGCCGCCTGCTCCGCCGGGTGCGCGACTTTGCCCATGCTGCCGGTGCCGACGCTATCGATGCTCCGGTTGCCGACCGGGCGCTTCAGCGATTGGAAATCGACCACCTCGGGCTCGACGCGATGGACCGGCGCTATCTCACCATGATCGCCGATCTATATGGCGGCGGCCCGGTCGGGATAGAAACGCTCGCCGCCGGTCTTTCCGAACCGCGCGACACGCTGGAGGATGTGGTCGAACCCTATCTCATTCAGCTTGGCCTCATCGCCCGAACGGCAAGAGGGCGCTGTCTCAACGGCCGCGGCTGGACACACCTCGGCCTGACCCCGCCCGCCGGAAGCCAGACGGGCCTGTTTGATCCGGAGTCCAAATGATGTCGCTTCTATTTGCCGCCGCCCTCGCCACCCAATCGCTGCCTGCGTCGACGGTGGATTATGGCAAGGAGAGTAGCTGGCTGTGCCTGCCGGGGCGTAACGATAGTTGCGCGACACCGCTCAAGACCACCCAGCTCGGTTCCGATGGCTATGGAAAAACCGACGTTTCGGTGATCGCCAAGGACGCCGACGTCGATTGCTTCATCGTCTACCCCACTGTCAGTCGCGATTCTGGTCTGAACAGCGACCTCGTCCCAGGTGATGGCGAGGAAAAGGCGATCATGACGACCAATTTTACCCGGTTCGCATCGACCTGCAAAACCTATGCGCCGATGTATCGCTCGATGACGCTCGCAGCCGTCAGCGTCGCCGCGACCGGCGGCGACGTCACGGGGCCAGCGATGACGGCCTATGCCGATATCCGCAAAGCGTGGCGGGAATATCTGACCAGATATAACAAGGGACGCCCCTATGTTCTGATCGGCCACAGTCAGGGCTCGTTGATGCTCCAGCAACTTCTCGCCAATGAGATTGAGGGGAAACCCGAGGCCAGACGCATGAAACTGGCGATCATCCCCGGTTTCAACGTCCTTGTGCCGCAGGGGAAGCTGGTCGGTGGAACGTTCAAGTCGACACCGATCTGTTCCAAGGCCGGACAGACCGGCTGCGTCATGACCTGGGTCAGCTTTCGCGAGAAAAATGCGCCGCCGGTTGGCGCTCTGTTTGGTATTTCTGACAAGCCGGGAATGACCGTCGCCTGCACCAACCCAGCCCGCCCGGGTGCGGCCGGATGGGTCCCACTCGACAGTTATTGGTTCACCCGTTCCATCCTTCCGGTCCCCGGTGGGCCGATCAGCTGGTCAAGCGAAGGGGCTCCGCCCTCCAACTTTGTCCACACCTCCGGCCTGGTGTCGGCGATGTGCATCAACGATGGCCCACGAGGGTATCTGTCGATACGCACCAACGCCGATCCCACGGACAAGCGCACCGACCGCGTCGGGGGCGAGGTGGGGCTGCTCGGAATGTTCCTGCCGGGATGGGGCATGCATCTATCGGACATCTACGCGCCGCAGGGCGACCTTGTACGCCAGGTTGGCGCCCTGAACGGCGCGGCGGGCGTCAGACAGGGCCAAACGCGCTAGCCGGGGTTGCCCCGCATGATCCGTAATGGTTAAGGCGGATCAGATGGACCCATCGCCCTTTGACACACCCTATCGCGGCGGCTTCGTCGGGACGGCGCATCATTTTGCGCTGACCGTCTATTTCGAAGACACTGACACCGCCGGGATTGTCTACCATGCCAATTATCTGCGCTTCTTTGAGCGAGCACGGTCGGACATGTTGCGCGCTGCCGGGATCGACCAACGCGCTTTTCTGGACAGTGGCGGGGGCGCTTATGCGGTCAGCGAAATGGACATCAAATGGCGGCGGCCGGCCAAGCTCGACGATGGCTTGCTTGTCATCAGCCGGGTCACGGCAGTTCGCGCCGCAAGCTGTGCCATTCATCAAAGGGTCATGCGCGGGCAGGAAATCTTGGCCGAGGCGAGCGTTGTTGCGGCCCTGTTGTCCCCATCCGGGCGCCCGATCCGCCAGCCGGCGGACTGGGTAGCGAAATTCAAGGCACTAGAAACAAACGAGGAATAATGCCCGTTCAAACTTCCACCGACCTCATGAGCCCCATGAACCTGTTTCTTCACGCCGATATAATCGTGAAGCTGGTAATGGTCGGCCTTCTCCTCGCCAGCATCTGGACCTGGGCGATTATCTTCACCCATTCGATACGGCTGAAAAAAATCAACCGACTGACCGATCAGTTTGAAAAGGACTTCTGGGCGTCGAGCGATATTGATGCCTTCTATGCCAAACGGCAGAATGACCCGTTGCCCATCGCCGTGGTCATGACGGCAGCGATGGACGAATGGCGGCGATCAACCAAGACAAAGGCAATTGACAGGGCGGGGACCCGCGAACGGCTTGCCAGTCGGATGAGCTCCGCCGTAGCCGCCGAACTCGATCGGCTGGGCGACCGCCTTAACATCCTCGCTACCGTCGGCTCAGTGGCGCCGTTCGTCGGCCTGTTCGGCACCGTTTGGGGCATCATGCGCAGTTTCACGGCCATCGCTGGCGCCAACAACACCAGCCTCGCGGTTGTTGCACCGGGAATTGCCGAAGCGCTGTTCGCAACCGCCATTGGCCTGTTCGCTGCTATCCCGGCGGTCATCGCCTATAACCGTCTCAGCCATGGCCTTGATCGATTGGAAGCACGCCTTGGCCGCTTCGCCGACCGCTTTCACGCAACCCTCAGCCGCGAGCTGGAGGTCGATATCGTGAGCAGCCGCTGATGGGGGCCGGTCTGAACAATAATCGGCGGGGTAGAGGGCGCCGCGCCCCGATGGCGGAGATCAACGTCACGCCGCTTGTCGACGTCATGCTGGTGCTTCTGATCATCTTCATGGTCACTGCGCCGCTTCTCGTCACGGGCGTGCCCATCGACCTGCCGGAAAGCCGCGCCGCCCCGCTTGACCAGCAGGCCAAGCCTGTGAACATTTCGATCGACGGTAGCGGACAAGTCACCATCGACGACGCCCCGGTCGCAGCCGCCTCCTTGCCGCAAGCGCTCGCCAACCTCGCCGCCGAGCCGCAGCCCGCCGAGGGTCGTCGTATCTACCTGCGCGCCGACAAGGGCCTCGACTATGGCCGGGTGATGGCGGTGATGGGTGAGCTCAACCGCGCCGGCCTCAACCGCGTTGCGCTGGTCAGCGTAGGAGGTGACGAACAGTGAAGCTTGATCGGGCCGAATGGACAGGAGCCGGCGCTGCGCTGGCCTTCCATGTCGTCCTGATTGGCGCGCTGTCGCTGAGCCTTGCACATGTCGCGCCGGTGCCCGAGCCGCCCGCAATGGAGGTCGAGTTTGCGGACGAGGTCGCGCTGGACAGCGCCGCTCCCGCGGAGACACCATCCCCCGCGCCGGCAATGCAAGCGCCAGAGGTCGGACCGCCCGAACCAATTGAATCGCCCCCCCCAGCGCCAACGCCCGTGCCCGCACCCGCACCGGCACCGCCGCCGCGACCCGTTCAGCGCGTCCAACCGTCGCCGCCTCGCTCGGCCGCGCCAAAGCCAGCCCCGGCAAAGCCAGCCCCGCCGACAGCCAAACCTCAGGCCCGGCCAGGGGCGCAGCCGCGGGCCCCGCGCTTGGGAAGCGATTTTCTGAAGGGCGTCAGCGACGATCTCGCGCCAAAGGGCAATACCGGTAGGCCTGCCGCCGCAACCGTAAGCGCCTCGGCAATGGCGGGGATCGTTTCTGCCATTCGGCGCCAGGTCCAACCCTGTGCAGACCGACAGGTGAACCCTGGTCCGGGTGCCAGCCGCATCAAGGTTCGAATGCGCCTGCAGCTATTCCCGAACGGGCGATTGAAGCGGCCGCCGATGGTCCTGGGAACCAGTGGCGTCGACGGCGACAATGCCCAATATGAGGAACGGGTCGTCGATCTTGCCGTTGCCGCGTTCACCGGCTGCGCCCCGATGCGCGGCCTCCCGCCCGAATTATATGAAACCGAGAGCGGCCGCGGCTGGTCCGATTTCATCATGATCTACAACCTACCGTCTTAGGAGAGGCCATCATGCACAAGAAGATCGCCGCCCTTTTCATCCTCCCGCTCGCGTCCGCAGCGCTCGCGCAGGATGCCGGGCAACCACTGGAGGTCGATGTTGTCGGCGGCACCAATGCCCCGGCGTCCATCGCCGTGCCGATCATCCCATCAATGGACGGCGTTGGCCGCCAGATTTCCGATGTCATCGTGTCCGACCTTCGGTCAACGGGCGCTTTTACGCCCATCGGGCCGGGCGGCCTGCCATCTTATGGCCCGGAACAGGCGGGCCAGCCCGCATGGGGCGAGTGGCGATCAACCGGGGTCGCAAACCTTGTCACCGGCTATGTTGAGCCGCGTGCCGACGGCCGGATGACCGTTGCGTGCTATCTTCATGACGTGTCGGCGGGGCGCCAGCTGGCAAATCAGGGTTTTGCCGTGACCACCGACAATTGGCGCCAGGCCGCCCACAAATGCGCCGACATGGTCTATGCCCGCCTGTCGGGACAGCAGCCATATCTCGATACGCGCGTCGTTTATGTTGCCGAAACCGGCCCCAAGACGAACCGCGAGAAGCGCATTGCCATCATGGACAGCGACGGTTCCAATCACCGCTATCTGACCATCGGCCGGTCCACCGTTGTCACCCCGCGATTTTCACCGCGCGGCGATAAGCTCGTCTACGTCAGCTACATCGGACGTAAGCCGCGAGTACTGTTGTATGACGTGTCGAGCGGAACCGAGCGGCTGCTTATCCCCGGTGACCACATCACCTTCGCACCGCGATTTTCACCGGACGGCCGCACCGTGGTCTTTTCCAAGGCAATCGGTGGCAACACCGATATTTTTGCCGTGTCGGTCAACGGCGGACCGATGCGGCAGCTGACCAACATGCCGGGCGCTGATACTGCACCCAGCTTCTCGCCGGACGGCAGCAGGATCGTTTTCGAGAGTGATCGTTCCGGCACCCAGCAACTTTATGTCATGAACGCCGACGGTTCGAACCAGAAGCGGATCAGCTTCGGCGGCGGCCGTTATGCCTCGCCCGTGTGGAGCCCGCGCGGCGATCTCATTGCCTTCACCAAAATCGCAGGTGCCTTCCGCATCGGTGTGATGGGTGCCGGCGGCGGTAATGAGCGCATCCTCAGCAACGGCTGGCAAGACGAACAGCCCAGCTGGGCACCGAACGGCCAGTTCGTGATGTTCCATCGAACCACGCAAGGCTCCGGCAATGCCCGGCTCTATGCAGTGCCGATCAGCGGCGGCGAGCCGCGCCTGATGCCGACACCGGTCGGCGCTTCGGACCCCAGCTGGTCCCCGCTTAACAATTAATATGACGCAGAAGACGAGGAGAATACCCATGAACAAGACAGTTCTGATTGGCATGACCGCCATCGCCCTGTCGCTTGGCGCCTGCGCCCGTAAGGCGCCGCCGGTCGAAACCCTGCCGCCGACGCAGCAACCGGCCGACCCGAATTCGACCGATCCCAATTCGCTCGAAGTAGTGGAATTGCCCGCGCTCCAGGCCGACCTGGTCGCAAAGGCGGGTTCGGACACGATATATTTCGGCACCGATGAATATGCGATCGATACGGCGTCGCAGGCGACTCTGGCGGCCCAGGCCCGCTGGCTGATCGCGAACCCCAATGTCCGCGCGTCGATCGAAGGCCATGCCGACGAGCGCGGCACACGCGAATATAATCAGGCATTGGGTGAACGGCGTGCCAATGCAGCGCGCGATTATCTTTTGTCGCAAGGTGTTCCGGCAAACCGGCTGCTTACCACCAGCTGGGGCAAGGAACGCCCGATCGCGACCGGTTCGAATGAGGCCGCATGGGCCCAGAACCGCCGCGTCGTGACGGTTGTTATCAGATAGTCTGGTGAAGGGCTGAGTTGGTGCCCCAGCACGCGTGAAGCGTGCCGGGTCTCCGGCTCAGCTTATGCCGCGTGACGATGCAAGACGGCGGAACCAAGCCACGAGCGGGCCTGCCGCTGCGCCTCGGCGATTTCGCGGGCCGTCATCTCAAATGAGATTTCGGCGCGGCATGCCTGGGACCGAGTATCGCCCGACAGGGCGGCGAGATTGAACCATTTATGCGCTTCGATAAGGTCCACCGGGGCGCCGCCGCGGCCCGTTGAATAGCTTACCCCTAGATCGTAAAGGGCATCGATATTGCCGGCTTCCGCCTCCGCCATGCGGGTTTGCAGGAAAAACTCGGCTGCTTTTTCACTGATCGCCATGACAAAATCCCCTGTTCCTCGTTGGAACGGAGAATTCGCCGCGATTCGCCAACAAATGGTTAACGCGTCGGTGACCGTGTTTTTATTCTGTGTCCCGAACGACACGCATATTGTCGATCAGCCGGATTTTCCCGAGGAAAGCAGCCGCAATGATGCGACCATTTTCGATGTAGTGATCGACAGGGTCCAGACTGCCCTCGTCGACGTAAGCAACATAATCGATCGGTCCAAAACCCGCTTCTTCCAGTTCTGCCGTCACTAAATCCAGCGCCGCTGGCGCCGATTCGCCGAATCCGATGACCCGCGCCGCATTGCCGAGCGCCCGCGACAAAGCAGGCGCTGCGTTCCGCTGCTCCGATGTCAGCAGCGCATTGCGGGATGATAGCGCAAGGCCATCGGCCGCGCGGACCGTCGGCACACCGATGACCTCAACGGGCAGGCCAAGGTCCAAGGCCATTCGACGGATCAGCGCCAATTGCTGAAAATCCTTCTCACCAAAAAAGGCTGCGTCTGGCATCGCGCCAATCAACAGCTTGGCCACCACAGTCGCCACGCCGTCGAAATGACCGGGCCGGTGCTCGCCTTCCCACCGCTGACTAATTCCCGAAACACTTAGCTTGGTCGCGAACCCATGTGGGTACAGGTCGTCCACCGCCGGCGCCCACACAAGATCAACGCCGGCGTCAGCGAATTTGGCGACGTCTTCACGCTCCTGCCTTGGATAACGGTCAAGGTCGGCCTTGTCGTTGAACTGCAGCGGATTGACGAAAATGCTCGCCACAACCCGATCGGCACGTGCCTTGGCAGCTGTGACCAGCGCCAAATGCCCGTCGTGGAGCGCGCCCATGGTTGGAACCAGCGCGATTGTCTCGCTTTCAGTGCGCCATTCACCCGTGGTCCGGCGCAACGAATCGAGATCACGAACGGTTTGCATGGGATTCGGCCCTTCGATACACGGGGTGTGGGGCCGCTTCCTTAGGGAAGTGGCGGGAGGTTAAACAAGAGGGTCGTGTCGGCCATGGGCCAAGTGCATTTCATCGTGTTCGCCAACGAAAAGGGGGGGACGGGCAAGTCCACCACTGCCGTTCATACCGCCATTGCGCTTGCCGCGTCGGGGCACAGGGTCGGCGTGATCGACCTGGATCATCGCCAGCGTACGACTACCCGCTACCTTGAAAACCGCGATGAGACCATGAAGCGCCTGGACAAGGCGATCCCTCAGGCCCGCTATGAAGTGCTCGACGATCAGAGCATCGCAGGACTCGACGCCGCGATTAATCGCCTTGCGGCCGATACCGATGTGATCGTCATCGATACGCCCGGCCGCGATGACGAGGTCGCCCGCGCCGCCATCCTGAAGGCCGATACGCTGGTTACGCCCATGAACGACAGTTTCGTTGATCTCGACCTGATCGGTCAGGTCCATCCTGAAACCTTCAAAATTACCCGGCCCAGCTTTTATGCCGAGATGATCTGGAACAGCCGTACCCAGCGGGCGAAGAATGTCGGCAAAAGCGTCGACTGGGTCGTGCTCCGCAACCGCCTTCAGCATATTCAGTCGCACAACCTTGTTCGGGTCGGTGCCGCCCTCGACGAATTGGCTCGCCGGGTCGGGTTCCGCGTCATTCCCGGCCTTGGCGAGCGTGTCATTTATCGCGAGCTCTTTCCGAAGGGCCTGACCCTTCTCGATTTCCAGGAAATCGGCGAAGTCGGCCTTGGCCATGTCGCTGCGCGCCAGGAATTGCGCGAGATGATTTCCAGCCTCGACATTCCGGGGCAGTCGGACGCTGCCGAACCGGTAGCGGCGGCCGGCTGATTTTCCTAAGGGCCGTTCCATGAGTCACCAGTTCAACCGCACCATCCTGCGCGAATATGATGTTCGCGGCATTGTCGGATCAACCCTTACAGACGCGGACGCCTACGCTTTGGGTCGCAGCTACGCCGCGCTTGCCGTCAATGAAAATGCCAAGACCGTTGCGGTGGGACGCGACGGGCGCACCCACTCACCCGCGTTGGAAGATGCGCTGATCAACGGCCTTACCGAAGGCGGCGTCGACGTGATCCGCACCGGCATGGGGGCCTCCCCCATGCTCTATTTCGCCGTGGCCACCCTGCCGGTGCAGGGCGGCATCCAGGTGACAGGAAGTCATAACCCTGGCGACTATAACGGCTTCAAGATGCTGCTCAACGGCCGCTCGATTTTTGGCGCAGAGATTCAGGATTTGGGCCGCCGCGCGGCGGAAGGCGATTGGAGCGACGGGAGCGGATCGGTCAGCGAAACCGATGTCAGCGACGCCTATGTCGATGCCCTGATGAAAGGCTTTGACGGCAAATCCTATCGCATTGGTTGGGACGCGGGCAATGGCGCGGCCGGCCCGGTTCTGGAAAAGCTGCTCGCTCGTCTCCCGGGTGAACATCACGCCATTTACATGGAAGTCGACGGCACCTTCCCCAACCACCATCCCGATCCGACAGTGGAGAAAAACCTGTCCGACCTGAAAGCACTGGTTGCCGACAAGAGCCTGGATTTCGGCATCGCATTTGACGGTGATGCCGATCGCATCGGCGCGGTTGACAGTCAGGGCCGGGTGATCTGGGGCGACCAATTGGTGATGATCCTGGCGGGCCCGGTGCTCAAAGACCTGCCCGGCGCAACCATCATCGCTGACGTCAAGGCCAGCCAGACGCTGTTTGACCGCATTGCCGAAATGGGCGGCCAGCCGTTGATGTGGAAAACCGGACACAGCCTGATTAAGGCGAAGATGAAGGAAACCGGCTCACCGCTGGCTGGCGAGATGAGCGGGCATATTTTCTTCAAGCATCAATGGTATGGATTCGACGATGCGATGAATGCCGCGATCCGCCTGATCCGCGCGGTCAGCGACAGCGGCAAATCCCTTACCGACCTGCGCAGCGAAATGCCGGTGAGCGTCGCCACACCCGAAATGCGCTTTCAGGTCGACGAGGCGCGCAAGTTCGACATCGTCAAGGAGGTCGCGGCGCGGCTCGCCACCGAGGGCGCCGCGGTGAATGATACCGATGGCGTCCGCGTGAAGACGGACGACGGCTGGTGGCTTCTGCGCGCGTCAAATACGCAAGACGTGCTGGTTGCGCGGGCTGAAGCAAAGGATCAGGCTGGTCTCGACCGGCTGATGGCGACCATCAATCACCAGCTGGACGCAAGCGGTATCGCCGCTGTCGCTGCAGACCATTAGACTTTGCAGGCAGGCAACTTGCCGTCGGCAATTTCGCGCGCTTTTTCGTTCTGTTCAGGGCCAGGCTCCACCACCGCTGCAACACACGGCGCGGGATCGAGCCGAACGATGGCCAATTTGCTGATGTCAGGTTTGTCGGTGTCTGCCTGTGCCACATTGACCCGGACGATGAGTAGGTCGGCAGGCTGGCCGGTTGGGCCGCGCCATTCGACCGCCGGCCCGAGCGATGAGAATGCGCCCTTTGCCACCTTGTGATTCAACGCAAGATCGGCCTGCCCAACGATCAGGTCCTCGCGAGCATCGCTGCTGGTCCAGCTCAATATTTTACCATCGACAGCCGGACATGCCCTGGTCCAACCAGCACTTTCCTTATCGACGCTGATTTGCGGGCAATTGCTGGCATCAAGCGGGACATAGCGGCTCGAGCGTCCATTTTCTTCGGCCGGTAAATTGGAAACGCCCAGGTTGACCGCCTCATTGTCCGGCGGCGGTAATTCCAGCGGTTCATTGGCTTCATCAATGGCATTATTAGCGTCCTTCTGCGTGCTACATGCACTCAGAAGAAGGGCGATCATCATCGGAATGGTCTGGCGCATCGGAGGTCCAATAATCCTGCTCTATGGAATTTGTGTCTGTGCCCAATTTGTCACTCATGTGTAGCATTAGTCACAAAATGGTCACGCAGCTTTCATGCGGTGATCTTATCATGATAGCTATTGGATGGCTCAGTTCAATCGGAACCCGGGGAACCGATCATGGAACGGATGATGCGAAGCAAGGCTTTCTGGTTTGTCGGCGGCGTGTTGATCGTCGGCGCAGCGGTGGCGGCACTCAACAAGGCGCTGGACGTCGATCTCGACTGGGATCCGTGGGACGATCCTTATAATTATTGATCGCGGTTTAGGTGCTGACGCGCCTGCCATTGCGGCGGCCGCTTTCAAGCGCCATCTCGGTTCTGTTTGGAAGGAACCGGGTTGGACGAGCTGCCGCCTCTGCTGAATGAATGGTTTGCATTGCGCGGATGGCGACCGCGCGCGCACCAACTCGCAATGCTGGACGCGGCGAGGAGCGGAGATCACGCGCTGCTGGTTGCCGCGACCGGGGCGGGGAAAACGCTGGCCGGCTTCCTGCCGACGCTGGTCGACCTCATCGATCAGCCGACGGACGGCCTCCACACCCTTTACGTATCGCCGCTCAAGGCGTTGGCAGTGGACGTTCAACGCAACCTCCTTACGCCAGTCGCCGAAATGGGACTCGACATCCGGGTAGAGACACGAAGCGGTGACACCCCCTCCGACCGCAAGGCCCGGCAGCGCGCCCGGCCGCCGCAGATCCTTCTCACTACGCCCGAATCGCTCAGTCTCCTCCTAAGCTACCCGGAAGCCGCAACCATGTTCGCCGGTCTCAAGACGGTCGTGATCGATGAGATTCATGCCTTTGCCCGGGAGAAGCGGGGAGATCTTCTGTCCCTCGCTTTGGCACGGCTACAGGCCTTTGCGCCCGGGATGCGCCGCGTTGGCCTGTCCGCGACCGTGGCAGATCCGGTGGCCTATCGCCATTGGCTGGCCCCGCGCGGCGACATTGATGCCGTGCGGCTAATCAAGGGTGACGCCGGTGCCAGGCCGGACCTCGAGATATTGATCCCGGATCAGACGATACCCTGGGGCGGCCACAGCGGCCGCCACGCGATCGGCGACGTGATGGACGCAATCGAACGGCACAAGACCAGTATCATATTCTGCAACACGCGCGGCCTCGCGGAATTGATATTTCAGGAGTTGTGGTCGGCAAATGACAAAGGGCTTCCAATCGGCATCCATCATGGGTCGTTGAGCCTGGAGGCACGCCGCAAAGTCGAATCCGCTATGGCAGACGGAAAGATCCGCGCCTTGGTGGCGACTGCCAGCCTCGATCTCGGTATTGATTGGGGCGACGTCGATCTCGTCATTCAGATGGGCGCACCAAAGGGCAGTTCGCGCCTGCTTCAGCGTATCGGCCGTGCCAATCACCGCCTCGACGAACCGTCGAAAGGCCGGATCGTACCCGGCAACCGCTTTGAATATCTGGAGGCGCGTGCCGCCCTTGACGCGATCGATGCCGGTGAGCTCGACCCGGATATCTTCCGCCCCGGCGCGCTCGATGTCCTTGCCCAGCATATTCTCGGGGTCGCCTGCGCCGGCCCGTTCGATGAAACGGCGCTTATTGCGGAGATCCGCACTGCTAATCCTTATGCCAGCATCTCCGATCAAAGCTGGCGCGATGTACTCGAATTTATCGCGACCGGGGGCTACGCCTTGCGCGCCTATGACAAATATCGGCGATTGGTAGAGGTTGCGCCAGGTCAGTGGCGCCTAACGCGCCCTGCCATCGCCGCGCAGCATCGACTCAATGCCGGTGTTATCGTCGACAACCCGATGATGGATGTGCGCTTCAAAAATGGGCGCCTGCTTGGCCGGGTTGAGGAAGGCTTCGGGGCGAGCCTTAGCGTTGGCGACCATATCTTCTTTGCGGGTTTGAGCCTGGAGGTCGTCCAGTTTCAGGAAAGCGATATCCTTGTCCGCGCCTCGTCCAAATCGGCCCGTCTTGTCACCTATGGCGGTCAGCGGATGAGCATGTCGACGCACCTTGCCGACCGCGTTCGCCGTTTTCTCGCCTCACCGGACCAATGGCATCGGTTTCCTGACGATGTCCGCGAATGGCTGGAGGTGCAGCAGCGACGCTCGATCCTGCCACAACCCGATCAGCTGCTCGTGGAGACATTCCCGCGCGACGGCCTGCACTACATGTGCATTTACAGCTTTGAAGGCTGGAACGCGCACCAATCACTTGGCATGTTACTGACGAAGAGAATGGAAGCGGCGGGGCTGAAGCCCATGGGTTTTGTCGCTAATGATTATGCATTGGCGGTGTACAGCATGGAACCTGTGACCGATCCAAAACCGCTCTTCTCCCCCGATATACTGGAGGATGAGTTCATCGAATGGGTCGAACAATCCCACCTGTTGAAGCGGGCTTTTCGCGAAGTTGCGGTTATCGGCGGCCTGGTGGAGCGGCAGCACCCCGGCAAGCGCAAGACTGGCAAGCAGGTTACCTTCTCGACCGACCTTATCTATGATGTGCTCCGCAAATATGAGCCGACGCACCTGCTGCTTCAGGCGGCGTGGAATGACGCGCGGGCGCGCATGACCGAGCTTGGCCGCCTCGCGCGGCTTGTCGACCGTGCCGCAGCGACCATGATCCACGTACAGGCGAGCCGGGTAACCCCGATGGCCGTCCCGCTCATGGTGATCATCGGCCATGAGGCCGCGCCAACGGGCAGCGCCGATGACGCGATCCTTTTTGAAGCGGAGGCGCTGGCCGCCGAAGCGATGCGTCTCGACTGATACTGCATCGACCTTGTGCCATCGTTGGGGCATGGTGCGGTGATGCGTTCTCTTGTTTTGCTAGTGCTTCCCCTAACCGCCGGCTGCGTTTCCGTCGCTAAAACGGCGGTCGATGTCGTCACACTGCCAGTCAAAGCCGTTAGTGCCGGCGTTGATGCCGCCACGACCAGCCAGTCCGAGGCCGATGAAAATCGCGGCCGCGCGCTCCGCAAAGCGGAAGAGGATTATGGCAAGCGACAACGCAAATGGGCCGAGGATTGTCAGAAATTGCAAAGGGCGGGGGAGCCGTGCCCCCCGCCCCCGCAATATGTGTCGCCAAAGACGAATTAGCGCCGCCTATTTGCCGCGCTTCGCCTCATCGGCGAGGATGTAGAGATAATCCACATAGGCCATCACGCTTTCATCAAGACCGTGAACCTTGGGATTGCTGCTCTTGATCAGGAACCATTCGTTCGGCGCATGGGCACCGCTGCCCCGGCCCGTTCCAAATTGACCGGCCGGCAAGTTGAGCGGCGGACCGTTGAAGATAACCCCGGGCCAGCTTCCGGCGTTACGCGGGGTGATCGAATAGGGTATTCCGGCATCCGCGAACAGCCGCTTCTGGGCGCGGATTAGCACACTATTCTCATCCGTCTCATTGGGGCCGTAGCCGCCGGACACTGTCACCCGAACGTCATCAAATCCGCGCTTTAGAAGATGGGCGCGAAGCTTCCGCTCCGCCTCTTCGCGAGTTTGCGCTGGGACCAACCGAAACTCCAGTTTCGCTTCCGCCCGGCCCGGCAGAACCGTCTTGCCGCCCTGCCCCGTATATCCAGCGACGAGACCTTGAATATTCACCGTGGGCTGGGACACAAAACGTTCCAGGCTGGTGATATAGGGCTCATTGTTGATCCAGCGGCCAACACCGAGCTGTTCCTTGACCTGGGCCTCCGGATTCTTGGCCGCAACGCTTGCCACCAGTTCTTTCTGGCGCGGTGTCAGGGGGCGAACATTCTCGAACCAACCGTCGATTGCCGGTGTATGCCCATCGTCGGCAACCAGCGTGTCGAGTGCTTTGACCAGGCGCCAGGCCGGATTCTCTATCCGCGCATGATTGGACGAATGGATATCGGTCTTGGGATATTTGTCCGATGTTTCGCCGCCCACGACCAATTGAAACTCAACCGCGCCTTTGGCGCCCAGTGTGATGCCGCTACTGCCGTCTTTCGATTGAGCGGCCGAGGGAATGAATACACCAACCGCTTTTGACAGTGCCGCGTTCACCTTTGGATTGGCGACCACCTGCGCAAAGTGGGTGGATGCCACCTCCTCCTCCCCTTCGGCGACCAGGACCAGATTGACCGGCAGTTTCCGGCCGCTCGCACGGATCGCCTTGATGGCCGAAAGAAAGGCCATTTCCGGCCCCTTTTGATTGACCGCGCCGCGGCCGACGATTGACAGCCCCTCGCCCGGACGCTCAACCAATTTTCCTTCCAGCGGCGGCGACTGCCATTCCGCCGGGTCGAATTGCTTTACATCATACATGAAGTAGATGCCGAGGGTGGTCGGCGCGCCGCTATCCAGCGTTGCGAACACACCGGGGACGCCATCGGTCGGGATAATTTCCGCTTGCTGAAACCCGGCATCGAGCGCCAGTTTTCGCATATATTCCGCGCCGTCCGCGACATTGCGTTTTTCCGCCGCGATGGTGGGCAAGGCGATCCAATCCTGCAACGCCTTCACCGTCGCGTCATGCTGTCCGGCGACGACTTTTTCGACCGCTTCGCGCTGCGGTGTCTTGGCAGTTGCCGGGGCCATCACCAACGCAATTGCGGCACCGCCGCCAAGCCATTTGGCCAGTTTCATGTCCGTCTCCCTGTTTTTGTTTGGGCAGAGTGGGAGTATCGGGCGCATTCGTCCATACCATTAGTCCACATAGGGATTTACGATGCGCTATTTCCTCGACACCGAATATGACGGCTTCGGCGGGCCACTACTCAGTCTTGCGCTGGTGCCGGAAGATGGCGGCGAGGAATTCTACATCGTCATCGACCATGCCGAGACTAAGGACGCCTGGGTTGAACGCAACGTCATTCCGTTTTTGAACATGGTGCCGGAGGCGCTGAAGGGCCCTAAATTGTCACGCAGCGCCGCCGCCGAGGCATTATCGCATTGGTTGTCGATGGATAGTGCGCCGGACATTATCGCCGACTGGCCGGAGGATTTGGCGCAATTGTCCATGCTTTTGGTCACCGGACCTGGACAGATGGTTCATGTGCCTTCGCTGACCATGCGGTTCGTCCCGCTTCATGGCTTTTCCACCGCCGCCAATAGCAAAGTGCCCCACAATGCCCTCCACGATGCGCGGGCACTGCGCGAGCACATTCTGACCCACTTGGAATAGCGCACAAGACAGCGTAGCGACGGGCAATGGTTCCCTTTTCGTTCGCGAATCACGATTTTCTGGCAAGCCCGGATGGGGCGCTGTTCTGGTGTGCCGAACGCGCGTTGCTGGTCGCGGACTTACATCTCGAAAAAGCCAGTTGGTTTGCGAAAACGGGTCAAATGCTGCCGCCCTATGACAGCATCGCCACGCTGGAGGCGATCGCCCGCGACGTCGACCGTACCGGCGCGACGCGTCTCTATTGCCTAGGCGACAGCTTTCATGATCACCACGGCAGTGAGCGCCTTCCCGCCAATGCCCGCTCCCTGCTCGAATCGCTTACGGCACGTATCGACTGGGTCTGGATCGTCGGCAACCATGACAGCGGCCATGCCGATCAGATTGGTGGACGTATCGTCACGGAGGTCGGGATCAACGGGATCGCCCTTCGCCATGAGGCGGTCCGCGGCGACCCGGGCCCGGAAATGTCGGGTCATTACCACCCCAAGCTGCGCGTCCGCCTGAAAGGCCGGCACGTCAGCCGTCGGTGCTTCGTAATGAGCACGACCAAGCTCATCCTGCCTGCCTATGGCGCGCTCACCGGCGGCCTAGACGCCCATCATCCCGAAATAATTGCCAAGGTTGGCACCGGCGCGTCGGCGCTGGTCCCCGCCGCTGACCGCCTTCTTCGCTTCCCGATCGCCGCTTAGGCGAGCTTCGCCGGGATTAAACCGCGAACGATATTTCCGACGAAGAAGCCGTCCTTGAGGTCGTCGGGCGTCAGGTCCCATTCCACCGCCTTGCCTTCTGCTATCAGGCTGGCACGGAGGATGCCGGGCATCAACGATCCAGACTTCGGCGTTACCAGCAGGCCATCTCGGTCGACAAAAATCGACGTGCGACTGCCTTCGGTCAGCTTTCCGTCCGGCCCGACAAAGATGGTCTCATAGGCGCCGTCCTCCTGCCGCGCCTTGTCGTAGAACCGGCGGTCGGTAGTCTTGTGGCGCAAACGGAAATCATCCGGCGCAACTGGCAGCGGACGGAGAGTCACGGTCACGGGCGTTTCCGCAGGCTCCTCGAACGGTTTGACCTGGATCGCCATTGACCCGGTCTTTGACAGCAGCAGGCGCACCATCGCCCGCTCTTTTTTCCCGAATGTCGCTGCCTGCAATTCATTGCGGGCGGCGTGGCGGTCGAATTTGAAATCCAGCTCAATGGCGGACGAGCGCATCCGCTCCAGATGCCGCTCAAGCTCTATGATACCCTCCGACGGGTCGAATCGCATGGTTTCGATCAAATCAAATGGCTGCGTCGCGCCCCGCACAAATTCCCCCTTGAGCAAACATTCGGCCCATTCATCGCGCGGCTTGCTGTCCACGACAAGCCCAGACCCCAACCCCAGCCGAGCAATTTTCGAATTGCCCTGCCATTCGAGCGTACGGATCAGGACATTGAAGGCGGCGTCACCGCCAGGTTCAATCCAACCCATTGAGCCGGTGTAGGCCCCACGCGGTTCCGGTTCGAGTTGGCGTAGCGCATTGATCGCCGCCACCTTCGGGGCCCCTGTTACTGATCCGCACGGAAAAATTGTTTCCAATGCATCGACCGCCGTTACGCCGGAGCGAAGCTGCGCCGTGATCCTGCTGACCATCTGGTGCACCGTTGGATAATGTTCGACTTCGAACATCTCCGGGACATTGACGCTGCCGGTCTTGCTGAGCCGCGCAAGGTCATTGCGCATCAAATCGACGATCATCAGATTTTCGGCCCGCTGCTTTTCGTCATTGGCCAATGCGTCCGCTTCGATCCGATCCGCGGCCGGGTCCGCACGGCGCGGCGCGGTGCCCTTCATCGGGCGCGCCTCAATTACGCCGCTGCGGATCGTGAAGAACTGCTCGGGCGATAGCGACACCAACGTTCGCTCCTCGCTGACCAGCACGCCGCCCCACCCCGCGCTCGAGCCGCGCCGAAGTCTGGCATAAATCGCCAGCGGATTACCCAACGCCCGAACATCGCAGCCGAAGGTCAGGTTTGCCTGATAGAAATCACCTGCGAACAAATGCTCGCGCACCACTTCAACCGCCGCGATATAATCTGCTTCGGCAATTCGCGGGCGCGGCGCGGCAACATGGGCACCACCGGCGTCGGGCAGAGTCGCAACCAGTGCGGGCTCGTCCCATCCTTCAAAGACACCAAAATCGAGGAGCGGGCCGCCATCACTTCGGAACGTCCCTGCAAGGTTAGCGTCGAGGGCATGTCCCGCCTCATACACCAGATATCCCGCCACATGAGCGCCGCCAGCGACTGCTCCCCTGAGGTCTTCGAGCGCTGGTCGCACGTCGTGTAGCTGGCGTGCGACGATGCGCCCCTTGGGCTCGCGATAGAGCCTGGGGGGTGCCCCGCCGGGCCGTGCATCGTCGAACAGGATCCACATGTCGAAGGTGCCATTGCCCTGTCGCGATGCCCTCCGTAAACCCTTGAAGAAATCAGGAGGATCAATTGATGCGCCGTTCGCTGCTTCTGGCTACCCTTGTGGTTGCCCTTCCGACACTCGCCCAGGCCCAACAGATCGACCCTAAGGTGAAGGCTAGGATCGACCGCATTCTCAAGAAAACGCCGCTGATCGACGGCCATAATGACATTGCCGAGCAGCTTCAGGAAAGCCATCAGTTCAGCGTTGCGAACCTTTCCAGCGGCACCGACAAATGGCCCGACCACCCGTTGATGACCGACATGGAGCGCCTTCACGAGGGCCGTGTTGGTGGGCAATTCTGGTCTGTCTATATCGACGGCGCGTTCACGGGCGATGAGGCGATCCGCCGGACCATCGAGCAAATTGACACCGTTGACCGTATGATTGCGGCTTATCCAAATGACCTCGAGCGCGCGCTGACCGCAGACGACATTGTTCGCGCCCATCAGAAGGGCAGAGTTGGCTCATTAATCGGGATTGAGGGCGGGCGGCAGATCGGTGGCAGCATGGCCGCGCTTCGTGAATTCTACCGTCTCGGCGCCCGCTATATGACGCTGACCCATAACCAGACCACTGAATGGGCCGACAGCGCCACCGACGCGCCCAAATTCAACGGCCTGTCGCCGTTCGGGTTGAAAGTGCTACAGGAAATGAACCGGCTCGGGATGCTTGTGGATCTGAGCCATGTGTCGCCCGATGTCATGCGGCAGGCCATCGCGGCGAGCCGCGCCCCGGTGATTTTCTCCCACAGCTCGGCGGCCGGTATTACCCCTCATCCGCGCAATGTGCCGGACGACGTGTTGGCGCTTCTGCCGAAAAATGGCGGCGTCGTGATGGTCAATTTCGTCCCCGGTTTCTTGTCTCAGCAGGTTTGGGACTGGTCTGCCAACCGTACCGGAGAAGAGGCGCGGCTGAAGGCCATTCACCGCACCAGCGAGACAGCGGTGGAGGACGGGCTGAAAATATGGGACGCTGCCCATCCTCGCCCGACGACCGATGTTCGAAATGTTGCCGATCATATTGACCATGTGGTGAAGATTGCCGGCCACGACCATGTCGGGCTGGGCGGCGATTATGATGGCATTCCCTATACGCCAACCGGCCTTGAGGGGGTACAGACCTATCCGCTGATTTTCGCCGAACTCATCAAGCGCGGCTGGACCGACAAGGATCTTGCCAAGCTTGCGGGCGGCAATGTGCTGCGGGCCTTGCGCGGGGCGGAGGCGACCTCTGCCGCGATGAAGAACGTGGTGCCCGCGCTCGACAAGCTGCCTGCCAACCCATAACCCGCGCTCATGTCCACAGAAACCGCCCCAACTCCGCCGCTCCGCGCCGCCGTCATCCCGGTGACGCCGCTGCAACAGAATTGCACCCTGCTTTGGTGCACAAACACGATGCGCGGTGCCTTTGTCGATCCCGGCGGGGATCTCGACAAGCTGAAGGCCGCTGCGGCGCAAGCCGGCGTGACGATTGAGAAAATACTCATCACCCACGGCCATATCGACCATTGCGGGCAGGCAGGGGTGTTGGCGGCCGAACTCGGCGTTCCAATCGAAGGCCCGCATGAGGAAGATCTTTTCTGGATTGCCAGGCTGGAGGAGGATGGACAGCGATATGGTACCCCCGGCAAGCCGTTCCAGTCTGATCGCTATCTGGTTGATGGCGATCAGGTCACGGTCGGCGACCTGACCTTCGACGTCCGCCATTGCCCCGGCCACACGCCGGGGCATGTGGTGTTCCATCATCCAGAATCTAAGCTGGCGATGGTTGGCGACGTCCTGTTCCAGGGATCGATCGGGCGAACCGATTTCCCGCGCGGCCACCATCAGACGCTGCTCGATTCGATTACGCAGAGACTGTGGCCGATGGGCGGTGACACGCATTTCGTTCCCGGCCACGGGCCGATGTCGACCTTTGCGCATGAACGGGCAACCAACCCCTTTGTCGCGGATAAGGTGCTGGCCGGGCGTTAGCATCCCTCGTTCACCAAGCAATTGGTAACCATATCCTGCTATCTCCGGCCCAACGGAGCATATGTGCAGGCATTGACGAAGAAATGGCTGGGGCCGCGCCGCGCGGTTGAGGTAACCGAACCGACCGCCGCGTCGCGTGCGGAAGCATTGCTCGCGGAATTTGAGGCGAGCGGCAAAGGATGGTTCTGGGAAACCAACCGCGACGGCCTGCTCACTTATATCAGCGACAGCGTCGGCCAAGTCCTGAACCGCGAGTCTGCAGACCTGATCAATTGCCCCTTCACCGATCTCATGACGCCGCCCACGCGCAGCGCAGCAGCGGCGTCGGAACGAACGCTCGGCTTCTATCTGTCGTCGCACGTGGCTTTCCAGGACCTGATCGTCGAGGCCAAATCAAAAGAGGAGGTCTGGTGGTCGGTATCCGGCGCTCCGATTCATGACGAGGCGGGGCGCTTTTTCGGATTCCGCGGATTCGCCGCCGACCTTACCGAAAAACGCCGGTCGGAGGTCGAGCTAGACCGTCTGGCGCGCTTTGATTCGCTAACCGGTCTCGCCAATCGAGCCATGCTTCGCCGTGCGCTCGACGACGCGCTCGTCGGGGCCGCGCGGCGCAAACAGCGTTGCGCCATCTTTCTACTCGATCTCGACCGGTTCAAGGCGGTTAACGACTCGCTCGGCCACCCGGCGGGCGACACGCTCCTGAAACTTGTCGCCCTGCGGCTTACCGAGACGATTGGCGATCGCGGGCAGGTTGGCCGCCTCGGCGGCGATGAATTTGAAGTGGTCTTACCCACTACGGCCGACCGCGCTGAGCTTTCGCAGCTCGCGCAGGCGGTCATCGATTATCTCTCGCGCCCCTATTTCATCGACGGCAACAATGTCTCGATCGGTGCTTCCGTTGGCATTGTCACTTCCGACTATGATGACCGCACTGCCGACGATCTCATCCGCGATGCCGACCTTGCTCTCTATGCGGCAAAAGCGGCCGGACGCGGCGTGTTTTGTTTCTTCGAAACCAAGATGAACGAGGAAGCAAAGGACCGCCAAATATTCGAAAATGAACTGCGCGACGCGGTTGAGAAGGAACGACTGCACGTCGTCTTTCAGCCTAGCGTCGACGTGAATAGCGAGGAAACTACGGGCTTCGAGGCGCTCGTTCGCTGGAACCACCCCCAACTCGGCCCGGTCAGCCCTGCCCAGTTCATCCCGCTGGCCGAGGAAATCGGGCTTATCGACCAGATCGGCGAATTTGTGCTGCGAACCGCCTGCCGCGAAGCGACGCGCTGGCCGCGTACCGTTTCGATTGCGGTCAACCTGTCGCCGCTCCAGTTCAAGCTCCGCTCGCTTCCCGCAACCGTTAAAGCAATCCTCAGCGAGACCGGTCTCGAGGCACGGCGACTGGAGCTCGAGATTACGGAAGGCGTGTTGCTCAGCAACGACGCGCAGGTCCACGATATGATCGCCAGCTTGAAGGGCATTGGCATTAAGCTGGCGCTGGACGATTTTGGAACCGGATTTTCCAGCCTCAGCTATCTGCGCACCGTCCCGTTCGATAAGATCAAGATCGATCAAAGCTTCGTACGTGGGGCATCGGACGAGACCAGCCGAAGCGCAGCCCTCATCCGGGCAATGGTCGGCCTGGCCGCCGACCTGAAAATGCAAACCACGGCGGAGGGCGTCGAAACGCAAGACGAACTTGTGCTGGTGAAACGCCTCGGATGCGGCTTGGTGCAAGGCTATCTTTATGGAAAGCCGATGCCGTCGGAGGAAGCACTTGAGTTCGTCAACCGCACCAAGACGGTGACGAGCGAGCCGCTCCAGCCTCGCGAGCAACGGTTCAAGCTGATTCGCGGCGCCATCGTCCACCACGAGCGGGGCTCGATCGCTGCACGGCTGCGCAATATCTCGCGTGGGGGCGCCCTGCTGGAATGTCATCAGGAATTTGCGGTCGGCACGACGCTCACGCTCGACATCTCGGCTGAGAGTCTTCTCGACGCCACGGTGGTCTGGACAAGCGGGAAAAGCGTGGGCGTGCAATTTGCCAAGCCATTTGACCTCAAGAAGCTCGGTCCGGCGACCAATCGCACTAGTCCACCCCTGGCAGTTGGCTGAAGTTCGACCGCTCCACATCAGTAGGTAGCGAAAGCCTTGCGCTCCCACTGGAATCCGCTATAGGCCCCTCTCGTTCGCGACGATCCGGCCGCCGCCTCGCGGGACTCCCCTAAGGAGCACCACGACGAGCTGGGCGAGGAGAGTCGCCAATTTTTTTGTCTAGCAGTTTGAAGGTAGAGCCGAGATGGCCGTCCCTAAAAGAAAAACCTCGCCCTCGAAGCGGAACATGCGCCGCAGCCACCACGCGCTGTCGGCCACCAACTTCCAGGAATGCCCGAACTGTGGCGAGCTGAAGCTCCCGCACAATCTGTGTTCGGCCTGCGGCCACTATAACGGTCGCGAAGTCAGCCAGCCTGAGGCCTAAGCGGCGGTAGCGAAGAAAGGGCACTCAGGCATGGCCGTGAGCCCCAGGATCGCAATCGACGCCATGGGCGGAGACATTGGCCCGGCGGTGATGGTCGCCGGGATGGCGCGCGCGCGCCGTAACGACCGTTCTCTGCGCTTTGACCTTTACGGCGACGAGGCGCTGATCCAGCCGGAACTGGATAAGCACCGGCCGCTGAAGGACGTCACCACCGTCCACCACACAGCCGAAAAAATCGAATCAGCCGAAAAGCCTAGCCAGGCGATTCGCCGCGCCCGGACGACGTCCATGGGTATGGCAATAAATGCCGTGAAAGAGGGGCACGCCCACGCGGCGCTGTCCGGCGGTAACACCGGCGCCCTGATGGCGATTGCCAAGCTCGCGCTGCGGACCATGCCCGGGATCGACCGGCCCGCGCTCGCCGCCCTGCTTCCGACCATGGAACGTGACCTGGTCATGCTCGATCTCGGTGCCAACACCGAATGCGATGCACAGAATCTAGTCCAGTTTGCGGTCATGGGCTCAGCCTATTCGCGCTGCGTCTTTGACATCGACAGCCCGCGCGTAAAGCTCCTCAACATAGGTACCGAAGAACTGAAAGGCACCGAAGAGCTTAAGGAGGCTGCTGCGTTGCTGCGCGACGCGACCTATCTGCCAATGACCTTCAATGGCTTTACCGAAGGCGACAAGTTGGCAAGCGGTGATGTGGACGTCGTGGTTTGCGACGGCTTTTCCGGCAATGTCGCGCTGAAAACCGCAGAAGGCACCGCCCGTTTCGTGACCGACCTGCTGCGCCGCGCCTTTACGTCGTCATTCCGCTCAAAGGCGGGCTTTGCTCTGTCGAAGCCTGCGCTCAACCTGCTGAAGGTTCACCTCGATCCGAACAATCACAATGGCGCCGTTTTTCTTGGCCTCAACGGGTTGGTGGTGAAAAGTCATGGCGGCGCCAACTACAAGGGCGTTGCCAACGCCATCAACGTCGCCGCGTCGATGGTCCGCAACGACATCACCCGCAAGATTGGCGAAGACCTCGACAATTTCCGGGCTCATGCATTCTCAGACGAGGCAGGTGAATGACAATTCGTTCGGTCGTTGTCGGCACCGGGTCGGCGCTGCCCAAGCGCCGGGTCACCAATCAGGAACTGGCAGAACAGGTCGACACATCGGACGACTGGATTGTGGAGCGCACCGGTATACGCGCCCGCTATATCGCCGATGAAACCGAAACGACGGCATCGCTTGCAACCGATGCGGCGCGCAACGCCATTGAGGCGGCGGGCCTGGACCCGCAGGACATTGGCCTGATCGTTCTGGCGACGGCGACGCCCGATCAAACCTTCCCGGCGAGCGCCACCAAGGTTCAGGCCAATCTAGGCATTGATGATTGCATCGCTTTCGACGTTGCGGCGGTCTGTACCGGGTTCCTCTACGCGGTATCGGTCGCAGATTCGATGCTCCGGTCGGGCAGCGCGAAACGCGCGCTCGTGATTGGCGCTGAAACCTTCAGTCGTATTCTGGATTGGGAAGACCGTACCACCTGCGTCCTGTTCGGTGATGGCGCGGGCGCGCTGGTGCTTGAGGCGCGCGAGGGAGACGCGGGAATTCTTGCCACCAGGCTGCACGCCGATGGCCGCCACAATGGCCTCCTTTATGTGGATGGCGGCCCGTCATCCACCGGAACCGTCGGCAAACTCCGCATGAAAGGCCGCGAAGTTTTCCGGCACGCGGTGGTTAACCTGGCCGATGTGATGAACGAAGTGCTGGCCGATACGGGCCTGTCCGCATCGGATGTCGATTGGGTTGTCCCACATCAAGCCAATGCTCGCATCCTCGACGCAACAGCCCGCAAGCTCAACCTCCCCGCAGAAAAGGTTGTGGTGACAGTGGATCAGCACGCCAACACCTCGGCCGCGTCGGTGCCGCTAGCGCTGGATACGGCCGTTCGTGACGGACGGATCAAGCGGGGCGACCTGTTGATTCTTGAAGCGATGGGCGGTGGATTTACTTGGGGTGCAGCGGCGCTTCGTTATTGAAGCCGCTGGAAAAAAAGACAAAAATGCGAATTGCCGCGGCGGCGGACTTACGTTAGCGTGAACATATGGCGCACGGCTTCACGGTGCGTTTCAAGGGGGCGGAGACTTTTATGGCTGATGCGGGTATTTCCCGTTCGGATTCGGATATCCACTCGGGCACGCTGACGCGTGCCGACTTGTCGGATATTGTCCACAACCGTCTGGGCCTGTCGCGCGCGGAAAGCGCCGGCGTGGTTGAGCGGGTTCTTTATCACATGTGTCACGCGCTCAGCACGGGACAGAATGTGAAGATCTCCGGCTTCGGCACCTTCATCCTTCGCGACAAGGGTGGCCGTGTTGGCCGCAACCCGAAAACGGGTGTCGAAGTTCCTATTGCGCCGCGCCGGGTCATGACCTTCCGCGCGAGCCAGATCATGCGCGACGAGATTGCGGGGTAAGGGTGGCTGGCGAAAAGTCCCCTGACGCTTTTCGCACCATCGGCGAATTGTCCGCCGAGTTGGGTGTTGCCCAACACATCCTGCGCTATTGGGAAACCAAATTCCCGCAGCTGAAGCCCCTGCAGCGGGCGGGCAACCGCCGTTACTACCGGCCCGATGACGTTGCGCTGGCCAAGCGTATCAACCGCCTCCTCAACGAAGAAGGCTATACGGTGAAGGGCGTCCAGAAGCTGCTTCGTGAGAAAGCGGCGGACGAACCGTCCATAGCGACGCCGACCCCCACGTCGAACTATGCCGAAACCCCAATGGAGGCCGCCGAATCAGTCGGGACGGAGACCATCGCCGTCTTCCCGGCCGAGGAGCCCGCCATCGACGTGTTCCGCCTCATCGCGATTCGCGACAAACTCGCCGCCGCGCTGAACGACTAAGCGATTTTTCACCCGAGCGACCGCTACATCGAGCGGCACCCGGCTGACCGATACGCCGGGCGGGAACGCCGTCAGCAGCCGCGACGGAAAGGCGCTCGACAGAACCACGAACGTCCCCTTGTCCCCCTGCCGCCGGATCAACCGCCCGAACGCCTGCGCCAGCTTCGCGCGCACCACCCGGTCGTCATAGGCGCTGCCTCCGTTCGCAATCTTGCGTGCTGCGTGAAGCACTGTCGGACGCGGCCAGGGCACCCGCTCCATCACCACCAGCCGAAGCGATTCGCCCGGCACATCGACTCCGTCGCGAAGCGCGTCGGTGCCGAGCAGTGACGCGTGCGGATCGTCACGGAACATGTCGACCAGCGTGCCGGTATCGATCGGGTCGACATGCTGGGCAAACAGCGGCAGGCCTTCGCGCGCCAGCCGGTCGGCAATCCGCGCATGGACGGCGCGCAGCCGGGCAATCGCGGTGAACAGGCCGAGCGTCCCGCCGCCAGCCGCCTCGATCAGCTTGGAATAGGCCCCGGCCAGCGCCGCGATGTCGCCGCGCGCGATGTCGGTGACGATCAATACCTCGCTGTTCGCGGCATAATCGAACGGGCTGTCCGCCTCGAAATGCCCGACCGCATTCGGCAGGTGAAGCGCGCCGGTTCGCGCCTCCGCGCTTGACCAGCCTTCCGAGCCGCGCAGTGTGGCGCTGGTCACTAATACGCTATGCGCCGGTTCCAGCACCGCCTTGGCCAGCGGGCGGGTCGGATCGAGCCAGTGGCGGTGGATGCCGACGTCATATTCGCGCCCTTCGACCCGGTCGATGGCCAGCCAGTCGACAAAATCCGGGTCCGCCGTCCCGCCGATGCGTCCGAGCAGCGAAATCCACGCATTCAGCGTTTCACGCCGCCAGCTGAGCCCGTTGATTGCGCCATCAACCCGCGCCCGCGCCTGACTATCGAGCCAGTCGGGGGCTTCCTCAAGCACCGCCTCCAACCGCCGCCCCAGCTTTGTCAGCGGCTTGGCCAGCGCCTCAAGCGCCGCCATCGCCTCGGCCGCTGCATCGATCAGCGGCCCGTCCGGCTGGGCCAGTTCCGTCTCCAGCCCGTAGCCCGCATCCTGCGCGTCGGCCTGCGCGTAAACCGTGCCCCGCACCTCCGCGAGTAACTTCTCAACCGGTCCGAACCCATCGCCCTCACCGAGCCGCGCCAGCCAGCCATCCGACGGCAACGCCCGCGCCGCCTCGACCGCCGCGTCCAGCGCCTCCGCCCCCTGCTCGTCATAGCTCATCACGTCGAGCAGCCGCGCCGACAGGCCGCGCCGCCGCCCGCGCGCCTTGCCTTCCGGCCCGACCAGCCAGCGGCGAAGCTCAATGGCCTCCTGCCCGGTCAGCGCCGCCGCGAAGGTCGAATCCGCCGCATCGAACAGGTGATGGCCTTCATCAAACACGATCCGGGTCGGCGCATCGGGGCGGCCTCGCGCGGCGTTCACCATCACCAGCGCATGGTTGGCGATGACCAGATCCGCCTCACGCCCCGCCCGTTCGGCCCGCTCGATGAAGCATTTCCGGTAATGCGGGCAGCCGGCATAGACGCATTCCCCGCGCCGGTCGGTCAGCGCGGTCGCACCAGCGCGCCGGAACAGGCTGGTCAGCCATCCGGGCAAGTCGCCGCCGACCATGTCGCCGTCCTTGCTATAGGCCGCCCAGCGCCCGACCAGCTGCGCCAATATCGCCGCCCGCCCCGAAAACGCGCCCTGCATCGCATCCTCAAGATTGAGCAGGCAGAGATAATTCTCCCGCCCCTTGCGGATGACGATCTTTGCTTTCCGCTCCGCCGCGTTGGGGAACAGCCGCGCGCCCTCGGCATCCAATTGCCGTTGCAGCGCCTTGGTAAAGGTCGACACCCACGCCGTCCCGCCCGATTCCTTCGCCCACAGCGAGGCGGGCGCGAGATAGGCGAGCGTCTTGCCGATCCCCGTCCCAGCCTCGGCGAGCAGCATGTTGGGCTCCCCCTCCGCCCGACGCGGCGCGAAGATCCCGGCGATGCTGCCCGCCATCGCCTTCTGTCCCTGGCGCGGCTCGCTGCCCTTTCCGGTCAGTCCGGCGAGCTTTTCTTCGGCGGCCTCGGGCGAAATCCGCACCGGGCGCGGCGGGGTTCGATCCCCTTGCTCGTCCCATTGCGGCAGGCGGCTGAACAGCATCCGCTCCCCCCGCTCGGGCTTGCCAAGCCGCTGCGCCACCAGCGGCGACCAATTCCACCCCAATCGGTAGAGCGTCGAATTGCTTGTCCATGCGCCCTCGCGCTCGGGCCAGGCCTCATCGCGCAATGTCTGCAGCAAGCCTTCCGCAATCGCTGCCAGTGTCGCCGCCGCCGCGACATCGTCGGCGGGCACGTCAACGCCCACCGCCCGGCACAGCCCCGCCACCGTCGGCACCGCAAAGCGCGCCGGATGGATGAACGCGAACAATTCCAGCAGGTCGAGCCCCGACACATCGGGATAGCCCAGCCGCTGCCCCAGCAGCGGCGCGTTCAGGATGATGTGCGGCGTTTCCGCCAGCCGCGCGATCGCCTCGCCCCGCGAGCATGCCCGCACCTCACCGCCGACCGAGCGCCAGATGCCGGCATGGGTCGCGTGGAGCGTCGGAAGTTCAGCGGGCGTTGTCACGCCATCCACTTGGCCCCTACGGAACGGAAGGGCAACAGGCGCGCTCCACCGTTGACCGCAAACCCGCCATGGGCCAAGCCGTAGCGATGCTGGATAACGACCGCCGCGACCTCATCGCCCGCCTGCCCAAGGCCGAACTCCACCTCCACATCGAAGGATCGCTGGAACCCGAAATGCTGTTCGCGCTGGCCGAGCGCAATGGCGTCACAATCCCATTCAAATCGGTCGACGAAGTCCGCGCCGCTTACAGCTTTTCCAACCTACAGGACTTCCTCGATATTTATTATCAGGGCATGTCGGTGCTGCAGACCGAACAGGATTTCTATGACCTGACCTGGGCGTATCTGGAGCGCGCGAAGGCGGACAATGTCGCCCATGTCGAAATCTTCTTTGATCCGCAGGGGCATACGGAACGCGGCATTGCCTTCGACACGGTCATCACCGGCATCACCCGCGCACTGCAGGACGGCGAGTCGAAACTGGGTATCAGCTACCGGCTGATCATGTGCTTCCTCCGGCACCTCAGCGAAGAGGAGGCGTTTGCGACCCTCGATCAGGCCCGCCCGCACCTGGATATAATCCACGGCGTCGGCCTCGACTCTTCCGAACTTGGCCACCCGCCCGCCAAATTCGCCGGGGTGTTCGCAGAGGCCAAACGCCTCGGCCTCCATCTCGTCGCGCACGCAGGTGAGGAAGGCCCGCCCGAATATGTCCGCGAGGCGCTCGACCTACTCCATGTCGAACGCATCGACCATGGCAACCGCGCGTTGGAAGACGCCGAGCTGGTTGGGCGCATCATCGCCGACGGCATGACGCTAACCGTCTGCCCGCTGTCCAATCTGCGCCTCTGCGTGATCGATTCCGTCGCCGCCAGCCCGGTCAAGCGCATGCTCGATGCGGGGCTGAAGGCGACGATCAACAGCGACGATCCCGCCTATTTCGGCGGCTATGTGAACGACAATTTCCTCGCCGTCGCGGGCGCGCTCGACCTCGACCGCCGCGATATCCTCACGCTAGCGCGGAACAGCTTCACCGGCTCCTTCCTTTCAGATGCCGACAAATCTAGGCACCTCGCTGCGATTGAGGCGCTTGCATGAGCGAGGACACGCCGAAAATCTGGCTCACCGCCGACGACCTCCTCGCCGACAGCTTCCGCCTCGCGCGCCAGGTCATCGGCAGCGGGTTTAAGCCAACCCACATCGTCGGCATCTGGCGCGGCGGGGCGCCGGTCGGCATCGCAGTGCAGGAACTGCTCGCCTATGAAGGCATCGACAGCGACCATATCGCCATCCGCACGTCCAGCTACACCGGCATTGACCAGCAGGAGAAGAAGGTCCGTGTCTTCGCCCTCTCCTACCTCATCGACACGCTCGACCCGGACGACCGGCTGCTGGTTATCGACGATGTGTTCGACACCGGCAAATCCATCGAAGCGTTTCTCAACGTCCTCGCCGCCAAGTGCCGCCACAACATGCCGCGCGACGTCCGCATCGCCACCGTCTATTACAAGCCAAAGCGCAACCAGACGGCGCTGACACCCGACTATTTCGTGCATGAATGCGACGACTGGCTAGTCTTCCCCCACGAAATCTGCGGCCTCACCCGCGAAGAAATCCGCGCCCACAAGCCGCAGGCTGACATCATTCTCGGTAGCGACTAAGACGCTTTTTCCTTGCGCATTTGCTGCATAGCAGCAAAACCGGCGCGCTATGACCGACGCCATCCGCACCGCCGCCCAAACGTCCAAGGCCTGGCCCTATGAAGAGGCCCGCAAGCTCATAAAGCGTTGGCCGAACGGCAAACCTGGCGGCGCGCCGATGATCTTCGAAACCGGCTACGGTCCCTCGGGTCTCCCCCACATCGGCACCTTCACCGAAGTGTTGCGATCGACCATGGTTCGCCGCGCGTACGAAGAACTGACGGGCGGCGCACCCACCCGCCTGATCGCGTTCAGCGATGATATGGACGGCCTGCGCAAGGTCCCCGACAACGTCCCCAATAAGGAGCTGCTCGCCGCCAACCTCGGCAAGCCGCTGTCGCGCATCCCCAATCCGTTCGACACCGACGACGACAGCTTTTCCGCGCACAATAATGCCAAGCTGCGCAGCTTCCTCGACCAATATGGGTTCGACTATGAATTCATCTCCGCATCGGAACGCTACAACAGCGGCGCGTTCGACGAGGCGCTGAAGAACGTCCTTCGCCATTACGCCGATATCATGGACATCATGCTGCCGACCCTGCGCGAGGAACGGCGCCAGACCTACTCGCCTGTCCTTCCGATCAGCCCCACCAGCGGCCGCGTCCTGCAAGTCCCGGTGGAGGTCGTCGACGCAGACGCGGGCACCATCCGCTTCACCGATGAGGATGGAAGTGTCATCACCCAGTCCGCACTTGGCGGCATGTCGAAGCTTCAGTGGAAGGTCGACTGGGCGATGCGCTGGGTCGCGCTGGGCGTGGATTATGAGATGTACGGCAAGGATTTGACCGACAGCGGCGTCCAGTCCGGCCGCATCGCCGCGGTTCTCGGCGGCCGCAAGCCCGAAGGCCTGATTTACGAGATGTTTCTCGACGAAAAGGGCGAGAAAATCTCCAAATCCAAGGGCAACGGGATGAGCATCGAGGAATGGCTCACCTACGGCTCCGACAACAGCCTCGCCTTCTACCTCTACCGCGAGCCCAAGCGCGCCAAGAACCTTCACCTCGGCCTCGTCCCCAAGGCGGTCGACGAATATCACCAGTTCCGAGGCAACTATGGGAGCCAAGAAGTCGAAAAGCGCCTCGGCAATCCGGTCCACCACATCCACGGCGGCGACATTCCGGCGGGCGAGCTGCCGATCAGCTACGGCCTCCTGTTGAACCTCGTCAGCCTGCCCGGCGTGCAGGACAAGGATGTGGCGTGGAAGTTCGTCCAGCAATACGCCCCCGACACCTCGCCGGAAAAGGACACCGAACTCGACGCCCTGATCGGCCTCGCCGTCAACTACGCCCGCGACTTCGTCGTCCCCACCCTGAAGCGCCGCGCCCCCGTCGCCCACGAAGTCGACGCCCTGCGCGATCTCGACGCCGCCCTCGCCGCCCTCCCCGAAGGCGCCACCGCCGAAGAAATCCAGAACCAGGTCTTCGAAATCGGCAAGAAGTATCCGTTCGAATCCTTGCGTGACTGGTTCAAGTCGCTGTACGAGACCTTGCTGGGTTCCGAACAAGGGCCAAGAATGGGCAGCTTCATCGCGCTGTACGGGGTGGAGAATACGCGGAAGCTGATCGCCGAAGCGATAGCGTAAAACCAAAGCCACGATGGCCCGGAACCCCCGAACGGGGAGGACGGACATGACGTACACATGGGTCGCGGCGCTCGGCGCCATCATTGTTGCGGCTACGCCGGCCACGTCCCAATCCCGGCCGCAGCCCGCTGCAACCGGACAAACCATGACGAGCGATGTCGGGGTGGTCGCGTTCGCCAACTCGGGTAAACCATCGGCGCAACATGCCTTTCAGCGCGGGATCGCCCTGCTTCACAACTTCGAATATGAGCGCGCCGCCGAGCAGTTTCGCAGCGCTCAGGCGACCGACCCGGGATTCGCCATGGCCTATTGGGGCGAGGCGATGACCCACAACCACCCGATATGGATGGAGCAGGATCGCCCCGCCGCACAGGCCGTGCTGGCGCGGCTAGGGACTACGCCCGCCGCCCGCCTCGCCAAAGCCAGGACCCAGCGCGAGAAGGATTATCTGACGGCGGTTGAAATCCTCTACGGCGACGGCAGCAAGTTTGATCGCGATCAGCGCTATGCGGACGCGATGGCGCGGATCCACGCCGCCTATCCGCGCGATGTTGACGCCACCGCGTTCACCGCGCTCTCGATCCTCGGCACTGCCCATGCCGGGCGCGATTTCGCCACCTACATGCGGGCGGCGGCGATGCTGGAGGAGGTCTTCCCGGACAATCGCACCCACCCCGGCGTGCTGCATTATCTGATCCACAGCTATGATGATCCTGTCCACGCGCCCCTCGGGCTGCGCGCCGCGCGGCGTTACGGGGCGGTGGCGCCCGACGCTGGCCATGCGCTCCACATGACGTCGCACATCTTCCTCGCGCTTGGCCTATGGGATGATGTGATCGCCGCCAACCGGCAAGCCATCAAGGTGGTCGACGGCCAGCGCGCGGCGGCCGGCCGGCCGAGCGTGGGCTGCGGCCATTATCCCAACTGGCTGGTCTACGCCTATCTGCAAAAGGGCATGGCGGAGGAGGCGCTGGCCGATACCGCAAAATGCCAGGGCGAGGTCATGGCGGAAAAGGCCGCTGCGCCCGCCGCAAGCGCCGACCCGGACAATAATGCCTTGAGCGCCTGGCTGTTCGAGCGGGCGATGATCGTCGCCGACGGCGGAAAGCTGCTGCCGACAGTCGGACTGCCAATGGCCGGGATAAGTGGCTGGAGCCAGCTACTCGATGGCTATGCCCGCGTGCTTGCCGCTTATTATGCCGGGGACAAGGACGGGGTGAAGGCCGCAAGCTCCGACCTCGACCGCATCGCCCCGTCCTTGCTGGCCGAAGCCGACAAGTCGGACGACCCGCAACCGTCGCAGCGCGCGATGGTGGAGGCGATGCGGCTCCAGGGGCAGGCGCTGGTCAAGCTGGGTGCCGGCGACAATGCAGGCGCGCTCGCCGATCTCGACCGCGCGGCGGCCGCAGAGGAAAACGCCCCGATCGAATTCGGCCCCCCAATGGTCGCCAAACCGTCCCGCGAATTACAGGGCGACGTGCTGGCCTCGCTAGGCCGCAACGCCGAAGCCGCAACCGCTTACCGCAGCGCGCTCGCCCGTGCCCCCGGAAGGCGGCTATCGGCCCAAGCCCTCGCCCGGGCCATTGGCGCCCACTAGTTTCCCAAAGGCGCGAGCGGCGTCTGCTTTGCGTCCCCTTCGGACATCACTTCGGCACTGACGGAGCCGCCTGATACTTGCGAACAAGTCGTTCCGGGACAATATCGATCAAATGCAGCCCAATTCCGAACATGACGGTGTCAGTCTGAACGGTCCTAAGGTTGAGCTTATTGAAGCGCATCTGCGCGAGGGGGCGTTTTCGCCGCACCGTCATGACACTTATACGATCGCGGTGACGACGGCGGGGGTGCAGTCATTCAACTATCGGAAGAAGCGGTTGCGGTCGTTACCCGGGCAGGTGATGATCTTGCATCCGGACGAAATGCACGATGGATATTGCTGCGACCAAACGGGCTTTTCCTATCGCGCGGCCTATTTACCGCCTGCGCATGTCCAGACCGTGATCGGCGGTGCCCCGTTGCCGTTCATGGCTGAAGGCGTATCGACCGATCCCGCTCTGGTCGGTTCAGCGCATCGCCTGATCGCAATCTGTTCTGCCGACAGCGAGCTGTTCGGCTATCAGGACGCACTCTACCAGTTCGTGACGGCGATGCGGCGGTGCGACGCCGGCCTGCCGCCGCGGCGGTCCGTCAATCGTGAAGCGGTGATGCGGGTGCGCGAATTCCTGGACAGCGTGCCGGCCCCAGGAACCAATCTCGATCAGCTCGAAGAACTCGCCGGTTATGACCGCTGGCAGCTGTCGCGCGACTTCCGCACGCTCTTGGGAACCAGCCCCTATCGCTATCTGCAATGCCGCAGGCTTGAGCGTGCTAGTCAATTGCTGCGCAGCGGGTTCGGAATCGCGGCCGCGGCGCATGAGGCCGGATTCGCGGACCAGAGCCACTTTGGCAGGGTCTTCAAGCGCACCTTCGGGACCACGCCATTGGCCTGGCACCGGCCCGGGCAGCTGCGCACAATCGTTCTATAGCCTGGAGGCGCCCCCGGGCTAACGGGCCTGAATGACCCAAACCATCTTCTCGCCCGAACCGCATCGCGGCTGGCTGCCCCCCGCTTGGATTGCGCCGTTGATCTGCATCTTGCTGGTCGCCCTCTCCAGCGTCCCGCTCGATTATTCCCTTCAATGGATGGGACTGGTTGATGCCACCGGAAGGCCGCAGTCCACGGTTGAATTCTTCCCGGCACTGGTGGTGCCCTTTGCGGGGATGGGCGCGGCGGTCTGGGCCTGGTCGCGCTTTGTCGAACGCCGCAGCCTCGCGACCATGGGCCTGACCGGCACGCGGCGCCTGCACAAGTATCTGACCGGAATGGCAATCGGTGTCGGCATGGTCGCCCTGGCGGTCATGTTGATCTGGATCGCCGGGGGCTATGTCAGCGGGGCGATCCTTCCCGCCTTCGCTTCGCCGACATCCTTATTCTTGATCGCCATCCTGCTTGTCTGCTTCGCCTTCCAGTCGGGCGTGGAGGAGTTTATCTTCCGCGGCTGGCTGCTCTCGGCGGCGACGCGCCGTTGGAACCTGGTGGCGGGGTTCATCGCCAGTTCCGCCGCCTTCACCTTTCTTCACTTCTCGCCCCACCAACCGGTTCGCGAGATCATCATGGCGTTCACCTTCGGACTGTTTATGTGTGCATGGGCCTGGCGGGCGGGCAGCATCTGGGGCGTGATGGGCTGGCATGCGGGCTGGAACTGGTTCACCGGCGTGGGTTTCGCCGTGCCGATCACCGGGCTCGATCTGCAGTTGCCGGCCTTGCTGGTGCAACTGACGCCCACCGGTCCTGCCATGCTGACAGGCGGCCACGCCGGACCAGAGAGCGGTGTGCTGACCATCTGCATGCTGGCGGCGGCAACGTTGCTCCTGCTGGTATGGCCCAGAGGCCCCCGGGGCTCTGCCCAGCAGACACCGGCACCACTCAGCGAAACAACAACGCGGGATTCCGCATGAAGCCTCCTGTAAGCGAGGCAGCCAGAAGTAGGGCAATTACCCCTACTCCTTCCGCACCGTCACCTTCAGAAACGTTGCCACAATCTCCGTCTCCTCGCCGCCCGGGTTCTGCGCTTCGAACAGGGCGGTGAGCTCCGCCGGTAACGCCGCGTCCCGCCCCTCACCCGACCGATTGCTTCACATCCAAAATCTTTAGCGCGTGCACCTTTCCTTCGGCGCGGGGCCATTCAATTTCGCGGCCGATGCTCATGCCGATCAGGCCGGCGCCAACGGGCGTCATGATCGACACCTGACCCGCCCCAATGTCCGCCTCGCCCGGCATAACCAGCCGCACGGTGCGGGTGCTGCCGCTGCTGTCGTCGGCGAAGGTCACTTCGGATCCGATGCTGACGACATCCTTTGGCAGCTTCGCCGCCGCATAGATTTTGGCGCGGTCGATCTCGTCCAGGATCTGACGGCTAAGGACCGGGTTCCGCGCCTCCATCTGCAGCGCGAGATTGGCGATCACATCATAATCGGTTTCGGAAAGGTGGATGGCTGGCTTGCGCGCGGGCGCGGTCTTTATGTTTGTCATGGGAAAAGCCTTGAAGCATGTGTCTGGAAAAGGGCGCTGTGCGGCGGCCCGGGACCAAAGTTGGTCGGCGCGGCTTCAGCGTTGTTTGTAACCCCCAGACCGCTTGTGGCTTGCGCGCGCGGCCTGGGGCTAGGCACCCGCCAGCAGTTGCCCCGAATGGTTCCAGAACCGGAGAAGGGCGCTGCGCGACTTCATCCCCGCACTATCCGCAGCGGCTCCTCCCTCGTCAACGGCGCCTGCCATTCCAAAGTCGAATGGGCGCGATGATGGACCCCCGTCCTGCGCGCCGCACGCCGCAACATGATCAGCTTTGCATTGCACGGGTGGACGGTCGCGCCACTTTTGCCTCGCGCCCTAGCTGTCCGCCAGAAACTGCTGCAGGCGCGGGGAGACGAAGTCTAGGAAGGCGCGGACGCGTTGTGGCATGTGGGCGCCGCCCAGAAACACCGCATGGATCTGTTCCTCGTCGGGTTCAACGACGTCGGCCAGCACTTCGACCAACCGTCCCTCAGCGAGATCGGCGCGGACATGATAATCCCCCATGCGCGCCAAGCCGACACCGGCCAGCGCCATGTGCCGCACCGTCTCGCCGTTGTTCGCCAGCAACGACCCGCTGACTTCCCGCTCAACCAACCGCCCCCCTTCGCGAAGCGGCCAAACGGCGGCGGCGCGGCGAAAGTTGAAGCCGAGGCAATTGTGCTGCGCCAGGTCATCGATGGTGCGCGGCGTCCCGTGCCGCGCCAGATAGTCGGGCGCCGCGACAATCTTTCGAAAGGCGGTGCCAATTCGGCGGGCAATAATCCCCGAATCCGGCAACGGCCCGATGCGGAAGGCGACGTCGGTGCGGTCGAGGTACAGGTCGACAATCTCATCCGACAGCGACAGGTCGATGACGATATTGGGATAGGCCCGCCAAAAATCGCGCAGCAACGGTTCCAACCCCAAAACGCCCAGCGCGACCGAAACATTGACCCGCACCGTGCCGCCCGTCGCCTCCGCGCCGCGCGACAATTCCCGCTCGATATCGTCAAGGTCGCGCAGCAGCGCCTGACTCCGCTCATAATATAGCCGCCCCTCCGTCGTCAGTGACAGCCGCCGCGTCGATCGTTCGACCAGTCGGACGCCGAGCCGCGTCTCAATCCGCGAAACAAGCTTGCTAATGGTCGACGGCGTCATGCGGAGCAGCCGCGCCGCCTCCGAAAAGCTGCCGGTTTCGACGACACGCAGGAACACCTGCATCTCTCCTGCGCGATTATCCATCATCGTCCGCCTTTGATTTGACTTCACAGATGAAGTGAAAATTGGACGGATTATCAAGTCTGCATGCGCATATTATTTCATGCCCTGACACGAATATCGATCAAAGGGCATCCTCATGAACTATGTCACCACCAACGGCGCGACCATTCCGGCCTTGGGCTTTGGCGTGTTCCGCATGTCCGACGAGGAGGTGGAACGGGTTATTCCAGCGGCGCTGGAAGCGGGCTTTCGCCATTTCGACACGGCGCAAATTTACAAGAATGAGGCCGCGCTGGGCCGAGCAATCCGCGCCGCCGGAGCGAGCCGCGATGACCTGTTTCTGACGACAAAAGTCTGGGTCGACAATTACAGTGCCCATCTGTTTTCTGCGTCGGTTGACGAAAGCCTCGATAAGCTGGGGACCGATAAGGTCGACCTGCTGCTGCTCCACTGGCCCACCGACAAGGTGCCGGTCGCGGCGCAGATCGACCTGCTCGACGCGGTCGCCGCATCTGGCAAGACCCGCCACATCGGTGTCAGTAACCAGAATATCGCACAACTGCGCGAATCGGTTGCCCAGTCGCGCTTCCCGATCGTCACCAATCAGGTGGAGATTCATCCCTATCTGCCGCAAAATGCGCTTACTGCTGCGGCCGACGAGCTCGGGATCGCGCTCACCGCTTATTATGGCATGGCCAATGGAGCGGTGCCGCAGGATCCGGTTCTGCAGGCGATCGGCGCAAAATATGGCAAGACCGCCGCGCAGGTCGCGTTACGCTGGTTGATTCAGCAGGGCCATATCGCGTTGTCGAAAACCGCCAATCCTGCGCGAGTGAAGGAAAACTTCGACATTTTTAATTTCAATCTCGACGCGCAGGACATGGCCGCGATTGCGGACCTTGCCCGACCAGACGGCCGCATAGTCAGCCCTGACGGCCTCGCACCGACCTGGGACGTATAAGGACCCCATCTGATGAACAGAAATGTTGAAACGGCCGCTCCTGCGGCGGCCTCATCGTCGACGCACGCCCGTTGGGCTCTGCTCGCGCTAGCCATTGGGGCCTTTGGTATCGGCACCACTGAGTTTTCACCGATGGGCCTGCTTCCGGTCATCGCGACAGGCGTTGATGTATCAATCCCAACGGCAGGCCTGTTGGTCAGTGCGTATGCGCTCGGCGTGATGATTGGCGCACCGATCATGACACTCGCCTTCAGCCGATTTGGCAAGCGCACGGCGCTGATGCTGCTGATGGCCATCTTCACCGTCGGCAATCTCATGTCGGCCATGGCACCCGGATATTATACCCTTCTCATCGCCCGGCTTGTCACCAGCCTGAACCATGGCGCCTTTTTCGGTTTGGGTGCTGTGGTCGCGGCGAGTGTGGTCCCCAAGGACAAGCAGGCGAGCGCCGTCGCGGCTATGTTCATGGGCCTGACCATTGCCAACATCGGCGGTGTTCCGGCGGCGACGTGGGTCGGACAGCAGATTGGCTGGCGCATGGCGTTTGCCGGCACTGCGGCGATTGGCCTGGTTGCTATCAGTGCGTTGTGGTTCGCCCTTCCGAAGGGTGATCGCGGTACGATGCCAAACGTACGGCGCGAGCTTCGCGTCATCACTCGCCCGCCCGTGCTGCTTGCCATGGCCACGACAGTCATGGGTTCCGGAGCCATGTTCGCGCTCTATACCTATGTTACCCCGACGCTGGAGACGATCACGGGCGCATCGGGCGGGTTCGTGACGCTTGCATTGGCGCTGATCGGGGTTGGATTTACCATCGGCAACTGGGCGGGTGGAAGACTAGCCGACTGGTCGATTGACGGGTCGAGCAAAATCTTCCTGGCCGCCCTTACAATCATCATGCTCGGCCTTCCGCTGGTGCTCACCAGCCATGTCGGCGCCGCCGTCGGCCTGCTCCTGTGGGGCGCCGCAGCCTTCGCCATCGTCCCACCGGTTCAGATGCGGGTGATGGAAGCGGCGGCCGAAGCGCCAGGGCTTGCGTCGTCGGTGAATATCGGCGCCTTCAACCTCGGCAACGCGGTTGGCGCCGCGCTTGGTGCGGCGGTCATCGCGATGGGGTTCGGCTATGCCGCAGTAATCATCACGGGCGGCCTGCTCGCCGCGGTCGGCCTCTCCCTTGTCTTCATCGGCCAGCGTGAGCGCACAGCGCACGCCGTCCAGCCATCGGGGGAGCAGCTGTTAGGGTGCTGAACATCCAACTGATGTGATTAAGAAATCCGGGCGGTCGCCGACAAGGATCAAATGCACATTGATCAACTTCGGCGGCGAATGCCCGGATTTTTATGCGGCGGCGCCCCCCCTAAAAGGGCACTCCATCCCACCTGCCCATCTTGCCCGTAGCGTGGTCATGGTCCGCAATGTTCTTCGTTGTCCATGATGCGTCCCTACCTCCCTAGCCCAAAAGGGCAAAAACGCCTTCCGGATGGCCGCCGAACAATGCCAACGACCCCGCCCCTGCGCAGGCGAGCGCAAAGAATCCGCCGGCCATTGTCGCATGGCTGAGCCGGGCATTGGTGGCATCATTCAGGCTCGACACGCCGGTAACGATGCACCACAGCCCGAGCAGGATTGCCGCCAATCGCACCGGGTAGCCGATCGCCACCATCGCGCCGCCGGTCAGCTCGCAAACACCGATCATCATCGCCAGAAATTTGGCGTCCGGCAGATGGAATCTAACCAGCACGGGAACCAGTTTGGCATCGCCGCCGCGCAATTTCATGATACCCCAAATGATGAATGGGACACCCAGCAACAGCCGCGCTATCAACAGACCAAAATCGATCATGCACACCCCCTGCGTAAGACGCGCTCTCACGAACGCGCCCTTCATTTTAGACATGCTACGCAGGTCTGATGCAAGCGGTTGGGTTAGTCGGGGATTGCTGATCACCTGACGACAAGCAATGCTCAGACGAGCCCGCAACATTTCTTTGCGAACCAATGCCGCGCGACCTATCTTGATCGCCATGAACCGCCCACCCGCCTATCGCCGCACTTGGTCACGGACAATGAAAGGTTGGCCGATGGCGGTGTTGACGCTGGCGGTGATGGCGGGATCGGTGGCCTATTGGGCGATCGGATTATGGCCGGTTTTGCCAACCGCGACCGACGCGGCCGCCTTTGCCACCGGAATATTGTTCCGCCCCCACGATCATGCCGGCGCATGGTTGCTCGTCATGATCGTGATGCTCGCCTGGTTCGCGCCGGGGCGCGATGAATATCCCGCCCGCACTGGTCCGGGCGCGCTCTGGTGTGCGGGGGCGCTCGCCTGGATGATGGGTCTTGGGGCTGTTAGTTGGACCATTTTGAATGGAGACGGGCTGGCGATCGTGGCCGGAGGGATCGCGGCCGTTACCCTCGGCCTGATTGCACAGCGCATCGATCTTCGCGGACGATGGCTGGCCGCTGATCGCTGACGGCATACACCATCCAGACGTTAGCGGCTCGCGCAGGTTGGCGGCGCCGTCGGAGCCTGATGCGGCGGCGCGCCGGCCGCGTCAGGCTTCCGCTGTGGCAAATACCTATTGGACCTTCTTTGCCTCGATCCAGCGATCGATTTTTTCCTCGAGAATCTTGAGCGGAAGGGCGCCGGTCATCAGCACCTGGGCGTGAAATTCCTTGATGTCGAACTTCGGTCCCAACTCGGCTTCTGCCTTTGAACGCAGCCGCTGAATGGTCATGGCGCCGGTCTTATAGGCAACCGCCTGGGCAGGCATGGCGATATAGCGTTCCACTTCCGCCGTCGCGTCGGTCTTACCCATGCCGCTGTTGGCCAACATGTAATCAATGGCCTGCTGGCGCGTCCAACCCTTTGAATGAATGCCCGTATCGACGACAAGCCGCATCGCCCGCAGCATTTCATCGTTCAGGGTGCCGAACCGCTGATAGGGATCTTTGTAGAAGCCCATTGGGTAGCCCAGGGTTTCGGCATAAAGCGCCCAGCCTTCTACATAGGCGGTGTTCCCGCCGAACCGCATGAACGACGGCAATGCCGCATTTTCCTGCGCGAGGCTGATCTGGAAATGATGCCCCGGCGCGCCTTCGTGCAGATAGAGTGTGCCGACGCCCCATGTACTGCGCGACGGCAGATCATAGGCGTTAAAATAGAATATGCCGGGGCGCGATCCGTCGGGCGTGCCCTGTTGGTAGCTACCGCCCGCCTCAAACTTCTCGCGGAAAGGTTCGTAGGGGCGGATTTCCAGCTTCGCCTTGGGGAAGGTCGAGAAGTAATCGGGCAACTTCGCATCAACTTCCTTGCCGAAGTCATAGAAGCGCTGGGTCAGATCGGCGCGGCTCTTGGCCCGGAATTTCGGGCTGGTACGCAGATAGTCAAAGAACTGCTTGTTGCCGCCCTTGAAGCCGACTTCCGCCTTCACTTTCTCCATCTCTGCGGTGATACGGGCCACCTCGGACAGGCCGGTCTGGTGAATTTCCTCCGGCGTCAGGTCGAGCGTCGTGGTCGAACGGATCTTCTCACGATAAAGCGCGTCGCCGCCCTTCATGTACATCATGCCATAGCCGTCGCGGGCGTTCGCAAGATATTCATTGGCCAGGAAATTCCGTAGCCGGGTCATCGCCGGGTAAAGTTCATCGGTGATCGCAGCGCGGTAAGCGGCCGTAAGGCGAGCCTTGTCGGCGTCGCTGAAACTCGCTGGAAGCTGCTTGATCGGGCCGTAGAAAGTGCTGTCCGCCACGGGCTGTTTCAGCTGTGCATCGAGCTGCTCAATGACATTGCGGATCGTCATCTTGCTTTCGACAATGCCTTCCGCCTCGCCCTGTTTCATCCGTGCGATGGCGGCATCAAGGTAGCGGACGTAACCGGCGTGACGCTTCAAGGCGTTGTCATAATCCGCGACGGTCTCGAACGGAACGCCGCCCTGACCGCTGGAAATGGTCGGGTAGAAGGTCTGAAAACCGCTGAAATGGTTGATCGGAATGACTTTGCTGACGTTCAGATATTGCGGTTGAAAACCGTCCAGCGTGTCCTGCGTGGAAAATTTGAAAACATCATAGGCCAGCTGATCTGTTTCATTGAGCGCGGTGCGATCAATGGCCGCGAGCTGCGCCAGATCATGTTCAGCCGCGGCCTTTTCCCCAGCATAATATTCGTCGCTGATATAATCGCCGAACTGCCCGGCGTACCGCATGTCGCCACGGAAAATGGCAAACAACGGATTGCGCTTCAACTGCGCCTCGTCACTTTCCTTGAACAACCGGAACAATTGGTCATGGGCGCTTTCGGTCGGAACGGCCGCAACCGGTTCAACAGTTTCAGCCGGGGCCACAGAAGAAACGGGCGGTGTTGCCGCGCAAGCGGAAAGCGCCATCGCGCATGCAGATACGGTCAGAAGAAACTTGTTTGTCATTGGCCCATCCCTTGAATGCGCGCGCCGGCCGTGGTCGCGGTTCGCGCCCTGATAGGGACATGCCAAAAGGGGCGCTGCGACCTCTCGCAACGCCCCTTCGACCAACGGTTATTCAGGCTCTACCAGAAGAAGTTGTAGAGGACGTCCGCCACCTGTCCGGTGTAAATGTTCACCAACAGCGCGTCGTCATAGTAGCGCACCCAGCGATACGGCCCATACACTTCCGGCAAACGATACATCCATGGATCGTTCAACCAATTGTTGGAGCTGTAATAGCTCGGCCACATATTATAGCCGACGTTGTAGCGGCGATAGTTGGAGCCGTACGGATCGAAATAAACGCCAAGTCGGAACGTCGACCGATTGCGATCGCGATAGCGACGCCAATCGTAGCGATTGTCGTTACGCCAATTGCGCGACCAGTTGCCATTGCGATCGCCCCAACGCTGCGAATTGTTGTTGCCATTCCACTGGCGGCCGTCGCGGTCACGGCCGTCGCGATCACGGTCGCGCCAATTGCGATCGGACGTCTGGCCCTGGTTGATGACGCGGTCGCGATAGCCGTTCCAGCCGCCGCGCTGCCCATCGCTGTTCGGGCGCTGATCGCGGCGCGTTTCAACCGCCTGCTGGCGCTGAACCTGGTCCCGAACCGCATTACCGAACGACCGCTCGCGGCGATCAATCTGCGGGCGCTCAACCTGCTGGCGCTGGACCTGCTGGCGATCAACCTGCGGACGCTGCATCTGTTGGCGCTCGATCTGCGGGCGTTGAACCTGCGGGCGCTCAACGCGCTGCGGACGTTCGGCACGCTGCGGACGCTCGCTCCGTTCAGATTTTGCAGACTCGCTGCGATCACCACCACGCCACTGCGCGTTGGCGGCAGCGGGCATGGCCGCGCTGACCATCAGCAGGGGAATAAGAAATTTACGCATTGCAACACTCCACCCAAATTCGACTTCATGAGTCGTCAGGGGTGAATTTGCGCCTCAGCAGATGAGCCGTTGCTGAATTCGGAAGAATCCTTCTGTTCAGCTTTGTCGCCCGGCGGGGGCGCGAATATTCCAGCGCCGACGATCTGGCCCGCCTTGGCCAAGGCCCGCATGATGCGCGGGGTCGCGCCGCATCGGCAAATATTCGGAAGGGCCGCCAGCTGTTCGGCGGACGGCGATGGCGTCGATTTCAGCAGCGCCGCCAGCGCCATGATGAACCCGGGATCACATCGGCCGCATTGGCTGGCCTGTTCGTCCGCCCACGCTTGCTGCAGAGGGTGTGCGCGGCCTTGTGACAGACCTTCGATGGTCGTGACGTCGGCGCCCACCGCTTGCCCAATAGTCAGCCGACAGGACAAGACTGCCCGGCCGTCCATGATGACGGTACAACTGCCGCAATCACCGCTGTAACAGCCATGTTTGGCACCGGTCAGATTGGATGCTTCGCGCAGCGCCACAAGCAACGGCGTCGCGGGATCCAGGCGATAGCGGATGGCTTCGCCATTGACGGTCAAACTGGTCATGCGCGCCCGACGCTAGCGGTAGTGGGGGCACTTGCAAAGTCGGCGTCGCGGCCCATGATGCGGGCGATGGCAATAATTGAAACTGCGCTGGGCCAGATCGGCTACCTGGACCAGGGATCTGGCGACGAGACACCAATTCTGTTCCTGCACGGGGTTGGCTCCGACAAAAGCGTGTGGGTGCCGCAACTGCAATATTTCGGCGGGGATCGCCGCGCCGTATCAATTGATTATCCCGGATATGGCGACAGCCAATTTTGGGACGACGCCAATCGCGATGATTTTGCTGCGGCTGCATTCGCCCTCATGGATGCGCTTGGCATCGACCGCGCCCATATTTGCGGCCTGTCCCTCGGCGGTGTTGTCGCCATCGCAATGCATGAGGCGGCGGCACAGCGTTGTGCATCGTTGATCATCGCGGACAGCTTTGCGGTACATCCGGAAGGGCGCGCTATCTATGACCGGTCGGTCGCAGCTAGTGAGGCAATGCCGATGGCCGAACTTGCGGCCGCGCGCGCACCGCTCCTGATGGGAGCGACCGCAAGCGACGAGCTGAAGCAAGACGTCATCGCGACGATGGCCGCGATTGATCCTGCGGCATATCGGCTTGGTGCCCGCGCCGTCTGGCTTGCCGACCAGCGTGACAGGGCCGCGCGAATCCGAGTCCCAACCCTCATCCTTTGCGGCGACGAAGATCATATTACGCCATGGGCGCTTTCCGAGGCGCTGGCCGAAATCATCCCCGATGCCGAGTTGGTCATGGTTAATGGGTCTGGCCATTTGGCCAACATTGAGCAGGAAAAATTCTTTAACGAGGTGGCCGATCGCTTCATCTCCGCCTTGGCGCGCTAATTATGTGGTTAATCACATCGTAACTATGTGATTTAGCCGGATATTTTCCTTGTCCTGTCAGAACGGGACACATGGAAAGTCCCGCCAAACTCCTTCTTCTCACGGCGCTGGCCGGTGCCGCTGCTGTGCTGCCCACCACGGTTGGCGCTCAGGTAGTGGACGGCGCTTACCGGTTTGAATCAAAGAGCGCCGCCATTCTTGGCGCGCCGAGCGCCCTAGAGGCGCTTCGCCTGAAACAATCCGGCGCCAGCCCAGCGGCGTCCATGTATCGGCCGGCAATCGCCTATCCGTCCCAACCGGTTCAGCGCATGCCGGTGAGCACTGCCCAGCCAGATATTTTCGGCAGCGTAGCCTTAAGCATTGCACATAGTCCGCTCGACGCCCGGTTCCGCGCAGCCTCTGCCGCGCCCAGCGGATCTGCATCCGCATTTGCCGCGGCCTTGCACGGCAAGGACGCGATTGCGCGCATCGAAGCGGTCAACGCCTATGTCAACGCGCGCGTCCGTTTCGTCGATGACAGCGTACAATTCGGCGTCGCCGACCGATGGATGCCGGTTAGCGAGACGCTCGCCAGGGGCCGCGGTGACTGCGAAGACTTCGCGCTGGCGAAGCGGGCATTGTTGCGCACTGCAGGCTTTGCTGATCGCGACCTTTATCTCGTGGTTCTGAAAGACCTGACGCGCCGGGCGGATCACGCCGTGCTTGTGGTTCGCGCCAACGGCCGTTTTCTGGTCCTCGACAATGGCACCAATCGTATTGTCGATAGCGAAGACGTTCGCGATTATAAGCCGATTTTCAGCTTTGCCGCTGGCAAAGTGTGGACCCATGGCTATCGCCGCGACGCAGTCCAGCCATCCGTCATCCTTGCGTCGGCACCGGCAAACCCGGCGATTGCCCTTGCAGACGCGGTCTTGGTCCCGGCGAGCGGCGCAGCGGCTGAGGATGAGCCGATTGCCTTCGAAACCGCAAGTCTGGTTCCGACAACGATTAGCCTGTAATACTCAGCGTTCGCGGAGCGCGTCGCTGCGGGCCTTCAGAACCGGTTTCAACAAATAGCTGAGCACGCTTTTGCGGCCAGTAATGATCTGCGTATCGGTCATCATACCCGGCGTAATCGGAAGCGGCTTTCCCTGAGACATCAGGTAGCTTTTGTTGGTTTCAACGATGACGTTGAAATAGGCTTCCTTCGTTACCTCGTCATAGATGCTGTCGGCCGAAACCTGCACGACCTTGCCGTCAAGGCCGCCATAGGTCGAAAAGTCATAGGCTGTCACTTTCACCAACGCCTTGTCACCAACCTTTATGAAGGCAATGTCGCTCGGCTTCACGCGCGTTTCGACGAGCAATTTCTCGCCCAGCGGAACAACCTCCATTACCTTTTGACCGGCCTGCACGAAGCCCCCGATTGTCGTCACCTGCACATCATTGACGACGCCTTCGACCGGGGAGCGAAGTTCACTTCGCGACAGCCGTCCGGCCGCCCCGCGCAGCGATTGTTCGTTGACCGCAATTTTCTGCTGCACCTGGCTACGCTCGTTCAGCGCATCCTGACGGAAGGTATAGGATGCCTCGTTGGCCTGACTCAGCGCCTCGCTGACGGCGGCCTGCGCGCGACCCTGCTGCTCACGGGCGGCGGCAATACGGCCCTGAAGGTCGACGACCTCACGCTGCGCATTGGCCAAGTCGGTTTGGGGCACGATATTCTTGGCGGCTAGCGGCGCCAGCCGGTTCACATTGTCCTGGGCCAGTTGCAGGCTGCGCGACAGCGACGAAATGGTTGCCGCCGCTTCGGCCGCCTCACGACGCCGCTGTTCGGCCTGCGAGCGCAAAGCCGACACCCGGCTGGATAGAGCCTCGCGGCGAACCGCGCTCAACGTCGCCTCGTCCCCCGCCAGCGATGTTGCGGAACCGGTTCCTTCGGCCTGGAGCCGGGCAGCGCGCGCCTGCAAAGATTCTGTCTCGGCCTGAATCTGCCCAAGCTCGGATGAACTTTGCGTGTCATCAAGCCGCGCGAGCAATTGCCCGCGATGAACGCGCTGACCCGAACGGACCAGCAACTCCCGGACCGTCGCAGGCTCAGATGCCTGGATCAGCTGAATCTTGCTGGACGGGATTACCTTGCCCTGTCCACGGGTCACTTCATCAACCTGCGCGAGCATGGCCCACAACAGAAACAAACCGAATCCGACGGCGACCGATACGATGATGAGCCGCGCGCCTGTCAGCGGCTGCCGCTTCTTGTTCGCATTGGGAGCAAGGAAAGGAATAGTGGCCATATATCTCTCGTCAGCCTAGCGCGATGCGATTTGGGCAGCGGACGTCACAACCGTCTGGGCCGAGGCCGTGGCGGATGCGGCGCCTTTCTCGCGCTGCTGGTTAGTGATGGATTGAGAAGCTGATCCGGATTCGGATGGCATCGGTATGTTGAGCGTCCAGCCCTTCGATGTATCGAGGAGCCCGCCGACGTCATCCTTGGCACGGTTGATCAATGTCCCGTCCGTGATTGGGCCGGTTGGTACCGCAGCGATGATGTCGCCGTCGGCCGTCGTCAATACAGCCGGGCGAAGCGGCGGTCGAAGCGATAATGGATCATTTGGCTCGCCGATGTAGCGGCCGGTGAAGGCCGCGAGCGACCCCCAGCTGCCGGGCCACCGATAGAAAATATGAGCGCCAATCTTGCTAAGTTTTGCCAGTCGCGGCGCCCAGATCGGCGCAACATAGTCGGCATGATAGAAGGTCGCGCCCCCGACTGATTGCTCGACATAGCCGCGCAGCGCGGATTCCGCGATGGCCTCGGCCTGTTTCCACGCACCCAATTCGGGGCGACGGTAGAGCGCGCCATCACATACGAAGCTGAACTGACACACCGGACTACGCGAACCCTGATAGACCACGCCGCAGATTGACTTTGGAAAGGCCGGATGACGCATGCGGTTGAGCACGACCTGTGCCACCGCGCGGCGGCCCTGCACCGGTTCATAACCCGCCTCGTAATAAATGGCCTGGGTGAGGCACAGCAACGCCCGCTTATAATCTGTTCGGTCATTTGCAGGCAGATCGAATGGCCGCGCCGCAGCAATCGCGGAATTGGCGAACGGCATCGCCGCATTGATCATCCGCGCGTCTTCGCCGATTGCCCGATTTTCGATCAGATGCTCGCCGCTCGTCACATCGATCAACGCCGCGGCGTCGGCCGGGGGGACCATGACCACAACCGCACCATCCTCATTCTGATCGCTGGTTGCGCTGCCCGCGGCAACGCCGGCGATGGCGGCAAGCGCCGCCGCCATAAGGCGATGTGAATTGGGACGGAAGGATCGGCGCGCCATGGCTCAGCTATCCTTGCCCTTCAGGCCGGCGGATAGGCGACCCACGATTTCATCACGCGGTCCGTCGGCGATGATTTTGCCCTGATCAATCACGATCAGGCGATCGCAGATCGACAGCATGTTGTGGCGATGCGTTGATACCACCAGCGTCTGATCTGGCGCGATGGCATTCTTCAGCCGATCGATGAAATAGGATTCGGTCTGCGTATCCATCGCGCCGGTTGGTTCGTCCAGGAACAGAAGTTTGGACGGGCTGACCAGCGCGCGGGCTAGCACCAGTAAGGACCGCTGGCCGCCTGATAGCAGCGCGCCCCGCTCGCCCACCGGCCGATCGAACCCAGCCGCATCGCGCGACAAGAAAATGTCGGCGCCGGAGCGGGTAACTGCATCGATCAGATCTTCATCACTGGCGCGCGCAGCGCCGAGCATCAGATTGTCGCGGACGGTGCCTGAGAATAGTTCCGCATCCTGACCGACATAGCGGAAGCTGTCGCGCAACTGGTGTGGATGATACTGACGACTGTCGAGGCTATCGACCAGCATTTCGCCATCGGTCGGTTCATATAGACCGCACAGCAGGCGGCCCAGCGTCGACTTGCCCGATGCCACGCGGCCGATGATCGCGATCCGTTCACCCGGCTTGATGGTCAGATTCACATCCGACAGGCTGTTCATGCTCGCGCCCGGATAACGGAATCCCACGCCCTTCAGTTCAATTTGACCCGACCGGATCTCCGGTACGATCGACCTGGACGCCACCTGGCGCTCATCCGGCAGGTCCATCATCATCTGAAGCGATGCCATAGTGGTCATGGCCTGGCGAGCGCGAGTGACGAGGAATGCGAACTGGCCAATTGGCGACATGGCGCGTCCGGCGAGCATGACGATTGCAATGATCGCGCCCATCGTGATCTTGCCATCGTTGAACAGGTAAAAGCCGCCGATCACGAGCCCAACCGAAATCAGCTGCTGGCTGATCGAGGCCATGTTGACGGCAATAGCCGTCAGGCGCCGCATTTTTTCCTGTGTCGCCGCGGACATGGACGCATACCGCCGCCATTTTCCAAGCATCTGCCCTTCGGCCCGTGCCGATTTCAGCGTTTCGATACCGCCGATGGATTCGACCAGTACCGAATGCTGCAACGAGCTGTCTGCGAGCGCGTCCTTGGCCGTTTCCGCCATTCGGCGCTGAATATAGAAACCGGCTGTAATCGTGATCGCGATGCCGACCAGCGGCACAAACACCAGCGGGCCAGCAAGCACGGCAATCAGCACCAGGAAGATTAGCATGAAGGAGATATCGACGATCAGCACCACGGAGGTGGACGCAAAAAAGTCGCGCACCCCTTCATATTCGCTTACCCTCTTGGCAAAGGCACCGGTTGACCCCTGGCGCGATGCCATCGGCAGGTTCATCACCTTTTCAAACAGCTTCTGCGAATATTTGGCATCCAGGCGGCGGCCGATTTCGTCGACCAGCTGCGACCGGGCAAGACGAAGCACATAGTCGAACCCGAGGGCCAGCGCGACGCCAAGCGCCAACACCCAAAGTGTAGGCACCGCCTTGTTAGGGATCACCCGGTCATAGACGTTCATGGTGAACAGCGGCACCGCGAGCGCCAGCAGGTTCACGACCAATGCGGCCAGAAGAACCGGCCAGAATTCCTTGCGAACCTTCCACACTTCCGACCAGAACCAATGGGTTCGGCGGGCGGTATCCCAGGGCCGCTCGTCCGCCCGCTCGCGGGTCGGATCCGCTTCGACCACAATCGCCTGACCGGTAAAGACCGGTTCCAGATCGGCAATTGGCACCCACATCGGATCTGCCGTCCCCGGCGAATAAATGAGGGCATCGGTATCGCGGGTCTCGAGCAGGACGATTGCACGGTCATCGGCCAGCTCGACGATGGCTGGCAGCTGCTGCAACCGCCATCCGGCAATGCGCCGGCGGGACACGGGTTCACCGCGCATTCCAACCTGTTCGAGTGCTGGCTCGATCTGGTGGAACGGCAGTGTACCCGTTGCCGACAGCGCAAGGCCGGCGCGCAGAAGGACCGGGGAAGATGGTCGATCTGCGCGGCGCGCAATGAAGCTTAGACAATCAAGGACAGGGTCAATCTCGCGCGATTGCGCTGATTCCATCATATTCATCACACTCAACGCCCTGTCCCCCGACTAGGCCGATCAGTTTCCGCCGGCCGGTGCGGGCGGGCCCATCACCGGATAGGGGAAGCTGTTTTCCTGCCGATCGCTCGGTGGAATCGGATTAACATGGAAGCGATCACGTTCGCTGCCATAAGCTGCTGTCGGCATCTGTACGCCCAGCGCTTCGACAAGTCGATTGGCTGCGGCAAGCACGCGATACTGTGCATAGACTTTGGCGAGACGTGCCGTTTCGGCCTGTGCCTGCACATTGTAGCGCGTATTTTGCGCGTCGAGGACGTCAAGAAGCGAGCGGCGCCCGACGTTGAACTGCTCGCGATAGCTGAGCAGCAGGTCGTCAGAAACCTTGCTCTGGGTTTCCAGTTCGGTGGTGAGGCGCGTCTGATTGGACAGACGGCTCCACGCCGACCGGACATCTTCTTCGGCACGGCGGGTCATTTCAAATACCCGTGCATGGGCTTCGTCGGCGCGCGCCTTTTGCTCACGGACATTGGCCGTGTTGGCGCCGCCATCAAAGATTTTCCAACGCATCACGACACGCGCGCCAAGGTCGCTTGTATGGCCTTGGAAGCCATCAATGTCGTTGCCGTAGCGTGCCGTTCCTTCAAGGTTGAAGCGCGGGCCGAGCTGCGACTGTGCCGTCTTGATCACTTCCCGCTGCGCGGACAGATCCGCCAGTGATTCCTGTACCCGCGGATTATTGTCACGAGCCAGCTGTTCAGCTTCCGGAAGTGAGGCCGGCATAGCTGCCGACAGATCGGGCGGCATGGCAACGTCGCCAATCTGATTGCCCGTCAGGGTCTGGAACTGGATGGCGGCGGTGTCCAGATCTTCCTGGGCCTCCGTCACTCGGGCGCGGGCCGACTGGAGTCGTTCTTCCGCCTGCTGCTGGTCAGCAATGGAGATTGAGCCCTTGGCCACACCTTCGCGAAGGTCGCCGGCAAGCCGCTCATGGAAAGTCGCATTGTCTTGCGCGATGGCGACCAGCCGCTGTTGCAGCAAATAGTCGATATAGCTGCGCGAGATGTTGAGCGCGACGAACTCGCTGCGTTCTTCAACGCGGGACGCTGCACCATCGGTACGGGCGGCCTGGCGGCGGATTTCCGCCTGACGTTCGCCAAAATCGAACAACAGCTGATCAACAACGACCTGACCCTCAACCGGCTTCAGCGTCTGATCGGCAATGCCGAGCGAGCGGCGCGTCGGGTTGCGCAATTTGCGAACACCGCCGGAAAATTCGACGGAAACGCGCGGATACCAGGCACCTTGCGCCTGACGCCGCTCTTCCATCGTCGCTTCCTTATTGGAAACGGCCTGACGAATTTCCGGATTGGTTTGGAGCGCGGATTGTACCGCCTCCCTGAGATCGGCTCCAAACGCCGGTGCGCCGCACAGCAGCACCGCCCCGGGAACGATCAACGTCCAGTGCTTCCTTTTCATCACTTCCCCCTTCTGGTCATGAGCGAACGTCGCCCCCGTCCACCGGGGGCGACGTACCCTTACTTTAGCCGTGTACTGTCGGCTGAACCGCGTCGTGGTGGAGAACCAAAGCATCCACCTTCAACAACATGTCACTACCTGCGTGTGAACCCATTGCTTGTGCCATGTCCCAAGCGTGGACAGGTCCAGCATCGTTGCTTGCCATCTGCGCCAACGGGTTGGCGCCATGGCCGGCATTACCGGTTGCTGCCTCGATCAGCTGGTCGACATTGCCGCCGCCATGATTGGCGAGCGCCTCCACAACCACCTTATCGACAAGGCCAGGCTTTGCCGCATTGCCAGCCGCATTAGCATCCGCGATCATTTCGGCGGATGGCATCGCAACCATCGGCGCGACAATCGCTTCAACCGTTGACGGGGCTGGATCGACCATGGTCGGCGCGACCAGCGGGCTGACGTCCGCCGGATGACCACCGTCGTTGCCGCCTGCCAGATCACCGGAATTCGCCGGCTGATCGGCGGACGGCGTGCTCGACGCGGCATTGCTGCCGTCGCCAACCTGCCCACCATCGTCGGCCAGCAGCGACTGCGTTACCGGTTCGATCGAGAGATCGGCCTGGACCAGCGGCTGCACATCGGCCACCGAAATTGCCGCCGAACCATCATCGGCAAGGTGCGTGCCGCTGTCCGCTGCGGCCGGTGCCGCCAGGCCGGAAACCCCAACCATCGCTGCCGCAACCGCGAAGCTGTTGGTGTTTGCCGACTGCATCATCCGGCTTTCCATATCTCCGGCCAGTCGCGAGCTGGTGGTCAGGCTATTGTCGTTCACCGCATCCGACGTCGACATCATGGTCTTTGCGGCCAGTGTCGTCGTTACCGGATCGATGGTTGTCGAAATGGTACCCGACTGCGCATCGCCATCACCATCAATCGCATTGATGTTGAAGTCTTGCACGATCGCGGTGCCGGCCGACGTCGAACCAATCGTAAAGATACCAAGGTCTAAGTCATGTGTATTGGACGTTGGTGCTTCCGCAACGATGGCGCTGAAATTGCTCGACGTATCGATGCCGTACTGATCACCCTCTTGAAGGCCGTTGAACGTTACCGAACCGTCCGCGTTCTTGGTGACCGTAACGCCGGACCCAATGTTGTAGGTGCCTCCGATCGCCAGCCCGCTGATGTCCAGAGAGATTTCCGGACCGTCATATGGATCGACATAGACCTTCGTAATGGTCGCGATAGATTCGCCAACTTCCACGGACGACGGCGTGTTATCGAACACATAATCGTTGTCCGCCAGAATAGCCGTGACATGGACCGAAACCGTATTCGATGTAGGGCCCTGAACCTGCGCAATGACCTGCTCAAAATGGGTTGTCGTCACATGACCGGTATAGCTGACACCGGTATTGTTGTTTCCCGCTGACGGGGTAACCGACTGCAGGTCGGAGACAAGATCGATACGCACGGCTGCGCCAGGATTAACAGCCTGACTGTCAACACCGATAGAATCATTGTCGGTGTTAACGGTGCCTTGGCCGCCGCCCACGCCGCGTGCCGATAGGAGCACATCGGTCGTGACAGAATCACCAACCCCAACAAGCCGATAATCGACATTGCCCGCAGCCGAGCTGGTCAGGTTGGTAAAGCTTGTTTCCGTGCCGTTCGAAATGGTCCCATTCACATCAAAGGTATAGGTGCCATTGCTGTTGAGCGTCACGGTGAAGCCAAGCGTTCCGCCGCCGCCGACCGCGGTGGTGGCCGTCAGAACATTACCAGCGACATGGTAGTAAAGTTGCTGGCCGTTCAAACTCAGTAAATGGCCATCCTGATCCGTTGCCGCATCACCTTCATACTCGTTGCTGAACAACAATTGGCCGAGGCCGTCGGTGCCCATATCGAGATTGAGATTGGCGATGACTGGTGCGGTGTTGCCGTTGGTGGCGTGCACATCGTCCGGATTGTAGGCCACCGGGCCGTCGTCTTCGATCTGGAAAACGTTGCGGCTGATATCGACCGTTGCGCTGGCGACGTCGCCGTCACCATCCGTAACCGTCTGCTTCACCTGAATTGAGTTCAGGGCCGCGGTCAGAATCTGCGCATCATCGTCACTGCCAGTGTTGCCATGCCAGATGTTGCTGAGCTGGGTGAAGGTCACCAAACCACTCGTCGCATTGATCGAGATGGTGAAGTAATCGACCCCGCCGACCGAACCGGTGATGACGCCCGTGACGGCATTATAGTTCAGGACGATTTGCGCGCCCTGTCCATAAAGGTCGCCGTCCGACGTCAGCACGTCGCCAGCCTGCAGCGCGTACAGGCCCGACGCCACGTTGGCTCCATTGAGGACCAGCGAATAGGCCGTCGTTGCGCCATCTGCGCCCGGAACCGCCGTGACGAAATTGTCGGCAAATCCGGCCGAAGCCGTGGCAAGACCCGCAGGCGCGGAGTTGCCATCAGACTCAGTGCCAACCGGACGGGTTTCGTCGAGCACGATCGTGTCGAGTGGTGCGGTGAGGCTGGCCGTTGCCGACGGAACATCGTCATATACGGTAACGTTGAACGAGCCCGTCGCCGTGTCACCGTCGCTGTCGGTCACCTGGAAGGTAACACCCGACAGAAGGTCGGTGTTTTCACCGCCACCAGCGGCATGTTCCAGCGGCTGCAGCAGCTGGGCCTGATAGGTGTAAGTCACCTGACCTGCACCCGGACCCGAAACCGCGCCGGTAACCGAGATACGGATTACTTCCATGCCGTCCGCGCTGCCGACCAACACGCCGCCGACAAGGGCGAAGGTGACAGCCGAACCGTTGAGCAATTGTAGCTGCCCGTCCAGCGCCGCCGTATCGATCAGCGTGATCGAGTTGGTCAGCGTTCCGCCCGGCGCGTCATTACCGAAGCTCACGGTCACCGTCCCCGAATTGGTCAGCGCTTCATTGGCGTCGACTTCCTGCGGGTTCGATTGCAGCGGGCTATTGTCCACATTGGCGAAGGCGAAGCCGTCTTCGTCCAACGTAAGGTTGGCAGGCGTTCCGACCTGCGGTGTGGAGTCGGCGTTGAGGTGAAGGGTTACGTTAGCGGTCACTTCATCGCCATCGCCGTCGGTGACGGTATAGCTGAACGACACATCGCCCGTCTGACCCGGTGCCGGATCATAGGTGAAGATGCCCGTCGCGGGGTCGTAGCTGAGCACGCCCGGACCTGTCGCCGCCGTATGGGTCACATTGGCATAGTTCACACCATCTGCGCCTGGCGTCACATAGTCATGCAGGTTGAACGACACATTCGTGTCTTCACCAACCTGGTTGACCACCACCGGCGCCGCGCTCGGGACATCGTCAACGACTGTCACGTTGAAGCTGGCAGTTGCCGTGTCACCGTCGCTGTCGGTCACCTGAACCTGGACACCCGACAGGATATCCGTGTTCTCATTGTTACCAACATCGGCATGCTGAACCGGCTGGAGCAGCTGCGCGCTGTAGGTGTATGTAACGACATTCCCTACCGTCGTCGCACCCGTGATCGAGATGATCATCACGTTCACGCCGCCCGCACTACCAACCAGCTGACCACTGCCGTTCAGCGCGAAGGTCACCGGCGTCCCGTTCAGGGTCACCAGCTGGCCGTCCAGCGCCGGGCTGTCGACCAGGGCCGCCGCCGCCAGCGGGTTCGCCGGAAGGTCGTTGCCATAGTCCACGACAAAGTCGCCGCTCTGCGTCGCATTCTCGGTCGAGTCCGTCTCGCCCGGATTGCCCTGAAGCGGGCTATTATCGGCATTGGCGAAGGCGAAGCCGTCTTCATCAACCACCAGATTATCCGCACCGCTTGCCTGCGGTGTGGAGTCGGCGTTGAGGTGAAGGGTTACGTTAGCGGTCACTTCATCGCCATCGCCGTCGGTGACGGTATAGCTGAACGACACATCGCCCGTCTGACCCGGTGCCGGATCATAGGTGAAGATGCCCGTCGCGGGGTCGTAGCTGAGCACGCCCGGACCTGTCGCCGCCGTATGGGTCACATTGGCATAGTTCACACCATCTGCGCCTGGCGTCACATAGTCATGCAGGTTGAACGACACATTCGTGTCTTCACCAACCTGGTTGACCACCACCGGCGCCGCGCTCGGGACATCGTCAACGACTGTCACGTTGAAGCTGGCAGTTGCCGTGTCACCGTCGCTGTCGGTCACCTGAACCTGGACACCCGACAGGATATCCGTGTTCTCATTGTTACCAACATCGGCATGCTGAACCGGCTGGAGCAGCTGCGCGCTGTAGGTGTATGTAACGACATTCCCTACCGTCGTCGCACCCGTGATCGAGATGATCATCACGTTCACGCCGCCCGCACTACCAACCAGCTGACCACTGCCGTTCAGCGCGAAGGTCACCGGCGTCCCGTTCAGGGTCACCAGCTGGCCGTCCAGCGCCGGGCTGTCGACCAGGGCCGCCGCCGCCAGCGGGTTCGCCGGAAGGTCGTTGCCATAGTCCACGACAAAGTCGCCGCTCTGCGTCGCATTCTCGGTCGAGTCCGTCTCGCCCGGATTGCCCTGAAGCGGATTGGCGTCAACGTTCGCACCCGGCAGACCGTCTTCATCAACCACCAGATTATCCGGACCACTAACCTGCGGTGTGGAGTCACGCTGCAGTGTGATTGTCACGGTCGCCGTCGACGGGTCGCCGTCGCCGTCGGTGATGGTGTAATCGAACGTGACGGTTCCTTCTTCGCCGGACGCCGGCGTGTAGGTGAAGGTGCCGTCGTCATTATAGACCAGCGTTCCCGACCCGCTCAGCGTGCCGTCGACATATTCGACCTTCACCGCCGGATTATTGTCGATATCGACGCCATCCGCGCCCGGCGTGTCGTTGTGGAAGACGTCGACCGTGACGGCCGCGCCTTCCGTACCCTGCGTTGCGCTGTCGTCACGTGCCGTCGGCACATCATCGACGATGTCGATGGACAGGGTCGTGTTGGCCGTATCGCCGTCGCTATCCGTTACGAGAATCGGGAAATCGTCATGGGTCGTGTCGCCCGACGTATTATCGTTGAGCGTGTAGACATAGGTGTAGCCATCGGTCGGATTACCGGTGATAACCAGCGTTCCAAAATGGCCCTGCACGGTGCCGCCATTGGTGACGTTGACCAGGTTTCCGTCCTTGTCGGTCACTTCAAGCTTGCCGACACTATCTTCGCCCGTCGTAATGATCAGCGTGCCGGCGGCAGCTTCGCTGGGATCGCCATTGGCGCCAGCCGCCGCCTCTTCGCCCGAACCTTCCGGTTCACCACCGCGACCCGGCAGACCCGCTTCATTGACGCTGGTGTCGCTACCTTCCGCAATAAAGATATTGGGGATGGAGTCGGGCTTCAGCTCGATCGTCACGGTGGCTTGGGCAACGTCGCCATCGCCATCGGTGATCGTATAGTCGAAGGTGACCGTGCCTTCTTCGCCCGGACCCGGGTGATAGGTGAAGGTGCCGTCATTATTATAGGTGACGCTACCGGTACCGCTCAGCGACCCGTCGACCAACTCAACCTTTACGGCCGGGTTGTTGTCGATATCGACGCTATCTGCGCCGGGCGTATCATTGGCGAACACATCAACGGTGATCGGCGCGTCTTCGGCGCCTTGCGTGCCGAAATCATCAGCCGCTGCAGGAACATCGTCGATGATCCGGATCGTCAGCGTCGCGCTATCGGTGTCGCCATCAGCATCACGCACGATGATGCTAAACACGTCCGATGTATTGTCGCCCGACGTGTTGTCGGTCAGCGTATAGGTGTAGGTGACAACGCCGTTGACGATGCTGTCGATGTGCAAAACGCCCTTGGCCGTGGTGATCGAGTCACCTGCCGCAATCGCGGTAGCCGAGCCATTGATGAAGATCGACAAGGTGCCGTCGCCGCCGCTGGCGGTGAAGGTGCCAGTCGTCGATTCGCTGTTCGACGGGGCGTCGGTTCCGGCGGATTCCGATCCGCGCGCCGGCAGGCCAGCCTCATGAACCAGATTGTCGGAACCGGAATCTTCCGGCGTTTTGTCTTCTACAATGATGTTCGGCGGCAAATCAGCGATGCTGATCGTCAGCGTCGACGACGACGTATCACCATCGCCGTCCGTCAGGGTATAGTTGAAGACGTCATTTACGCCGCCTGGCGAGTTTGCATCGCGGACATAGCTGTAATTGCCCGCCGCATCGATGGTCAGCACGCCGTACTGGCCGTGAACAACCAGATTGCCTGCTTCGTCAAAGCTGCTGTCGCTACCGCCAGCGCCGCTCACGGAGGTGAGGGTTGCATTATCGGCACCAACCGTATCGGCGCCATTGTCGCTATCCCCTGCATCGCCCGGAGACGCGTCGGTGATAACGTTTCCGGTTACCGGGCCAAATTCGCCGGCCGCGACACTATCCGTGTCCGGACGGGCCGTCGGAACATCATCGATGATGTCTATCCGTACCGTCGCTGTATCGGTATCGCCGTCGACGTCCGTCACGACGACGGTAAAGTCGTCGTGCGTGTTGTCGCCGCTGGTATTATCGATCAGCGTGTAGCTGTAGCCGATGGCACCATCAGAAATGCTGGTGATGGTCAGGTCGCCATAAGCCCCATGAATCACCTGTCCAACGCTGGTTACATCAACGCCGTTGATGGTGACCGTCGTTGGATTGTCCTGGGAATCGATGATGATCGTGCCAGTCGTCGATTCCGATGTCGCGGCGGAATTGGAGCCTTCGGGCTCCAGGCCGCGCGCCGGTAGGCCCGCTTCATTGACGCTGTCTACGGCGGCCTCAACGGCAACGCCATTGCCCGGATCAATCGTCACACTGGGTTCGTGATCGACATCCTGCAGCGGCTCGCGCACTTCCGGCGGCGTATAGGTATATTCGGTCGGCGGGATCAGATCGCCGAGCGGCACGCCCGGATCCAGTGGTGGAACCGGCACCTCGAAATTGCCACCGCTCGACGGCGGTTCACCGCCAGCCGCAGGCTTCGGCTCTGAACCGATCAGCAGCGCCGCGAGGTTGGTCGACGGAACGTCGACACCGTCAAGCGACAATTGCGGAACGAACACGGCGCCATCAACGATCACCATCTGCGTTCCGTCGGGAAGATCGATGACCAGATTGCGACCGACGACATGGATGTCGCTGAGTTGTACGCCCGCAGGAAGAACAACCACCCCGTCGGGGCCAGGAACGACCTGTTGAGCGTTCGCCTTGATGATCGATTGGGTCTTACCGAATTCGATCGTCAGGACAGCCGCGTCACTGGCACCGCTGGAATCGGCGAGCGTGTAGACAAAGCGGTCGAGGCTGTTTTCCGGCGCCGTTCCGTTGGGAACGTAACGGTAGTTGCCGTTGGCATCGATGGTCAGACGGCCATAATCACCATCAACGGCCAGCTTGCCACCTGCGAAATCGCTATCCGTGCCGCCCTTGCCAGAAATAGACGTGATGTGGCCACCGACGTCCGTATCGGCGCCCGCTGCCCCGGATTTGGTGCCGTCGCCCGTGATGACGTTGCCCATTGCCGGCGTCCGCGACCCTGCGGTCAGTGCATCAAGGTCATTCTCGGCGTTGGGGCCATTGCCCTGAGCGATTCCGCCAGCCTGCGTTGTGTCCTCGTAGCGCATTTTTCCCACCCTCTTGTCCTGTTGGCTGCGGGGGGCCGCAGCGGCTCAGCATCATTTCGGCGGGGGCTCGAATTTATGGATTTGGTTAACCGTGCAACAAATTTGATCGGCGCGCCCCCGCGCTCTGTTCGAATAGAAACTACGAACGCGCGTAATTTACAAGACTGAGGGCCGGAACGTTTCCGTTTATCACCATTTTCGAATAATCGATTTGATGATTAAATTGGTTAATATTTACGGACTTACTAAGTATATGTTTGGTATGATCAAACGTTGCAACGGATTTATGCTGTATTTTTTGCGGTTTATCTATGAATTAACGGTAATTTTGAATCACAATAGATTCACGAATTACGCAAATGTTTAATCGAAGTTAAATTTACAACTTCGGTTATCAAAAGGTTAACAGCCGGTAAAAGCGGCAATCAACCTGATTCAACGGCTCGAAAGCACCCCGCATTTGCCGGGGAAAAATTTTGCGCTGGGTCGTCCCGCTTTGGGAATCCGCGCCGCTTTCGCTCGGATCGAGAAAAACGACTCGGATCGCCCCTCATCAGAGCAGGTGCATTGCGGCAGCGATATCGCTACCGTCCGTCCGCATGAGGACGAACCGTTGAAGATCGCCTGCATCGGCGGAGGCCCGGCCGGGCTTTACTTCGCCATTTCGATGAAGCTGCGCAGCCCTTCGCATGAGGTCGCCTTGTTTGAACGCAACGCCGAGGGCGTGACCTTCGGATGGGGGGTCGTGTTCTCGGATCAGACGGTCGAAAATCTGATGACGAATGATCCGGTTTCTGGCCGCATCATAAGTGACGAATTCGCCCATTGGGACGACATTGACGTTCATATTCACGGTCAAACAGTCACATCGGGCGGGCACGGCTTCATCGGCATTGGCCGAAAGCGACTATTGGAAATTCTCGTCGCGCGAGCGCGCGAACTCGGTGTCGAATTGCACTTCGGGGTTGAATGCAGCCCCAACCTTGCAGATTGGGCCGACTATGACCTGGTGATTGCCGCCGACGGCATCAACAGCCAGTTCCGCGACCGTTACGCCGATCATTTCGGCGTCGACGTGCAAGAGCGGGCCAACCGCTTTATCTGGCTTGGGACGCCAAGAACCTTCGACGCGTTTACATTTGCGTTTGAAAAGATCGAGGAAGGCTGGATCTGGGCTCATGCCTACCGCTTCGCCAACGATTGCTCCACTTTCATCGTCGAATGCAGCGAGGACACCTGGCGACGGGTCGGCTTCGATCGGATGGATCAGGCGGGCACTATTGCGCGATGCGAAGACATTTTTGCCCGCTACCTGGATGGCGAGCCGTTGCTCAGCAACTCGGCGCACCTGCGCGGCTCTGCGGCATGGCTGAAATTCCGGCGGATCATTTGCCAGCGCTGGGACTATGACAAGATCATATTGCTTGGAGATGCGGCGCACACCGCCCATTTCTCGATTGGATCTGGAACCAAACTTGCGCTGGAAGATGCGATCAAACTGGCCGAGGTGCTCAATCGCCCCGGGCTCGACCGGGCGGCTGCGCTCGCTGAATATCAGGCCGAACGAAATCTGGAAGTTTTGAAGCTTCAGAACAGCGCGCGCAACTCGACCGAGTGGTTCGAAACGATCGATCGGTATCTCGATTTCGAACCGTGGCAATTCGCCTATTCGCTCATGACCCGCTCCCAACGCATCAGCCACGAAAATTTGCGCCTGCGTGACAAAGAATGGCTGGGTGAGACGGAGGCAAGATTTTGGAAGCGCGCGACCGGTGAAGCCAAACAGGCGCCACCGATGTTTGCGCCATTCAAACTGCGCGAAATGCCGGTCGCGAACCGCATCGTGGTGTCGCCAATGGCGACCTATTCCGCAGCCGATGATGGAACGCCAAACGACTTCCATCTGGTTCATTACGGCGCGCGTGCGGAAGGCGGCGCGGGTATCGTCTTTACCGAAATGACGTGTGTGTCCCCCGAAGGCCGGATTACGCCGGGATGTACGGGCATGTATGCGGCGGACCACGTTACAGCATGGCGTCGCATCACGGATTTTGTCCATCGACACACAAAAGCGAAGATATGTCTGCAACTGGGCCATTCGGGCGGCAAAGGCTCCACGCAGCTCGGCTGGGAAGTGATGGATGCGCCGCTTGCACAGGGCAATTGGCCACTGATGGCGGCATCCGACGTGCCATGGTCGGGGGGCAACCAAACCCCAAAGCCGATGACGCGCGAGGACATGAACCTGGTCCGCGATCAGTTCGTTGCATCGGTCCATATGGCCGTCGACGCCGGGTTCGACATGATCGAGATGCACGCGGCCCACGGCTATCTTTTGTCGAGTTTCATTACGCCAAAACAGAACCGGCGCGACGATGACTATGGCGGCACCCTGGAAAATCGTCTGCGCTATCCGCTCGAAGTCTTCACGGCCATGCGCGACGCATGGCCTGCAGACCGGCCCATGTCAGTGCGAATTTCCGCCACCGACTGGGCCGGCGTCGACGGCGTGACACCGGACGAAGCGGTGGAGATCGCGAAGGCATTTGCCCGTGCCGGTGCGGATCTGATTGACGTATCAGCAGGCCAAACCTGGAAAAACGCGCAGCCGATTTATGGACGCCTTTTCCAGACCCCGTTCAGCGACAAGATCCGCAATGAGGCCAAGCTCGCGACCATGGCGGTCGGAAACATAACTGAGCCGGACCAGGCCAACGCTATCCTGCTAGCCGGGCGGGCCGATCTGGTGGCGCTCGGACGGCCGCATCTTATAGACCCGATGTGGACACTGCGGGCTGCAGCGCAGGCCAACCATCGCGGCCAGTTCGTACCCCCGCCCTACCTCAACGGCATGGCCCAAATGGCGCGCCTGTTTGAACGCGAAGCAGAAATGAAGGCAGCCGAGCTGAAGGCTTAGCGAGGGGCATCGTCGTTGCGAGCGCCGCACGGCACCCGATTCCAATGTTCGATGTCTGCGGTCGCCGCTTGGCTGGCCGTGCTGAAGCCACCGGGTCCGGCATTCACTCGATCATTCACTGTCCGTATTCAGGGCGCGAAATTGGCTTGGAGACATGCCGAAATTTCGCATGAAGGCATCGGAAAGGCGCGATGCCGGGAACAGGCCAACGTTTGCTGCGGCTGATTTTAGGGGGAGCCCGCGCGAAAGCAGCATCCGCGCTGCATCAAGGCGCGCCATCTCTACGAAGCGCGCCGGCGTATTACCTATCGCCGCAACGAAACGGCGGTGGAACGTCCGCTCTGCCAGCCCCGCCCGCTCGGCCAACGTCGGGATATCAAGGACGCCGTCAAGATTGGCATGAATCCACTCGACCAGTTCCTCGAAGGGACTGTCCATCTTTGCCTGCGCGTTTAGCAACGACGAGATCTGCTGCTGATTCGCTGATCGGCGCGCATATATCACCAACCGCTTTGCCACTTTCCCGGCGATCGCCTCCCCAAGGTCTGCGGCGACCATGGCCAGCGCCATATCAATCCCTGCCGTAACACCGGCAGACGTCCAGATTCGGCCATCGCTGACAAAAATGGATTCCGCGTCGACTTCTACCGCCGGAAAGCTCTTCGCTAACCAATCGCAAGCGTCCCAATGAGTCGCGACACGCCGACCATCAACCAACCCAAGCGCTGCGAGTATATAACTGCCGGTGCATACCGATCCGAGCCTCACCGGCCGGTCCGCTAGCGTCACGAGTGCCTCACTTAGGAGCGTATTGTTTAAAGCTGCTTCGATCTGAGGCCGCTCTGCTCCCGCGACGAGGACGGTTTTGATCGGAGCCGAAATGAAGCGTCCAATCGGCGCGGTTTCAACTGCGATGCCGCAACTGCTCTCGACGAGGCCCCCGTCGGCGGATGTTGTTTCAATGCCATAATGATGGCTCATGCCCTTAATGGCCAACTCCCGGTTGGCGTTGTTGAATGCAGCCGCCGGACCCGAAAGATCCAACAGCTCAAATCCGGGATAAACAATCTGCAATACCCGGTGCTGTGGCGGAATTTGGCCCATGTTTGTCATGTCGAATTTCCGCGCATGTTCCTACATTACAGCAACTAGTCGGAGGCTCGGGTCATGCCGCTGCGTACCTTTTTCTGGATGATGCTTGCCGGCGCCGCGTTGATGATTGTTGGTTTTGGCGCATGGATCGCCGCGCTCCCGATGCCGCAGCCCTATCGCCCGCAGGCGGTGCCGCAGGCGGAACGCGACGCGATGTTGCGCGCGCTGCAACCACCGAAACGCAAGCGGCCGGTCGTGGCCGTTGTCGGAATCAACGACGCGACCGAAACCACCGACTATTTGATGCCAACCGGAATATTGCGGCGCGCGGATGTCGCGGACGTACAACTGCTGTCGACCAGAGAGGGGCCCGTTTCTCTTTATCCGGCACTTACCGTTGAGGCCGACGCCACGATCAGCCAGTTCATGGCGCAATTCCCCGATGGCGCCGACTATATCATTGTTCCGGCCATGAGCAGGGACGATGACCCCGCCGTTCTGCAGTTTCTGCGCCAACAGGCGAAGTCCGGCGCCATCATTATCGGCGTATGCGCCGGCGCCAAAGTTGTCGGCCGCGCTGGTCTTCTGCACGGCAGGCAAGCGACAACGCATTGGTATTACGTGAGTGATATGCTCAAGGCTGATCGTACGATCATCTATCGCCCCAATCGCCGAATGGTGATTGACGATGGTGTGGCAACAACAACCGGGATTAGCGCATCGATGCCCATGATGCTGGCCCTGATCGAGGCGATTGCCGGACGCGAGAAGGCCAGGGCAATTGCATCCGATCTTGGGGTTCGGTCCTGGGGCGCGCAACATGATAGCAATGCGTTTAGAGTGACGCGGCCGTTCGCGACGACGGTTCTTGGTAATCGACCGGCGTTCTGGCGGCGCGAAAGCATCGGAATCGACGTGTCGCGGGGAATTGACGAAGTGTCGCTTGCGCTGGTCGCTGACGCATGGTCGCGGACCTATCGTTCCGCGGCGCTGACGATCGCGGCGGATCAGCGCCCAGTTATGACGCGCGGTGGCATACGGCTGCTTCCGGACCGCAAGGCGTCTGGCTGGATTGGCATGAAGCGGGTTACGCCGGGCGCCAATGCGTCGCAGGCGCTGGACCAGGCCCTTGCGGAAATTGATCGGCGGTACGGCTATCGGACGGCCGATATTGTTGCTGCCCAGCTGGAATATCCAGGGCGGTCGCACTAGGTGATCCGACCGGAAGTCGGCGGGCACGGTTTTCATGCATTCGGGAATATCGGACCGCGACTTGAGACCGAAGGACGCTCGCACGCAAAAATGGAGCGCGCAGCGACTTCGCCGTCTGCACAGCGCGCTACAGGGCGCCAAGTTAAATGAGCGAGTGGGAGGGCATGTCTAAGGGGAGCATACCATGCCACACTCGCTCATACGATCAGTCACTCCTCGACGGAGCAGCCAACGTTAATCGGGTTGCAGGTGATCCAACTGCGTGACCGACTGATGATCAATTTGAAGTGTCGCGCTAGACTTGCGAGCGGTGCGCTGCCGGGCGTTCTATTCAATCTCATAGATGTAGTTCGGCTCCGGCTAATGATATTTTTTCGCCGCCGGACGCCGATGGCGGCTGTTACGGCTTACCAGCGATCGGCCGCCCGCGCTCGTTTCACGAGCGTCGAGATCCGATGAGGCGCCGGCGCGCACGAGCGGGCCCGACACTCGGTTCGCGCGAGCCCTGTGGGGCAGCTCGTATCGGCCATATGGTGTTCAATTGGACGGCCCACCTTCCCCTGAACGTCATATTTTTCCCGGTGAACGTACGTCGACACACCCGTAACTGTCTGCGAAATAGGCCGAATGAGTACGTCGGTCAGCCTTTTGCACGCACCGTCCGCCCAACATGACCATGTCGAGGCGCAGGCGCCCTCGCGGCGTCTGAACGCCGAGAATCGTGCCAAGATCTGGCTGACGCTCGGCATGTGGGGCTGTAGTTGGCTAACCTTCACCCTGCTCACCCTGCTTGAACCCGGCCGCCCCTTCGTCGCGTCGGCCGTAGTCAGGGCGGCGGTGATGACCCTCGGCATCCTTTGCTGTGTCGGATTGCACTTCCTTCTGCGGTCGATGGAGGCACGGCCCTTTTCAACCCGCGCCATCACCTTGATTGCTGCGTCACCAATCGTTGCTGAGATTTTCTCGTGGATCAATTATTTCGGTTTCGCCTGGTTGAATGGTGATCCGATGACCTTCGTGGTCAGGGATTGGGCGGCGGCGATCCGGCAACAGATGTTCTTTACCTGGTTCTTTATCGCCTGGACGGGCCTTTATCTCGCCATCGAGTATAATTTCCTCGCGCGGGAGGAGCATCGGCGCGCGACGGAGCTGCAGGTTCACGCACAACGCGCCAAGCTGGAGGCGCTGTCCAATCAGATTAACCCTCACTTCCTGTTTAACAGCCTCAATTCCATCTCCGCGCTGGTGTTGGAAGGACGGCCGCAGGACGCAGACCGCGCGCTATATCTACTCTCCTCCTACTTCCGCCAGACGCTCCGGCTGGATCCGATTGAAGATGTCCCACTGCAGCGGGAAATTGATCTTCACTCATCCTATCTGGCGATTGAACATTTGCGGTATCCCGACATGGAAATTCGTATCGACGTTCCTGACCGGCTTTTGGCGGCCCATGTTCCGGCGCTTATTCTGCAACCCATTGTAGAAAATGCGATCAAGCATGGCATTGCGAGATCAAAGCCGCCGACCTGCCTCCACATTATTGCATCGGAGCATGCTGGAAGATTGGAGTTGTCCGTCATTAACAGGGGCGAAGAGGCAGCAAGGGCGCCGCGCGCCGACGGCGACGGAATTGGACTTTTGAACGTCCGCAATCGTCTCCGCGAACGTTTTGGACCCCATCAGCAAATGGCAAGCAAACAATTGGAAGACGGTTTTGAGGTGTGCCTATCGATCCCGCTGTTGCTGCCATGATGCCCACCATCCGCCTGGCCGCTGTCGATGATGAGCCGCTCGCGTTACGGCGGCTGAGGGTTATCCTCGACGAAATACCGCACGTAGAATTGGTCGGGTCGGCGCAAAGCTGCGCCGAGGCCGAGCAGATGATCGCTGACGTTTCGCCTGACCTGCTCCTGCTCGATATCCGGATGCGCGACGGAACTGGCTTTGACATATTGGAGAACTGTCCAGCACCCAATCGGCCGCAGGTGATCTTCGTCACTGCCTTTGACCATTATGCGGTCAAGGCGTTCGAACATTCGGCCGTCGATTATCTGTTGAAGCCAATCGAGCCCGCTCGGCTTCAGGAAGCGTTGACGCGCGCGCGCAAGCGGACAGCGGAGGACGGCGGCGAAGCTCGGGTCAACGAGATGCTGGAAGTCATCGCCAATTTGAGAAGCGCCCTCCGCGATCAGCCCAGCGATAATGAGGATGATGATTTCTGGATACGCAGCGCAAACGGCAGTTTTACGCGCGTGTCACTCCGCGATGTCGACTGGATCGGCAGCGAGGATGATTATGTCCGCCTTCACGCCGGAACATCATCGCATCTGTTACGGTCTTCAATTCGCGCCATTGAGCCGAAGCTCGATGCCGAACAGTTTGTCCGCGTCCATCGCTCTGCGCTCGTGCGCCTTTCCGCCATCGTTGAAGTAAAGCGGTCGGCCACTGGACGCCGCGAGATTGTCCTGCACGACGGAACCCGGATCCCAACGGGCCGCGTCCACTACAGCGCGTTGCGCGATATTTTGAGAAGGAACGACCTGCTTCCCGACGAGTAAGTCGCGGTAATTCCGGGGCGGCTCATTGCTGCGCGTCGACGCGGGCCAGGCGGAGCGGTGTCTCACAGCGCGCAACCACAGGAAACGCAAAGTGCGGGTGAGGGGGTCAGGACCCTCACCCGCACTGCGGCTCGGCGCCGGGCGTACTCGGATGCCCGGCGGTGAACGACAAGCCTATAGGCGTACGCTGGCAGTTGCGATGAACCGCCGCCCAAGGGCATCATAGGTTGACGGGAACGTGTTGCCGGAATTCTGACTTGTGGTGCCGAGATAGTTGCTGACGTTCGGCGGCTGCTTGTCGAGCAAATTCTGGACAGCAAGCGTCAACCCGAATTTCTCGCCGATCATTTTGCGATAGGTAAGATCGAAATAGCTGTAGCTCGGAATGCTCAGATAATCCGGGTCGATCCCATCGGGATCCTGGATCCGCTCATATTCAACGCCGTCAAGCCAGCGCCACAGCAGCGAGAATTCGCCAATGCTGTTGAACTTGGCCGTGGTGCGCAGGTTGAAGCTATACTTCGGCGTAATCTCGCCGCCAAAGAAGCCGCAGTTGGTGCTGTACTGGCCAACGCATTCGCGATTGAGGCTGGTGGGCGACGCTTTGAACTTCGACTGCTCTGTCCAGTTGCCCGTGAAGTCGAAACTCAATCGGCCAAAGCCGGTCCGCATGCTGTAATTAGCGCGCACGTCGATACCCGACGTCACGATGGTCCCCTGGTTGGTCAGCACCGCGATGAGACCGGGCGTATCGCCGCCGCCGTTGAGCGATCCGTTCAGCGGATTTCGGCGGATCAGCGCGCACGCCGCCGCATCACCGTCATCGTAGCACGGACCAAAGATGTCATCCGGCGTCGGAAGCGTGATCGCGTCCGTGATCTTGATGTGATAATAATCGGCGGTGATCGCGAGGCCCGGAACCTGTGGCGGCGTCAGCACCACCCCAATGGTGTAAGAATTGGCCGTTTCCACGTCGAGATTGGGATTCCCGCCGCTGGTCAGGTTAATCTGGCCCGCTGACGGTTCCGGAATGTGCCCGATTGAACCCGCCGGAGCGCCCTGCGCGATGCAGATTGCGGTCAATTCTGCATTCCCCACGGGATTGGCTCCCTGGCACGGATCTTCCGGCAGGTTAGACAGGCCAGTAGTTACCGGCGTGTAGAGCTCGGCAATGTTCGGCGAACGTACGGCATGCTGATAGATCCCACGGACCTTATAGCCACGTGACGGCTCCCAGGTTCCGCCCGCTTTCCATGTCGTGCTGGTTCCGGTGTTCGAATAGCTCGAAACGCGAATGCCCGCTTCAGCGGTCAAACTGTGAATTGCCGGCGCATCCTCGACGATCGGTACAATGATTTCGCCAAAGGCTTCCTTCACATCATAGCTGCCCTTGAAAGACGGCGATGGCGCACCGGTGCCAAGCACTTCGTCTTGCGTCCCGAATGCCACATCGGACACCTGCGCCGCGCCATATTTGCGATACTCGGCGCCGACGGCATAGCCGATCGGTGTCGTGCCGGCGAGAAAGTTGGGCAGCTCGCCCGACAGGCTGCCGTTCACTACGGACAAGCGCGTGTTCACCGTCGCGCCGGCCGGTTGGTTGAAGAAGGCGAGGGATTCCTGTGAAATGCTGGTACCATCTCCAAATAGGTTGATGGGAACACACCCATTTGACGGGTCCGCACATTCGGTTTCGCTCACCGCCCGAAGCGCCTGCTGAACGCGCGATTTCAGGCCCCAGTTGATGTTCGTCTGATTGCGATCAGATTCGCCATGCAAACCGTAAATATCAAACTTCAGCGAGTCCGTGATCGAGCCGCGGGCACCCGCCCAAACCTGGAACTGATTGGTCGTAAGATTGCGGATGCGCGGCCCCTGCTCAACAAAACGGCGATTGATGGTGGCGGCAACCTCACGATAATTGGGATCGTTCGGTCCGGTAGCTGCACCCGCCAACGCACAATCCGCTGCGGAAATGCTATTGCTTGCACAGACTTCGTTTCGCACCGCGTCTGGCATGAAGGGATTATTGAGCGGAAGCATCCAGGTGTCGCCGAACATACCCGACGGCGCCAGGCTCAACTGAACCTTGGACTTGGTGTACATACCCTTTGCATAGAGTTCGATACCGTCCGTGATTTCGTACCGGGCCGAAGCAAACAGATTGTACCGTTCGAGCGGTGTCTGGAAATAATTGAGCGGTGCGAAATTATAGGCGTCGCGCGACCCGACATAATCCCGCAGCGAATCCGTCTCTGGGTCAAATATTCGCGTATTGATCCGCGTTGGGAAGGTCGTACCGGAACCAACCTTGGCACCGTTCACGAAATAGGTGTCGCGCGAGATCGCGCGGTCGCCCTGATAAACCGGGTCGACATTCTGATAGCCGACGCTGAGGACCGCGTTGCCGCGCCCATCGTCAAAATTGGCACCGAGCGTCAGGTCGGCGCGGATACGCGCACCGTCACCACGCTGGTTGATCCCGGAGGTCAGGCCGATTTCCGCGCCTTCGAAATTGCGCTTGGTGATGAAGTTGGCGACGCCGGCAATAGCGTCGGCGCCATAGACAGACGATGCACCGCCGGTCACAACTTCAGCTCGCTCGATCAACGACACCGGAATGATGTTGAGGTCGGTTTCGCCAAGCAGCGACGACGGAACCAGCCGGGTTCCATCAAGCAGGACAAGGTTGCGATTGGTGCCAAGACCGCGAAGGTTAAGCGAGGAGAAACCCGCGCTGCCGTTGTTGACCGCGCTGCTCGCACCCGGTGACACACCTGGCAAATCACCGATCAAGTCTTCGGCATTGGTCGACTGGCGCAGGCCAATCTCATTCTGACCAACAACCTGGATGGGGCTGGACTGCTCCAAGTTCGGATTGGAAATGCGCGTACCGGTAACGATGATCGCAGTGTCGTCCGACGGTGCAGCTTGATTGTCGGCCGATGCCGGGGCGCTGGCCGGTGCCGTATCGTTTTGCTGCATGGTCGGTTCAATAGTCGGCGCAGCTTCCTGCGCGCGGGCGGATGGTGCAACCAGTGTTGCGCCAACCAGCATGGTGGTCGCGAACAATCGTGCGCGTGTCTCCGGGCTCATCGGTAACTCCCTGTTGAAAGTCTGTTCTTTTTTCGCGTTCAGAGACGGCGCTGCCCGACCAATCGTTTGATCGGCGGATCGGCGCGGCGAGCCGTTCATCACACGTGCAGCGGTGGTAAGCGCAGCCTCGGGGGAAGACGCGACGGTTGCCGCCAGGTGAGACGTTGATGCGGGCGAACGGCTGAGCGTCGCATCTGTCGGCAGGAACGGCCCTTTTTTCGCCGCAGTGCCGACGATCACCTCGCTATTTCGGCCGCTCGGCCCGCCGTTACGGCGCCTTGGATCGTGCCGCTTTACTGCCGAACGGCGAGGTGAGGCAGTGAGGCCACACTATCCTCCCCGATCACACCCGCCGCCCAGCTACTATTCAACAATCCGCCGTTAGGTCTGCGGGCTGACGGATGGAACAGCGTCGATATCGTGCGAGGTCCGCGGCGATGCCGCGCGGCGGCAAAGTATCATGGCAACCGGCAGACCGACCAAACAAACATGAATGATAATTGGCAGGGCATAGCCCCGAACGGTCGAGGGCATCGGCGTTGCCGGCCAACGCAGCGGAATGACTACCCAATACATGACCAGATAGATCAACAGGCCATAGCCAGTGCCGACCAGGATGGGGCGTTTTGCAACACGTGGCATTCGCCTTATCGCCAATGCTAGCACCAGCACCATGATCGCCATCAGGCCGTAGTGCGTCGCGAGGCCCGCCAGGGCACCGAACCGATCCATGGACCGCATGCCTTCGCCAAAAGGGCCAGCCGCGATCCCGGCCAGCATCGCGCCAACCGATCGATCAGCCATCATCGTCAAGATAATGGCGGATGCGATATCCAATGTACCGGCAACGCCGGTCGCGATCATAATTCTGCGGTAGTCCATCGATCATCCTTTCCCTCATGTCGGCGACATGATTGATTCGATGACGCAATGGTCCACGGCGATGCGGCCCAACTGTCCGGAATTGAGGTCGTTGGAAAATGGCGCATGAAAAGTGGCGGAGACGGAGGGATTCGAACCCTCGGTACAGTTTCCCGTACGACGCTTTAGCAAAGCGTTGGTTTCAGCCACTCACCCACGTCTCCGCAGCGGCTTGCCGGCGGGGCTGTAGCGAAGCATTTGCCACTGTTCAACCGCTGTTACGTACCTTCTTTCAAACTGCCGGGTTGAATCGACTGGATCGCAGGTTCATGACACGCGCGTAACAGGGAGCGTATCATGCCCGTCGATGTAAATGTAACTGACAACGACCTGGAACAGGCGTTCGCACAGAACCGTCTGCTGTCCACCTTTCCGGCTGACCTTAAGGAAGAACTTAAGGGCCGCTACACGCTGGAAGACCTCGATCAGGGCGAGACCGTCCTTCAAAGCGGCAGGCAGGTGAGTAGCTCGGTCTTCCCGCTTGGCCAGACCATGGTCTCGCTGATCATTGACCTGGATGATGGGCGATCCGTCGAGGTTGCCTCGATTGGGCGCGAAGGCGCCGTAGGCGGCATCATCAGCTGTGGTCACATCCCAGCCTTCTCGCGCGCCGAAGTGATGGTGCCAGGCAAGGCGGTCCGCGTCCCGATGGACATTGTCGATGAGGCGAAGTCGCGGTCCGGGCATCTCAGCAATCTGCTGTGCCGCTACGCCGATTATCTCCTCGCCCAGATCATGCAGACGGTCGCCTGCAACAGCTTTCACCCCATCGAGGCTCGCGCCGCGCGTTGGCTGCTCACCGCGATGGACCGCGCCGGGCCAAAGCTTGAACTGACCCAGGAATCGCTCGCTGGCTTGCTCGGTGTCCAACGCACAACCGTCAACGCGGTCGTCAAGCAATTGCAGGAAGCTGGACTTATCGCCACCAGCCGGGGCGTCATTCATGTCCGCGATCGTGCCGGGCTCGAGGCCACGAGCTGCGAATGCTATTCGCGCGTAGAGGATTTTTTCGGTGACATCATCGGCGACGATGGGCGACGCTGCGACTAGACCCCCAGTCGCCAGCCAAAGGCGCTTCCCGCGCCATAGGGGGTCACGGACAGCTCGCCGCTGCCAATCGCGGCGGGCACCGTCTCACCACCACGCTCCAGCGTGATCATCTCGTCGTTGACCGGCAAGCCGTAGAAGGCGGGGCCGTTGACGCTGGCGAATGCCTCCAGCCGATCGAGCGCGCCGTCTTCGTCAAAAACCTGCGCATAGGCTTCGATCGCGTAGGGCGCGTTGAACAGACCGGCACAGCCGCAACTCGATTCCTTCGCCCCCACCGTGTGCGGCGCGCTGTCCGTGCCCAGGAAAAATTTGGGATTGCCGCTGACCGCCGCCGCGCGCACTGCCAGTCGATGCTCCTCGCGCTTCACGACCGGAAGGCAGTAAGCATGCGGGCGAAGCCCGCCCTGGAACAGCGCATTGCGGTTCAGCATCAGATGCTGCGGCGTGATGGTCGCGCCGACATTGGCGGGGGCATCGGCGACAAACTGCGCCGCCTGTTTGGTCGTTATATGTTCGAACACAATCTTCAGGTCGGGGAAGTCATGGACTAGCGGCGCGAGCACGCGGTCGATGAACACGGCTTCGCGGTCGAACACATCGACGTCACTTGCCGTTACTTCACCATGAACGAGCAGGGGCATACCGATGTCCTGCATCTTTTCCAGTGCGGTCCAGATGTTGCGGATATCGGTGACACCGCTGTCACTATTGGTCGTCGCGCCTGCCGGATATAGTTTTGCCGCGACCCAAACGCCCACAGCATGGCCCCGCGCCAATTCATCAGTGCTGATATTGTTGGTGAGGTACGCGGTCATCAGCGGCGTGAAACCGCCGCCCGCCGCCGCCAGGATGCGATTACGGTAAGCGCGCGCTTGCTCCACCGACGTAATTGGCGACACCAGGTTAGGCATGACAATGGCCCGCGCGAACTGGCGAGCACTGTACGGCGCGACCAGCTTCAGCATTTCGCCATCGCGAAGATGCACATGCCAGTCGTCAGGTTTGCGGATGGTGATTGTATCGGTCACGCGCGTTCCTTAGCTAAGAGTGATGTCTGCTACCACCCTCACTGATCGCGCAATCCTTCGCCTGTCGGGCGAAGACGTCCGGGGCTTCTTGCAGGGGCTCATCACCAGCGACGTCAGCAAGGATCTGCCGATATGGACGGGCCTCCTGACCCCTCAGGGCAAATGCCTGTTCGATTTCCTGGTCTGGGCAGATGGCGACGACCTATTGATCGATTGCGAGGCGGCGCAGTCCGATGCGCTGGCGAAGCGGCTGACCCTCTACCGGCTGCGCCGCCCAATCACAATATCGCGTGATGATTCCATTGCCGTCCATTGGGCCGCGCAAGGCGGCGATGACGGGACGCCCGACCCGCGACTCTCCGATCTTGGGCAACGCTGGCTCGCACCTGCCGACGGACCTGCGTCGGGCTGGGCAGGCCACCGCCTGCGCCTTGGGGTATGCGAAGGGCATGCTGAGCTTTCCGACCTGCTCTGGCTCGAATGCAATGCTGCGGAATTGAACGGAGTCAGCTTCACCAAGGGCTGCTTCGTCGGGCAGGAAAACACTGCCCGAATGAACTGGCGGCAGAAGGTCAACCGCCGCCTGTTAGTGGTCGAAGGCGATGGGGGTGACCGGGTTCGTGTTGCCTATCCCGACCTTGGCCTTTCCGTCGTTCATGCGCGCGTTGATGCGATCCCCGAAAACGCCATCATCCCTGACTGGCTATCCGAAAGTCGCGACGAATGAACCTGTTGTTGGGTTTGCTGCTGATCCAACCGGCAAGCGAAACCATCATCATCACCGGCCACGGCCTGCCAGATCGACGGGCCGGAGAGGCCGTGGTCGAGGTTGATCGTGAACGGCTAAGCACATCGCCGAGCGGACGGATGGAGGATGTCGTCCGGTCGGTTTCGGGCCTCACAAGTTTTCGCCGGTCTGACGCGCGCTCGACCCACCCGACCGCGCAAGGCCTCACCGCGCGCGGCCTCGGCGGCAATGCTGCAAGCCGCTTCGCGGTAGAGGTCGATGGGGTGCCGCAGGTTGACCCGTTCGGCGGCTGGATCACCTTCACCGCGCTTGACCCGGCCCTTGCGGAATCGGTCATTATTCGGCGCGGCGGCCTGGGCGGCGTACGCTTTGGGTCCGGTGCCGTCGCCGGGAGCTTAACCATCGACAGCATAGCCGATCCCGGTATTCGCGTGGGCGCAAGTGCCGGATCGCGGGATTCGATCGACCTCTGGGCGACTGGCGGACAGGACATCGGCCGCGCCCGCCTGATTGGCGGCGCGGCCTTTGCGCACGGCGACGGATTCGCGCCGATCGTCGCCGGCGATCGCGGTCCGGTCGACAGAGCGGCGCCATACCGGCAAGCGAGCGGCCGTGTCCGCCTGCTCGCGCCGATTGGCACCACCGAGCTGCAGGCAAGTGTGTCTGGATTCACCGACAAGCGCGACCGGGGGGTCGATTTTACTACCAGTCGCGGGAAGGGTGTCGACGGATCGCTACGCCTCGTGGGGCGCGATTGGTCAGCGACGGGATATGTCCAGAAGCGCCAGTTCGAAAGCGGCTTCGCAAGCGTCTCCGCCGGACGTGCATCCGTGTCACCCGCGCTCGATCAATATGATGTGCCCGCCAGCGGTTGGGGCCTGCAGACCCTGTGGCAGCATCGCCTTGCCAATGCGCAGCTTTCGATCGGCGCAGATTTGCGTGGGACAGATGGGACCACCAACGAACGCTATTTCTTCAACGCTGGCAGCTTCCGCCGCGAACGTCATGCCGGTGCGCGTAGCCTGACTGGCGGATTGTTCGCCGAATCCGACTGGGCAATCGGTGCGACCAATGTTGGGGTGGGGCTGCGGCTGGACCGCTGGTCGATCCATAATGCGCGTCTGTTCGAACGCAATATCGGCGGTCCAACGATCACTGATCTGGCCTATCCGGATGGCCACGGCACCAAATGGTCAGGGCGAGCGTCGGTTTCGCGCAAGCTTGGCGGCGCTATGACCTTGCGCGGCGCGATCTATCGCGCCTGGCGGCTGCCGACGATAAACGAACTGGTCCGGCCTTTCCGCGTTGGGCCGGATGCCACGGCCGCCAACCCTTACCTCACGCCCGAAACATCGCTTGGCGCCGAAGTCGGGGCGGACTGGTCATCCGGCAATCAGGTCAAACTTTCCATTACGGCCTATGCCAACCGGCTGCGCAATGCCGTCACCAACGTCACGCTCGCCCATGGACCCGGCAATTTCCCGGGTGTCGGCTTTGTTGGTGCGGGCGGCCTCTATCGCCAGCGCCTGAATGTCGATTCCATCCAATCTCGCGGCCTTGAAGCCGACGGCGAATGGCACCGGGGTCCGTGGAGTTTGGGCGGAAGCCTCGCCCTGACGCACGCACGGCTCCACGACAATGGTCTAGCCATCCCTATCGACGGGGCGCGTCCGGCCCAGACCCCATCCGTTCAAGCTGCCTTGCGCGCGGGGTGGGCCGACAGGCGCCGTCTGGCGCAAATCTCGCTGCGCTACATCGGCAAGCAGGACGAGGCGGAAGGCGACCCCAAGCCGCTTCCGTCGGCCTTCACCATCGACGCCGTCGCCCGCTGGCAGGTCTCGGGCCGTGTGTCTGTTGATCTGCGCGGCGAAAATTTGCTGAACAAGCAGGTAATTACCTCGATCCTTGGCGATGGCCCCCGCGAACGGGCGACACCGCGCACGCTGTGGATCGGACTGCGATTTAATTAGACGACTGGTGACGCTGCCTGATTTTCCACAGCGCAACCAATCCAATTCCCGCCCAGATGATATTCAGCACCGCCGACGGCATCGCGCCATAATACCAGCCATTTGCGATGAAACCCAAGGCGCCAACCACGTTCATGCCTTGATAGGCGACGCTGCGCGCCTCCACTTTGCCCGCCGTCAGCAAACCATAGGCTAGCAAGATCAGGCCCGCGCCGATCCACCCGACGATGTCGATGATCAGGACCGTGCTCACCAGCTGGCTCCATCCACCGCCTTGACCGGCACGCCGTCGAGGACGCCGGTGTCCAGCATCCGCGCATTCACGCCCATGCGCGCATCAGCATATTGGCCAAGACCGGTCCAATGCGTGGGACAGCCGCAATGGCGGCAGCGCCAGTTAGTCAGGCACGCTTCGTCGAGGTCGCGCCGCACATAAGCATCCACGTCGCCGCTCACTGCGATCTCATCGGGCCGGTAATATATGCCCATGAATCCCGTTTTGCGGCACAGGCTGCAATTACATTGGCTGACCTCGTCGGGGACATACGGCAGCGTGATGGCAACTTGCCCGCAATGACAGCGGGCAACCAGCTTCTCGCCGCCGCCTTCCGTCACGCAGCGAGGTTCCGAAGGACGTACTGCAGAATTCCGCCCGCCCGGAAATATTCCAGTTCGTTAAACGTATCGATGCGGCAACGTGCGTTGATCTTGAACGTGTCGCCGTTGGTCCGCGTCACATTCACCGTCACCATCTGGCGCGGTTCGATATCGGCGATTCCGTCGATGCTGAACGTCTCGCTGCCGTCGAGGTTGAAGACCGCGGCGCTCTCGCCATTCTCAAACTGCAGCGGCAGAACGCCCATGCCGACCAGGTTGGAGCGGTGAATACGCTCAAAGCTTTCCGTGAGCACCGCCCGAATGCCGAGCAGGTTGGTGCCCTTCGCCGCCCAGTCGCGCGACGACCCGGTGCCATATTCCTTGCCGGCCAGGACCACGAGAGGGGTGCCGTTCGCGACATATTCCATCGCCGCGTCATAGATCGGCACGACGTCGCCCGACGGACCCTTGGTGTAGCCGCCTTCAACGCCGTCCAGCATCTGGTTGCGGATGCGGATGTTGGCGAAGGTGCCGCGCATCATCACCTCATGATTGCCGCGGCGAGCGCCATAGCTGTTGAAGTCGGCGCGCGGGACTTGATGCTCGACCAGATATTTGCCGGCCGGACTGTCCAGCTTGATCGAGCCTGCGGGCGAGATGTGATCGGTAGTGATCGAATCCCCGAATAGGGCGAGCGCGCGGGCGCCATTGACGTCGGTCAGCGGCTTCGGCGTCATCGTCATGCCCTGGAAGTAGGGCGGGTTCTGGATGTAGGTCGATGCGGACGGCCAGCTGTAGGTGTCGCCGCCGGTGACTGCGATCTTCTGCCAATTCTCGTCGCCCTTGAAGACGTCGGCGTAGCGGGCCTGGAACATGTCGCGTGAGACATGCGCGTCGATCAGTTCGCGAACTTCGTCGTTCGACGGCCAGATGTCCTTCAGGAAGACGTCATTGCCGTCTTTGTCCTGACCGATCGGTTCCTTGGTGATGTCCTTCGTGACCGTGCCGAACAGCGCGTAGGCGACGACCAGCGGCGGCGAGGCGAGATAGTTGGCGCGGCAATCCGGCGACACGCGGCCTTCGAAGTTGCGGTTGCCCGACAGGACCGACGCGGCCACGAGGTCATTCTCGTTGATCGCCTTGCTGATCGCCGGGGCGAGCGGGCCGCTGTTGCCGATGCAGGTGGTGCAGCCGTAGCCGACGAGGTTGAAGCCGATCGCGTCGAGGTCTTCGGAAAGCCCCGCAGCGTTGAGATATTCGGTCACCACCTGGCTGCCCGGTGCAAGTGAAGTCTTGACCCACGGCTTGCGGTTGAGGCCGAGGGCGCGAGCCTTGCGGGCGACAAGACCGGCGGCGATCAGCACCGACGGGTTCGATGTGTTGGTGCAGCTGGTAATCGCCGCGATCATCACGTCGCCGTTACCGATGGTGAAGTCGGTTCCCTCGACCGGGATGCGCGGATCGGCGAGCGACTTGTGATAGCCCTCGTCCAGTTCGGTGTTGAAAGTGTGCGACACCTGCGACAGCACGACCCGGTCCTGCGGGCGCTTCGGTCCCGCGAGCGACGGCTCGACGCTGCCCATGTCGAGGTCGAGCGTGTCGGTGAACAGCGGATCGGGCGAATTCGCATCACGCCACATGCCCTGCGCCTTCGAATATTCGCGGACCAGCTCGATCCGGTCTTCATCGCGGCCGGTGAGACGGAGATAGTCGAGCGTGCGCTCATCGACCGGGAAGAAGCCGCAGGTCGCACCATATTCCGGCGCCATATTGGCGATGGTCGCACGGTCGGCGAGGGAGAGCTTGTCGAGGCCGGGGCCATAGAATTCGACGAAACGTCCAACGACGCCCTTAGCACGCAGCATCTGGGTGACGGTCAGCACCAGGTCGGTCGCGGTAATGCCTTCCTTCAGTTCACCCGACAGGCGGAATCCGACGACTTCCGGGATCAGCATGGAGACCGGCTGGCCGAGCATCGCGGCTTCCGCCTCGATTCCGCCAACGCCCCAGCCGAGCACGCCAAGGCCGTTGACCATCGTCGTGTGGCTGTCGGTGCCGACCAGAGTGTCGGGGTATGCGACGGTCTCGCCGGTCTGGTCCTTGCCGGTCCACACAGTCTGGGCGATATTCTCCAGGTTCACCTGGTGGCAAATGCCGGTACCGGGCGGCACGACCTTGAAATTGTCGAAGCTCTGGCTGCCCCACTTGAGGAATTCATAGCGTTCGGCGTTGCGCTGATATTCCAGCGCGACATTGTCGGCGAACGCCTTTGGCGTGCCGAATTCGTCAACCATGACGCTATGGTCGATGACGAGGTGGACCGGGACCAGCGGATTGATCTTCTGCGGATCGCCGCCGAGGTTCTTCATCGCATCGCGCATCGCGGCGAGGTCGACCACGGCGGGAACGCCGGTGAAATCCTGCATCAGCACACGCGCGGGGCGATACTGGATTTCGCGGTTGATGCGACGCTCCTTCAGCCAGTCGGCCATCGCCTTCAGATCATCGACCGTTACCGTCACGCCATCTTCAAAGCGGAGAAGGTTTTCCAGCAGGACCTTCATCGAATAAGGCAGGCGGCTGACGTCTCCCAAGGTCTTCGACGCCTTGTCGAGCGAATAGTAAGCGTAGCTTTTCCCTCCGGCTTCAAGGGTGCTGCGGGTCTTCAGGCTGTCCTGGCCGGTCGGGATCATGGGGATACGTCCTCTAATCAAGCGTCAATGTGTCGGAACCGCTCGCGGGCGCGCGCGGAAGTGTTGGCGCGCCCCTAGCAAGAAGCGCCGCCAAGGGCAAAGGGGGCGCCTCAGAGCCAGCCGCGCCGGCGAGCGAGCCAATAAGGAATGACCGCACTCGCCAGCATCAGGCCAAGCGCAAAGGTATAGCCGTGCGGCCAGCTGAGTTCGGGCATAAAGTGGAAATTCATGCCGTAAATTCCGGCGATCAACGTCGGCGGCATCAGGACAACCGCCACCACCGAAAAAATCTTCATCACGAAATTCTGTTCTAGGCTGATCATGCCTAACGCAGCATCGAGCAGGAACGTCAGATTGTCGCCCTGGAAATTGGAGTGATCGTCCAGCGCCCTTACATCGTCCGACAAACTGCGGATGTGGCGAAGCGCACTATCATTCTTTTGCACCACATCGCTGGCCGCCAGGAAGCTCAACATGCGATTGGTTGAAAGTGACGTTTCCCGAATTTTGGCCAGAAGGCGCTGCGATTCCCCAATGCGATACATCAGTGCTTCGTAGCGGAATTCCGGATTCCGGCGCTGCGACCGATCGCCGCGCTCAAAAATACGGCTGGAAATATCCTTCATATCGCGTGCGGAAGCTTCCAGTTCGTCCGCCAGTCGGTCGACAATAGCATCAACCAAGCCAATCAACGCCTTTAACGGCGTATCGACCAACGCCGGGTCCGCCGCCGCCTGCTGAATAAACAGCAGGAAGGGCCGCGGTTCGACATAGCGGACAGTCACCAAGTGCCGATCAGTCAGAATAAAGCTGATGGGGTCGCTCGAAGGCGCTCCCTGATCAACACCATAGAGAACGGACATCGTCAGAAACAATGCGCCGTTCCGCTCGAACAGTCGGCTCGACGGCTCAATTTCCAGCATTTCTTCGCGCGTCGGAATGCTCTGCCCGATCAGTGCCTCGGCCCAATGGTCCTCGTCCGGCGTCGGTTTCAACAGATCGACCCATACGGTGTGCGAACCGTCAGATGGCAATTGACCATCCGCGAACATGGCATCGGGGCAACCGGGACCGAGAAGTCTAAGCATGATGCGACTGGTTACCGCGCATGCATCGCTTGGCAAGTGACGATTGCTCGCTTACGCCAGTCTCATGGGGGGTAAAACATTCTCGCGCAGCGATTGGCTGGTGATTGCGGGGGTCGCATTGGCAGCCGTCATCATATTACTCGTCATGGGGCGTCCGCCAATCTGCACGTGCGGCACGGTGGAGCTGTGGGGCGAGGTTGGCCCGAAGCAGAGTCAGATGCTGGCCGACTGGTATAGCTTCAGCCATATCGTCCACGGCTTTCTATTCTACGCAATGTTTCGACTAATTCTTGGGGATTGGTCATTCCGAAGCCGACTGACGATCGCGATGCTCGTCGAGTCCTTTTGGGAAATCCTCGAAAATTCGCCGATCATCATCGATCGCTATAGGGAAGCGACCATCGCGCTCGGTTACACCGGTGACAGCGTCCTGAATTCCGCAAGCGACATTTTAATGATGGCCGTCGGCTTTCTCGCTGCGCGGAAGCTGCCCGTCTGGCTCAGTATCGTCATCGTCGTGGCGCTTGAGATCATTCCGCTAATATTCATTCGAGACAATCTAACGCTCAACATCTGGATGCTGATCGCGCCGAATGATGCGATCCGTAGCTGGCAGGCGGGGGCCTCGGTCTAACTCACTCCCTTCTGCCCCTGATGGTCTGATGGAGGTTGCCTGATGATGTTGCGTCTTATCGTTCCAACCGCATTGCTTCTGTTCGCGCCATCAAATGCGGCGGCCGGGGAGCTGATCGGCGGCCTTTATGCTCATGATGTCAAAACCCCATTGACCAAAAGCGGGGTAGAAAGCGGCGTTGACCTGCAAATCGGCTATCGCGGCGGATCAATCGGCAACACCCCGCTCCAACCCTATGTCTTCGCGGCGGTCAATAGTGCCGGAAAAACCCATTACGCGGCGGCGGGCCTGTCAGCGAAATTTGGCGAGCGGTTGTTCATTCGGCCCGGCATAGGAATCGCGGTGCACAGCGGGTCGGCGCGCAAATATGAAATCCCCGCAAATGGCGAAATTGAATTCGGCAGCCGCATATTGTTCGAGCCGGAAGTCGGCATTGGCTATCAAGTCAACGAGCGCACCAGCATCGAGGCAAGCTGGGTGCATATGAGCCACGCCCAGCTTTTCGGCAAACAAAACCCCGGCATCGACAATATCGGTTTGCGCTTCGGCTTGCGGCTCTAGGGCACTATCGGAACAGGCGCAGTTCGCGCTGAAACACTGGCGCGGCCATTGACGCGACCGGCCGCAATGTCGGGCTCGCGCCGCGTGCTGCGAACGCCGAATGGATGCGCAGGCCGCGCGAGAGGAGCTTGCGCATTTGCGACCGATACGCGGCCGCGGGATCTGCGGCAGACTCCAGCGCCGTCAGCATCGCCTGATGCTCAGGCAGTAAGGTCGCTGACGGAAGCAGGTCAACGCGCCTGCCGGCAAAACTAAGCTGCGATGCAATACCGCCCTGCTCCTGCTCAACCGTTCGCGCGATTCCTGTAAGCCCGACATTACGGGTGCTGACCAGCTGCGATGCGCGAACGGCATAGAGCGAAATGGACGACGCCTCCCGCACATAATCCGCGGGCGCAAGCGGTGCTTCCACCTGTACAGTAGGCGACGGAGGCGCGGCGGCGCCGGGACCGGTCGGTGTTGTCGGCTTGGTGGCACAGCCCGCGACAAGGGCCATCACGCCAATCGCCGCGGCCTTAGCGGCCCAGCATTTTTTCCGGTCGGACGACACGATCGAACGTCTCCTCATCGACAAGGCCAAGCTCCAGCCCGGCTTCCTTCAGCGTCTGCCCCTTCTTATGGGCATGCTTCGCAATGGCCGCAGCATTGTCGTATCCGATCTCCGGCGCAAGGGCCGTGACCAGCATCAGCGACCGGTCAACCAGTGCCTTGATCTGCGCCTCATTGGGCTCGATCCCGTCGACACAGCGCTCGGCGAAGCTGACCATGCCGGTCGACAACAGCTCAATCGAACGCTGCACATTCGACCCGATCAGCGGCATGAAGACGTTAAGTTCGAAATGCCCCTGCATCCCGCCGACGGTCACAGCCATCTGGTTGCCGACCACCTGCGCCGCGACCATCGTCAGCGATTCGCACTGGGTTGGGTTGACCTTGCCCGGCATGATGGAGCTGCCCGGCTCATTGGCCGGAAGGCTGAGCTCGCCCAGGCCCGAGCGCGGGCCGGAGCCGAGGAAGCGGATGTCATTGGCAATCTTATTCAGCGCGACCGCAAGCGTGTTGAGCGCGCCGTGGAAGAAGACGAGGCTGTCCTTGGCTGCCAGTTCGGTAAACTTGTTGGGGGCGGGTTCAAAGGCAGTCCCGGTGATGTCGCTGATCGCATGGCTCATATCCTCGGCCCAGCCCGCTGGGGCGTTGAGGCCTGTGCCAACTGCGGTGCCACCAATGGCCAGCTTGCGGAGATTGCCGTCCAACGCCCCCTCGATCCGCGCCTTGCAAGCAATCAGTTGCCCGACATAGCCGGAAAATTCCTGGCCCAGCGTCAGCGGCGTCGCGTCCTGCGTGTGAGTGCGTCCAATTTTGACGATATGGTCCCACTCTTTCGCCTTGGCGGCGAGCGACCCTGTCAGCTGGTCGAGCGCCGGAATGAGCCGGTCGCGCGTCGCCAGCACCGCCGCGACATGGAGCGCGGTCGGGAAACTGTCGTTGGACGATTGCGAGCGGTTGACGTCGTCATTGGGGTGAATCGGCGATTTGCCGCCGCGCTTGCCGGTGAGCTTCTCGTTGGCGATTCCGGCGATAACCTCATTGACGTTCATATTGGTCTGGGTGCCTGACCCGGTCTGCCAGATGGTCAAGGGAAACTGCTCGTCATATTCACCCGACACGATGTCCGAGGCGGCGTCCTCAATTGCGGCGACCTTGTCCGCTTCCAGGCCGTGCTTGGCATTCACCCGCGCCGCCGCCTGTTTCACAATCGCCTGCGCATGAACCACGCTGATCGGCATCCGTTCGCGCGGGCTGAACGGGAAATTCTCCAGGCTCCGCTGGGTCTGCGCCCCCCAATAGGCGTCGGCGGGAACGTCGATCGGGCCGATCGAGTCGGTTTCGGTGCGGGTGTTGGTCATGACAATTCCTTCTCGTCATCCCGGTCTAACCCGGGATCCGCCTTATGTTTTGGCTGCCGGTAGAAGGAAGGCAGACCCCGGATCAAGCCCGGGGTGACGAAATTGCCTTACTTTTTGCGCGTAAAATCGACGCTGACGACGTTGGAGCCGTCTTCAATCGGCTCGGCCACCGGCGCATCATTTTCCGGCTCGTCATGCTCCTCATGACCTTCCGGCGCGCCATTGGCTTGGAATTTCAGGCTAAAATCCACGGCCGGATCGACGAAGTCAGTGACGGCTGCAAACGGCACTACCAACGTTGCAGGCACGCCGCCAAAGCTCAGGCCGACGGTGAAATGGTCATCCTCTACCTTCAAGTCCCAGAAGCGGTGCTGGATGACGATGGTCATTTCATCCGGAAACCGCTCGGAAAGATGCTTGGGGATCGAGACGCCCGGCATCTTGGTCTTGAAGGTGATGTAGAAATGATGACCGCCCGGAAGGCCGCCTTGCTGCTCGACTTCATACAGCACGCGGCCGACCACATCGCGCAATGCTTCCTGTACGATCTCGTCGTACGGAATCATGGATTCTGGAATATCCTCTGACATTGATTTTCGTGGTAGCGATGCTCGCCCACGGGTCAAGCGGAGTCACCAATGCCCATCGATCATAAAGCACCTTACGACGATCAAAACATCTTCGCGAAGATCCTTCGGGGCGAAATTCCCAACCGCACGGTGGTGGAAACCGAATACAGCCTGGCGTTCCACGACATCAACCCGCTCGCGCCGATCCATGTGCTGGTAATTCCCAAGGGCCCCTATGTCAGTTGGGACGATTTTTCGGCCAATGCCAGTGACACCGAAATCACCGATCTTGTTCGCACGGTGGGTGCGGTGGCCCGCGAAACCGGGGCCGATGCGCAAGGATATCGGGTGCTTGCAAACACAGGGAAAAGGTCGGGACAGGAAGTGCCCCACCTTCATATCCATGTGTTCGGCGGGCAACCGTTGGGCCCGATGCTTGCCGGATAGGCGCATAAATCGTTGCGTGAGGGCGAAACGCCGCTAGGCTCCGCCGCCACATGACAATTTGGCGCGAACCCAACAGGGCGCGCTGGCATATCATAGGGGAAGGCAATGCTACTCGACCGCGTCAAACCGCTGGACGCCATATTGGCGACCGCCGAGAAGAAGGGGCTTCATCGCTCTCTCGGTGCGTTCCAGCTTACCATGCTGGGCATCGGCGCCGTCATCGGCACCGGTATTTTCGTTCTGACGTCGGAAGCGGCGCAGAAGGCCGGCCCGGCCATGATGATCAGTTTCATCATCGCGGGCTTTGTCTGTGCGGTTGCCGCGCTCTGCTATTCGGAGCTCGCATCGATGGTTCCGGTGTCGGGTTCCGCTTACACCTATACCTACGCCGTCATGGGCGAATTGCTGGCCTGGATGGTCGGTTGGGCCCTTATCCTCGAATATGCCGTCGGTGCCTCTGCGGTCGCCGTGGGCTGGTCGGGCTATTTTGTTGGTTTGCTGAAGAGCTGGGGGATTGATTTCCCTCTGGCGCTAGCGGCCGGGCCGACCGGCGGCGGCGTTGTCAACCTGCCCGCCGTGGTCATCTCATTGTTAATTACTGGCCTGCTTATCCTCGGCACAAAGGAAAGCGCCCGCTTCACCTCTATTCTGGTGTTGGTGAAGGTTGCGGCCCTGTCGCTGTTCGTGATTCTTACGCTGCCAGTTCTCAACGGCGCCCATTTTGAACCGTTCATCCCGAACGGCTGGGGCACCTATGGCGTGGTCGGTGCGGCAGCATCGATCTTCTTTGCCTACGTCGGTTTTGACGCTGTTTCGACAGCAGCTGAAGAAACCATCAACCCGCAACGTAACGTCCCGATCGGTCTGATCGGCTCGCTTCTGTTCTGCACCATCTTCTATCTGCTGGTTGCGGCGGGTGCGATTGGTGCCATCGGCGCCGACCCGATCCGCAGTGCCGCCGGTGCGGTGCTGCCGCCGGGTTCGGCTGAGCTGACGGCCCAGTGCCAGGCGATTGTCGCCACCGGCGCGACCGAACCGCTGGTATGCTCGAAAGAGGCACTCGCCCATGTTCTGCGCTCCATCGGCTATGAGCGCGTAGGCGACATGATGGGCGTCGCCGCGTTCATCGCACTGCCGTCGGTCGTGCTGATGATGATGTTCGGCCAAACCCGCATCTTCTTCGTCATGGCGCGTGACGGCCTGCTTCCCGAGCGGCTTGCTGCCGTCCACCCGAAGTTCAAGACCCCGCACGTCGTGACCGCCTTTACCGGTATCGTGGTGACGCTGGCCGCCGCGTTCCTTCCGGTTGGCAAGCTTGCGGACTATTCCAACTCCGGCACGCTGTTCGCCTTTGCGATGGTGGCACTGGCCGTGATGGTACTGCGCCGCAAAGACCCGACGCGTCACCGTCCCTTCCGGACTCCGGCAGTCAATGTCATCGCCCCGCTGGCGATCGTGGGTTGTCTTGGTCTTTATCTCAACCTGCCGCTCATCGCCCAGTTGGTGCTGGTCGGATGGGGTGCCGTCGGTCTGCTGATCTACTTCGGCTATTCGCGAAGCCGCAGCCACGTTGGCCGCGGCCTGATCGAGACGCATGAACTTGACAGCGATGCCCCGCCGCAGCCGGTGCCGCCGATAGGCGACATTCACACGCCGGGCGGCAAAGACGCCTGAAACGGAAAGGGGAGGCCTAACGGCCTCCCCTTTTTCATTACATCAATTTTGACCGGCGTCAGGCGATCAAATCGCCCGCCAACTTCTTGAGGTCAGCTTCCGGCCGCGCGCCGTAATGCTGAATCACCTCTGCCGCCGCGACGGCACCAAGCCGCAACGAGCGTTCCAGGTCCAGCCCCTTTGCCTGGCCCGCCAGGAACCCGGCGGCGAACAGGTCGCCAGCGCCGGTTGTGTCGACCAGCTGTTCAATGGGTTCCGCCGGCACCGACGCCCGTTCGCTGCCGCGAATAGCGACGGCGCCAAGCTCGCTGCGTGTTACCACCAACAGCGGCACCTTTCCGGCGAACGCGGCCACCGCCTCTTCGAAATTGGCCACACCGGCGAGTTCGCGAATCTCACCTTCATTGGCAAAAAGAATATCGATTTTTGCTTCGTCGATCAGGCGCAGGAAATCGCCCTTGTGCCGCGAGATGCAGAAACTGTCGGACAGAGTGAAAGCGACCTTTCGACCGGCGGCGTGGGCAGCCTCGATCGCCGCTTCCATCGCAGCACGCGGTTCGGCCGGGTCCCATAAATAGCCCTCCAGATAGACAATACCGGCATCGGCCACGGCGCCCATGTCGACGTCGGAGGTGCGCAAAAGCTGCGCCGCGCCAAGAAAGGTGTTCATGGTTCGCTGCGCGTCCGGCGTGACGAGAATCAGGCTGCGCGCCGTCGCGCCGACGTCATCGCGCGCGGGAACCAGGAAATCGATGCCCTGCGATTCAATGTCATGCTTGTAGATGGTGCCAAGCTGGTCGGTCGCGACCTGACCAATGAACGCCGCGTTCACCCCGAGAGCGGCAAGGCCCGCCGCCGTGTTCCCGGCCGATCCGCCGCTGACCTCACGCCCCGATCCCATCAGCCCGTAAAGGCGCACCGCCTCATCCTCGTCGATCAGACGCATCGAGCCCTTGTCGAGGCCCTGTTCGGCAAGGAAGGTGTCGCTGGCATCGCTGATGACATCGACGATGGCGTTGCCAATGCACAAAACATCATAGCGTGGGTTGGTCATGGTCAAACGGTCCTGATCGATGATGGTGGGATTTCGTCGCGCCGCCTAGCCGCCCCGCGCGGTCGCCGCAAGCTTGCCAGCGTCTGCGCATCCCGCCACAAGCGGCGCATGCGTCGCCTGATCCTGATTTCCGCCTTGCTGCTATCCGCCTGCGCTACGGCCCCTCGCCAACCGACCGCAGTGTCTCCACCGACGTCGTCGCTGCCTGCCGACCGCCATCATCATAATAGCCTTATCGGTATGACCGCCAATGAGCTTGTTCAGCATTTTGGAAGCCCGCGTATTCAGGTTCGCGATGGCGATGGGACCAAATTTCAATGGACGGCCGACAATTGCGTCCTTGATGTCTATATCTACCCGCCCGAAAGCGGACAGGGTGTACCGCGCGTGACCTATGCCGACGCCCGCACTCGATCCGGCGCTCAAACCAGCGTCGGCACATGCGCGACGGTTGTAGAGGCACATTAAAGCCGGTCGATGGCCCACCGCGCAGCCTCTGCGATGACGGCATCGTCGCTATCCAGATGGCGGCCGACGGACGGCCGCAGCGACGCATCACCGCTATTTCCCGCGGCGATCAGGCAGTTGCGGATCATCCGCTTGACCCCAATCCGCTTGATGGGGGACCCGGAAAACATCGTGCGGAAGGCGGTATCGTCGAGATTGAGTAGCGTCGCGAGCGACGGTGCGACCAATTCGGGCCGGGCGAGAAACGCCTTGTTGGCCTGCGCCTCATCGGCAAAGCGGTTCCAGGGGCAGACCGCAAGGCAATCGTCGCAGCCGTAAATGCGGTTGCCCATCGCCTCGCGATATTCGTGAGGGATCGGCCCCGCCTGCTCAATTGTCAGATAGGAAATGCAGGCCCGGGCATCGATACGGTGGGGACCGGTGATCGCGCCGGTCGGGCAGGCGTCGATGCATCGGCTGCACGTCCCGCAGTGGGTCTGTGCTGGTGTGTCGGGTTCCAAATCCAGCGTCGTGTAAATGACACCGAGGAATAGCCAGTTGCCAAATTCACGGCTCAGTAGATTGGTGTGTTTCCCTTGCCACCCGATGCCCGCGGCGGCGGCCAATGGCTTCTCCATCACCGGCGCTGTGTCGACAAAAACCTTCAGCTCGCACCCGGTTTCATCGGCGAGCCAACGTCCGAGCGCCTTCAGCCCCTTTTTCACGGTTTTGTGATAATCCGTCCCTTGAGCGTAGACGGATATTCGCGCCCGATCTTTCGCATCGGCGAGGTTCAGCGGGTTAACCGCCGGGGCATAGCTCATTGCCAGCGCAATCACACTTTTCGCCTCGGGCCAGAGCGCGTTCACCCCGACCCGGTGATGCAAACGGTCGGCAAACCAGCCCATGTCGCCGTGGCGGCCTTCCGCGACCCAATCGCTTAGCTGTAGGCCCGCAGGGTCTGCCGCGTCGGCGCGCGCGATCCCGAAGGCGACGAACCCCAGTTCGCCCGCTTTGTCGAAAATCCTCTGCTTCAGACTTGCCATGGCGGGCGCAGCATTTACCGATATGTGCCATGGGGGAAAGAGCTATCGCCGCCCAGGCACATGACCTGGTCAAGGACTTTGACGGCAAGCGCGCGGTCGACGGGGTCAGCCTCTCGGTTCCGGAAGGAAGCATCAGCGGCATTCTCGGCCCCAATGGCGCTGGCAAAACTACAACCATTCGCATGATGCTCGGGATTATCGATCCGACGTCTGGCGAACGCACCCTGTTTGGAAACGCGCGGCCCCTCGATGTTGCCCACCAGGTCGGCTATCTGCCGGAAGAACGGGGCCTTTATCCCGCAATGACGGCGCAGGACGCGATCGCCTTCATGGGCGCCCTTCGCGGCATGAAATTGGCTGACGCACGGCGCAGCGCGGGCGAATTGCTTGATGAATTCGGACATGGTGATTGGCGCAAACGAACCATTCGCACCCTGTCAAAGGGCATGGCCCAGACGGTGCAATTGCTCGGCACCATCGTCCATTCGCCGCGCCTGCTCGTCCTCGATGAGCCATTTTCCGGGCTCGATGCGCTCAATCAGGAAAAACTGGAAGCATTAATTCGGCGCCAGGCCGACGCTGGCGCCACCATCATTTTTTCGACCCATGTGATCGCCCACGCCGAGCGCCTGTGTGAGCGCGTGTCGATCATCGCGGGCGGGAAGGTGGCGTTTGATGGCGCGGTGCGTGAAGCGCGCGACCGGCTTCAACCCATTGTTCATCTCACCACCCGCAGCGAGGATGGTCCGTGGCGCAGCGCCATTCCGGCGGACGCCACCCAGCGCGAACGCGAATGGCGGTTCCAATTGCCGGACGGAGGGCCGGAACCCCTGTTGAAGGCGTTGATAGACGGCAATGCCGGCATCGAAACCTTGAGTATTGAGCGGCCCGGCCTGCATGATGCCTTCATTGCCATTGCCGGTGCGGCGGCGGCCAGCGAGATGGGCGATGGCCGGTCGGCGGAGAATGTGAAATGACCCACCTGCGCGAAATAGTGCGCGCCGCCCTGGTCGTTGGCCGCCGCGATTTCACTGCAACGGTGATGAGCAAGACATTCCTGCTGTTTCTGCTGGGGCCACTATTTCCGATCATATTTGCCATCGGTTTTGCCGGCTTGGGCAAACAGGTGACAACCAACAACGCCCAGCCGACCGTCGCCGTCATTTCCTCGCCCGGCGATTTTGCTCTGCTTTCGCAACAGCGGGAACGGCTATCGTCGCTTGGTGATGACCAGGGACTTGTCGCACTGAAATGGTTTGCGCCGGAACCAGACGCGGCCCGGCAACGTGATGCGCTTCTCGCGTCCGATACATCGCCGATCGTTGCGGTCCTCAGTGGGGGTCTTTTCGCGCCGACCCTGACCGGTCCCGGAAATGGTGAAGGTCGCGTGGCCAAGCAGGTCGGGCTGATGGTCGAACAGGCCCAGATTGAACAAATGGGCGCGCTGCCTGGTCAGCGGATGCGGGTTGCGACTACGGGCCAGAGTGGGGGGCAGGCCAGCCTCCTGCGGTCGGTCACCGCGCATGCTGGGCAAATGCTGATCTTCTTCCTGACAATTTTGCTGGCAGGCATGCTGCTGTCACAGCTAATCGAGGAAAAGGCCAATAAGGTCATCGAAGTGCTGGCCTCCGCCGTGCCGGTCGACGCTATATTCCTTGGCAAGCTGTTCGCGATGCTCTGCACCTCGCTGGTCGGGATCTTCCTGTGGGGGACGCTCGGCGCGATCGCCCTCGCGGGCATCAGCAGTAACGGACTATCGGCCCTTCCCGTCCCCGCCGTTGGCTGGCCGACATTCATCACCCTGATTCTGGTCTATTTCTCGATGACCTATTTGCTGATCGGCGCTGTTTTCCTGGGCATTGGCGCTCACGCTTCAACCGCCAGGGAAGTACAGATCATGTCGATGCCGGTGACCATGGCGCAGCTTTTATTGTTTGGCTTCGCGTCCCTCGCTGTCGGACAACCCGACAGTCAGATTGGAATAGCGGCGGCAGTTTTCCCGCTGTCCTCGCCCTTGGCAATGATCGCCCGCGCGGCCGAAGTTCCCGGCCTTGGTGTTCATGTCATTGCCCTCATCTGGCAGGCGCTATGGGTCGCGCTCATCCTCCGCGTCACATCGCGCTACTTCCGGCGCAGCGTCCTAAAATCGGGAGGGTCACGGCGGCGTTGGTGGCGAAGGACGAAACCGAACGCCGCCTAGACCTGGTCGCTCAGACTCGACCGGCTATTCGATTGCTGCCTTGGCGCGTTCGGTCAGCGTCTCCATCAATGCCCGGTGCGGGAAGGGACCGTGACTGATCCTCGCGACCCCGGCGTCGGCCCAAACTTTCTTGTCCGGCGCGCCGGGGAAAGCGATGACGTTGAGGGGCAACGGCACCTCGCGCACTATCCATTCGATATGGCCGGGGTTGCTGAGGCGCGGAACGAAAAACCCGCTGGCCCCGGCGTCGGCATAGGCCTTGCCGCGCTCAATAACCTGCCCGATCAGGCCGTCATCATGAACGCTGTTCTTAATAAACAGATCGGTCCGCGCGTTGAGGAAGAAATCGTCGCCCACCGCGGCCCGAATTGCACGGATCCGCGCCACCTGATCCGCCGTCGAATGGACGCCGTCGCCGCCAATCACCTGATCTTCGAAATTGCAGCCGACGGCGCCGGTTGCCTTGAGCGCCGCGACATTGGCGCCCGCCTCGCCTGGATCGGTGGAATAGGCGCCTTCGAAATCCACGCTCAGCGGCAAGTCGACCGCCGCCAGAATGCGCCGTGCGTTGCCGAAGACATAGTCGAGCGGCACCTTCTGCCCGTCGCCAAAGCCCGCCGCATCCCCGACGGGATGGCTACCGGTCGCAAGCGCCTCGGCCCCGGCGTTGGCCACCGCAATCGCGCTGCCCGGGTCCCAAATATTGTACAGGATGACCGGATTTCCCGGCACATGGAGCGCCGCGAACGATGCAAAGTCCCTCATTCCGCCGCTCCTTTGGACTGTTCGTATAATTCGATCTTCACCCCGTCCGGATCCATGATCCAGGCGAAGCGGCCATAATCCTCATCCTGCCGGCCAAGGATGTCGACGCCTTTGTCGGCAAGCGCCGCAACCATGCCGTCAAGGTCATCGACACGCAGGTTAATCATGAAGGGTTGATGGCTAGGCGCGAAATAGTCGCTGTCATCTTTGAAGGGCGATAGCAGGCTGAACCCGTCGGCCACATCGCCGCTGAACGGAAACATGGCACCATAGTCGCCGCCAACGCCCAGCTTTTCCAGATACCAGGCCTTTGTCGCGTCAAGGTCAGCAACCTTATAGAAGATACCGCCCAATCCCGTAATTCGCGCCATGGCCTGCACCCCTTAGACTAATGAACGAAGCGCGCCACCACGTCGCGATAGCTGCGGCTGACTTTTACCTGCGCGCCCGACTCCAGCACCAGGAAGCATTCGCCGTTAGTGTGCGGCTTGACCTGCCGCACCTGATCGAGATTGACGATCGTCGAACGGTGGACCCGCTGGAACCGGCGCGGATCGAGCCGCTTTTCCAGGTCCTTCATCGTTTCACGAAGGATCAGCGTGTTATCGCCGGTCTGGATGCACATATAATCGCCTGCGGCGTCGATCCGCTCAATGGTATCAACATCGACCCGGAATATCTGTCCCTGGTCACGGATGTTGATCATCTTTTCAAATCGGGAGGAGGCCGGTGCATCGCTCGCCGCGACGTCCATTTCTTCGGCAGCTTCGGGTGCATGCTCGACCAATGCTTCCTTCAGGCGCTCCGCCTCTTCGGCGCCGCGCTTTTCCGCCAGCCGCTGGCGGACACGGTCCAGCGTTCCGGCAAGCCGGTCTTCTTCCACCGGCTTTTCCAGATAGTCGACTGCCTGAACCTCAAACGCGCGCAAGGCGTGCTGGTTGTAGGCCGTTACAAACACAAACAAAGGTGGCTCGACCTCCATCAGGCCCTGGACGACCGAAAAGCCGTCGAATCCCGGCATCTGGATATCTAGAAACACAAGGTCCGGCTTGTGGGTCTTGATCTGCCGAATTGCCTCACGACCATTGGCGGCCGTAGCAACAATCTCGACATCGTCATGGGCTTCCAGGCGCAATAGCAGGCCCTGCGTCGCAAGCGGCTCGTCATCGACGAGGATGGTTCGGATGGTCATGGGTGGTCCTTCTGGTCGGTCTCGTAAGGAATTTCGATAATAACGCTGTACCCCCCAAGTTCGTTCGATCGGGTCGAAAATCCATGGCCTGCGCCATAGGCTTGCGCCAACCTGTCCTGAATATTCGCCAGTCCGACGCCTGTTGACGATGGTGCGTTCGGCATTGGTGATCGGCCAGGGCCGCTGTCGGCCACTTCAATGCGCACGCCCTGTCCTTCCCGCTTCGCCGTTATCCATATGTCGGCGCCTTCTTCGGCAGGCGTCACGGCATATTTGATGGCATTTTCAATAAGCGGCTGAAGCAATAGCGACGGCAGGCGCGCGCCGATGGTGTCGGCCTCGATTCGAAAATGCGGACGAAGGCGGTCCTCAAACCGCATTTTTTCTATTTCGAGATAGAGTTTCAGTGTCTCCACCTCCTGGACGAGCGTGACCTTTGCAGTTGGCTCATTAACCAGGGTGTAACGCAGGAAGCTCGAGAGCCTCGACAACATGGCGTTGGCCCGCTCGGTCTGCTTCAACAGAACGAGGGTCGAAATGCTGTTGAGCGTGTTGAACAGGAAATGGGGATTAAGTTGATACCGCAGCATGGCCAGCTGCGCATGGGAGGCAGCATTTTGTAGCGCCTGCCGCTGATCAATTTCGTCTTCCAGCAACAGATAATAGTTGATCCCGTAGTACAGCGCAGACCACGCCGCCAGAATGGCGAAATCAAGGATGATTGCGCCGAAATATTGCATCCCCGCCGGCTTGAAGTCGGGATTGATGAAGGTCGCGAGACTCCATGTCTCGATGAATGAGAATGCTGCTGCCGCGATCACCACAACCCCCAGGCTGATCGCCACCGTCCACATCGCCCGAAGCGTGATCAGTCGCCGGTACAGCGACGCCATCAACAGGGTCAGCGAATAGCCCGTCGCTGTCAGCAGCAGCGTGTGAACGATGAACATCGCGGGCAGCGAGTTGGCGAGACCGGAAATCGACCGGAGGAAGAAATATCCGGACCAGCCGATGGATTGGAGAACCCAGAACGCCCTATTTTTGTCGTCAAAGAAGGGCTTGTCGAGCCCAACACCGACCAAAATCGGCCGGGCCGGCCCCTTATGCACGATCCGCGTGGGTTCGGCCGCGGCCTTGGCCAGACCGGGTACACTGCTGTTGGGCACAGGCCCATTTATCGTGGTGGAAAGGCGATCCATTTCACGGGGATATAGTGATCCGGCGCGCCCAAGCCTAGGCGTTGCATCAGCCGACAAAATTGGACCGCGCCAATTTGCCTGCTTATGGGAGACCCCGACGACAGGATGTTGGTTGGAGTTTGGTATGGCGGCGCGTTCGATTTTGGTGGCAATTGCGGCATTATCGCTGCTGGGATGCAAGGTCGGGAACAAAACCTCTGAACCTGCCGGACCGGAACGGACCGCGGTAATTCTTGATACTGCCGATGCCGTCGACATTCATAGCTATGCCAAGCCGCTCGAAGCCCGCGTCACGCATGTCTCGCTCGATCTTGATGTAGTTTTTGAGCGCAAGGAGGTGGGCGGAACCGCGACCTTGGATATCGAGGCGAAGCCGGGCGTTGGCGAAGTCATCCTTGATGACAAGGGCCTCCAGATCGAATCGATAGCAGATGCCAATGGCAACAACCTGCCGTTCACGGTGGGCGCGGCCGATGAAAAGCTCGGCGCGCCGCTGACAATTACGATGGGCGATGCCCGGAAAATCGTGATCCGCTACAAGGCGGCGCCCGATGCAGGGGCGCTGCAATGGCTGTCGCCCGGGCAGACTGCTGGCAAGAAATATCCCTTCCTGCTGAGCCAGGGGCAGGCAATCGAAAATCGTAGCTGGATTCCGACTCAGGACTCGCCGGGCGTGCGGCAGACATGGGACGCGACCATCCGCGTTGCCTCGCCGTTGACCGCGGTGATGAGCGCGCCTGCAGTTGGCAAGCCCATCGAAAAGAATGGAACGCGCACCTTCCAGTTTCGCATGGAGAACCCCGTCGCCCCCTATCTCATCGCGATTGCGGTTGGCGATCTGGAGTTTCGCTCACTTGGCGAACGCACCGGCGTTTGGGCCGAACCCGTCACCATCGACAAGGCGGCCGCGGAGTTGGACGACACGGAGAAAATGGTCGAAGCGGCAGAGGCGCTGTACGGCCCCTATCAATGGGGTCGGTACGACATGCTGGTCCTGCCGCCCTCATTCCCGTTTGGGGGAATGGAAAATCCGACCCTCACCTTTCTGACACCGACGTTCATCGCCGGCGACAAGAGCCTGACCAGCTTGATTGCCCACGAACTGGCGCACAGTTGGTCTGGCAATCTTGCGACCAACGCGACCTGGGCGGATTTCTGGCTCAACGAAGGCATGACTACCTATGCCGAACGGCGAATTGTCGAATCGGTCTATGGCCCAAAGGTCGCGGCACAGCAGGTGGCACTGGGCGTTGATGCCATGAACAGCGCCATTGCCGATGCGGGCGGCGGCGGCAATCCAGACACGGCGCTCCACCTTAAACTTGACGGCCGCCACCCTGACGACGGTCTCAATGACGTCGCATATGAAAAGGGCGCTGCCTTTATGCGGACCGCCGAATCGATCGTTGGCCGCCAGCGTTTTGACGAATGGTTGAAGGGATGGTTCAGTCGCCACCAATTCCAGCCGGTGACCAGCTCCCTCCTGCTGGCCGACATGCGCGACCATCTGGTCAAGGGTGACGCCGATCTAGAAAAAAAGCTGATGCTCGATGACTGGGTCTACAAGCCCGGCATCCCGTCCAACATGGTTCAGCCCGATCCGCAAGCATTTGCGGCGGTCGATTCGGCGGTTGCGGCTTTTTCCGCCGGAACAATGCCGGGTAAATCGGAATGGCAGGCGTGGACCACGGATGAAAAGCTCCGCTTCCTTAATCGTCTGGACCGCAAGCAGCCGATTGCCCGCCTCGAAGCGCTGGATAATGCATTCGGGTTGGCAAACACCGGCAATAGCGAGGTGCGATTCGCCTTCCTTACCCTTGCGGTAGCGAATCGCAACGATGCCGCGGTACCGGCGCTTGAAGAGTTTTTAACGACTCAGGGACGGCGTAAATTTGTCCGTCCCTTGATCGAGGCGCTTGCAGCGGACCCGGAGTGGGGCCTCCCCATTGCGCGCCGCGTCTATGCCAAGGCGCGGCCGCTCTATCACCCCGTAACTACCCGCGATCTCGACAAGCTGAATCTTGGAAATTTACCGCGTTCGTGAATGTTTTAACCGCGAAGTAACGGTCTTTGTCATATTCGCAGGGTAGTTAGCCAAGCGAGTATTCGGATGTACGAGGCGCCAGACCGTTACAAACGCATGATTTCTGCCCGACTCCCCGGCGGGGAGTCGTTGGGTCTGGCCGCGCGGAATGACGATGACGGCGGAAGCCCGTTTCGTGATGCACAGCTCATCGCGCGCGGGCAGCTCGCCCCCTTCTTTGCCGCCGCCAACAGTGTCGCCTCAGTATTGATGGCGATGCTTTTGGTCGGCGTTGTCCCCGGGCCCTATCTTGCGGGATGGGTGGCGGCGGTGATTGGTAGCAATGGGCTCGCCATGCACATCGCCCGCACACAGGCAATTACCCATGTCGGTCGGTCAGGCCGAAAAGTTCCCAATTGGCTGATGCTCGGCGACATCGGTGCGCGCGCGCTCATTTGGCTATCGCTTCCCGTGGTAAGCTTTTCGTCACTGCCACCGGAAAATCAGGTCGTTGCCGCCTCGATCATGGCGGGGCTTGGCGTTGCATCGCTCGGGCTGGTGGTCGTTCCCAATTGTGTGAAGATCTGGATTTCGCTGTTCACGGCCGGGCTCAGCTACGCGTTGCTGGTGGCGCGCAACAATGTGCCGCTCGATAACATGCTGGCCATCATGTTCACACTTGCCGTGACGATCTTTGGCGTCACCACCGTTGCCCGCTGGGCTTTCGGTCAGCTGAAGACCAACGCCGACTATGGCAGCCAATCTGAAAGCGCGAGCCTGCTGCTCCAGGAATATGAACAGCGGGGTGTGGGCTGGTTGTGGCAGGTCGACCATGAAAACCGCGTCACCTATATCTCCAGCCGTATGTCGGCTCTACTTGGTCGCCCCGCGACTCAGCTGATCGGTCATTCGCTGCCGTCCCTGATCGGCGGCCATGCTGAACTCGGCAAAGTCCTGCTCGACCGGCAGCCGTTCAACTCGCTGGAAATGGAAATAAAAACGGCACGCGGACCACGCTGGATCTCGATGGCCGGGGACCCCATCGTCGACACAGCCGGCCGATTCGAAGGATTTCGCGGTGTCGGCAGCGACATCACCGAAATCCGCCATACTCAGGAACGCCTGACCCACCTTGCCAACGTCGACGTCCTGTCAGGCCTTCCCAATCGCGGACGCGTTCGCCAGCTGCTTGGCGATGCCCTGCGCCAGGCGACAAGTTCAAATGTCCCTTGCGCGATCATGTTCCTCGATCTCGACGGCTTCAAACCTGTCAACGACACCTTTGGCCATCCCAAGGGTGACGCTGTGCTGCAAGCGGTGGCAAAACGGCTTTGCGACCAAGTCGGCGAACATGGTCATGTCGGGCGTATGGGCGGCGACGAATTCGCCATTGTGATCGGCGATGCGCAGTCACGCCATAGCGTTGAAGATCTGGCCGAACGGATCATCCGCGCCATTGCGGAACCCTATCTGATTGACCAGACAGAGATCAGGATTGGGGTTTCCATTGGCTGCGCCTATGGGCCGATCGACGGGGCGACGGTCGACGATCTCATCCTGAAGGCCGACCTTGCGCTGTATGAGGCCAAGGGAGCGGGCCGCGGCGTCGTCAAATATTTCTCGTCGGAGTTGCAGTCCGAGCAGGACGACCGCGTCCGCCTGGAAAACGATCTCAGGACGGCAATCACAAACCGCCAGTTCCACCTGGTGTTCCAGCCGCTGGTCAGCGCACGGACGCAAAAACTGGTTGGTTTCGAAGCCCTGATCCGCTGGAACCATCCGCAGCGCGGCTTTGTCCCGCCCAACGTCTTCATTCCGGTTGCTGAAGAAAGCGGCCTGATGCCGATCATCGGCGAATGGGTGATCGAGGAAGCTTGCCGCGCCGCCGCGAGCTGGCCGGAGCCAATCACCGTCGCGCTCAATATCAGCCCGAAGCAGATCCTGCCTAGCCTGCCTAATTCGGTCGCCCAGGCGATCGGCCGCAACCGGCTGTCGGCCAACCGGATTGAACTGGAAGTGACCGAGGGTGTGTTCCTGGGCGACAACGGCGCAACACTAGACGTGCTTCACCGCCTCCGCTCGCTGGGCGTCGGCATTGCACTGGATGACTTCGGCACTGGCTATTCATCGATCGGCTATTTGAACAAGGCCGTCTTCCACAAGCTGAAGATCGACGGAAGTTTCGTCCGCGAAGCCGGTAGCCGCCCGGAAAATGTCGCGATTATCCAGTCGATCGTGCAGCTGGCAAAAAGCTTCCGAATGAACGTAACGGCAGAAGGCGTCGAAACCGCCGATGATTTCGAACGAATGCGCGACCTCGGCTGCGACACAATTCAGGGATATCTGTTCGGCAAGCCGCTCAATTATGATCGGGCCAATCAGATGGTTCGCGGCCTTGGTGCCAAAAGGATGGCCGGCTGAGGAAGAGTCAGCGGCGGGGCGCGGACCGGCCCACAAGAGAGTCTATTCCACAATGCCCATCAGGCGCCGTAGCGCTTCATCAAGGGACGCCGGCCGAAATGGCTTGGCCAGGATCGACGCATTGGGCGCAGCGCGGCGGATCGCATCGGTTTCGTTATAGCCGGACACAAACAGGATCGGCTGATCCGGCGTGTCGGCCAATATCCGTTCGGCCACTTCGGCGCCGGACATCCCCGGCATCAGGAAATCCAGCACCACCACATCCGGCCGCATATTGGCAAAGGCGATGAGGCCCGATGGGCCGTCGGCCGCTTCGACGACCTCATGGCCATAATCCTCGAGCCCCTCGCTCACAAAGCTGCGGACGGCGACGTCGTCGTCAATCAACAGGATCGAAAACTGCCCCTGCTCCTTGCGCAACTGATCACCAGTCTTGTCGCCGCTGGACGGCACCACGCCATCTTGCCGCGCCCGGCGGAAGAATAGCTTGACCGTTGTGCCCTTGCCGTCGCGGCTTTCAATACGCGCCGTTCCGCCTGACTGGCGGGCCATTCCATAAACCATCGACAGACCAAGACCCGTACCCTTACCAACATCCTTGGTCGTAAAAAATGGTTCAAACGCCCGTGTGACCACCTCCGGGGGCATGCCGGAGCCGGTATCGGCAATCGACAATTCGACATAATCACCGTCTTCCAGCTCGGCATCACCGCGGATCCGGCGCCGGCGGCTGCTGATGGTCAATGTGCCACCATCGGGCATGGCATCGCGGGCATTGATGGCCAAGTTGAGGACCGCGACTTCCAACTGGGTCGGGTCCGCCATCACCGGCATCAAATGGGGATCAAGATCGATCTTCTTGTCGATGCCCGGCCCCAGGACATTGCGCAGAAGCGGCCGCATCTCATCAATCAGCGGCGCAACATAGACCGGAACAACCTCTAGTCGCTGAACCCTGCTGAATGCGAGCAACTGCGCGGTCAATCGGGCCCCTCTTTCGGCGGCCGCCAACGCATTGCGCGCATAGCGCAGCAGGCGTTCATCATCGACCCGCTTGGCGATCAGATCGAGGCCGCCGACCACCACCGTCAGCAGATTGTTGAAATCATGCGCGATTCCGCCGGTCAGTTGGCCCAGAGCCTCCATTTTCTGGGCCTGGCGCAGCTGATCCTGTGTTGCGACCAGATCGGCCGTTCGTTCCTCAACCTGCTTCTGCAGCGCAAATTCGGATTCCTTCGCCTCGGTCACATCGCTTGCCGCACCGATGAACCCAACCGCCTGTCCATTGGCATCGCGGCGCTGCATGGAGACCGAGCGAAGCCACCGCCAGCTGCCGTCGGCGCGGCGGAATCTTGCCATCAGCTCCACCGGGACGTCACCTGCAATCGCGGCCCTATATTGCCGCATCGTTCGTTCCAGGTCGTCGGGATGAATTGCCGATTGCCAGTCATGCAGACCGACCTTGTTGGCCGGCCCGCCGAAGAAGTCATAATAGGCCTGATTGACGAAATCTCGGCTGCCGTCCGCGCGCGTGACCCACATCGGCACCGGCGCGCTGTCAGCGATCCGGCGAAACCGCTCCTCGCTCTCGCGAAGCGCACGTTCCGTGGCCACTTGCTCGGTAATATCCTGAATGACGATGACCAGCCCTTCGACCCTGCCGGCGGGCGCAACAATATTCGGCACATAATTGGCCTGGACGGTCAACGGGCCGCGGGACGGGTGATCGAATTGGGCAACGAACCATTGTCGCTCGCCGTTAAGCGCGGCCTCCATTCTAGGCCTGCGATCAGCATAGGTGTCTGCGGACATGACGGCGGATAACGGCTGACCAAGAAGCGCCGCGCGCTCCATTTCATACCACTCGGCCAGTGGCTTGTTCACGAACCGAAAGACGAGGTTGCAGTCAAGATAGGCAACCATGACCGGCAGTGCGTCGGCAATGGCAAGAATATTGGAAAACTCGAACATGCCGGGATTGAGCGTCGCCGCCCCAACGGCGCCATTGTTTGCGCCGCGGGATTCCACCGCCCTGGCCGCCTTTTTCCCCGGAATCGGCGTCGACGCACCGTCCCCCCAGTTCGTCATAGGGAAAGGCTGACTCCATTTTCGGCAAGAGTCACGAATATCTGTGGATGCGCGCGGCGCCGCTCAGTCGAAATGGAGACGGCGGTAGCGGCCGCGGAAATACAGAAGTGGATCGACCGTAGGGTCGAATGTCGCCTTCTTCACTTCACCAATCAGGATGAAATGGTCCCCCGCATCATGCACCGCATAACGCGCGCATTCGAACAACGACAGTGAATCCTTGAGCACGGGAACCCCATGCTCTCCCAATGACCAGGGCGTCTGGCCGAACCGATCCTCTACCCGGGTTGAAAAGGTGATCGAGGCGGGTTGCTGAGCTGTCTGCAAAACGTTGACCGCGAAATGATCCGCCGTCGACAGATGCGCGGCCGATGCCGTCGCCTTGGCCACGCAGACGAGCAGCAGCGGGGGATCAAGGCTGACAGAGGTAAAGCTGTTGGCGGTCAGGCCCACGGGCTGGCCATCGCCATCCAGGCAAGTGACGATTGTCACGCCGGTCGCAAAACAACCAAGCGCATCCCGCAAGGTCCGGGGATCGGACCCAGTACGAAATTCGGTCGGCGGCGCGGAGGCATCGGTCATTGCCAATCCCGAATAGGGCCGCCCCCGCCCGTTGTCACCCTGCCGCAATTATCCCGCCAGCGCGCGAAGCCCCTTAACATCAAGCCCTTCCAGCAAGGCCGCGCTATCCTCCAGCGAATCCGACACGAAATAGAGCGGCTGAAACACATCATTGCGGTAGGGCGTGTTCGCCGCATCCTTCAGGGAGAATCGCGGCCGCGGCAAATCCGCTTCCAGGGCGACATGCGCTTCGCCAAAACTGGACGCGAGCCCGGCACCCAAGATCCGGATGTCGCCGCCTTCGCGGGCAAGGCCGAATTCGACCGTATGCCAGTAAAGGCGGCTCATTTCCTCGCCAAGTCCGGCCGCGATCGCCTCCACGCCGAGACGGCCGAGTGCTTCCATCAACCGCGCTACCGGTGGCTGCGCGAGCATCGGAACATGGCCGAAAATATCGTGGAAACAGTCGGGTTCCTTCAAATAATCCAGGCTGTCCGCCGACCGGATGAAATTGCCAATCGGGAAGCGTCGATCGCGAAGCATCGCGAAAAAGGCGGCATCGGGGACTATTCCTGCAACCGAAACCAGCCGCCAGCCAACCAGCGATTCCAATCGATCGCTCAGTGATTCCAACTCCGGAATCCCCGGCTCGTCGAGCCCCAGCATCGGAATGCCGGCCAGAAAGGGGCTGACAATTCGGTTCTGAAGGTACGGCAACTGCCGGTCGAACAACTGGTCCCAAACGCCATGCTCCGCGGCGGTAAAGCGGTTCCAATTTTGGGGGACCAACCATCGATCCCAATCGGGTCGGGCGGTGCAGGCAAGCGGTATATCGGGGTTGAACATCGGTGGCTCCAGTGCGGTTTGAACAAAAAAGCCCCGCCGAAGCGAAGGCTTGGCGGGGCGGTGGTCCATGAACTGAGTGCGCGTTGCCTCAGCCGGTCTCCACCGCACGGAAATAATAATAGGAAACGACCGGCGCCGCGGCCGGTGGAATGGTGCAGGCGATGATGGCCGTGCGGTTCATAAGGACTGTCTATTCCATATTAGCCATGAACGAAAGATGGCTGGTAGCGGCAAAGGGGAAGAGGCCGCCCGGCTTCCCGGACGGCCTCCAACTTTGGTTAGCCCTAAAGCTTAGCCGCGTTCCGGCTGCGGCGGCGGCGGCGGCGGCGGGGGCGGCGGCGGGGGCGGCGGACATGCGTCGGTCGCCAGGATCACCGAGCCATCGGCGCAGGTCTGCGTTGCCGGGGGCGGAGGAGGAGGAGGCGGCGGCGGCGGGGGCGGCGGTGCCGCTTCGCCCTTGGCGCCAAAGTTGAACGTCAGGCTCGCCAGTAGGCTGTGCGACCGGAACTTCTGCTCAAAGTCCGTAAAGACCGAAGCATTGGTCGTCTGATCGACAAGGACCGGCGTCGTGGTGCCAAGGTCAATCGTGTTCGGATTGCCATTCAGCGTCGCGGCCGCGTCGTTGAAGAAGTTCAACTTGCCGGTGCGGAAGTAACGATACTTCAGGCCGACATCGACACTCGGGCTCAGCGCGTATCGCACACCGGCGATCAGCTGTCCGGCCCATGCCTTGTCCTTGGCACCGCCAAGCTTCGCCCATGCGCGGCCGAAGCCAGCACCGGCGTAGAAGTTAAGGCCGTCATCGTCACCGAAATCGAACAGGCCGTTGATCATCGCCGACTTCACGCGGACGTCACCGTCCAGGTCAAAATCGGCTGCTGACAAGGCCGGCTGACCCGGCGCGCCGGTGTCGGGCGCGGCCGACGGGCGGTTAAGCGCGCTGTTCAGCGAGCCGATGAAGGCGTCGTCGACGGAAAACTTCTTAAGGTTGGAGCGCTTGTACCCAAGCTCACCTTCCAGGCGGAACATGCCGAAGTCGTAACCAACGATGGCGTCGACATCGAGGCCCTTCTTATACTTCAGGCCGAACGCATTGTTATAGGTTGTGTCGGCGGGACCAGCCGGACCGGCAGGCGTGCTTGGCGTTTGCGTGGTCGTATAATCGACCATCGCATCGCCGTCCTGGCTCTTCGGGAACAGGATACCACCTTCAATGCCGACGTAGGGGGAACCATCGCGAGCCATCGCAGGTGTCGCAACAGCGGCAACGGCCACTGCTGCAAGCAGATATTTTTTCATAAATAAATCCTTTGTCTTACACACAGCGGTTCGAACGACTGCCCCCCTTATGGGCGAGGCCTCGACGTTCGTTTGTCAGGCCGCTGCGAGACACCAAATGTCCGAGTGGGACATTAGTTTCCGCGCTTTTGGATATGGGTTTGAAACTGTGTGTTTCGTGCCACAGTAGTAACGGCGGCGGTTAAACCTGCTGCTCATGATGGCGAAGGACCGGCTCTACCCGCTCAAGTGCCGCCGCAAGCTGTTCCTTGAAGTCTTGCCTCGGGAACGCATCAATGCCGTTGTGAGCGGCGCACAATCGGGCGGCATCGCGCCACATTTCTCCAACTTCCCTGGCCCATTCCCGGAATTCGGTTACTGCCCCAGCCCGCTTTTGCATGGCCTGCGCCAACTTGGGATGGAAATTCAGCCCGCGCAATTTGGGAAACATACTGATCGGGAAGCGATCGCGCAGATACATCAGCGTGTCGTCGGAATGAATTGACCGTGACGCACGGTGGAATGCCATGACCGATGAAAAATGCACGGACTCGTCGATGCTGATATAATCAACGCCCCGAGGCACCGTAAATGATAAGAGGTCGCCGAACCGGTCGGCCACCGCCCGTCCTTCGACTAAATCCGTCTGCCACGGAATACCGGTGCAAAGCCGTTTGTGCCTCACCGATCCAAAGAAAGCGGCGTTGGGAAACCGGCGGTAGAAATCCTCGCAAAAGACGGTGTGGAATGGGTGCAGGTTCAGTACGGCGTCGACGTTTTCTCCGCCGTCGGTCAACTCCATCACCTGACCCTCCGCCTCCCCCTCTAGCGGTGCGCAATCGAGCCATATGAAGCGGCCGTCGCCTTTCTCGATCAGCGAGGCCTGTGTTCCAATGTCGATGAGCCCTTTGATCTTGAACGGCGCTCTCAAATTCCAGAAACCGTTACCGCAATCAATCAGGCTCACATTCGACATGCACGCTACTCCCGGACGGCATACGCCTTGGACAATTGATCGATTACTGAGCCAAGTTCTCGATCTCGCTCGGTAATTCCGCGCTCATCGTGACTCGTCAACCGAAAATCAACGCAATTCCAGACGCTGGTGAATTCGGGGTGGTGATCCCGTTTCTCCGCTTCCATGGCCACACGGGTCAGGAAAGCGAAGGCTTCGGAGAAATTGGCAAAGGTGAAACGCTTTTCCAGCGCGAGGCCGTCGGCACTGACGGTCCATCCATCGGGGTTATCCATGGAACAACCATAGGCAGCGCGCCGAACCTTGAAAAGAAGCGCCCATCGGCGCAGAGGGGCCGCAACCAAAGGAGAGTGAACAATGGCTACCGCCCCTTCCATCGAGCTCGGCCCGCTTGGCCTTGAGAATCCGATGGGCACCGACGGCTTTGAATTTGTCGAATATGCCGCGCCCGATCCCGAATTGCTCCGCGCCCTGTTCACGAAAATGGGCTTTCCTGCCGTTGCGCGCCACCGCCGCAAGGATGTTACCCTGCACCGCCAGGGCGACATCAACTTCATCATCAATGCCGAGCCCAACAGCTTTGCGGAACAATTTGCGACCGATCATGGTCCGTCGGCCTGCGCCATGGCGTTCCGGGTGAAGGATGCGCAAAAGGCGATTGATCGCGCCATCGAATTGGGCGCCACTCGCGTTTATAGTGACGTGGGCGAAGGCGAGCTTGATATTCCGGCGATTGAAGGAATTGGCGGATCGCGTCTCTACCTTGTCGACCGGTACGGCGACGCAGGTTCCATCTATGATGTGGATTTCGTGTTTGAGGATGGCTGGCAGGACATGGAATCGGCCGCCGATAGCCATCTGACCTATATCGATCACCTGACCCACAATGTGAATCGCGGCCGCATGGCGGTGTGGGCGGAATTTTACGAACGCCTCTTCAATTTCCGCGAGATTCGCTATTTCGACATTGAAGGAAAAGTCACCGGCCTCTTTTCCAAAGCGATGACCAGTCCCTGCGGCAAGGTCCGCATCCCGCTCAACGAGAGCCAGGATGACAAGAGCCAGATCGAAGAATTCCTGCGCGAATATAAAGGCGAGGGCATTCAGCATATCGCGCTTGGCAGTAACGATATCTACGCCTCGGTCGACATTCTGCGCGGTCGCGGCATTCCGTTCCAGGATACGCCCGACACCTATTATGAATTGGTCGATGAACGGGTGAAGGACCATGGCGAACCGACCACCGAGTTGGAAAAGCGCCGCATCCTCGTCGACGGCGCGCCGACCGAAGGTCAGGGCCTGCTGCTGCAAATCTTCACTCAGAATGTGATCGGACCGATCTTCTTTGAAATCATCCAGCGCAAGGGCAATGAGGGCTTTGGCGAGGGCAATTTCAAGGCGCTGTTCGAATCGATCGAGCTCGACCAGATTCGTCGCGGGGTAATCGACGCCGAATGAACGAAAGCCCGGATAGCCTCGCCGCCCGTGTCTCGAGCCAGATGCTGGCCAAAGAGGGGACCGGGCCGGTCTGGGGTCTCGAAATCGAGGAAACTCGGGAAAATTATGCTCGCGTTCGGATGACGATCAACCAGGACATGCTCAACGGACATGGAACGGCCCATGGAGGAATGATCTTTGCGCTCGCCGACAGCGCCTTTGCCTATGCCTGCAATAGCCATAACAGCGGCACCGTCGGACAGCAGGCGTCAATTGCCTATCTGGCGCCCGCCAAGCTTGGGGAAACGCTGATCGCGGAGGCGCGGCAGGGCCCCCGGTCCGGGCGCAGCGCCGTCACCCATGTTCGTGTGACCAGCGAAACCGATGGACGCCTGATCGCAGAATTCACCGGATTAGGCCGCGACATTGGCGGTCAGATCGTCGATCCGCTAGAGGATACCCATGACTGACGCATTCATCTGTGACGCCGTGCGCACCCCCATCGGACGGTACGGCGGCGCCCTGTCCGCCGTTCGGCCCGACGATCTGGCCGCCATCCCGCTGGCCGCGTTGAAAGCGCGCAATCCCGGCGTTCATTGGGCCAGCGTCGACGATGTCATTCTCGGCTGCGCCAATCAGGCCGGCGAGGATAATCGCAACGTTGCGCGGATGGCATCCTTGCTCGCCGGGCTGGGCGAGGCGGTGCCAGGCACAACCATCAACCGCCTTTGCGGGTCCGGCATGGACGCTGTTGCAATGTCGGCCCGTGCCATCAAGGCGGGTGAAACTGAATTGATGATCGCCGGCGGTGTCGAAAGCATGAGCCGCGCGCCCTTCGTCATGCCAAAGGCGGACAGCCCGTTCAGCCGCGCCAATGCCATTTATGACACGACCATCGGCTGGCGATTCGTCAACAAGCGACTGAAAGAGGAGTTCGGCATCGATTCCATGCCGGAAACCGCCGAAAATGTCGCCGAACAATTCCGCATCAGCCGCGAAGACCAGGACAAGTTCGCTGCCGAGAGTCAGCGCCGCGCCGCGCTCGCGCAGGCCAATGGCCGCCTCGCCGCCGAAATCGTTGCTGTGACCATTCCGCAGCGCAAGGGCGATCCCGTCATCGTCGAGCGGGATGAGCATCCACGCGAAACCACGGCGGAGAAGCTTGGTCAGTTGAAATCAATTGTTAAAGCTGGCGGCACCATCACCGCTGGTAATGCCAGCGGCGTCAATGACGGCGCCGCCGCCATCATCGTCGCGTCGGCAGCAGCAGTCCAGAAATATGGCCTTACGCCGCGCGCTCGGGTCCTTGGAACCGCTATGGCAGGGGTCGAACCCCGGGTCATGGGCATTGGCCCCGCGCCAGCCAGTGAGAAGCTGCTTCACCGGATCGGTCTTACCGTCGCCGACATGGACGTGATCGAATTGAATGAAGCCTTCGCGTCGCAAGGTCTTGCGGTCCTTCGCACCCTCCACATTGCCGACGATGATCCGCGGGTGAACCCCAACGGCGGCGCCATCGCGCTTGGCCATCCGCTGGGCATGTCGGGCGCGCGCCTGGTCCTCACAGCGACCGAAGAGCTGCAACGCACCGGTGGCCGCTATGCGCTCTGTACCATGTGCATCGGCGTTGGGCAGGGAATTGCCACGGTGATCGAACGGGTGTGACGCACGATCCCGCCGCGATCCGGGCGGTACTCGCCGACGTTCCGGACCCGGAGATTCCGGCCGTTTCGGTTCTCGATCTAGGCATTGTTCGCGCCATCACGCCGGATGCGGTGACGATAACCCCCACCTATTCGGGCTGTCCCGCGACGATCTACATCGAACAGCTGGTACGCGCCGCGCTCGACGCGGCCGGCTATCGCGACGTTTCGATCCACACGGTTTTGACGCCGCCCTGGTCGACCGACATGATCAGCGAGAACGGCAAGGCCAAGCTCAGGGATTATGGCATCGCCCCGCCCCATCCTGGCAAGACGGCCGAATGCCCGCGCTGCGGCTCGACCGACACCGAGGAGGTCAGCCGCTTCGGCTCAACCCCGTGCAAGGCGCAATGGCGATGCCGGTCGTGCCTGGAACCCTTCGACCGATTCAAATGCCACTAAGGTAGCGGCTGCTGCTTATCCGCACTGTCCGCGGTGGAGCAGCTTATGATCCGCCAGAACCAGCGCCATCATCGCCTCGACCACCGGCGCGCCGCGGATGCCGACACATGGGTCGTGGCGGCCTTTTGTCACGGCATCCATTTCCTCGCCCGCAGCATTCACGGATGGAACAGCCTTGCGGATCGAGCTTGTTGGCTTGAACGCGACGCGCACTACAATCGGCTGGCCGGTCGATATTCCGCCCGCAATGCCGCCCGCGTGATTGGTCTCGAACGTCACGCCGGTCCGCATCGGATCGGCATTTTCACTGCCTTTCAGGCGCGCAGCGGCGAACCCGTCGCCAATCTCCACGCCCTTGACCGCGTTGATGCCCATACAAGCGGCGGCAAGGTCAGCGGATAGCTTGGCATAGACAGGCGCCCCCCATCCCGGGGGAACGCCCGTCGCGACGCATTCGACAACGGCGCCAAGGCTGTCGCCTTCAGTCCGCACCGCGTCGAGCATGGCTTCCCATTTGCTGGCGTCCGTTTCCCCGCCAATCTCGATTACCCGCGCCTCGATCGCTACCTCGGGAATGATCAGCCGCGCCACCGCACCGCCCGCCACCCGCATCGCCGTTTCGCGGGCAGATGATCGGCCGCCGCCGCGCGGATCGCGAAACCCATATTTGCGGTCATAGGCATAATCGGCATGGCCAGGCCGATAGGCCGCATCGCCGGGATAATCCTTTGACCGTGCGTCGACATTGTCGATCACCATCGCGATCGGCGTGCCAGTTGTCTTGCCTTCATACACGCCCGACAAAATGCGCACGGCATCCGGTTCTTGCCGCGGCGTCACGTTCTTTGACGTGCCTGGTCGCCGCTGATCGAGGAATCGCTGCACCTGCGCGTCGGTCAGCTCAATTCCCGGCGGGCAGCCATCAAGGACGCAGCCAATCGCCGGCCCATGGCTTTCGCCCCAGGTCGTCAATCGCAGCAGGTGGCCGAAACTATTGAGACTCATGCGATGTCTGCCCCGATCGATTGCATCTGTTCGACATAGCCTGGAAAGCTGGTGGCGATCATCCCCGCCTCATCCACCGTCACCGGTTCATCGCTGGCGAGCCCCAGGGTCAGAAACGCCATGGCGATGCGATGGTCGCCGTGTGTTATAACATTCGCGCCGCCGGGCACGGTATCGCGTCCAAAAATGCGAAGAGCATCGCCGTCGGCCAGCGCCACCACGCCGCACGCGGTCAGTCCGGCGACCACCGCGCCGAGCCGGTCGCTTTCCTTGACCCGAAGTTCGCCCAGCCCTTCGATCACGCTTTCGCCATCGGCAAAGGCACATGCGACCGCAAGGATCGGGATCTCGTCAATCATCGCCGGAATATGATCTGCCGGCACATGGCAGGGCCGAAGCGCAGAATGGCGGACCCGCACATCGGCCACGATTTCGCCCGACTGAATGCGCTCGTTCGACAGTTCAATGTCAGCGCCCATTCGCTCAAGCGTTTCATAGACGCCGCTGCGCAGCGGATTGACGATCACGCCCGTCGCGACAATGTCCGACCCCGGCACTAATGCCGCAGCGATGAGCGGGAAGGCAGCGGACGATGGATCGCCGCCAATTTCAATATCGGTGCCGACAGGGCGGCGATTCTCACCCAGCATGATGGACCATCCACCCGGGGTATCGTCGACATGCACATCGACCCCGAACTGCGGCAGCATGATCTCGCTATGGTCGCGGCTGGGCAGCGGTTCGACAACCCGTACGGGAGCGTGGGTTCCCATGCCCGCTAGCAGCAGCGCCGACTTGACCTGTGCCGACGCCGGTACGTTGCGATGATCAATTCCGCCCAATTGCCGCCCCTCGACAATCAACGGCAGAAGGTCGCCACCATCAATTGTCGCACCCATCCGTTCCAACAGGCCGGTGACGCGGCGCATCGGGCGTTTCGACAGGCTATGGTCCCCAGTAAAGGTGACGACGACGCCGTCCATTCCCGCGACCGCCCCCATCAACAATCGCACTGCTGTCCCGCTATTGCCGCAATCGACCGCCTCTATCGGGGAGGTCCACGCGCCGCCCTCAATCCGCCATACGGCGTCCCCGACCCGTTCGACCGTTGCGCCAAGATCGCCAACGGCGCGGGCGGTGGCCAGCACATCGTCGCTCTCCAATAGGCCGGTGATGTGCGTTTGCCCGCTCGCCATTCCACCGAGGATGAGCGCACGGTGGGAACAGCTCTTGTCACCTGGAATCGCGATCGTTCCGCGAAGCGCAGCGCCACGCCGGGCCGTCAAATTCATTCCATCAACTCCGCAACATGATCGGCCAGATCCATCGCCTGCCGCGCATTGAGACGCGGATCGCAGGCGGTCAGCCAGTTCTTTTCCAGTTCCGCGACCGACGCCGGTCCGCGGCCGCCGATACATTCGGTCACATCCAGCGCACTCATTTCCAGATGGATGCCGCCGGGGTGAACGCCTTCCGCCGCCGCGATGGCGAAATATTGGTCAATCTCGGCCAATATATCAGGAAGGCGCCGGACCTTGCGCTTGCCAGCCAGTGTGGTGTTCCCGTGCATCGGATCAATGACCCAGGCGACATTGCGCCCCTCGGTCTTTGACGCGCGCATTAACGGCGCCAACACCGTTCCGATGGCCTTCGCCCCAAACCGGCCGATGAGGACGAGCTTACCGGGCCGATTTGCCGGATCGAGTCGGTCGATCAGGCGCAGTAGCTCATCGGGCAGCATGGTCGGCCCAGTCTTGATCCCCACGACATTTTCAAGGCCGCGCAGATATTCAACATGGGCGCCGTCAAGCTGTCGGGTGCGTTCACCCAGCCACAGCATATGACCTGACGTCGCCCACCAGCGACCGTCGGTGTCGCGGCGGGTCAACGCCTCTTCATAGGGTAGCAACAGGGCTTCATGGCTTGTAAAAATCGGCGCATCGGTCCCGCGCACCGCGGACAGGCTGGCCGCCGTTCCCACGGATTGCATATGGGCACGGATCATCCGTTGTGGGTCCGGCACCCTGGCCCCCGCATCAAAGGCAATGCCGTTGATGATGTCGCCGCGATAGGCGGGCAATCTCACGCCGTCACGCTCTTCCGCCGACACGCTGCGCGGCTTGGCGAATTGCCCCGCAATGCGCGCCACCTCGATCAGTGGGCCGTTGACCCTTGGGCCGAGCCGTGCCGACATTGCATCGAACAGGCCGGCAATGCCTGCCACCTGCTCCGCGACCGGATCGTCAAAACTTTCTGCGCAGTCCCCGCCCTGAAGCAGAAAGCCGTGCCCACTCGCCAACGCCGCCATCGCGGTGCGCAGGGCCGCGCAGTCGGCAAAGCTCACCACCTGTGCGGACGCCGCCAATCGCGCCTCAACCGCGCGAACCGCCGCACCGTCTGCATAGGCGGGCATTTGCTCCGCCGTGCGCGCGCGCCAGCTATCGCGGGCCCAACTGGGTGAGTGAAGATTCATGGCCACAGCGCCCTAGCGCAATCGACCCGGCTTCACCATTGCTTGCGCAGCACTTCGCGCTAGGCTTCCCGCATTCGCTAGTAGGGGGCTCGGAGTGGTAGCAATTGACGCGCGATTTGACGGTCAGGCACCGCCGCGCAAGCCCTGGTATGCCCATCTCTATCTTCAGGTGCTTGTGGCCATCGTCGCTGGGGTAGCCATCGGTCATTTCTGGCCGGCGACGGGCGAATCTCTGAAATGGCTGGGCGATGCCTTCATCAAGCTGGTGAAGATGATTATCGCGCCGGTCATTTTCCTGACCATCGTGACCGGTATTGCCGGTATGCGCGATCTGGGCCGGGTCGGCCGGGTGGCGATCAAGGCCTTTGTCTATTTCTTTTTCTTCTCGACGCTCGCGCTCATTATTGGCCTCATCGTGGCCAATGTCGTGCAACCAGGCGCGGGATTGAACATCGATCCCGCCAGCCTCGATGCCACCAAAGTAAGCGATTATGCCGAAAAGGCGCATGCCGCGACGCTCACCGGCTTCATCCTCGACATCATTCCCGACACGTTCGTCTCGGCGCTGACCTCGGGGATGATACTTCAGACGCTGCTCGCCGCAATCCTGTTCGGGGCAGCGCTGGCGATGGTCGGGGAACGGGGCGACCGCTTGCTTGGCATTCTCAATGACCTCAGCATCGTTATCTTTCGCCTTGTCGCCATTCTGATGAAGGCAGCACCAATCGGGGCATTTGGCGCGATGGCCTTCACTATCGGCAAATATGGCGTTGGCACGCTCGCCAACCTGGCGGGCCTGGTTGCGACCTTTTACGTCACTTCCCTTCTGCTCGTGCTGATCGTCCTTGGTGTCGTGGCCAGACTATCGGGCTTTTCGATTTTCCGGCTGATCGCCTATCTCAAGGCCGAGCTGCTGCTCGTCCTGGGTACATCGTCCAGCGAAAGCGCGCTTCCGTCGCTGATCGAAAAAATGGAGCGCGCAGGCTGCCCAAAGTCGATCGTCGGGCTGGTTGTGCCGACTGGCTATAGTTTCAACCTTGATGGCACCAACATCTATATGACCCTGGCGGCGCTGTTCATCGCCCAGGCCATGAACATCCACCTGACGCTGGAGCATCAGTTGCTGCTGCTCGGTGTCGCCATGATATCCTCAAAGGGCGCGGCCGGGGTGACGGGCGCTGGCTTCATCACCCTTGCCGCCACCCTTTCAATCGTCCCTGAAATTCCGGTTGCGGGGATGGCGCTGATCCTTGGCGTTGACCGCTTTATGAGCGAGTGCCGCAGCCTGACCAATTTCATTGGTAATGCCGTGGCGACCATCGTCGTCAGCCGGTGGGAAGGCCATCTCGACAAGCCGCAGCTGGACGCGGCACTGGCCGGCAAGCTGCCGAGCGTCGACAAAATGGACCCGGCAGAGATTGAGCCTTAGGCGTTCAGCTGCTCGACGGCGGCATCATAAAGGGACCGGCTGGCCGCCGCGATGACCCGGCCCTCGGCGAAGTCAGCTCCGCCCTGCCAATCGCCGATATGGCCTCCCGCCCCGCGTACGACCGCTATCAGCGCGTCAAAATCATGCCGCTTCAGATTGTTTTCGATGACAAGATCGATGTCACCGGTCGCGACCCGGGCATAGGCCATCGCGTCCAGCCCGAACCTGGTCAACCGGGCCTCACGGCGTACTTGTTCAAACCCCGTCCATTCCGCCCCGGCAAACAAATGCGGATCGGTGGTCGACAGCCGCGCCTCGGCCAACTCCAGGCAACCGCTCGACGTCACCCGAGTCCCATTGCGCCAGGTCATACCGTCCACCGCGACCAGCCGTTCATTCAACGCCGGAAGGTCGATCATCCCGGCAATATGCGCGCCCTGATGCAGCAAGCCGACGAGCACCGACCAGCTTGGCAGGCCGCATATCAGCGCCCGGGTACCGTCCACGGGGTCAAGGCTCCACACCGTCGCTGCGCCGTCACGCGACCAGCCATATTCTTCGCCCCAAATGGCATGGTCGGGGAAACGTTGCTCGATCGCGGCGCGGAGCACCCGTTCGGCCGCCCGGTCCGCCTCCGTCACCGGGTCAAATCCGCCTGGTGCCTTGTTATCGGCGGTCAATCCGCGCGCCAGTTCGTCCGCTATCGCATTGCGGGCAAGCTCGGAAAGATGATCGAAAAAGGCGCGGTCCATGTCCGATGCCAAAGCAGCCCCTCCTCTTGACCGCAAGCCCGCATCCCGCTTGGGCGGTTCATTGATGCGATATGATGCGATCATCCTCGGCGCGGGCGCCGCTGGCCTGATGGCCGCCAAAGTCGCCGGACAACGCGGGCGGCGGGTGCTGCTCATCGATCATGCCGAACGACCCGGAAAGAAGATCCTGATCTCGGGCGGGGGCCGCTGCAACTTCACCAACCTGTTTGCCGCGCCCGACCGCTACATCAGTGCAAATCCCCATTTCATGAAATCGGCGCTTGCCCGCTATACGCAGCATGACTTTATCGAGTTGGTGAATCGCCACGGAATTGCCTGGCATGAAAAGACGCTGGGTCAGCTTTTCTGTGACGGTTCGGCGGCGCAGATCGTCGACATGATGTGGGGTGAATGCGCGGCGGCGGGGGTCGAATTATGGCTCGGCCATGATGCTTCGATTGATCGCGACGGCGACATATTCCGCATCCGATGCGGGGATCGAACGGCCGATGCGCGGTGCCTCATCCTTGCGACCGGCGGCCCGTCGATTCCAAAGATGGGTGCCTCTAGCTTCGCCTATGAGCAGGCCAAGCGTTTCGGCCTGAAGCTGGTCGAAACGCGACCAGCGTTGGTCCCGCTTACCCTGCCCGGCGACGAAGCATTGTTCCGCGACCTTAGCGGTGTCTCGACGGAGGTTATCGCCCGCGCCGCCAAGGGCCCGTCGTTCCGCGAAGCCGCGCTGTTCACGCACAAGGGCTTAAGCGGTCCAGCGATCCTTCAAATAAGCAGCTATTGGCGACACGGCGAAGCGGTGGCCATTGACCTTCTTCCCGATGATGATCCTGACGCGTTACCGGATGGCAAACGCGCCGACCCGCGCCAAAGCCTTGCCAAATGGCTTGGCCAGCGTCTTCCAGCCCGCCTTGCCGATGCGCTGGCGGAAAGGCTGGCGCTGCCCGGCATGATCGGTAACCATGGCGACAAGGCCCTGCGGGCGGCGGGCGAACGCCTGAAAAACTGGTCGTTCATCCCCAGCGGCAGCGAAGGCTATGCAAAGGCCGAAGTTACCGTTGGCGGCATTTCCACGGCCGAATTGTCGTCCAAAACAATGGAAGCGAAGCGCATTCCCGGCTTGTTCGTGATTGGTGAGGCGGTGGACGTGACGGGCTGGCTTGGCGGCTATAACTTCCAATGGGCTTGGGCCAGTGGGGTTGCCGCCGGGGAAGCGGTTTAGGCGTCCTTGGTAGTGCCTGTTTCGGGGTGAAGCACTGGCGGCTCCCCTTCCATCTCGGTCAGGAAGATGCGAATTTCCCGGTTGATTTGGGCCAGTGCCTGGCGGCTCACCGCAAATCCCATATGGGTCGTATCGATCTCGACCGCTTTGTCGCGCTCATTGGGCAATCCGCGCGCAGACCGTTTCGACACAATGCCGTCGCGGCTCGACCAAAGGGCTAGTGTCGGCACCGGCGGTTTGTCGGGCAGGCGCGGGATCGGCGGCTGGTCGACCGGATGTTTGGCCACAAATTCATAGACCCGGCGGACATTGGTGTTGGTCCGTACATCGCCGGAAAAGGGCGAACCAAGCGTAACCACGGCGCGGACGCAGGTGGGATGAAGCCGGGCCAGCTCCCGCGCATACAGTCCGCCAAGGCTCCACCCGACGAGCAAAATCTTGCGATGGTCATGAATCTCGTCGAGCCGCGCGCGCAGTCGCTCCAGCGTGTCGGCCTTGGCGCCGCCGTTCCAGCCCATTTCCCACGGATATACCCGCCAACCGTCCCGCGCGAGGCTGCGGCGCAACTCCATCGTTGTCCGGTCGGTGGCCATAAAGCCAGGAATGACCAGCGCGGGCGGTCCGTCCTCCGGTCCGCGCGGGCCCAGCGGGCCAAGCCCCGCAAGCAGGCGCGGCATATGCCAAAACACTTCCTGCGCCCTCAGCCAGGCGGAGGGCGCACGATCATCCGGATCGAAATCATGTCCAACGGGCATAGCTTACCTATCGGGGTGTCCCGCGAACTTTTCAATGATCGGAATGATCTGGCGGATGGCGCGCGGCGAAATGCCCATCTCCATATGGGCCGCGTCAATCCGTGCCGATTGATCGCATTCGACATCGATCCCGCACGCCGCCCGCTCTGAAATCAGCCCGTCCTTCGATGACCAGATGGCCAGCGTTGGCACCGGCGGTTTGGCCGGATGCAACGCAACCGGCGGGTCGTCGACGCTATGGCCCGCCACCCATTCATACAGCCGCCAGGCATTGTTGGCGCGTCGGTCATCGCCCCCAAAGGGTGAGCCCAGCGTGACGACACGGCTGACCTTGTCAGGAAATTCGCGCGCCACTTCCCGGGCGTACAGTCCGCCGAGGCTCCACCCGACCAGCAGGATCGGCCGGTCGCCGCGGACCGCATCAATCTGCCTCGCCATATGGTCGAGCAGCCCTGGGTAGGCGCCGCGATTAAGGCCAAGGCCCCAACCATAGGTTCGCCACCCGGCTTTGCCGAGCGCCATGCGAAGCGGTGCCGTGACCGGATCGGAAACCAGGAAGCCAGGGATGACCATGCAGGGCGGTCCGTCTTTCAGTCCCTGCGGCTCGGTCGTATCGGCGCCATGGGCCATGACCCTTGGCACCCACCCCAACTCTTTCAGGAACAGGCCAAACCGCGGCGGCGCCTCATTCAGGCTCACAGATATTCGTCGCCGCCCATCAATTCGCGGAGCGCCTTGGGCAACTTCACCCGCCCGTCCGCCGTCTGGTGATTCTCCAGCAGCGGAACGAGGATGCGCGGGCTCGCCAGCGCCGTGTTGTTGAGCGTGTGGGCGAACTGCACCTTGCCGTCGGCATCACGGTAGCGAAGGTTGGCGCGGCGCGCCTGCCAGTCGTGTAGCGTCGAACAGCTATGCGTCTCGCGATATTTGCCAAGCGAAGGCACCCAGCTTTCGATATCGTTCATGCGAAACTTGCCCAGGCCCATGTCGCCGGTCGACGTCTCAATCACCTGATAGGGGATTTCCAGGTCGTTCAGCAGGCTCTCGGCAAGCCCGAGCAGCTTGGCGTGCCACTCGGCACTTACCGCAGCATCGGCCTCGCACATCACCCATTGCTCGACCTTCAGGAATTGGTGGACCCGCAAGAGGCCCCGCACATCCTTGCCCGCGCTGCCCGCTTCACGCCGGAAGCAAGGGGAATAGCCCGCGTATTTAATCGGCATCTTGGCGTTTTCGATGATCTCGCCCGAATGGAGGCTGGTCAACGCGACCTCCGCCGTCCCCGCCAGATAGGCGTCGTCGTTGGGCAATGCATAGGTTTCCTCGATATGGCCGGGGAATTGCCCCTGATTGAGGAACGCCTGTTCACGCGCAATCGAAGGAACCGTGATCGCGGTGAAGCCCGCCGCCGCAATCTTGTCGAGCGCATAGGCCATCAGCTTCGCCTCAAGGATCGCGAGGCGGCCCTTCAGACAATAGGTCCGGCTGCCCGACACCTGCACAATCCGGCTCAAATCGGCCCAGTCATTCTTCTCGATCAGCGCGACATGGTCGAGGGGCTCGAAATCGAACGTCGGCAATGCGCCTTCGGTTCGGATGACGACATTATAGCTTTCATCCGGCCCGACCGGCGCACCCTCCCACGGAATGCCCGGCATCTTCAGCATGATGTCGCGGATCGCCGCCGATTTGATGTCCAACGCGCCTTCCAGTTCCGACGCCTTGGCACCCGCAGCCTTCGCTTCCGCGCCCAGCGTCGCCTTTTCCTCCGGCGAGGCGTCCTTGAACTTCGCGCTGATCGCATTGCGGTGCGCGCGCAGTGTATCAATTTCCGTCTTCAGCGCGCGACTCTCGGTGTCGAGCGCCAATAGCGTGTCGAGATCAACGTGCACGCCCTTGTCGCGGATGGCGCGCTCTACGTCGGCGCGATTGGACTTGATGAAATCGATGGAAAGCATGGAGGCACCCCTGCGCGAATCTTCGCTGCAGGGCAACTGTCAATGACCCCACCACGTCATTGCGACGCCGAAGGTCGTGGCAATCCAGTGGCGCGGTCTGGATTGCCGCGCTATCGCTCGTCGGTGACAAACCTATTGGAGACACCATGCCATCCGGCCTGATCGCCCTGCTCGATGACGTTGCCACCCTCGCAAAGCTCGCCGCGTCCAGCGTCGACGATGTCACCGCCGTTGCCGGAAAGGCTGGTGCCAAGGCGGCAGGCGTGGTGATCGACGACACCGCTGTGACCCCGTCCTACGTCACCGGCCTGTCGCCCCACCGCGAACTGCCGATCATCGGCAAGATCACGCTCGGCAGCCTCAGGAACAAGCTCGTTTTCCTGCTGCCTGCCGCCTTATTGCTCAGCGCCTTCCTGCCCATCGCCATCACCCCCTTGCTGATGATCGGCGGTGCCTATCTCTGCTTTGAGGGCGCGGAAAAGGTGATGGAGGCCCTGTCAAAGGACCATCATGCCGAAAAAAGCCTGATGGAAGCGGATACGGAAGAGGAGTTGGAGGCGCGGCAGGTGTCGGGCGCGGTCCGCACCGACTTCATTCTGTCGGCAGAGATCATGGCCATCGCGCTGGCGCAAATGGATGGCTTCCCCATCTGGCAACAGGCGATGGCGCTAGCGATTGTCGCGGTCGCGGTGACGCTGGCGGTTTATGGCGCCGTCGCGGTCATCGTGAAGCTGGACGATATCGGCCTGCACCTTGCCGAAACCCGTACCGGCGCGATCCAGAAATTTGGCCTTGGCCTCGTCCATTTCGTGCCCCGTTTGCTCAAATTCCTGTCGGTCCTCGGCACGGCCGCGATGTTGTGGGTCGGCGGCGGGATCATTCTCCACGGTCTCGAGGAAATGCATGTCCTCACCGCGCTTCCCGAAACGCTGCATCATTGGGCCGTCGCGCTGTCCGGCGGCAGCGGGGTCATCGAATGGCTGGCAAGCGCCATCTTCTCCGGCATCGTCGGCATGATCCTCGGCGCGGCCATTGCCTGGGTCGTCCACAAGCTGTTCGGTGCGCACGCCACCCACGGCGGTGAAGATGAAACCGGCCATTGCGCGAAAGACCACACAGCGTGAACGCCGTCGCCGTCTTCCTCGGCGGCGGACTGGGCGCGGTTTTGCGCTGGCTTGTCGGGCGGGCCAGCATGGCGATGTTCGGCACCGCATTTCCGTGGGGAACGATGGCGGTCAATATCATCGGCAGCTTCCTGATTGGCCTGTCGGTCGGCGCCTTCTCGGCGTTCGGTACGGGGCAGACGATGCGGCTGTTCCTCGTCACCGGCTTCCTTGGCGGCTTCACCACCTTCAGCGCCTTCAGCCTCGATGCGCTGACGCTGTGGGAACGCGGCCAACACGGCCTTGCCGCCGCCTATGTTCTCGCAAGCGTGTTGGTCAGCCTCGCGGCGATTGCCGCCGGAATGCTGGTAAGCCGCCTGTTCTGACCCTTGTCGGGTGATCGCCCGTTCCTATCTCGGTTGCGACACAAAACCGACAGACAGGAATTTGCCCATGGCTGACGCCGAAACGCTTCCGAACCAGCCCGCCGATTATCTCCCGCCGGAGGTCTGGACATGGGACGCGCCGTCGGGCGGGCAATTTGCAAGCATTAACCGTCCGGTTGCGGGCGCGACGCACGATCAGGAACTGCCAGTCGGCGATCATCCGTTCCAACTCTACAGTCTGGGCACACCCAACGGTCAAAAGGTCAGCATCATGCTGGAAGAGCTATTGGCCGCGGGTCATTCGGGCGCCGATTATGACGCCTGGTACATCGACATCGGCAAAGGCGATCAGTTTGGCAGCGGTTTTGTCGAGCTGAACCCCAACAGCAAAATCCCGGTGCTGCTCGACCGCAGCAACCCTGACGCACCACAGCGGGTATTCGAAAGCGGTGCGATACTGCTTTATCTGGCCGACAAGTTTGGCGCGTTCCTGCCGACCGATCCTGCGGGCCGCGCCGCCGCACTTAGCTGGCTGATGTGGCAAATGGGTAGCGCGCCGTTCCTCGGCGGCGGCTTCGGCCATTTCTACGCCTATGCCCCTTTCAAGATGGAATATCCGATCAATCGGTACGCCATGGAGGTGAAGCGGCAATATGATGTGCTCGACCGTCACCTTGCGGACAATCAATTTATGGCGGGCAGCGAATATAGCGTTGCCGATATCGCCACCTGGCCCTGGTACGGCGCCGTCGCCCTAGGGCTGGCCTATGGCGATGCAGCGACATTCCTGGACACCGCAAGCTACAAAAATGTGATGCGCTGGACCGAAGAAGTGGGCGCTCGCCCGGCTGTCCAGCGCGGCCGCCGCGTCAATCTTAACCCGACCGATCAGTTCCCCGACCGCATCCGCGAGCGCCACTCCGCGGCTGACCTCGACTAACCCGGCGGCCACAGGAAAGCGGCGCCTCCGATTAGGGAAGCGCCGCTCCTTGTCGCGTTCTACGCTTGGCGATTGATCCTTACTGGATCGTCACCTCAACCCGGCGGGCCTGCTCCGGTGTAACCGACCCAGACGTCGTGTCTGCTGGCTTCACCAGCTCGATCGACGCGTCGGAAATGCCGGCCGCGACGAGCGCCGCCTTGACGGCCTGCGCGCGGTTCTTCGATAATTCCGCATTGGCCGCCGCATTGCCGCTTGGGTCATTATACCCCGACACGGCCAGCGTTGATCCTGCATTGGCATCCAGATAGGCCTTCAGCGTCGCCGCTTGCGCCGCAAGGTCATTACTGACCTCTTTCTTGCCGACATCGAAATAGACGGTCAGCGTTGGCTTGCCCGCCGCTTCGGATGCCACCACGCCAGCCCCGGCTGGAACTGCTGTTGCTGCGGCGGCCGCGTCGGTCCCCGTCATCGCATCGCCGCTTCCGGTCAAATTGCCATCGGCGGTCATTTCCGTTCCGGCCGCGGCGTTCATGGCACCATCATCGGCGTCCTTGTGACCCATGCAACTTTTCACCAGGAGGAACAGCAACACGAGAGCGGCCAACAGCAATAGCCATTTCAGCCATGACGGGAATCCGCCGCCGCCGTAGTGGTCATCCCCGCCACCGCCACCATCGCCGGTCAGACCATAACGATTGCCATCGTCACCGCCGCCCGCGTGACCGCCGACTTCGGTTGAACCACCTGCGGCGGCCATTGCGGCCGCTGGCGGCGCGGCGGCCGCTGCCGCCACCGCTGCCGGTGTTGTTGCTGCGATGCTTTGCGGCGTTGCCGATGGTTCGCTGATCGCCGCGTCAACGCTGGTGCCTTCCACCTCCTCGACATAGGCGACCCGCTCTGACTCCGTGAACGGCTTGCCGCCGATGTTGGCGAACGTGAACGCCCCCGGGTTGCTGGCCGTCCCGCCGAACAGGTCGAGCTTTCCGAACCAGTCAGCGAGCAGATAATAGACGGTCACCCGGTTCTTGGTCCGGTCACCGCTCATCATCGTCTTCACAGCGTCAAGCGCGCTGTTCAGCGTCTCATCACTGTCGGTCAGTTCCAACTTCTTGCGCAGGAAGCGTTCGCGGACGCGCCCTACCTCTTCAGGATCGGAAAAGGACACCAGCGAACTGTCGCGGTTCCGAAGCGCGATGCCCAGATAGGACACGATCTTCTTCACCACGCCTGCGTCGGCATCGGCATTATATTTCTGAACGTCTGCGAACCAGTCTTCGGCCATAATCCAGCCCTTTCTCCATCGCGACTGGGGCGGAGGCTAGCGGGTGATTGGCGAGTCGGCAAATTCAGTGTGGAACCAAGCCGCAAGATCTCTAGTTCTGGTTAGGTATTGGTCCTGTTCCCTCTGGTGAGAAGGTGACCAGTAAAGCGTTGCACAACGGCTATTGGCCAGGGGGCGCAATCTTGAAAGTTATTGTCCGGTTCTTTGCTGCATTGCTTGCAATTGCTGCACTCTATCTCATCATCGTCGGCGGTAAGCTGATCGGACTTGGGGGGTCGCCCTACTATTGCCTGGTCGGCGCCGCGTATCTGATCGCCGCCTGGCTGGCGTGGAGGCTGGATGGCCGTGCCGTCTATGTCGCGGGCGGTGCCTTTCTGCTCACGCTGCTTTGGGCATTTTGGGAAGTCGGCTTCAACTATTGGGCCCTGTTCCCGCGCCTGCTCGTTCCGCTCGCAATCTTGTGGGTCGCATTCTTCCTGTTTTCGTCAGGCAAGGCAAAGCATGGTCGGCGCAATATGGTGCTGGGCTTTGTGACGCTCGCCGGTGTGGCCGTGTTCTTCGGGCGCGGCTTTATGAATGTCCCGGTGGTCGAAGGTAATGACGCGGTGCCCTACCGATTGGCGGCGGCAAATAACACGCCGGTCAACTGGACCGCCTACAGCCGCGACACGATGGGGACGCGCTACTCCCCCTTTACCCAGATTAACCGCGACAACGTAAAGCACTTGCAGCTCGCTTGGACCTACCGGACCGGACGCAGGACTGACGACGACAATCTGGTCGATCAGAACACGCCGCTGCAGATCGGCAATACGCTCTATCTGTGTACGCCGCAGAACGCCATTCATGCCATCGATGCGACGACCGGCAAGCGGAAATGGATGTGGGATCCAAAGGCATCGGCCTACGCCTGGGCCCGATGCCGCGGCCTTGGTTATTATGAGGACGCGCCGGCCGCGACTGCATTGCCGGGTGCGCCTACCCCGGCGGTCGCGCCGCTTCCCGCTGCAGCGAAACCTTGTGCACGTCGGATTATTGGCAACACCATCGACGGCCGCCTCTTCGCGCTCGACTCCGAAACAGGGGCGCCCTGCGCCAACTTTGGCACAGGCGGCATCGTCAATCTACGCGACAAGATGGGCGCCGAAGGTCCGGGCTATTATTATCAGACATCCGCTCCGCTCGTCGCAGGCAACAAGATCATCGTCGGCGGTTGGGTGTCGGATAATCAAATGCTTGGCGAGCCGTCCGGTGCCATCCGCGCTTTCGATGTTCATTCCGGCGCACTGGTCTGGGCCTGGGACCCGGCCAATCCCGCGGTCACGAAGGATCCGGTCGATGGGGACAGCTATACGGTCGGCACGCCCAACATGTGGACCCACGCGGCCTATGATCCGGCGTTGGGGCTCGTCTATGCTCCGATGGGCAACGCCGGGACCGATTATTACAACGCCGCGAGGCCCGAACTGTCGCGCAAATATAATGCGGCGATCGTCGCGCTGGACGTCAATACGGGACGACCGCGTTGGTCGTTTCAGACGACGCACAATGACCTGTGGGACTATGACATTCCGTCGCAGCCCGCGCTGCTCGACATGAAGAACGATCAGGGTCAGATGGTCCCCGCGATCCTCGTCTTCACAAAGCGTGGGCAGATTTTCGCGTTGGACCGCCGGACCGGCGCACCCATTTCGAGGATTGTTGAGCGACCGGTTCCGACAAAGGGCTCCGTACCCGAAAACATCGTCTCGCCAACCCAACCCTACTCGGTCGATATGCCGGTCATGTCCGCCGACCCGCTGACCGAGGCATCGTCCTGGGGCATGACCATGTTCGACCAGCTACTGTGCCGGATCAGCTTCCGCCAGATGCGCTATGAGGGCGATTTTACTCCGCCTGGCCTCGACTGGAGTATCGCCACGCCCAGCGCGATCGGCGGCCAGAATTGGGGCAGCGCATCCTACGACCCGGTCAATCACCGCCTGTTCGTCAACGACACGCGGCAGGCCAATACGCACAAGATGATGCCCCGGGCAGAGTATTTGGAATTCGCCAAGACCCACCCCGCCACGCCCAATGGTCATGGCGTCGCACCGATGGATGGGACACCCTACGGGGAAACCACCGAGAACTGGATGTCGGCGCTCGGTGTGCCGTGTCAGACACCGCCCTATGGCACCGTGACAGCAATCGACCTGGATACGAAAAAGATCGCGTGGCAGGTCCCGGCCGGCACCGCCAAGATGCTCGGGCCGCTTGGGATGCGGCTTGGTCTGCCGATGACGCCGGGGATGCCGACCTACGCCGGCACTTCTACTACCGCCGGCGGTCTCACCTTCTTCGCCGGAACACAGGACTATTACCTGCGGGCTTATGACGGGCAGACTGGGAAAGAAGTGTGGAAATACGCCCTCCCGGTCGGAGCCAGCGCCACCCCGATGAGCTACATCTCACCCACAGATGGGCGACAATACATTGTCCTTTCAGTCGGCGGCGCGGCGCACTCGAAGGACGTCGGCGATTATGTCATGGCCTTCGCGCTGCCGAAGAAGGCGTAGGGTCGGACGTTTCGTTTTCGGGCGCTCGTTACATATTCGCTGCCCCCGATTACATACCTGCGATGAACCGGCGCCGTTCGTCGCCGCCAACCTTCGCTATCGCAGTTAGTCTTCTGCACCTTTGTCGATGGACGCGGATCAGCGTCCGGCGCGCGGGTCGGTCATCTTCATCTGCCGCATCCCCATTCTGCTATTCCGGCTAGTGCATATGTAGTGGGCACTAACCCTCCTAGAATATTTCCATAGCCTGCTACTCCATTCATAGTGATTCCGGTGATTATTGATTTGTAAGAACCATCTTAGAAATCAATAATCATCATAAACATATGTTCTGGAGATAGATGATGGAAATGGCACTGAGCAATAATTTCATCTCTGATTTGTCATTTGACGAAATTGATGAAATTAATGGCGCTTACTCTGTAAAAGAAGTTGCTGAAGCTTTCTTGGTCGGCGCCGGCGTCGGCGGCCTTGTTAGCGGTGGCAATTTGCTCGCAGCAGCCGCTGGTGGCGTAATCGGCGTAGGTATCCTTTACCTCTAAATCGCGTAAAATTTACAAATAGGGGAAATATCATGGTTGAACTGAACATCGAGGAAATCGAGTCCGTCGACGGCGCCAGCATGACGGAAGTCTACGTAACAGGTGCGGCGGTACTTATCGGGTGCGCAATTGGCGGACCGGCGCTTGGCGCTAGCGTGCTCCTGCACGCCGTCATCATTTCTGCCCTGGATTAATGCGCGTCCCGGCGCCGATAACCTCGGCGCCGGGCAGCCTGGGAGGCGTCAATGAATTTGGGACTTGGACAGGACGATCGCGCCGGATTCAAGGCAAGCATGGCAGCGGGCATGTGTGCCTTCAGTGCCCTTAAGGGATATTATCTCGTCGCCGTTATTTTTGCGCTTGCGGCAGCTCTTTTTGGATGGGATTATATCGTCAGGCGGCGCAAACATCCGTCAGAATAGGGCGTTCACGCCCCTTAATTCTCATCTCCCATCCGAAGCGCGGCAATAAACGCCTCCTGCGGGATGCTCACAGATCCATATTCCCGCATTTTGGCTTTGCCCTTCTTCTGCTTTTCCAGCAGCTTGCGTTTTCGGGTCGCGTCGCCGCCGTAGCATTTTGCGGTGACGTCCTTGCGCATGGCGCTGATCGTCTCACGCGCAATCACTTTCCCACCAATGGCCGCCTGGATCGGGATTTTGAACAGGTGGCGGGGGATGAGCTCTTTCAGCCGCTCACACATGCCGCGGCCGCGCGCTTCGGCGGTGCCGCGGTGGGTGATCATGCTGAGCGCGTCGACCGGTTCTTCGTTGACCAGGATGCTCATCTTCACGAGGTCGCCCTCGCGGTAGCCGATCTGTTCATAGTCGAAGCTGGCATAGCCCTTCGAAATGCTCTTCAACCGGTCATAGAAATCGAACACCACTTCGTTGAGTGGAAGTTCATATTTCAGCTGCGCCCGGTCGCCCACATAGGTCAGTTCCTTCTGAATCCCGCGCCGGTCCTGACATAGTTTCAGGATACCGCCGAGATATTCGTCGGGCGTGTAGATGGTGGCGAGGATCCACGGTTCCTCGATGCTTTCGATCCGGTTGGGGTCGGGCATGTCGGCGGGGTTGTGAAGCTCGATCGTCTTGGCGTCCTCATTCTTCGAATGGGACAGGTGCATCTTGTAGACCACCGACGGCGCGGTGGTGATGAGATCGAGGTCATATTCGCGCATCAGCCGTTCCTGGATGATTTCCAGGTGGAGAAGGCCGAGGAAGCCGCAGCGGAAGCCGAAGCCAAGCGCGGCCGAGCTTTCCATCTCGAAGCTGAACGAGGCGTCGTTGAGGCGGAGCTTATAGAGGCTTTCGCGAAGTTTCTCGAAGTCCGCTGCGTCGACCGGGAACAGGCCGCAGAAGACCACCGGCTGCACTTCCTTGAAGCCCGGCAGCGCCTGCGCGGCGGGGCGCTTGACGTCGGTGATGGTGTCGCCGACCGCGGTCTGGCTGACTTCCTTGATCTGCGCGGTGATGAAGCCGATTTCGCCCGGGCCAAGTTCGGTCAGCTGTTCAATCTTCGGCGTGAAGCAACCGACGCGGTCGATCAGGTGGGTGGTGCCCGCCTGCATGAACTTAACCTGCTGACCCTTCTTCAGGCTGCCATCGATGACGCGGACCAGGATAACGACGCCGAGGTAGGGGTCGTACCAGCTGTCGACCAGCATGGCTTTGAGCGGCGCGGTGCGATCGCCCTTGGGCGCGGGGATTTTGTCGACCACCGCCTGCAGGATTTCGTCGATGCCGATGCCGGATTTGGCCGATGCGAGCACCGCCTCGGACGCGTCGAGGCCGATGATGTCCTCAATCTCATGCCGGACCTTTTCCGGGTCGGCGGCGGGCAGGTCGATCTTGTTGATGACCGGCACAATCTCATGGTCATGCTCGATCGACTGATAGACGTTGGCCAGCGTCTGCGCCTCCACGCCCTGCGCGGCGTCGACGACCAGCAGCGCGCCTTCGCAGGCGGCGAGAGAGCGCGAGACTTCGTAGGCGAAGTCGACGTGGCCGGGCGTGTCCATCAGGTTGAGCGTATAGGTCTCGCCGTCGGCGGCCTTCCACTTCAGGCGCACCGTCTGGGCCTTGATGGTGATCCCGCGCTCTTGCTCAATCTCCATATTATCGAGCATCTGGCCGTGCGTCATTTCGCGGTCAGTCAGGCCGCCGGTACGCTGGATCAACCGGTCGGCAAGCGTCGACTTGCCATGGTCGATATGCGCGATGATCGAGAAGTTTCGGATCTTGGAAAGTTCAGTGCTCAATTCAGCCAACATCGCGCGCGGGCGCGTCTAAAAGAGGGAAGGTTTGTGCGCGCCGCTAGCAGAGGCGGCGCGCGATGTCAGCAGTTACCGCGCACCTGAACGAATGATGGTTCAAGCGGCGCTGACGATGACATCGCATATCCTGCTTCAAGTTAAAGGCGCCTCATGATATGCCCAAGCCGCGACCACTTATGGCGCAGGGGGAAATATTGGCACGGTAAAGTGGCTCAACCGGCGTCCTAGTCGGCAGGGAATGTCGACGCCCTCAGACAGCATTGGGAGGCATATTAGTATCATGCTGAAGTATCTGATTTCCGCCGCAGTCGGCACCGTCGTCATGGCCACCGCTGCACCCGCTATGGCCAAGAAACCGGACGAAAGCTCGGCCCGCCAGGACCAGAACCGCGGAACCGCCGAAATCCCGGTCTGTGCCCGCAATCTCGGCACAATCGCGATCGTCGAACCGGACAATCAATGGTGGCGGGAATTCAACCTTGGCAGCCCAGAGGCGATTTTGCGCGTATTTGTTCAGAAATCGGGCTGCTTCAAGTTGGTCAATCGTGGTCGCTCGATGCAAAGCCGCGCGATGGAACGGGCCCTGGCCGATCAGGGCGAACTCCAGGCCGGGTCGAACCTTGGTAAGGGCCAGGTGAAAGCCGCCGATTATTTCCTTGAACCCAATATCGTCACCGCCAACCGCAACAGCGGCGGTGGCGGCATCGGCGCTGGCCTGGGCGGCGCCATTGGCGGCATGTTCGGCGGCGCTGGCCGCGTTCTCGGCGGCATTGCCGGTGGCATCAACGTCAAAAAGGGTGAGGCCAATGTGACGCTGTCCATCGTCAACGCCCGCACGACCGAGGAAGATGCGCTGGTCGAAGGCTATTTCCGCAAAAAGGATCTGGGCTGGGCCGGCGGTGGCGGCGCGTTCTGGGGCGGCGGAGTCGGCGGTGTCGGCGCCACAGGCTATCAGAACACCGAAATTGGTCAGATTATCGTGCTGGCCTATCTCGACGCCTATAAGAAGCTGGTTGCGGAAATGGGCGGTCTGCCCGCCAACGCATCAGCAGCTGCGCCGCGCGCGCAATAACCCGCAGAAGCAGTCCTGAAGCGCCGCCGACCCCTCGCGGTTCGGCGGCGTTTTGTCGACCCGCGCCGACCGTTGGTCGAACGAAGTTGAATAAGGCCGCCAAGGGGTTAGGGTTTCCCCGATCATTGGGGAGCCTAATTCATGACCGTTTCAACCCGCCGCCTATCCCTGCTGTTGTGCAGCGCCTCCCTACTGGCGGCCTGCGCCTCTGCCCCGCCCGTTGCGACCGTGGTGCCGCCTGCGACGCCCACATCTACCGAAGCCGCGGCAACGCCGACCGCTGCGCCCGTCAGCGCACTGGTCGAGCAAGTGTCGATCCCGCATGAAAGCTTTACGCTCGACAATGGGCTGAAGGTTATTGTCCACGAGGATCATAAGGCACCGATTGTCGCAGTCAGCGTCTGGTATAATGTCGGGTCGAAGGACGAACCAAAGGGCAAAACCGGCTTCGCCCACCTGTTCGAACATCTGATGTTCAACGGCAGTGACAATCTGCCCGGCGACTATTTCACCTACCTGCAACAGATTGGTGCGACCGGTTATAACGGCACCACTTGGTTCGACCGCACCAACTATTTCGAGAATGTACCGACCGGCGCGCTCGACAAGGCGTTGTTCATGGAAAGCGACCGCATGGGCTATTTGCTCGGCGCGATTGATCAGGAAAAGCTGAGCAATCAGATTGGCGTCGTCCAGAATGAAAAACGCCAGGGCGACAATCAACCCGGCGGCCTTGTTGATTATGAAGTGCTGGCCAACCTGTTTCCGGACGGCCACCCCTATCAACATGACACCATCGGCTCGATGGCCGATCTTGATGGAGCGACCCTCAAAGACGTGAAACAATGGTTCGTCGACAAATATGGACCCAATAATGCCGTGTTGGTGCTGGCCGGCGACATCACCGCTGCACAGGCTAAACCGCTGGTTGAGAGATATTTTGGTGCCATTCCGCGCGGTCCAGTGAATACGCCGGCCGCCGCCGACGTGCCGACTCTCGCGGCATCCAAGTCGATGGTAATGAAAGACCGGGTCGCGGCCGTCGAGCTGCAGCGCCATTGGGCGGTGCCAGGCCTTGGCTCCGACCAGCTTCCCGCGCTCGATTTGGGCGCCTCAATCCTAGGCGGCCTCGCCAGTTCCCGCCTCGACCGCATCCTCGTTCGTGACGAGAAGCTCGCCGTTTCAGTAAGCGCAAATGTGCAGCCGTTTCAACGTGTTAGCCTATTCGAAATAGACGTGACCGTGAAACCTGGCGTTGACCCGGCGGTCGTTGACAAGAGACTCGATGAAATTTTGGCCGATTATTTAGCCAACGGCCCGACCGCGGATGAGGTGCAGCGTGCCGCTACCAGCGATGTCGCTGGCCGGATTCGCGGATTGGAACAGGTGGGCGGTTTCGGCGGCAAGGCCGTCGCCCTGGCCGAAGGCCAAGTCTTTGTCGGCGACAGCGATTTTTACAAGAAATCGCTCGACCGATACGCTGCCGAAACGCCAGATCAGGTCAGGGCAGCGATGCAACAATGGCTCTCGCGGCCCGTCTTCAAGGTAACGCTCGAACCCGGCGAGCGCCCGGCCTATGTTGAGGCCAAGGGCACCAAGGCGGCGCGCGTCGATATGCCCAGCAAGAAAACCGTGAGGCCGGCACCGGGCGTGAATGACACACCGGCGCTCGATTTCCCCAATGTGCAGCATGTCCGCCTGTCGAACGGCATGGCCGTCGATTATGCACAGCGCACCGCCGTTCCGACGACGCAGCTCGCCCTATCGTTTGACGCGGGGTACGCAGCCGATGCACCGAACCAGCGCGGCCTCCAGAATATGACCCTCAGCCTTCTCGACGAAGGTGCGGCAGGCAAGACGCCACAGCAAATTGCCGAGGAAGGGGAGCGCCTTGGCGCCGCCATCAATGCACAAGGAGGTGCCGATCGTAGCACGGTCATCCTGTCGGCACTGTCGGCCAATCTTGACCCTTCGCTGGCGCTGTTCGCTGATGTCGTTCAACGGCCCGATTTCGCGCCGGCGGAGCTGGAGCGCGTGCGCAGTCAGATGCTGACCGCCATCGCACAGGCCAAGAAAGAGCCGAACGCCATTGCGGCGCGCGCCCTCCCCGGCCTGATATACGGTGCGAGCCATCCCTATGCGACGACAAGCGCCGGCGATGAAGATGCGGTAAAGGCAATCAGCCGTGACGATCTGGTCCGGTTCAAGGATAGCTGGCTGCGACCTGACAATGCCAAGCTTTATGTCGTGTCGGATCTGCCGCTATCCGCGTTGATGCCGCAACTGGAAAAATATCTTGGTTCATGGGGCGCCCCGGCGTCACCAAAAGGCAGCAAGAGCTTCACCGCGCCGCCCGCCCGACCGGCGACGTCGCGGATTGTCCTGATTGATCGCCCTGGATCGCCCCAATCGATCATCCTGGGCGGACAGCTGACCGACGTTGACCCGCGCTCCGACATCGTACCGGTCAGCGCCGGTAACGAAGTGTTTGGCGGCAATTTCCTGTCGCGCATCAACATGGACCTGCGCGAAACAAAGGGCTGGTCCTACGGGGTGCGCGCCGGGCTGGGCTATAACGTCAACAGCACCAGCTATACCATCAATGCGCCGGTTCAGGCCGATCGCACCGGCGATTCGATCAAGGCGCTGGACAGCCAGCTGCGCAGCTTCATGGGCAAAAAGGGTGTGACCGGGGAAGAGTTGGGCCGGGCAATTTCCAGCAATGTTCAGGCGCTTCCGGGCCGGTTCGAAACATCCGGTTCGGTACTAGGCGCGATGATAAGCAACGATATGTATGGCCGCCCCGATAATTATTATGAATTGCTGGGCGGGCGATACCAGGCGCTGACCCGCGCAGAGGCGGACAAGGCCTTTCGTGCTGCCATCAATCCCAACGGATTTGTCTGGGTCGTCGTCGGCGATGCGGCAAAGGTAAAGCCGCAGCTGGACAAGCTAGGCATGGCGGTTGAGGTAAAGGCCGCCAACTAAACAGCTGATGGTTAGAAAATTGGGTGCGGGAGGTATGACTTCCGCGCCCTTTTCTAATGTCGATGCGCCCCGGCGCCGCGCCATCCTTAGGTCAGTCTTGTAACGTGACCCATTTTCCGGCCGGGCCGGGCATCGCCCTTACCATAGAGGTGAAGATGCGCGCGCGGTTCCGTCACATAGTCATTCCAGCGGTCCACATCGTCGCCGATCAGATTTTGCATGGTCGCACCATTTGCCACCAGCGATACATCGCCAAGGGGTAGGTCCAGGATACAGCGTAAATGCTGTTCAAATTGCGACGTTTCGGCGCCTTCGATCGTCCAATGGCCGCTGTTGTGAACGCGCGGCGCAAACTCATTCACCACCGGACCGTCTTCGGTTGCGAAAAATTCGACGGTCAGAACACCGATGTGATCCAACCCGGTAACGATGGCCTCGGCGAAGGTGATCGCCTGCTCGACGTGCGGCTCAATCGACGCGCCGGCGGGGACGGTCGACGTGCGCAGAATGCCGCCTTCATGGTCGTTTCGCGCAACCGGAAAGGCGCGGGTCTCGCCCGCGGCCGTTCGCGCTATTACGACCGAAAATTCGGCGGCAAAATCAACCCTTTTTTCAGCGACGGCTGGCTTGCGGCCAATCGCGTCCCAGGCCGCGTCGATGTCATTGGCAGAGCAGACCCACGCCTGCCCTTTGCCGTCATAGCCGTCACGCCGCGTCTTGAGCAGCAGCGGGCCGCCGAGAGCAGGGAGCGCCGACCGAATATCGTCCGGCCCATCGACCGGATGCCACGCAGCGATCCGTGCGCCGCATCCTTCGAGAAAGCGTTTTTCATCGCCGCGGTCCTGCGCCAGTTCCAAACTGCGGGTGCCGGGGCGAAGACGGGGGCCTAACGCGAAAAGCGGTGCCGCCTCCAGATTTTCGAACTCATAGGTAACGACGTCACAGCCGTCGGCAAAGGCGCGGAGCGCCGCCTCGTCATCATAGCGACCCCGCGTGTGAGCGGCGCTGACCTCAGCCGCGCAAGGCGCCTCATGCGGATCATATATATGGCAGCGATAGCCCAGCCGGGCCGCCGCGAGCGCCATCATCCGGCCGAGCTGACCGCCGCCGACGATGCCGATCGTGGAACCGGGGGGAAGCGGCTTCATGGTTGGTCGATTACTCCGGACGATCAGGGACGGAATCGGTTTGCCTGGCGCGCCATTCGGCAAGCCGCTCTGCCAAATTATCGTCCGTCGTTGCAAGCATCGCCGCTGCAAGCAGCGCGGCATTGACCGCCCCTGCCTTGCCAATGGCCAGGGTTCCAACCGGGATGCCGGCCGGCATCTGCACGATGGACAGTAGGCTATCCATCCCCTTCAACGCCTTGGACTCAACCGGGACGCCGAGCACTGGCAATTCAGTCATCGACGCAGCCATGCCCGGCAGGTGCGCAGCGCCGCCAGCACCGGCAATGATCGTTTTCAGGCCGCGTTCCTTGGCCGTCTGTGCATAATCATAAAGCCGCTTTGGCGTGCGGTGCGCGGACACAACCCGCGTTTCATGGATCACTCCCAGCGCGTCGAGCGTTTCCGATGCATGACGCATCGTTTCCCAGTCCGACGTACTTCCCATGATAATGCCGATTACCGGCTGGCTCATCGCCACGTCCCCGACCTGCCTACAAAGCCAAGGCTCTAGAGTGGACATGGCGGTGGCGCAATCCGGGACAGGTCGCAAATCAGCGGTCCACAAGATTAAGAAAAATGCTATTGCGGGTCGCAGGGGGACTGGAGATGCATGAAGTGTCGGAAGAAAACCGATCCACTGCAGAGCTTCTGGAAGAAATTGCACGGTTGCGCGGCGAAGTGACTCGGCTTGAGGGCAAGGTCGAGGAGCTTGACCATCTGGCGCATCGCGACGCCCTGCTTCCGCTCGCAAATCGCCGCGGCCTGATGCGAGAGCTTGAGACGTTGATCGCGCGGCACGAGCGCCATGCCACGCCAGGGGCGATCCTCTTCATCGACCTGGATGGGCTGAAGGTCCTGAATGACAGCTTCGGTCATGCCGGCGGTGACGCGGCCTTGCTCCATATTGCACAGCATTTGGCAGACGGCACCCGCGCCACCGATTGCGTCGCCCGGCTTGGCGGCGACGAATTTTGCGTGCTGCTGGATCATGCGGATGAACAGAGTGCCATCGACACCGCCGACCGTCTCGTTCACCGCATTGCCGACCATGAATTCGTATTTCAGGGATTTCCGCTGACGCTGTCGGTTGCGATCGGAATGACCCTGATCGAATCGGGGGACACGGTTGAATCGATCCTCGCCCGCGCAGATCAGGCTATGTACCGGGTGAAGGCCGCCGCCTAGTGCGCCGGGAACCCGGCGCGGGCGATCCCAACGTGACGAGTTTTAGCGTTCGCTGAGGTAGTAGCGGTCCTTCACCGACAGATCGTCATTCAATTCGTAAACGATCGGCTGCCCGGTCGGGATCTCCAGATTGACAATCTCGTCGTCCGGAATGTTCGATAGATGTTTTTCGAGAGCACGAAGCGAATTGCCGTGCGCCGCGACGATCACCCTCTCCCCGCGACGCAAGGCCGGTGCAATCTCCGCCTCATAATAGGGCAGAACCCGATTAATCGTGTCTTTCAGGCTCTCGGTGTTGGGGATGGCGATGCCTTCATAACGCCGGTCATGCGACAGGCTGTAGGGGCTGTCATCAGGAAGTGGGGGTGGCGGAATGTCAAACGAGCGACGCCATATCTTGACCTGATCGGCCCCGACCTTGTCGATCATTTCCTGTTTGTTGAGGCCGGTCAGACCGCCGTAATGCCGCTCATTCAAACGCCAATCCTTGGTAACGGGCAGCCACAGGCGCCCCATCTCATCAAGGACCAAATTCAGCGTCTTGTTCGCGCGCGTTTGCACCGACGTATAGGCGCGATCGAAATCGAACCCCTTGTCCTTCAGTAGCTTGCCGGCCGCCCGCGCCTCGTCAACGCCCTTGTCGGTGAGATCGACATCCCACCAACCGGTGAAGCGATTTTCCAGATTCCATTGCGACTGGCCGTGGCGGAGCAGAACGAGCGTCGGCATGGCTTACGTCCGAACGACCGGCTTGCGGCCCTTCAATTCCGGAAGCATCGCATGGAGTGAGTCCAGGCAATGTGCCGCCAGATATTTCGACCGCTCTGGGCTCCACCCATAGGTTTCGTCGGGCAGATCGAAATTATCCTTGAACGGCATTTCCAGCGTCATCGACACCGCGCCGTACCGTTCGGCGAGCTGGGTTGTCGACATGGACATATTGGCTTTACCCGGCGCTGCAATCTCATACCCCTTTTGCTGCTGGAAATCGGGACAAAGCTTTTCGAGGGTGTCGCCAAACAGCGTGAACAGGCGCGACTGTTCCTCGGTTAGCGACGGAATGCCCTCAAAGCCCGCCAGGAAGTTGGCGGGAATTGCCTCATCACCATGGATGTCCATCGCAAACACGGGCGGCTGTTCGTCCATGGCATTGCGGACCCACAAAACCTCCGGGCTCTTGTCCGCGGTCGGGGCGTGCCATTCGCGGTTGAGGTTTACGCCGACCGCGTTGGTGCGCAGATGGCCGCGGAAGCTGCCGTCAGGATTCATGTTCGGCACGACGTGGAAGGTGCAGTCACGGCGCAGGACACGAGCGACCGGATCATCGGGATCGGTCAGTTTCTCAAGGGCGCCTTCCATCCACCATTCGGCCATCGATTCGCCAGGATGCTGACGGGCGTAGAGCCAAACCGTCGTATCGCCTTCACCAATGCTCAGGCAGTCAATGTCGCGGCCGTCGAGGGATTTGCCAAGACTGCGATATTCGACGCCGGGAAGGGCGGCGACGGTCGATACAAGATCATTGTGCCGTTCCATGGAGTAGGGCGCGAAATAGGCGATCCAGACGCAATCGGTTTCGGGCATCAGCCGGATGGTAAGTGTACCGTCCGCATAGCTGGTGTCGGGGATGCGGGTCCAATCCTCACGGTCGATGGAATAGCAGGCTTTATAGTCCGGCCAGCCGTCGGGATAGGCCGAACCGCCACAATTAGTGATGCGCAAGGTGATTTCGCGGCCGCCCCCGCCGGCAAGGCGGAAATAGAACCACTGGTAGAAATCGCTCATATGATCCTTGACGATTTCAAGGTCGACGGTGTCGCCATTCTGGCCGGTCATCTTGATGTTTCCGGCATCGAATGCGCTTGAAATCGTAACGGTCATTTTTGCCCCTGAATCTGGCTGTTGGTGGGTAATTGGCGGCCCTGATAGAGCCGGGATGATCGATCGGCAATCTCGCCAGTCGATGAACCGCTTTCGACGAACGGCGGTCGGCAAGGCTGGTTTCATACGCCTCCCTTCGTTAGCCCTCCCATGCAATCCGCCGGTTCACGCCGCGCCATAGCTGGAAAGAAAATGATGCTTCGACCCCAATCGCTCGTGATTCTCGCCGCCCTTGCGCTGGGCGGCGCCGCGCCGCTTGTGGCGGCGCAATCGGACGATGCATCGGCCAATCGCGTTCATTCCCATGTGCAATTTCTGGCGTCCGACCTCCTTGAAGGCCGCGATACCGGAAGTCGTGGCCATGAAATCGCAGCGGAATATGTGGCCAGCGAATTTCTTGCGTTGGGCCTGAAACCGGCGGGCGACAATGGCGGCTGGTTCCAATGGGTTCCGTTCCGGCGGGCAACGCTTGCGCCCGGCAGTACGGCGATATCGATCACCCAGAATGGCAAGACCGCAGGCGTCAGCATGGATGATTTGATGGTCCGGCCTAGCCTGACCGAAAAACAGCGCGATGTCCGTGCGGGGATGGTATTTGCAGGCTATGGCATAGACGATGACGCGCTGCGCATAAACGACTACCGCGGCCTCGACGTGCGCGGGAAAATCGTTGTCGTGCTTCGCGGGGCACCAGAGGGAATAGACAATGACGCGTCTGCCCATCTGGCGGGAACGAAAGATGAAACTGCGGTCCGTCACGGCGCCATCGGCCTCATCGAGGTAAGCCCGCGCAAATCCGCCGGACCGCGAACCGGCCCCGGCCTCTCTCGCTATGCTACCATGCCGTCTGTCGACTGGGTTGATGCACAGGGTCGCGCCGGATCGACGCCGCCCGGCTTGCAACTGCGTCTGCTGGCGAATGCCGATTATGTGCCGCGCCTGTTCGAGGGCGCGCCAAAGTCCTTTGACAAGGTGCAGCAGGAGGCCGCGCACGGCGGCCGCCCAAAAGGCTTTGCGCTTCGTCCCGTCCTGTCAGTGACAAGCCGGACCGACTGGGAGGATTTCAAGAGCCCGGAAGTGGTCGCTCTCCTGCCTGGCTCCGACCCAGTCCTTAAGGATCAATATGTCGCGATGATGGGCCATCTCGATCATCTGGGTCTCAAGAAGGATGCCAAACCGGGCGAGGACAACGTCTATAATGGCGCGCTCGATAACGCTGCAGGCGTCGCTACCCTGTTGGAAGCCGCACGACATTTTGCCGACAGCGGGCAGGCCCCCAAAAGATCGATCTTGTTCGTCGTCCATACCGGCGAGGAAAAAGGCCTGCTCGGTGCCGATTATTTCGCAGCACACCCAACCGTCCCCATTCAATCCATCGTTGGCGGAGTTGATCTTGACATGCCGGTGCCGCTGTACCCCTTCACGGATGTCGTGGCGTTTGGCGGCAGCCATTCGACCATGGGAAATGCCGTGGCCGATGCAGCGCGGCAGATGGATATAGGCGTGTCGCCGGATCCAATGCCGGAACAGTCTATTTTCACCCGCTCCGACCATTACCAGTTTGTTCGGCGCGGTGTCCCCTCCATCCTGCTGTTCACCGGCTACGCTAATGGCGGGAAGAAGAAATGGGACGATTTCTTTGTGAATCGCTATCACAGCGTGAAGGACGATCTGTCACAACCGATCCTGTGGGACGCGGCGGCGCGCTATGCGGAGTTTAATTACCGAATTGCCAGGGTATTGGCCGACGGCCCGGATCGACCGAAGTGGATTTCCGGCAATTATTTCGGCAATCGCTTTGATCCAAAGGGACCACGCGCACCCGCGCCAGCAAAGCCCGCCAAATAGGGGTCACGTCCCATGCTGAGCAAAATGCAAGCCGAAGACCAGATGCGCCGTGCCATTGACGCGGTGCGCGCGAATCGGCCTGCCGATTGCCTGGAGATGCTGATCCCTCTCCTGGCACCGGAGTCGCCGATCCCGCAACCATGGTTTCTTGTCGCACAGGCCAGCCGGTTAGCGGGCGACGAGGACGCAGCCGGACTGGCACTTGAAAAGCTGCTGGAGCGGGAACCGGAACATCTTGGCGGCCTGTTGATGCTAGCGTCCCGGGCCGATTCGCAGGGTCGTGAAGATCAGGCGGACATGCTTTTTCGCCGCGCCATTGCCGCGGCCAACCGCGCCTCGGCCGAAGGGCGCTTTCCACCCGCGCTTGGCGCGGACGTCAACCGCGCGGTTGAGTGGGTCAATCGGTACCAGGCCGCACGCCAAAGCTTGCTTGACGAACAGGTGCGTAATGCAACCGGGCACAAACCCAGCGCGCTGATCGAGGAAACGCTCGCCATCCTTAAAGGCGATGCGCAGATACAGCTTCAGCAACCACACAAGCTTTACGTTCCCGGCCTGCCGCAGATCGCCTTTTATGAGCGTGAGCGGTTCGATTGGGTAGCCGACGTTGAGGCACTCACCGCGCCGATCCGCGCGGAATGCCAGGCGCTGCTTGAGGAACGCGGTGGTTTTGACCCCTATATTCCCGCCCGATATGCCGATGAAGGTCGCAATGCGCCCAATGCGCACCTGGTCGGAAAGGAAGATTGGGGCGCATTCCACCTGTTGAAGGATGGCAGCCCTGTTGCCGGACAAGCCGATCGTTGCCCGGCCGCCTTGCAGGCACTGAGACATGCTGACCAGCCGGCCATCCCCGGCCATGCGCCAATGGGGCTGTTTTCGCTGCTGCGCCCCGGCGCGCATATCAAGCCGCATCACGGCCTGTTCAATCACCGGCTGATTTGCCATCTGCCGCTGATCGTTCCGGGTCAATGTACGCTGAGGGTCGGCAACCATATACGCGATTGGGAAGAAGGGCGGCTACTCATCTTTGACGACAGTGTGGAGCATGAGGCATGGAATCGGTCGAGCCAACTCCGCGTCGTCCTTCTGTTCGAGATTTGGCGCCCTGAAATATCAGCGGATGACCGATTGGCCCTCACAGCGCTGATTTCGGCCACTTCCCCGGCGTCAGAGGATTGACTTTGCCGCCCGCGCTAACTAGGTGAGCCGCCGGTTATATAGACCTCCAACAATTTCAAACCACGAAGGCAGGCGTTTTCGGCCATGAAGATTCGCAATTCCCTGAAGTCGCTGAAGTCGCGTCATCGCGATTGCCGGGTGATTCGCCGTCGCGGCCGGACCTACGTCATCAACAAGACGAACCGCCGCTTCAAGGCGAGGCAAGGCTAAGGTCCTTTTCGGACCTTTAGCTTGCGAGCCCTTTAGGGCAACTCCCGCAAGTGATTCGAAAAGCCCTCGACCGGAATCCCGGTCGGGGGCTTTCGGCGTCTATGGCGGCATTATTGGCTGATCCCCGCCTTTATTGAGGAAGGAAATTCGTCAGCACAGGTTAAGCTGCGCTGGCATAAACCTGTCCGTTAAGGAGAATGGTGTAATGTCCCGATTGTTGAAAATTGTCCTGACCGTAACCGGTGTCGCCATTGCCGCGACCGCCGCGTCGGCGGCCTATGCGCAGTCGGGGAATAGCCAGGCGACCCCGAAGAACTGGTCCTATGAGATCGTCGACGGCAAGCGCGTTCCAAAGGGCGATCGCAAGGTCAACGCCGACGGTAGCTGGCGCGAAGAGATCCGCCAGGGCAAGTGCGTGACGATCAAGGAAAAGTCGGCAGCCGGCGAATATAAAGAGACTCGCAAGTGCGACTGACCGTTTGATCGGACGCTAAGTCCGATTGTCGCTTCCCTGATTTTGATCATCCTGTCCCAGCCCGGTTCCGCCTTCGGTACCGGGCTGAATTGTGCATTCCGGCAAGCCCAGCTGCGTTAGATCCTTGCAGTTGCGGACCTGCACACTGTCGTCGGCGCTGATGAATAGGGCCCAATCACGCTTGTCGGCGCATCCCGCGGTCCAAACGTCCATATTCTTATAGCGCCCGACATAGCCGGTCTTGACCACTTGCTTGCACATCAGGCCCTGGTCCTGGATGGCCCGTTTCAGGGCGACCGCTCGATTCAGCGGCGTAAGGTCGAACAATTCCTTTTGATGCGCACTGCGAACCACAATCGCTTCGGCCTGATTATTCGCTGCCGGTGCCGCCTCTTCCTTGCCGCACGCGGCCACCAGGGCACAACCAACAAACAATGTGGCGAATCGGCGATTGAACATCTCGGGTCTCCCTCATCCGCATCGAAACGCGCGAAGGCCCATTTAGGCTCCGGCGCGACGCTCTAGCAACTGCCGCGCTACATCGGCGGGAGCCAGTCCATCGGCAATCGCTACAAAGATGGTGTCATCCCCTGCGATGGTACCCGCAACCTCCGGCAATCCTGCAGCGTCTAGTGCGTTGGCGACGAGATTGGCAGACCCGGGCGGCGTGCGGATGACTAGCAGATTTCCGGCTGTCACAATGGAATCGGCCCATTCGGCCAGCAGCCGGTCAAGCTTTGTCGCGGCGTGGCCGGGTTCCACCTGGTCGGGCATGACATAACGGATCGACCCATCGCGTTTCAGCTTGACGGCGCCAAGCTCCAGAAGGTCGCGGCTGACGGTCGCCTGCGTCGCCATCACACCCGCAAGCGATAGCCGCGCCACCAATTCTTCCTGGCTTCCAACCTTTTGCTCGCGAAGCCAGTCGGCAATCAGGCGCTGTCGCTGGACTTTTGACGTCATGCCGCCAACTCATCGCTGACCATGGTGCCGATACCCGCATCCGTGAAAAGCTCGATCAGGATCGAATGTTCGGCGCGGCCGTCGATCATGTGGGCGCTGGCGACGCCGCCTTCGACCGCCTCGGCACAAGCCAGTAGTTTGGGGATCATGCCGCCAGTTACCGATTCATCGGCAATACGCTGCCGCGCCTGATCCGCGCTCAACCGGTGAATCAGGCTGTCCGGATTGGCCGGATCCTCCAGCAATCCCGGCGCACCGGTGAGGTAAATCAGCTTTTCGGCGCCCATGGCTGCCGCAATCGCCCGCGCCGCATCATCGGCATTGATATTGTAGGGCTGGGCCGACCTATCGGCGCCAACCGTAGACACAACCGGAATCAAGCCATCATCAAGGAAGTCGTGCAGCAGGCTGGCGCGGACCTTGGTCACTCGCCCGACAAATCCAAGCCGCGAATCAATCGCTTCGGCCTCGAGCAACCGCCCGTCTTCGCCGGCGACCCCGACCGCCATTGGCTCCAGCGCATTAATCGCCCCGACAAGCTGCCGATTTGTTTTCCCAACCAAGACCATGCGGACGACGTCAAGTGCGTCAGCGTCGGTCACGCGCAGCCCGTCAATCCGTTTCACTTCAATGCCCGCCTTGGCCATTTGAACATCGATTTGCGGGCCGCCGCCATGGACCAGAACCGGCCGAATGCCGACGGAGTGGAGCAGGAGCACATCCTTGGCCAGGCTGCGCATTCGCTCAGGATCGGTCATGGGCATTCCGCCGACCTTCACGACAATCGTCTTGCCCGTAAATTGCCGGATATAGGGTAGCGCCTCAATCAGCAGCCGGGCGGTATCATGGGGCGTGATGGTCATGACGTCGCCGCATTCTCTTTGATGTAGCCGGGGCCAAGGTCGACCGAAACGGCGCGGCCGACGCCCTTGCCCAGACCAAGGTCGATCAAAATGTCGATCTCATCGCCCTTCATGTGCGCCTTCACCTTGTCGGCATCGTGGGGGATTTCGACGCCGCCGCGCGACACCTCGATCCCGCCATAACTGACCGACGCGCTCGCCGTATCAAACTCCGCACCGCACGATCCGGCTTCGGCCAGCAGTCGGCCCCAATAGGGATCAGACCCATACCAGCTGCACTTGATCAGATTGTTGTTGCCGATCGACCGCGCAACGAGGCGCGCTTCGGCATTGCTGGCCGCGCCGACGACCCGGACGACAACCAGCTTGGTCATCCCCTCGGCATCGCGCGCCATTTTCAGCATCAACTCTTCGCACACTTGCCGAACATCATCCTCAAATTGGGCAGGATCGGCCGGAACCCCCTTCCGTCCGCTGGCGAACAGCATGACGGTGTCGTTGGTCGACGTCGCGCCATCTGTGATCAACTCGTTGAAGGTCGCATCGGTCGCCCGCTGCAGGATCGGCTTCAACTCGGCTGGTGACAGTTTGGCGTCAGTTGTCAGGAAGGCCAGCATCGTCGCCATGTTTGGGGCCAGCATTCCGCACCCCTTTGCCATCCCGCCTACGGAATAGTCGTCTCGCACGACTGCGGCCTCTTTCGGCCGGGTGTCGGTCGTGAGGATGCCCTTGGCCGCATCGCGATGACCCTTGCGGCCCACCGTCTCGGCGAGGATTGGAACGGCCGCCAATATCTTTCGCATCGGCAGTCGGAAACCGATCAGCCCGGTTGAACAAACCAGCATGTCGCGCGCGTCGCAACCGACCGCTTCGGCGGCCGCAGCGCACATTTTTTCCGAATCTTCGCGGCCTTTGGCGCCGGTACCGGCATTGGCGTTCCCGCTGTTGACGATGACGCCGCTCGCCATACCGCCCGACACATTGAGCCGTTCCAGGCTGGCCTCAACCGGCGGCGCCCGAAATTTGTTTTGGGTGAAGACGGCGGCGGTCGGCACCGGTTTGCCATCATCGGTGACGAGCAGGCTGACGTCACGGCGGCCGCCGGTCTTAATTCCGGCCGCGTGGCCGGCGGCGACAAATCCTTCGGCAAGGGTAACGCTCAAGGGTAAACTCCGATGGTCGAAAGCCCGGCGCGCTCTTCAAGGCCGAGCATGAGGTTGGCGCATTGGATCATCTGCCCGGCCGCACCCTTGCCGAGATTGTCGATGGCAGCGAGCGCAAGGACCATGCCGGTCCGCTCGTCATAGCGGGCCGACAGAAAGGCGGCGTTGCTGCCGGTCGCCCATTTGGTCTCCGGGGGCCGTTCCCCGACATGGACGAAAGGCTCACCCGAATAGGCGTCGCGCAGGATTGCGGCCGGATCACACGGTCCGGCTGCCCGGGCGTAGCAGGTGGCAAGGATACCGCGGCTCGTGGCCGTCAAATGGGGGGTGAACATCACCTCTGCCTTTGACACCATTTGCATTTCCGCCGTGTGACGGTGCCGGGTCAGGCCATAGGCTTTGAAGCTGCCGTCGATGGCACAAAAATGAGTCGTGTCGTTCGCCTTGCGCCCCGCACCGCTAACTCCCGATGCAGCATCGACGATGATCCCTTTCGCCTCAACCGCCCCAGCGTCAATCAGCGGCTTCAGCGCAAGGTTGGCCGCTGTGGCGTAACAGCCGGGGGCCGCGACATTTTTCGCCGAAGAAATGGCGTCGCGGTAAAATTCGGGAAGACCGTAGATGAACTGTCCAAACAGGTCGGGCCGCTGATGCGCCTCGCCATACCAGGTAGCGAAGTCTTCTGCGCTGTTAAGGCGGAAATCGGCGCCGAGGTCGACGAACGGCAAACCTGCGCCGAGGATGTCATCCGCAAGCCGCTGTGTCTCACCGTGCGGGAGCGCGGCGAAGATAAGGTCGCCGCCCTTGAGCAATGCCGGATCCCAAGCCGCAAAGCTCGTGCCAGGGTAGGCGAGGGCGAGGTGCGGATGAACCGCCTCAACTGCTTGTCCGGCGTTGGACGCGCCGAACGCAGTCGCCACCTCCATCCCGGGATGGGCAGCGATCAGGCGCATCAATTCGCCGCCGACATAGCCGGAGGCTCCAAGGATCGAGACTCGAATCATTTCGACGCTATGCATAAACATGCATATTTATACAAGTAGTGAATATCAGCCCTTGTAGTCGATGCGGATTTTCGCGGCGGCTGACTTGGCGCGAGTGACGGCGTCGTCGACGTCATGCCCACGGGCCAGCGCAACACCCATGCGGCGATTCTTGAGCGTATTGGGCTTGGCGAACAGGCGCAGGTCGACGGGCAGGCCGGGATTCCCGCCAGCCAGCGCATCCGATGCCCCTTCAAAGGCGAAGTCGTGACTCTCCCGGTCGGCCAGGATCACGGCGGAGGCCGACGGACCGGCGAGATCAATCGCCGGAATTGGTAGTCCAAGAATAGCTCGAAGATGAAGCTCAAACTCATTCGGAAACTGGCTGATCAGCGTGACCATACCGGTGTCGTGCGGGCGCGGGCTGAGTTCGGAAAAGATCGCCTCATCTCCCGCGACGAAAAACTCGACCCCGAAAATGCCATATCCGCCAAGTGCTGTGACCACCTTGGCCGCCTGCTCCTCGGCCGACCGAAGCACAGGGTCAGTCATCGCGGCCGGTTGCCAACTTTCCCGATAATCGCCCGCCTCCTGACGATGGCCGATGGGCGGACAGAACAGGACGCCGTCCTTGGTCGCGACGGTCAGCAGCGTTATCTCGTAATCGAAATCGATGAATTGCTCGATGATGGCGCGCGGCCGGTCGCCGCGCATGTTGGCGATGGCATAATCGAACGCACTAGCGAGTTCCTCTACGGTGTGCGCGACGCTCTGTCCCTTCCCGCTCGAACTCATCACCGGCTTCACAACGGCTGGGAGACCGATTGTCACCGCCGCCGCCATGGCTTCCTCGCGCGTTTCCGCGAACAGGTAGCGCGAGGTGTTCAGCCCCAGCTCGCGCGCCGCGAAATCGCGGATGCCATCGCGGTTCATGGTCAGTTGAACCGCCTTGGCCGACGGCACGATGTGCCAGCCTTCCACCTCCAACCTGCCCAGCATCGCCGTATCGATTGCCTCGATCTCGGGTACAATATGGTCAGGGCGATGCTTTTCTACCGCCGCCCGCAATGCCGCGCCATCGAGCATCGAAAATATTTCGCGCGCGTCCGCCACCTGCATCGCCGGGGCATTGTCATACCGGTCACAGGCGATGACGCGGCAGCCAAGCCGTTTGGCCGCGATCGCGAACTCCCGGCCCAATTCGCCGGACCCAAGCAGCATGATGGTAGAGGTGTACATGAGCACAATCCCTAGCGGGGTTGCATGGCGTTGGGGAGATGGCAAAGTGCGGCACAACGAATGATCAGGAGAGATGTTTTGCGCGTCACCGCTATTGCCATTCTGCCCGCCATTTTCCTGATCGCGGCGGCTCCGCCCGCGCCCAAGATGCAGACGCCAACTGACATCGTTAACGCGGCGCCAAAAGCTGACTGGACCGCCATTCCCGCCAACGATCTGTTGCAGGTCGAGCTGATGGATGGACGCAAGATCATCATCCAACTCGCGCCGACCTTCGCTCCGGTTCATGTCGCCAACATTCGCGCTCTGGCGAAAGGCGGGTGGTGGGATGGTGCGTCCATCTACCGCGTCCAGGAAAATTATGTCGTGCAGTGGGGCAATAATGACGGCGATAAAAAGCGCCCCGATGGCGTCGTCGCCAAGCCCCCGGCGGAATATGATCGGGCACTCAAAGGGCTGAAGATTGTGCCGCTGGGATCGTCCGATTCCTATGCGCCCAAAGCGGGGTTCGCGGGCGGATGGCCGATTGCCTATGATCCGAAGACCGGAACCGCCAATCTCACCCATTGCTATGCGACCGTCGGCGTCGGTCGTGACCTGTCGCCGGACACGGGAACAGGCGGGGAGCTATACGCCGTGATCGGCCAGGCGACGCGCCAGCTTGACCGCAACATCGCGCTGGTCGGTCGTGTGATCTCCGGTTTTGAAGCAATGACCACGCTGCCGCGCGGTACCGAGGCGTTGGGCTTTTACAAAGAGCGGAGTTCGGACGTCCCCATAAAGGCCGCGCGGCTGATGAGTGACCTGCCCGAAAGCACGCAGGTCCGCTTTGAATATCTGTCAGGACCCAGTTTTTCCGCCTATCTGCACAAGCGCGCCAACCGGAAGGACGATTTTTACATTCGCCCCGCCGGCGGCGTCGATGTGTGCAACGTCAACGTCCCGGTCCGGCCCATCGACGCTAAATGATCAGGCGGCCCAGGCCGTGCCGACATCGCGGTTGCGGTGCTGGATAATGATCGGTCCATGATGAGAGCGCATGCTTGCCTCGGCTAGCGGCAGCGCAGTCGCACAAAAGGCGCATTCCGCCGACATCCGGCCGATGATCCAGTGCGTTCGCCCGCAACCGGGGCAGTGATTGACCTGATGCTCGCGGTACACCGCATGGTAGCCGCGCCCAGCCGGGTCGTGCCGCATGTGCAGATCGCCAAGGGTAGGTACTGAAGCCATTGCGATTTCCTTTCGGCAATATTGAACGGCCGAAACGAGATTGCGTTGCATTGAACTTTTGGATGGTCCCGAAGCGGGACCTATTTGTCACACCGTCAAATCGCCGATTTGGGTGGGCTCTGCAAATTCGGCGCCCAGCTTACGGCCCGCAATCCAGCGCACAATCGCATTGGCCCGGTCGCGGCCGGGAAGGATCAGCCAGACGCGGCTTCCCACTTCAAAATCCCCGTCCGATTCCGCCATAAAGCCGGTGGTCGAGATATTAAGCAGCTTCACTTCGCTGCCTTCGGAGCCCAATTCCCGAACCCGTGCATCAAGCTCGACCGGAAAGCGGGCCGAACTCCGCCGCTCCGCTACACCCTGTTCATGCGCGAGCCGCGCCTTGATCATCGAAAAATCACCCTGATTTAACTACTCAACCCGCCGGATGGTCGAAACAGATCCCGATACGACCGTCACGGACCCACCGCACCTGACCCTGAATGGCGGCGCGGTCAAGCAATTGCAGGGTAACGGTTTCGCCAATTCGCGGCACTGCAGAATATCGGATCATGGCGCCCGAACGGGACAGATTGACGATACCGACGGCGTGGCTTTGCCCCCTGATCCCCAGGATGGCATGTTGGTCGTCAACCTCCACGCGCGGCTCAACCCGTTGATCGAACAGGCGTTTCACCGTTCGAGGTATCATCCCGCCATGCAATTGGAACCTGGTCATTACCGTCGCTCCACCGGCTCATACTGACGCCATGTTGACTGCTAATGCTTAAGGGTCCGTTGGCAGCCCCCGCACCCAAATATCGGGAAAGGTGGCGAAAAAGTCACATCGCTGCCTAGTCCGGGCGGTTCATCTTCTATATGCCTAACAACCGGTAAGGGCTGTTCCCATATCGATCCTAGGTTGAGTTTCTCAGGGAAGGAATTTGTGCATGGTGCGGCGGAAATCGCTGGTGGCGTTCTTCACAATGGCGGCCGTGCCCATGTCAGCGTTGTTGGCGCAAACGGGGCAGCCTGCCGACCCTATGGCGCCATTGCCAGACGCGGCCGCAGCACAACCTGCCGAAGCGCAGCCGGAAACGCCCCCTGCGCCGCCGCCGATCTGGCAAATTGGTCAGGTGCAGGCGCTCCTTACTTATATAAACGGCGTGGGCAAGGAAGGCTTGGCGCCCGGAGATTATGACCCGGCGGGTCTTTCGGCCGCGCTTCGATCCGGCGATCCGATGAAGGTTTCGGACGCGGCAACGGAGCGGTTCAATCGCCTTTCGTCTGATCTTGCGCTCGGCCATGTGCGCGGCAAAGACCGCATCGATTGGCATGTTGAGGACAACGACCTCAGCAAGGACCGTCAGCGGCAAGTGCTCGACTATGCGCTGGCAACGAACAGTGTCGCCAAGTCGCTCGACGATCTGCTGCCGACCCACCCGCAATATCATTCGTTGCGTCAGGCGCTGGTTGTAACCCCGGCCAGCGACACGGCAACCGTCAACAAGATCCGCCTGAACATGGAACGCTGGCGCTGGCTGCCGCGGGATCTTGGCGACCGCTACATCATCGTCAACGTCCCAAGCTATTATGCGACGCTGGTCGAAGATGGTCAGACGCGTTGGAAAACGCGCGCGGTGGCCGGCGCGATCAAAACCCCCACGCCCCAGCTGACCGCCAAGGCCGTCGGCGTCATCCTTAACCCCTGGTGGGAAGTGCCGACCAGCATCAGCGGTGAGGTGGCCGGCAAGGCGGGCTTCGTCGCGGTGAAGGGCAAGGACGGCAAGGTACAGCGCTGGCGCCAGCCGCCGGGACCAGCGAACGCGCTCGGTCAGCTGAAGTTCGTCATGTATAATCCGCAGAACATCTATCTGCACGACACCAACGCCAAAAGCCGCTTCAACAGCTCGGTCCGCGCGGCCAGTCACGGCTGCATTCGCACCAAGGAAGTCGTGAAGCTGGCAACGATGTTGCTGGGCGATGACGGCGGCGAGTGGACCCCGGAAAAGGTACAGGACACGCTCACCGCGAAGAAGACGGTGCAGGCAAATTTCGTCAACCCGTTGCCGGTCTACATTGTCTATTTCAGCATTGCAGCCAATAATGATGGCTCTCTGGTTCGCTACAATGATGTGTATCAGCGAGACGGTAACGTCATTGCTGCTCTGCTCGACTCAAAAGGCGCGGCGCCGACCAAAGCCACCGCGGCCAAGAAGGTCGCCGCAAAGTAGGACACCGATCGAAACCCTGACAAAAAAGGGCGGTCCCGCCGGGACCGCCCTTTTATTTGCTGCGGAAGACAGGTTCGCAGACCACTCCTATCGATTTACGCGACCTTGTCAGCATAGATCAGGCGGCCACCGCCAAGACGCTGCATGACCGTCCAATGGTCCTTGCGACTGAACGCGAAGCAGCCTTGGCTGCGGCCCAGTTTGCCATGCTCTGCAATCATTTCCGGTTCGGCGTACCAGGCGTTGTGAATCACGATCGCCCGCGACATGGCGTTGTTATTGGACCAATCGAGGCCGTTGACCTTCATGGACAGGCCATATTTGCCTTCATAGCTTTCGGCCGTCGTATAGGCACCGGAGGAGGTCGCTTCCGACCCCGGAATATTCGAAAAATGATCGAGGAAGCCGGTGTGCCCACGATCCGATCCGCTGCCATGGGCAACGCGGAAGCTGTCGACATGGCCGCTCGGCAGGTGGACGACGTGGAAACGCGGATCCGCTGATGATTGGGTGAAGTCGACGACGCCGATGAAATCACGATTCACAATCCACGGACGCGAATCAAGCGCGGCCTTGGCTTTAGAAAACAGATCGGGATTGATGCTGCCCGGCGCAATCGGAGTCGTCGGCGCGACTGGCGGACTCACTGCGGCAAGCGGATCAATTGGCGTCGCAGGGCGAGCGAAAATAGATGCGGGCAGGGTCTGGCCTCCAGCTGCCGACGACAGCAATAGGCCACCCGCGCTGACAGCGCCAAGACGCAACATTTCGCGACGATTCAACGACATCCCGTCCCTCCGGTTGAAGGGAAGCTTATACAGATCAATTGGTTAACTGCAGCTAACAATGGCCAATTGTTTCCCGCATCCATCGCTTCAACCCAACGATTCATCGTGAAAAGCCCATTGGACCAATGCCTTGTCATCCGACATGACCGCTGCTAAGGGGCCGCCTTCCGCACGCGCCAGATAGCGCGGGCATCAATAATTATTGTCTGGTGATTCGCGAGGACCAAGCCGGTCCATCGGTCGCCCGGCTCGCCCGGTAAGGCCCGGGTTCAATTTGTTAGGAGGCAGACGGCTTTTATGCAGATCATCGTTCGCGACAACAATGTCGACCAGGCGCTGCGGGCGCTCAAGAAGAAGCTGCAGCGTGAGGGCGTCTATCGTGAGATGAAGCTTCGCCGTCACTACGAGAAGCCCTCGGAAAAGCGCGCTCGTGAGCGTGCCGCCGCCATCCGCCGCGCCCGCAAGCTGGAGCGCAAGCGGGTCGAGCGCGAAGGCGGTCGTTAAGATCGTCTCGGGCGTCCGGTAACGGGCGCCCTTTCCTTTTGTCCGAAATTCGGAGTCTCCCATGTCCGTCACAGCCGTTCCGCTTCGCCCGATTGAAAAGGGTTCGCTGACCAAACTGTGGCTGGCAGTTGCGGCATTGATTGCCATTGCCTTCGCGATTGCCTGGATGGGAAAGCTCGAAGGCGTCAGCGTCAAGACAGTAGAGGCGGGCAAGGGTGAGCTGATCGGCCCGATGGACGGCGTCATCATCGAATATACCGGCAAGATGAAGAACGGTACCGTCTTCGACACGACCGAAGGCCGCGGCCCCGCGCCAATGCTGGTGGGCCAGGTTGTCCCCGGCTTCTCCCAGGCACTGCAGAAGATGCAGTCCGGCGGCCGCTATGAAGTCTTCATTCCAGGCCCGAAGGCCTACGGCCCGACGCCGCCGCCGGGTAGCCCGTTCGGCCCGAACGAGGACCTTTATTTCGACGTCCATGTTCTGCAGGTCGTTCCGGGCGCCGCCATTGCCGCCGCCCAGATGCAGCAGCAGCAGGGCGCTCCGCAGGAAGGCGCGCCGGCAGAAGGCGCGCCTCCCCCTGCGCCGCCGGGTCAGTAAAGCCGGTCATTGCCGTATTGGAATTTCGAAATGGCGCCCCGTCTTAATCGGGGCGTCATTTTCTTTGCGTGCTTATGGCTGACTGTCCGCCCGCAGGCTGCTTCCGGCCCGGCCGGGCCGGAACCCGAAGATCCCTGAGCCGTCGAGGCTGAAGGTAATGAACTCGGCGCGGCCGCCGATATTTTCCCACGGCACCGGGCCGCCAAGGCCCTGGCTGGAGAGTGAATAGCGACTATCGGCGCTATGATCGCGATTGTCGCCCATCAGGAAAACGTGACCGGCGGGAATTTTGCGCGGGCCATAATCGTCACCAATGCTGGCATTGCGGCCCTCATCAATCGTATCATAGCTGACACCATTGGGCAGCGTTTCCCGAACAATGGGGAGTGAGCAGCGCGGCCCCTCTGCCGTATCGACCAGCCGGTTGTAGAATTTGTCCATTGAGCAAGGCGAATTGGCATCGACCGGAAGCATTAGGTTGGGCCTCACCTCGCTCTTCACCGGAACGCCGTTCAGGATCAGTCGGCCTTCACGCATTTCAACCGTGTCGCCGGGCAGCGCGACGACCCGCTTGATATAATCCTCATTCTTACCGGGCGGCGTGACGACGACGATGTCGCCCCGTTCGGGCAATTTCCCAAAAATCCGCCCCTGCATAAACGGCAGCGTGATTCCCCAGGGTTCGGCGCCCTGCCGCAAGACAACCGACCGGAAAATCGCGGCCGGATTGGGAATCGTCGGGGATACATAGGACCAACCGTACGGATATTTGGTCACAACCAGCCGATCACCGACCAGCATTTTCGGCATCATCGATTCCGACGGGATATAGAAGGGCTTGGCAACAAAGCTGTGGAACAGCAACACCGCCAGCAGCACCCAAAGGATGCCCTTGATTTCCTGCCACACAAGGCTCCGCTTGCTGTGCGTTTCAGGCGTGCCATCGTTCGTTTCCGCGGACACGGTTTCAACAGTCTCGGACAATCAGGGCTCCATCTTTCGGGCTTCCAGGATCACAAATGCCTGGGCCCAGGGGTGGTCGTCGGTCATCGTAAGATGAACGATCATGGCGTGGCCAGCGGGCGTCAGTTCGTCAAGCCGCGCCTTGGCGCCGCCGGTCAGCTGCAGCGTCGGCGCACCCGACGGCGCATTCACAACGCCAATGTCCTTCATGAACACGCCGCGCTTAAATCCGGTGCCGACCGCCTTGGAAAATGCCTCCTTGGCGGCAAAGCGTTTGGCCAGGGTCCCCGCCATCGTAAACGGCCGCCGCGCCGCCTTGGCTCGCTCCGTCTCGGTATAAACGCGATTAAGGAAACGATCGCCAAACCGGTCCATCGAATTCTGGATCCGCTCAATATTGCAAAGATCAGAGCCGAGGCCGACGATGCTCAACGCGCGTCATCCATCAATGCGCGCATCCGGCGGATGCTGGCGTCGAGGCCGGTAATGATCGCCTCGCCGATCAGGAAATGGCCGATGTTGAGCTCGCGGATTTGCGGGATCGCGGCAATGGGCTGTACATTATCATAGGTCAGGCCGTGACCCGCATGGGGCTCGATCCCGCCCTGCACGGCCAGCGCCGCCGCATCGGCTATGCGTTTATACTCCACCGCCCGTGCGTCTCCATCGACCAGCGCATAATGGCCAGTATGGAATTCAACGACCGGCGCCCCGAGCCGCAAGGCCGCCTCGACCTGTCGCTCGCTCGGTTCGATGAACAGGCTTACGCGGACACCCGCATCGCTCAATGCCGTGACCATCGGTTGCAGGCGCTCAAACTGCCCCGCCGCATCTAGTCCGCCCTCGGTCGTCCGCTCTTCTCGTTTTTCGGGAACGATGCAGGCGGCGTGGGGACGGTGGCTGAGCGCGATAGCCAACATTTCGTCCGTCGCCGCCATCTCCAGGTTGAGTGGTAAGGCAATTTCCGCCTTCAGCCGCGCAATATCATCATCGGTGATATGCCGCCGGTCTTCGCGCAGGTGGGCGGTAATCCCGTCGGCCCCCGCCGCCTCGGCCAAAAGCGCCGCCCGTACCGGATCAGGGTGCGGACCGCCGCGCGCATTGCGGATGGTCGCGACATGGTCAATGTTGACGCCCAGGCGAAGCGGCTGGCTCAAACGGCGCGGCTCCCCGGCTTGATCGCCGGAATCGCCGCCAGTTCTGGCGGCAGCGCATCCGGCGCATAGGTCGGCACATCAATGCGGATCAGCGGATAATAAGCAACGCCAAGGTCGGCCTTGCCACCGGACCGATCAACCAATGACGCCTCGGCAAGCACCTCGCCGCCGGCCTGGCGCACCGCCTCAATCGCTTCGCGTGATGACAGGCCAGTGGTCACGACGTCTTCGACCATCAGCACCTTGGCACCCGGTGCCAGCGCAAATCCGCGGCGGAAGTGAAATACCCCGTCGGGTCGTTCCAGGAACATCGCCGGCTTGCCAAGCGCCCGGCCCATTTCATGACCGATGATGACACCGCCCATCGCCGGCGAGACTACGGCATCGAGGGACTCGCGGATTTCTGCGGGGATGGTCGCGGCCAGTGCCGTTGCTAGCCGCTGTGCGCGCGCGCCGTCCATCAATACCCGCGCGCATTGCAGGTAGCGCGGGCTGCGCAGACCCGACGACAGGATGAAGTGTCCTTCAAGGAGCGCGTCCGCCGCGCGGAATTCCGCCAAAATCTCCTCGTCGGTCACACTTTTCCTCCTTTGTTCATGGCGGTCAGATAGGCGCTTGGGTCGATGCTCGCAACGTGGCGGAAAGAAAGGCATGACCTAGTGCTTGAGAGAGTGGCATCACCTGCCTATAAGGCCGCAAAATTCGGACCCGCCTATCTGGCGGGCCCTTCCGTGCAATCGAAGCAATTAGAACAAGCAATTGGGGTGACGATGAAACTCAAGGGATGGGTACTCGCAATGGCTGCGGCCGGCCTTCTGCCGGCAATGGCCATCGCCCAGGCGCCGGCTGCGGCCCCCGCCGCAACCGCGACGACGACAGCCACTCCGGCTGATGCCGCCGCTCCGGCCGCCAACGCCGCGGCCGAACAGGCTGCCGTCCAGGCGGTCGATCATGTCGCCCCGACCCCGGGTCTTGGTGTTCCCGATGGCCGCATGGGCCTTCAGGACCAGGTCACCGAAATTGGTCAGCGCGCACACAGCTTCCACAATGACTGGTTGCTCGTGATGTGTGTCGCGATCAGCGTGTTCGTGCTGATCCTGCTGATCTGGACGCTGGTGCGGTACAACCGCCGCGCCAATCCGACCCCCTCGAAGACCAGCCACAACACCATGATCGAAGTGGTGTGGACGGTGTTGCCGGTGTTGATCCTGGTCGCGATCGCGGTTCCATCGATCCGCCTGATCCGCGCTCAATACACTCCGCCGCCCGCCGATCTGACCGTCAAGGTCATCGGGAACCAATGGTATTGGACCTATAATTACCCGGACAATGGCGGGTTCGAACTCGTATCGAACATGCTGAAGGAAAAGGCCGACGTGAAGCCGGGCGAACGGTATCGCACCGATGCTGATGGTCCGCCGCTTCTCGCCGTTGACGAGCGTCTGGTCATTCCGGCCGGCAAGACCGTCAAGTTCCTGGTCACGTCGGTCGACGTAATCCACAGCTTTGCCGTCCCGGCCTTCTGGATCAAGATGGACGCCAATCCCGGCCGTGTGAACGAAACCTGGGTCAAGGTAGACCGCCCAGGTGTTTATTTCGGCCAGTGCAGCGAACTGTGCGGCGCCCGCCACGGCTTCATGCCGATCGCGGTCGAGGTTGTCCCCGAAGCCGAATTCAACGCCTGGCTCGTCAGCAAGGGCGGCCAGCCCAAGGCAGCGATTGAGGCAAAGGCGAAGGCAGACGCCGCTGCGGCCGAGGCCGCCAAGGCCGCTGCCGCCGCTGCGCCGGTCGCCAACGCTGCGGCGCCGGCCAACGACAACGCTGTTGCTGCCACCACCGAAACGCCCGCCGCCAACGCTGCGGCGCCGGCCACCAACTAAGACGCGGAATCGAGACTTAAGATGAGCACAATTCCCGCCGACGCGATGAAGCTTCAAGCTCATGAAGACCATCACGCGCATCATGACGCCGACCATAAGCCGGGCTTCTTCGCCCGCTGGTTCATGTCGACCAACCACAAGGATATCGGCACGCTGTACCTGATCTTCGCGATTATCGCGGGGATCATCGGCGGCGCCCTGTCCGGCATCATGCGCATGGAGCTGATGGAGCCGGGCATCCAGTATCTCAACATGGCCTGGCCGCTCGGCGCCGGTGCCGGCGCAAGCCTTGATGAGGCGTATCACCACTGGAACGTCATCATCACCGCACACGGCCTGATCATGGTCTTCTTCATGGTCATGCCGGCAATGATCGGCGGCTTTGGCAACTGGTTCGTTCCGATCATGATCGGTGCGCCGGACATGGCCTTCCCGCGCATGAACAACGTCAGCTTCTGGCTGCTCGTTCCGGCGTTTCTGCTCTTGCTCGGGTCGGTGTTTGTCACCGGCGGCACCGGTCTGGGCGCTGGCACCGGCTGGACGCTTTACGCGCCGCTGTCGACCAGCGGTTCGACCGGTCCTGCGGTTGATATGGTCATCTTCTCGCTGCACCTTGCGGGCGCCAGCTCGATCCTTGGTGCGATCAACTTCATCACCACCATCTTCAACATGCGCGCGCCGGGCATGACCCTGCACAAAATGCCGCTGTTCGTCTGGTCGGTGCTGATCACCGCCTTCCTGCTTCTGCTCGCGCTTCCGGTGCTTGCAGGTGCGATCACCATGCTGCTGACCGACCGTAACTTCGGCACCGCCTTCTTCAACGCTGAAGGCGGCGGCGACCCGGTCCTGTACCAGCACCTGTTCTGGTTCTTCGGCCACCCCGAAGTGTACATCATGATCCTGCCGGGCTTCGGCATCGTCAGCCAGATCATTGCCACCTTCAGCCGCAAGCCGGTGTTCGGATATCTCGGCATGGCCTACGCCATGGTCGCGATCGGCGTTGTCGGGTTCGTCGTGTGGGCGCACCACATGTTCACGGTCGGCCTCGACGTGAACACGAAGATGTACTTCACCGCCGCAACCATGATCATCGCGGTTCCGACCGGCGTGAAGATCTTTTCGTGGATTGCCACCATGTGGGGCGGCTCGATCAGCTTCGAAACCCCGATGCTGTGGGCAATCGGCTTCATCTTCTTGTTCACCGTGGGCGGCGTCACCGGCGTCGTGCTCGCGAACGGCGGTGTCGATAACTATATGCACGACACCTATTATGTCGTCGCGCACTTCCACTATGTGTTGTCGCTGGGTGCGGTCTTCTCGCTGTTCGCCGGGTTCTATTACTGGTTCCCGAAAATGAGCGGCAAGATGTATAATGAGTTCCTGGGCAAGCTGCACTTCTTCGTCATGTTCATCGGTGTGAACATGATCTTCTTCCCGCAGCACTTCCTCGGTCTCGACGGCATGCCGCGCCGTATCCCGGACTACACCCCGGCATTTGCCTATTGGAACAAGATCTCGTCGCTCGGGTACATGGTGACCATTGCCGGCATGGGTATCTTCTTCCTCAACCTCATCTGGTCGTTCGCCGCAGGCAAGAAGGCTCCGGCCAACCCCTGGGGTCCGGGCGCCACGACGCTGGAATGGACCCTGTCCAGCCCGCCGCCGTTCCACCAGTTCGAAACCCTGCCGAAGATTGATTAAGCCCGACCAGGCTTAATCAACCCCGGCGAAGGCCGGGGTCCAGGTAAAAGAATAGGGTCCGTCTTGCGAAAGCAAGGCGGCCTTATTCGTTGGGACGCCGAAGTTCGGACGGCGGGTCGTCACCGACGAACTCGACCGACGTCACGAAGAGAGTGTCAGCCTTGCAACGCCAAGGCGAGAGCGAGCGGATGTGGCGGCGGAGAGGCGCAAAGCCCGCGATCGAGCCATTGCGGGCATTAGCCGATCCTGCGATGGTGAGGTCATGCACTGGTTGTTTCTTTTTCTTCTGGCCGGTCAAACGGTTTATTCAACCGCTGCATTGGCCAACCCCAACGAGCCGCATCCGGTCCCGGCCAAGGCCCAACTGACCGGGCTTAATGTCGAGGAAGCGACCGCGCTCATCACTAAGTTGAAGGACGGCCAGCGCAGGCTGGGTGCTGGCGATTTCGTGCCGTTCGAACTGTTGGCGGGCTCCATTGCTTCGTATGATATAACCAAATCGTCACCCCGAGACGTGTTTCTGCGGGTGCCGTTTGACGAAGTTTGGGACATTAAGCGGGTGCCAACTGACAATCCGTTGTGGCAGCCATATCGGCTTGCCTATTCCCCCAATGGCTTGGGCCAGCTCTATTGGGACATCGAAGTCGTTCTTGGCGTCAATGGCGACATCGAACGAGTGATGATGGACTACAAGCCGCCCGCCCCATTTTGATATCTTGGCGTCGACTTATCATCCATTATTGTGGCAGAACCCTTCCCGCCGGGAAGGGAGTTTAACGCCCTACCCGTTCCGCCTTCCGAATCATCACCAGCGGCTCCAGCATCTGCCCCTTCATCACCCCTTCGCCCCGCATCGGCGATGTCGGCGCGGCGAGAATCGCTTTCACCACGTTCATCCCCTGCACCACATGGCCAAACACGGCGAAGCCGGGCTTGTCGCCCTTGGCATCGAAGTAGGGCACGTCCTTGGTCATGATGAAGAAGTCGCTTTGCGCGGTTCCTGCGCCGCCGTTGGCCATGGCGATCGATCCCGCGACATTCTTCAGGCCGGTCTTGGCGGTCGATTCATGGGCAATCTTCGGCAGCAGGCGCACGCTGCTCCGCACCCCGCCCTGGATCAACCCGCCATTGCCCATCTTCATCGCGCGATAGAAGGGCTGACCGTCGAAATAACCCTTGTCGATATAAGCGAGAAAATTGGCAGTGGTGATCGGCGCCCGTCCGCGGTCGAGTGCCAGCACGATTCGTCCCTTGTCGGTGTTGAGCGTGACGGTGACGAGGTCGGCCTTGGGCGTGGCCGCATGTGCGGGCGCGGCATATGAGGGTGCGGACAGCGGAACAAGTAGCGTTGCTAACGCTAAGGCGATTCGGTTCATCATCCCTCCATGGTAGCGCGGCCAAGCTGAACATTGCAGCTCCCCAACCAGTTCCCCTGCGAAGGCAGGGGCCCATTCCGAGCCCGCAGGGCGAGCAGGGCAGCGCCGAAAGGTCGGCGCGCCGCGCATCTGGGCCCCCGACTTCGCAGGGGAACTAGAGGTGATATGTCACCCCGACGTTGGTCTTTCCCTATTCTTCTCAACCGCCTATAGGCCCGCCTCGTGACCAGTGTCCCGATCCCGACTGAAGAGCAGCTTCCCGCCGACTGGCGCGACCTGCTTGCGCTGACCAAACCGCGCGTCATGAGCCTGGTGGTGTTCACCGGTCTGTGCGGACTGCTTGCCGCGCCGGGCTATGTCCAGCCGATCCTGGGCTTCGCCGCCGTGCTGTGCATCGCGCTTGGCGCGGGTGCGGCGGGGGCGCTCAACCAATGGTATGAGGCCGACCTCGATGCGAAGATGAAGCGAACTCAGAATCGCCCGCTTCCGGCCGGCCGGATGACGCGGCAAACCGCGCTTCATTTTGGCGTCGGCATGTCCTTCTTTTCCGTCATCCTGATGGACCTGGCGGCCAACCATGTTGCAGCCTTCTGGCTCGCCGTGTCGATCCTCTTCTATGTGCTGATTTACACGGTCTGGCTGAAGCGCCGGACCGCGCAGAACATCGTCATCGGCGGCGCCGCCGGAGCCTTTCCGCCGCTGATCGGTTGGGCCGCTGCAACCGGGTCGACCCCGGTCATGGCCTGGCTCATGTTCGCCATCATCTTCTTGTGGACGCCGCCCCATTTCTGGGCGCTCAGCTTGTTTGTCCGCACCGATTATGCCAACGCAGGGGTGCCGATGCTCCCGGTCGTGTCCGGCATTGAAACCACGCGGCGGCAGATCGCGCTCTATACCGTGCCGATGGTGATTGCCGCGCTTCTGCCCTGGGCGCTCGGATATGCCGGCTGGATTTACGGAATTGCCTCCGTCGCGCTCAACTTCGTCTTCGCCATGCTGGCGTTGATGGTGCTGGCCAACAGCGCCAGTGAGCCGTCCGAAATGAAACCGGAAAAGCGCCTGTTCGCCTTTTCCATCATCTATCTTTTTGCCCTGTTCGGGGCGTTAGTGATTGACCGCTGGGTGCTCGCATGAATCCTGACCATGAAGACATGATCCGCAAACGGCAGCGAGAAGGAGCGCGCGTGCTCGCGATTCTGCTCGGCCTGTTCGTCGTGTTGGTGTTTGCAATCACCATCGGCAAAATGCTGGTGAACCGTTGAACGAGCTCGCGTCACGCAATCGCAAGGTCGCGGCCCGAATGGCGATTTTCGGGCTGGCCATGCTGGCGCTCGCATTCGCGTCGGTCCCGCTTTACCGGGTATTTTGTCAGGTGACGGGTTTCGCCGGCACGACCCAGCGGGCGGCCATCGCCCCCGGCGCCGATGCCGCCGCCGGCACCATCAGCGTTCGCTTCGATGCGAATATCAACGCGGCGCTGCCGTGGAAGTTTGAGCCGGAACAGACCAGCGTGCGCATTATTCCGGGTCAAAAAACCACGATCTACTATCGGGCCACCAACCTCACCGCCCGCACCACCACCGGCACGGCTGCGTTCAATGTGTCGCCCGACACGACCGGCCAATATTTCAGCAAGATTGAGTGTTTCTGCTTCACGGAGCAGACATTGAAGGGCGGCCAAAGCGTCCGAATGCCGGTGGTTTTCTATGTTGACCCGCGCATCCGCGATGATGAGTCGACAAAGGACATCGACGAGATCACGCTGAGCTATACATTTTATCCGGTGGAAAAAGCCGAAAACGCCCGCTAGAGCCGGGCCACGAGATTTCAGGGAACACATCATGGCTGGCACCAAGAACCACGATTATCATATTCTTCCGCCCGATCAGTGGCCGATCATTGGCTCTTTCTCGGCGCTTGCCCTGACGGGCGGCGGCGTGATGTGGCTGCATGACAACCCGTACGGCAAATTCGTCTGCCTGCTCGGCCTCCTGGGCGTGCTGGTGACGATGTTCAGCTGGTGGGGCAATGTCATCCGCGAAGGTCGCGCCGGCGATCATACGCAGGTGGTGCAGCTTCACCTGCGCTACGGCATGATCCTGTTCATCGCGTCAGAAGTGATGTTCTTCGTTGCCTGGTTCTGGGCCTTCTTCGACGCTTCGTTGTTCCCGAAGGAAGCAATTGGCGGAGTTTGGCCACCAAAGGGCATGGAAGTGCTGGATCCCTTCGGCCTGCCGCTACTCAACACCATGATCCTGCTGTGTTCGGGTACAACCGTGACCTGGGCTCACCATGCGCTGATCCATGGAGATCGCGAAGGCCTGAAGAAGGGCCTGTGGTGCACCATCCTTCTGGGCCTGCTGTTCACGTCGATCCAGGCGTATGAATATATCCACGCACCCTTCAGCTTCTCGATGCTGAACACCGAAGATCCGGGCAATATTTACGGCTCGACCTTCTTCATGGCGACCGGGTTCCACGGCTTCCACGTCATCATCGGCACGATCTTCCTGATCGTCTGCCTGGTCCGTGCCTACAAGGGTGATTTCACCCCCAAGGAACATTTCGGCTTCGAAGCGGCGGCCTGGTATTGGCACTTCGTCGACGTCGTGTGGCTGTTCCTGTTCGTCACCATCTACATCTGGGGTGGCGCGGGCGCACCGGTCCACGGCTGATGAGTGACACGCAACCCGGCGGCGCTTATTCGGCGCCGTCGCTGGTCGCGGCGACGTTCGGGGGCCTTTGCCCCCAATGCGGGGCGAGGACGCTATTTGCGGGCCTCGCCCGTTTCGCGCCAAGGTGCCGCGTCTGCAATTTGGATTTTGAAAGCTTCAATGTCGGCGATGGGCCGGCTGCTTTCCTGATTCTGATCGTCGGTGCGATTGTGACGGTCGGCGCGCTCGTTCTGGATGCGTCTTTTAGCCCGCCGTGGTGGGTCCATATTATCTGGCTACCCATCCTCATCGGCCTGACGTTGCTGGGCCTGCGTTGGGGCAAGGCCGCCCTCATATTCCAGGAATATCGCCACCGCGCGCGCGAAGGCAGGCTGGTGGAATGAGTCGGAAGATACCGATTGTCCCGACCATTGTCGTGGCGGCCGCCGTGCTGACCATGATCTGGCTCGGTTTTTGGCAACTCGATCGGAAGGCGCAAAAAGATGCGCTGCTCGCGAGTTATGCGGCGGCCGTGGATCTGCCGCCGATTAGCTGGCCGACGGCACCGCTCTCAGAGCCGCTACCGCTGTTTCGCGCGGCAACCGGTAATTGCATTACGCCGCAGAACTTCCGGACCAGCGCAGGCCAGAATCTTCGCGGGGAGCCCGGCTTCTTGATTATCGTCGATTGCGAGACCGGCGGCGGCGAAGGACCGGGTATGGCCGTCGAGATTGGCTGGTCAAAGGATCCTAACGCCGGCCGCGAATATAAGGGCGGCCTGGTGAGCGGCATTATTGCACCAGATCGCGTGTCGCGGATGCGGCTGGTCGCCGCGACACCTGGACCCGGTTTGATGGCAAGCGCGCCGCCGTCGACCGACACAATTCCCAACAATCATTTCAGCTATGCCGTACAATGGTTCCTGTTCGCCGGAATAGCACTGATCATTTATGCGCTGGTGTTACGCCAACGCTGGGCGAAGGACGCCGCCAATGGCTGAACTGACACGATTGGCAAATGGTTTGACACTCGCCATCGACCCGATGCCGGGCGCTCAATCCACAGCCATTGGCCTATATGCCAGCGTCGGATCGCGCAGTGAGGCGGACGGCAAAGGCGGTCTCGCCCATCTTGTTGAACATATGGTGTTCAAGGGCGCGCGCGGCCGCGATGCCCGCGCCATTGCCGAAGCGATCGAAGATGTGGGCGGGTCGCTCAACGCTTGGACCAGCCGCGACCAGACGGTATTCCATGCCCGCACGCTGGCGCCCGATGTCGGCCTCGCGCTGGAACTGATCGCAGACCTGGTTCGCGCACCTGCCGTCAATGCCGAGGAATTGGAACGCGAGAAGCTGGTGATCCTTTCAGAGCTTGGTGAAGCGCTCGATACACCGGACGACCTGATCCACGATCATCTGTTCGAGGCTGCTTTTGGCAATCAGCCGCTGGCTCGTCCCGTGCTGGGCAATGCCGACACGATCCGCGCCTTTTCACGCGCTGACTGTCTATCGTGGCTCACTGATCAATATCAGCCGTCACGACTGGTTATATCCGCGGCGGGAAAGGTCGACCCAAACCATGTCCTGCACCTCGCCGAAACGTTATTCGGTGATTTGCCGAGCGGCCATGTGCACGCGATGGCGGAAGCGAGGTTTGTAGGCGGTGTCAGATCCGACCGCAAAACGACGGAGCAAACCCACCTCGCCTTTGCTCATCCTGGCCTTTCGGCCGCAGACGAACGGGCGCCTGCGCTGTCGCTGTTCGCGCAAGCGGTCGGCGGGGGCATGTCATCACGCCTGTTCCAGCAATTGCGGGAAGAGCGCGGGCTCGCCTATTCCATCTACGCCTGGACGCAGGGCTATGCTGAAACCGGTGTCTTTGCAGTAAATCTATCAACCGAGAAGGCCCGGGCCGCCGAGGCCATGGCACTGGCCCGCGATTGCGTAAAGCAGGCAGCGGACGACCTGTCCGAAGCCGAACTAAACCGCGCGCGGGCACAGGTCGAGGCGGGCCTGCTGATGGCGCTGGAAACACCGCAGGGTCGCGCTGATGCCATGGCTCGGTCGGTTGAATTATTTGGCCGCATCATGAGTCACGGCGAAATGCTTGACGAGCTGCGCGCTGTCGACGTCGCCGATGCCCGAGCGGTTGGCCAGTTAATGCTATCGGGGCCGGCCGCGCTGGCGTCGATCGGCGGCAAGCTGGCGCTGGCCGCATGAGGTGCATATCATGAGCCTAGCCGACCTCAGAACCATTGTCGCCGAACCGTGGGACGCCTGCACGCTGATCGATAGCGGCAATGGCCAGAAGTATGAACGATACGGCCCGGTAAAGGTCGTCCGCCCGGAACCCCAGGCGATGTGGACGCCAGCGACAAATGACTGGAACCCTGACGCGACCTTCGTTCCCGGCAGTGATGAGGATGGTGGCGGCCGTTGGGTCCAGCACCGCCCGGTCCCGCGCGAATGGGTGCTGAGCCGCGATGGCGTCAAATTCAACGCCAGCCTGACGCCTTTCCGCCATCTCGGCTTTTTCCCCGATATGGCTCCGCAATGGGATTGGATGCGGCAACGGTCGGACGGTGCGGAGGTAATGAATCTGTTTGGCTATACCGGTGTCGGTACGCTGCTTCTCAGCGAAGCGGGCGCCAGGTTGGTCCATGTGGATGCATCCAAAAAGTCGGTCGAGGCCGGACGTGCCAATGCCGCGCTGTCGGGCCTAGCGGAGCGTCCAATTCGCTGGATCGTGGAGGATGCGGCCAAGTTCGCCGCGCGCGAGGTTCGGCGGGAGCGCCGCTACGACGGCATTTTGCTAGACCCCCCGAAATTCGGGCGCGGTCCCAATGGCGAGGTATGGCGGCTCGAGGAGCATCTTGCTCCACTGCTCGCCGATTGTGTCAAACTGCTCGACCAGGACAGCCGTTTCCTGGTGTTGACCGTCTATGCGGTTCGCATGTCGGCGCTCAGCATTGGCGAGCTGCTACGGCAGATGACCGAGCACCTTGGCGGAACGGTCGAATGCGGTGAAATGGCCGTTCGCGAGGATAGTCGCGGTCTATTGCTCCCGACCGCTATTTTCGCCCGCTGGTCGAAGGATTAGCTTCGCGCCGCGCGGATCGCGGCGCCGACGACAAAGGGCGTGCCCGCCACCGTCAGGAGTGCGACCGCAGCCTCCAGCTTGAGCGCCGAACCGTTGCCATCACCGGTCGCCGCCGCACCAAAGATGACCAGAGGCACGGCCAACGGCATCAACAGGATGCCAGCCAGCGACCCTGAGCGCGGCAGGCCAGCCGTCAACGCGGCTACCGATACCGCGAGCCCAGCAAGGGCAGGGGTTCCTATTGCCAACGACAAGAGGGTCCGAGCCAGCGCCGGACCGTCGAGCCCGACCAGGATGCTTCCGGGTACCGCTGCAAGCAGCAACAGCGGCCCAAAGGTCAGCCAATGGCCGATCAGCTTAGCTGCGCCGATGGCTTCTTCACTTGTGCCGCCGATGGCAAGTTGATCCAGGAAACCGTCGGCGCGGTCGGGCTCAATCAAACGCTCAATGGGCAGTAGCGCCGCCGTTAGCGCAGCAATCCACAAGGCGCCGCCGCCAATTCGGGCAAGCAATGACGCATCGGGCCCAACCGCGAACGGGACAATCGTTGCCACAAGCAGGAAGAAGGCCAGCGGCATCCACGCGGCACCGCCCAGCGCGCGGCGCAATTCGCGGGTGATCAGTCGCCCGGTCATAGGGCCAGTTCCCGCCAGTCGCCGCCGAGTGGGACATGGCTTGCGGCCAGCACCGCGCCGCCGCTTGCCCGATGGTCCATGACCGCCTTCGTCAGCCGTTCCGCCCCATCCCGGTCGAGCCCGTTGACTGGCTCATCCAGCAGCCAGAGCGGCGCACGGCTTGCCATGACCCGCGCGAGCACTGCGCGCTTGCGCTGGCCCGTCGACAGAATGCGCACCGGTATGTCGGCAAGATGTGCAATCGCAAACGCGTCCATTGCAGTGTCGAGACTGGATCCGTTCCAGAAGGAAAGCGCGCGGCGAAGGGGCAATTCGCGGTCCAGTGCCATGGCTTCATCAGCCAATGCCGCCTCGCCCCGTTCGATGGTGCCGGCATTGGCGTGGAGCAGGCCGGCCACGAGGCGGATCAGGCTCGATTTGCCGCTACCGTTGGGACCGGTGATGTGCAGCGCCTCGCCCGCGCCGAGCGACAGGTCGATGTCCTCGAACAGCAGTCGTCCGCCGCGGACAAGCGCGAGACCCCTGCCGGCAAGCAGTGTCATTCCTGCTCCTCCAGCGCGTGCATGTCGTCATCGGACAGACCAAAATGATGTCCGACCTCGTGGATCAATATGTGGCGGACGAGATGTTCCAGTTCTTCGCCCTCCTCAACCCATTCATCGAGGATCGCGCGCCGGAACAGGCGGATCCGGTCGGGCATGGTGCCGACGGTATCGACGCTCCGTTCGCCGATTGGCACCCCTTCATAAACGCCGGTGAGGTCGAGCGGGTCGTCGACCCCCAGTTCGGCGAGCAGCGCCGCATCGGCAAATTCGTCGACCTGCAGGACAATCGCGCTCAGATGGGCCGCAAATGGCTCCGGCAATGTCTCTATCGCCGCGCGCGCGATTCCCTCAATCTCCGCGGAAGTCGGGGGCAGGTCAAAGCGGCGCGTCATCGAAAAAACGCATAGGGCCGACTTGGCATGCGCGGCAAGCTTGCGGTGACAGGAATCCCCCTCTACAGCGCCCACTTCCAGCGCATGCGGAGCGGTGGCCGAGTGGTCGAAGGCGCTCGCCTGGAAAGTGAGTATACGTCAAAAGCGTATCGAGGGTTCGAATCCCTCCCGCTCCGCCACCGGATTTTCTGTCGTGATGTCCTTTTAGCCGGTGAAAGCCATCCGCTTCTAGAGGCTGGCGCGCCGCTGCGTTGGGGCTATGGCATTGTGATGAATGACACTATTATGGACAACGTCCCCAATCTTACCGTCGCCGCCCTATATTGCTTTGCGCCTTTCGCGGATTGTGAGGCGATACGCGCATCGGTTGATCATGTCTGCCGCGCTCAGGATATACGCGGCACCCTGCTAATCGCGCCCGAGGGGATTAATGGAACGATTGCCGGATCTTTTGAGCGGATCGCCGCCGTGTTGGCGTTCATTCGGGGATTGGACGGATGCGCCGATCTAAACGTGAATTATTCGGATGCCGTGGAAATGCCATTCCATCGGATGAAGGTCCGCATCAAGCGGGAAATCGTTACAATGGGCGAAGCCAATTTAGATCCCGCTCAAAATGCCGGATTTTACGTTGCGCCCGAAGACTGGAACGCCCTGATTTCGGATCAGGATACGATCATCATTGATACGCGAAACGATTATGAAGTCACGGTTGGCTCCTTCGCGGGCGCTCTCAATCCGGACACACAAAGCTTTCGAGATTTCCCGGCCTGGTTTCGAAGCGTACGAGACACGCTGTTCGAAGGCCGCGAAAAACCTCGGGTAGCGATGTTCTGCACGGGCGGCATAAGATGCGAGAAGTCGACCGCTTTCCTTAAGCAGGAAGGCGTAGAGGATGTCTATCACCTGAAGGGTGGCATATTGAATTATCTGCAGCAGGTGCCCGAAGAGGAAAGCCTGTGGCAAGGCGAATGCTTTGTATTTGATGAGCGGGTTGCGATTGGACACGGCTTGAAGCGCGGGACACATAGCCTGTGTCGCGCCTGCCGAAAGCCATTGAGCCCGCAAGACACCAAATCGCCGCAATATGAAGAGGGGGTGAGTTGCGGTGCATGCTATCCGTCGCGCACCGACGACCAGCGCGCATCGTACAGGGAGCGCGTTCGCCAGGAGGCCCTGGCGCTGAAAAAAGGTCGTCGCCATGTCGGCGCAACGCGCGCCGATCAAACTGAACGCGATTAGAGCGACCCCGACCTGATCGGAATATCGCCAGATTATGGCCGCGCGGTGCCCGTCCGCCTCAGCCATTTTGTACGCCATTTTTCGTCCGATGTTGGAACCGTAAAGGTCATCATGGCGGATCGGCGCCGACTTTTGCAGCAACCTCGCGCGCTTGTTTTTGCCGGGCGCGCAGGGTTCCCACCCCGCCATCTGTCGAAATGCCCGGCCCTCAGAAACTGCCACGACTTGCCAATGAGGGGGCTCAACTGATATTGGGCGCCTGTTTTTGGCGGCCTCCAGTGTACGGGGTGCGGCGGCTTCCAACGACTGGGCGGATGGGTGCGCACTCCCGCCAAGTGGCTCGATTCGAATTGCGTATAGGATCCACCAACTGACTTCGGGGAGTCAGGGATATGAACGCGCCGTTTCCGACCAGGGATATCCTGGTCCTGAAAGTTAGTGCTTTTCGTGCATCGCGGATGCTTCGGCTGCTGGCCAATCAGCAGCGCCTTCTAATCATGTGCCGCCTGTTGGAAGGCGAATGCTCGGTGTCAGAACTGTCTGACACGATCCAGCTTGCGCAGTCGGCAACGTCACAGCATCTGGCAAAATTGCGAGAGGAAGGCGTTTTGGGCACCCGCCGCGACGCGCAGACGATCTATTACCGGATTTGCGACGATAGTGCGCTGCGCCTGCTGCATGCCCTTTGTGAGATTTACCGACCGAACGGCTAAATAAGCTCAGCGCGCGAATCGGGGCACCGATTCGCGCGTTGTATGGCTCAAAAGCCCGGTCGACATGAATCCTAGGAAACCGAACAACGGCAGATTTCTGCCGGTTTTCTGCGTTTGCGATGATCTTTGTTCAGGTCCGTGCAATCTGAGTGCACCAATTCAGCCACAAAAACTGGCTAGTAAAGCGTTCATGATGACCAAATTTGCACCTGTATTGATGGGCCTTGCGGTAGCCGTGCTGCCGCTTGCGCCGCTCGCCGCCGCGACGCCGATCGACGGACAATGGACCAATCCCAAACGCAATGTGGTGATTGATATGTCACCGTGCGGCCCCGCCTGGTGCGGGCGCGTCGTCAGCGCCAGCGCCAAGGTCAAGAAAGACGCGGCTGAGGCTGGCACGCCAAACATCGTCGGCCGAGACCTGCTGAGCGGATTCAAGCCCGACGGCAAGGGTGGTTGGGTCGGCCGGGTCTTCCTGCCGAAGCGGAAAATGCACGCCACCGGCACCCTGCGCATGGTCAACGCCAACACCATTGTTGTGAAGGGCTGCGCGATTGCCGGCATGATCTGCAAGGAACAGCGCTGGACCCGCGTCAGTTAAAGCCAGCGTTTATCCGCAAAGGCGCCATCCAAAATAGCCGTCTGCAGCGCGCCCATTTCATCGGCCCAGTAGCGGTCCGAATCAAGGTGCGGCGACAGGCGGCGTACCTTGGCGTGCACGTCCTGCAACTTGTCTGAAGTCGTCAGCGGCGCATGATAGTCGGCCCCTTGCGCTGCGGCGATCAATTCAACCGCGATAATCCCGGCCGCATTTTTCGCGATTGCGGCTGCTTTCCGGGCGGCAATGGGGGCCATCGACACATGGTCCTCCTGCCCCGCGCTTGTCGGGATGGAATCGACGCTGGCCGGAAAGGCCATGACCTTGTTTTCGCTTGTCAGTGCGGCCGCCGTAACCTGCGGGATCATCAGGCCCGAATTTACCCCGCCGTCGTCGGTAAGAAAGGCGGGCAAACCGCTCATCTTCGGATCGACGAGCACGCTTGTGCGCCGCTCGGAAAGCGAGCCAACTTCACACACCGCCATTGAAATCATGTCGGCGGCAAACGCTACCGGCTGCGCATGGAAATTGCCGCCGCTGATCGCGATGTCTTCATCCTCAAACACCACCGGATTATCGGTCACGGCCGATGCCTCAATCTCCAGCGTCCGGGCGGCATTGACGAGTAAATCTAACGCCGCCCCCATCACCTGTGGCTGGCAGCGGAAGCTGTAGGGATCCTGTACCTTGTTGCAGGCGGTGCCGTGGCTCTCGAGGATGGGCGATCCTTGCAGCAGGTCACGAATTGCCTCTGCAACGCGAATTTGTCCGGGCTGACCGCGCACCGCCGAAATTCGCGGATCGAACGGCTTGATTGAGCCTTTAAGGGCATCGACTGACAAGGCGCCGGCCTTAATTGCCGCCCCGAACACCCGCTCCGCCTGGAACAGCGCATCGAGCGCAATGGCGGTTGAGGCCTGGGTGCCGTTGATGAGGGCTAGCCCCTCTTTCGGGCCGAGTTGCAACAGGTCTAGCCCGATTTTCGACAGCGCCTGCTTGGCAGGCAGTATCTCACCGGCGACATCAATTTTACCCTCGCCGAGGAGCGCCGAGATCATGTGCGCCAGCGGCGCAAGATCGCCGCTGGCGCCCACGCTGCCCTGTGACGGGATTAGCGGCATCGCATCATGGTCGAGTAGCGCCTGGAGTGCGTCCATTACAACCGGGCGCACGCCCGAATAACCCCGGCCGAGGCCGAGCAGCTTGAGCACGACCATCAACCGAACCACATGGCGCGGCAGTGGTTCACCAAGACCGCAGCTGTGCGACAGGATGAGGTTGCGCTGGAGTTCCGCCAGCCGGTCCGCCGGAATTCGGGTGTTGGCGAGGAGGCCGAAACCCGTATTCACCCCATAAACGGTCTCACCGCCCGCGACGATCCGCTGAACCGACGCGGCGGACGCGCGGACGCGGTCCATGCTCGCATCGTCGAGCTTGCAAGCCGCGCCGTTCCAAAGCTCGCGAAGAGTGGAAAGCGTGATGGACTCAGGATTGAGGATCAGCATCAGCCGTTCACCATCGGCAGGTCTAGGCCCTGTTCCTTTGAGCAATCGATGGCAATCTCATAGCCCGCGTCGGCGTGACGCATAACGCCGGTGCCGGGGTCGTTCCACAGGACCCGGCCAAGGCGGCGGTCGGCGTCTTCCGATCCGTCCGCGACGATGACGACGCCGCTATGCTGTGAATAGCCCATGCCGACGCCGCCGCCATGGTGGAAGCTGACCCAGGTCGCGCCGCCGGCCGTATTGAGCAGGGCGTTGAGGATCGGCCAGTCGCTGACCATGTCCGACCCATCGAGCATGGCCTCCGTCTCGCGGTTGGGACTTGCGACGCTGCCGCTGTCGAGGTGGTCGCGACCGATGACGATCGGGGCTTTCAGCTCGCCATTGCGAACCATCTCGTTGAACGCGAGGCCGAGGCGGTGGCGCTGCCCCAGGCCAACCCAGCAGATGCGCGCGGGCAGGCCCTGGAAGGCAATCCGGTCCGCCGCCATGTCGAGCCAGCGGTGGAGGTGGGGATCGTCGGGGATCAGTTCCTTCACTTTGGCGTCAGTCTTGGCGATATCTTCCGGATCGCCCGACAGCGCGGCCCAGCGGAATGGACCGATGCCCTTGCAGAATAGCGGTCGCACATAGGCGGGGACAAAGCCGGGGAAGTCGAACGCGTTGGCGACGCCGACGTCCTTCGCCTCCTGCCGGATATTGTTGCCATAGTCGAATGTTGGGATGCCCATTTTCTGGAAGGCGAGCATTGCCTCGACTTGCCGCGCCATGCTCTCGCGCGCGGCCTCGGCGACGGCCTCGGGATTGCGCTCGCGCATCTCGACCCACTTCTCTACGCTCCAGCCCGCCGGGCAATAACCGTTGATCGGGTCATGGGCGCTGGTTTGGTCCGTCACCGCGTCCGGGCGAATCCCGCGCGCGACCATTTCCGGGAAGATTTCGGCGGCATTACCGAGCAGGCCGACGCTGGTCGGCTCGGTCGCATTGGCGATGATCTCCAGCGCCTCATCAATGCTGGTCGCGCGGTGATCTAGGTAGCGGGTTTCCAGCCGCTTCTGGATCGAGCTTTCCTGAACCTCAACCGCAATGCAGTGCGCGCCGGCCATGACGGCGGCCAGCGGCTGCGCCCCGCCCATGCCGCCGAGACCGCCGGTCAGGATCCATTTGCCGCTAAGGTCGCCGCCATAATGCTGACGGCCCATTTCCGCGAAGGTTTCGTAAGTGCCCTGAACGATGCCCTGCGACCCGATGTAGATCCACGACCCGGCCGTCATCTGGCCGTACATCATCAGCCCCTTGCGATCGAGTTCGTTGAACGTCTCCCAATTCGCCCATTTGGGCACGAGGTTGGAATTGGCGATCAGCACCCGCGGTGCATCCTTGTGAGTCGGAAAAACGCCAACCGGCTTGCCCGACTGGACCAGTAGCGTCTGATCCTCCTCCAGCCGCTCCAGAACCTCGACGATTTTGTCGTAGCATTCCCAATTGCGTGCGGCGCGCCCGATGCCGCCATAAACAACAAGGCTCTGCGGCGCTTCGGCGACTTCATCATCAAGGTTGTTCATCAGCATCCGCACCGCGGCCTCGGTCGTCCAATGCTTGGCAATTTTATCAGGGCCGGTGCGCGCCTTGATCCGGCGGCTGTTGTCGAGGCGGGGGTTGCTGGTCATGCGCACTGCTCCGTCATGCTGAACTTGTTTCAGCATCCATTTTTGTGTGGTTGGTGCCTTTCACGAAAATAGACCCTGAAACAAGTTCAGGGTGACGGATAAGAAGATTTCAGTTTACGTCACAGCACGGCAACCAATTTGGACTGGAGCGGAGAACGTGGGACTTGATCTTGTCGTCGAAGGCCGCCCCAAACTTGGGGCCGAGGCTGATTGGCGCGCAATTCTAGAGCGTTCGTTCAACGGAACGCCGATTGAAGGTGACGAAATTATTATCCCTCCCTACGAAGAACTTGGCGCACCGCGCGTCGGTTTTGATCGCAAAGCTGACGAATGGATTGTGAAAGCAAGCGGCGCCGACACGCCGGAGAAGATCGCGAAGGTCCTTTCCGACGCATACGGCTACTAGGTACTTCGACTTGTTGAGAGCGATGGCGTGCCAAAGTATAATCATGCGGGCCTTTACGAAGGCGTCGACGAGACTAGTTTCCGTGGTGCGTTCCTTGACGAATGCGGCGACGTCCTTTCGAAAGAGCTGATGCTGGAGGCTTGGGATAATCGGTTTCCGGAAGCTGCGATCGAGTATGGCCGCGACCTTCTAGCAGCAGCTGAACAAGCTGCTGCTCATCCACCAAGCCATCGTCGCGGCCTCTTTGGATTCGGCGGAAGATCGAAGTCGCCGAGCTCGACGCCCTTCGAGGACCAGTTGGACATCGCTCAATCGGCGGGGAAATGGTTCCTTTTCTGGGGCGAACGCGGCAACGCTATCCGAGCGTGGTTCTGAACGGCGACGCCACAAAATCTAGTCTTCCACCCCCGCAAAGAACCTTCGTTCCGGCCCCGGCATTCCCACCCAGTACCCCAGCTCGCTGAGGTCATCGACGCGCCAGGCGCAGAGGTCGGCGGCTTTGCCTGCCTCCACCGTGCCGATGTCATGGGCGAGGCCGAGGGCGCGGGCGGCGTTGACGGTCATTCCCGCGATGGCTTCTTTGGGCGTCAGGCCGAACAGGGTGCAGGCCATGTTCATTATCAGCTGCGGATTCAGCACCGGCGAGGTGCCGGGGTTAGCGTCGGTGGCGATGGCGATAGGAACGCCATGGTCGCGCAGCAATTGGACCGGCGGCTTCCTCGTTTCGTTGAGTGCATAGAAAGCGCCGGGCAGCAGCACCGCGACCATCCCCGCCGCCGCCATCGCCTTCGCCCCGGCCGCATCGAGATATTCGAGATGGTCGGCGGAGAGTGCTTTGTAGCGGGCGGCGAGCTCGGTGCCCTTCTGGTTCGAGAGCTGCTCGGCATGGACACGCACCGGCAGGCCGTTGGCGAGCGCGGCGGTGAACACCCGCTCCACCTCTGCAGGAGTGAAGGCGATGGTTTCGACAAAGGCATCAACGCTGGTTGCGACGCCGGCCTTGGCAACCGCCGGGATCATCTCCTCGACGATCATCTTCACAAAGGCTTCGCGCGCAGGGCCTTCCTTGGCCTCGGGCGGCAGCGCGTGCGCGGCGAGCAGGGTCGGGACAATCCGCACCGGCTCATCCCGGCCAATTGCCTTCGCCGTGTTGAGCAGGTGCAGTTCCGACGCGGTATCGAGACCGTAACCCGACTTGATCTCCACCGTCGTCACCCCGCCAGCCATCAGCGCGTGGAGGCGGCGGCGGGCCTGGTCGCGAAGCTGGTCTGCGCTCGCCGCACGCGTGGCGAGGACGGTCGACATGATGCCGCCGCCTGCCTTGGCGATTTCCTCATAGGTCGCGCCGGCGCGGCGCATCGCATGTTCGTTCGCCCGCGTGCCGCCGAAGACGAGGTGCGTGTGGCAATCGACAAGCCCCGGCGTCACATAAGCGCCGCCGAGTGCCACGACTTCCTTGTACCGGAACCCTGCCAGCTCGGTCCGCTTGCCGACCCGAACAATCCGCCCGCCGTCAATGCCGATGGCGGCGTTCGGGAAAATGCCGAGCGGATTACCCGGCGAGGGCACCATGGTTGCGACATGGCAGTCGGTGATCAGCTTGTCCCACATGGGATGTGGAATCGCCGCCTGAAGCTGCTAGGTCAAGCAGATGCGAAGCACCTGGCCCAATCTTTCCGATCTCCTCTCCCCCAAAGATGCCGAGACGCCTGTTGGCATGGTCGGCGCACCACTCGCCGCCGGATCGGTGACGCCCGGGCGCTGCGACCTCGCGCCGCCGACACTGCGCGCAACGCTGCGCCGAATTGGCCTCTATGATGTTGAGACGGGGAAAGAAATTTCGAGCGCCATTGCCGACCATGGCGACGTCCCCATCGCAGGTCTTTCCATAGAGGAGGCCACCGGACCGATCACATTGGCAGCGACCGAGAGTGTGCGGCGCCATGCACTGACGCTACTCGTTGGCGGCAATAACGCGGTGACCAGGCCAGCCGTTCATGCCGTGGCCCGCGCCCTAGACCTGCCAATCAACAGGATTGGCCTGATCACGCTCGACGCCCATTTTGACATGCGCGATCTTGCCGATGGGCTCGGTAACGGCAATCCGGTGCGGGCGCTGCGTGAAGATGGGCTGCCGGGAAGGAATGTCGCCCAGGTTGGCCTCGCCAGCTTCGCCAATAGCGCGGACATGCATCGCGACGCGGTCGCGGGCGGTCATCTGGTCATTACGCTGGAGCAGGTTCGGCGCTTAGGGATCGACAGCGCGATCAGCACGGCGCTTGCGCATGTGGCTCATTGCGATGCGATCGTCATTGATTGCGACATCGATGTTATTGACCGTGCCCAGTTCCCCGGCGCGCCCGGCGCCCGGCCCGCCGGCATGCCCGCCCATGATTTTTTCGCTGCCGTGCGCGCGCTTGCGTCCTCGCCAAAGGTGAAGTTGATAGACCTTACAGAATGGGACCCGCCACTCGACAGCTCGGACCTAAGCGCGTTGACGGCGGCGCGGTGGGTCGCCGAATGCTTGGTCGGGTTCGAACAGCGTCAGCCATAGGAAAAGGGCCGCCGAACCGGTAATGGTCCGACGGCCCTTCGGGGGGCAACTTAATAAGGTCAGGCGTCGAAGCGGCCCGCTTCCATCACCTTACCCCATGCTTTTGCGAAGTCGTTGACCAGGCGTTTCTCGCCGCCTTTTTCCGCATAGGTTTCCGCAATGGCCCGCAACTGGGAATTGGAACCAAACGTCAGATCGGTTCGGGTCGCGCGCCATTTTTCGCTGCCGTCCTTGCGGTCCGATCCGACAAATTCCTCATCATTGCTGCCGTCGACGGCTTTCCATTCGGTGGCCATGTCGAGCAGATTGACGAAGAAATCATTGGTCAGCTGGCCGGGTCGCTTGGTGAAGCTGCCATGCGTGCGTCCGCCATAATTGGCGCCAAGCGCACGCATGCCGCCGATAAGCACCGTCAGTTCCGGGAGCGACAGGCCAAGCAATTGCGCGCGGTCGAGCATCATTTCTTCGGTGCGCACCCGCAGCTTGTTCGGCAGATAGTTACGGAACGCGTCGGCCTGCGGCTCGAGTGGTTCGAAGCTTTCAACATCCGTCCACTCCTGGCTTGCATCGCCACGGCCACCACGGAACGGGACCGTGACGTCGACGCCGGCATCCTTCGCCGCCTTTTCAATGGCCGCGTTGCCGCCGATGACGATTGCATCGGCAAGGCTGATGTCGCCACGAAGCTCATTTAGCTTGGCAAGAACCTTGGCAAGTTCCGCTGGCTCGTTGGCATCCCAGTCTTTTTGCGGCGCAAGAGCAACGCGCGCGCCGTTGGTGCCTCCGCGATGGTCCGACTGGCGGTACGTGCTGGCCGACGCCCAAGCCGCCTTAACCAATTCCGGAATGGTGAGCCCGCTCGACAAAATTCCCGCCTTCAATGCAGCAACGGCGGCATCGCTGGGCGCGTTGCCCGCCGGAACGGGATCTTGCCAGATCAGGTCTTCGGCCGGCACTTCCGGACCGAGATAACGCTCTTTTGGCCCCATGTCGCGATGGGTCAGCTTGAACCATGCGCGCGCAAACGCATCCTTGAACGCCTCGGGGTCAGCGCGGAATTTTTCCGCGATCTTGCGATATTCCGGATCAAATTTGAACGCCATGTCAGCGGTCGTCATCATGGTCGGCACCTTCTTTGACGGGTCATGCGCCGCCGGAGCCATATCCTCTTCCTTCTGGTTGATCGGCTGCCACTGCTGCGCCCCTGCCGGGCTGCGGACCAACTCATAATCATAGTCCAGCAGCAGTCGGAAGAAGTTGTTCGACCACTCCGTCGGCGTGTTGACCCACGCGCCTTCCAGGCCACTGGTGATGGCATCGCCACCCTTTCCGCTGCCATGCGTGCTGATCCAGCCGAGGCCCAGCTGCGTGATGTCGGCGGCTTCAGGTGCGGCGCCGACCTTACTTGCATCTCCGGCGCCATGCGCTTTGCCGAATGTATGGCCACCGGCTGTGAGCGCGACGGTTTCTTCGTCGTTCATCGCCATGCGCTTGAACGTTTCACGAATGTCCTTGCCCGACTGAATTGGGTCGGGAACGCCTCCCCGTCCTTCCGGATTCACATAGATCAGACCCATTTGGATCGCCGCGAGCGGGTTTTCAAACTCGCTGCCTTCATCGGTCGTGAGCCGCGTCTGGTTGTCAGGCTCGCCAACCCAAGTTGCCTCGTCACCCCAGAAAACCTTTTCGGGCTCATAGACGTCGACGCGGCCGCCGCCGTAGCCGAAGGTCGGGCCGCCCATTGATTCAATCGCGACGTTGCCGGTCAGGATGAACAAGTCGGCCCAGCTGATATTCTCTCCATATTTCTGCTTGATCGGCCAAAGAAGGCGGCGCGCCTTGTCCAGGTTGCCGTTATCCGGCCAGCTGTTGAGCGGCGCAAAACGCTGCTGCCCGCTCGATGCACCACCGCGACCGTCGCCGGTGCGATAAGTCCCGGCTGCGTGCCAGGCCATGCGGATAAAGAAGGGTCCATAATTCCCATAATCGGCTGGCCACCAATCCTGGCTGTCGGTCATCAATGCCGTGAGGTCCGCTTTCAGCGCGGCGTAATCAAGCTTCTTGAAGGCGTCGGCATAATTGAAATCCTTGCCCATCGGGTTTGGCGTCCCGTTCGACGACAGCATGTCGACTTCGAGCGATTCTGGCCACCAATCACGGTTGGTGCGGCCAAGAGCAGTGTCCTTCCCCCCACCACCAAAGGGGCATCCACCCATCGATCCACTGGTCTTGGCGTCCATCTTATATCTCCTGATTTTGAATCTCGCAGAATCCATACGGATAACCCGCCAACCCTAGAGGGAGATGCAAATCGGGTGAAACGATTATGATCGTTAAGTAAGATTGATTGCATCGATTAATAAATCGCAGGCAATAAAAAAGCCGCCCCTAAGGACGGCTAATATTTGGTTGTGGAGGTAGGATTTGAACCTCGACCTTCAGGTTATGAACCTGACGAGGTGAGACGCAGCCGACCATCCGGGGGATGAGCAGACCGTCGAACGGGCTGCGTTTTCATAGGGAAAGATGTCTGGTTGCGGGGGTAGGATTTGAACCTACGACCTTCAGGTTATGAGCCTGACGAGCTACCGGGCTGCTCCACCCCGCGCCAA
>NZ_CAMLDL010000001.1 GCF_946478955.1 uncultured Sphingomonas sp. | reverse complement strand
AGCGAGTTGTAATGGTGGGGGCCGTCTGCTTCGAAGAAGCTGGTCGGGATCCAGACACCGAGTTCCTTGGCAAGCGCCTGCATCGCAATGACCGACGGGTGGCGCGCTGTCGGCTTGGCGGTTGCAAACAGGTCCTCGTCCTCGACCCGGCAGAAATAAGGGCCTTCGAACAGCTCCGGCGGCAACACAACCTGCGCGCCCTTGCTCGCCGCTTCGCGGACCAGTTCGGAAACGTTGGCGATGTTTTGCGCCGTATCGTCACCAAAGGCGAGCTGGAGCGCGGACACTATGATCTTCTGGCTCATTTCGGCACCTGCTGGCTGATGCAGTGGAAGCTTCCGCCGCCGGTCAACACATGATCGGCCCGTAAACCAACCACCCGGCGGTCGGGGAAGATTTCCTGAATTGCGGCGACCGCCGCCTCATCATTTGGTGCTCCATACAGCGGCACGACGACGGTCACGTTACCAATATAGAAATTCATATAGCTCGCTGGAATCACCTCACCCTCCTCATCTTTCAGAAGGCCGGGGGACGGAATTGCGATGACGTCGAGATCGGCATCGAGCAGGGTTTCGGCGGCGTCGGCATAAACTTCCATATTGGGGTCATCCGGTCCCGCTTCCGGGATCGCAACGCGGCCCGGCGAGACAAAGCGCGCGAGATTGTCAACATGGCCGTCGGTATGATCATTTTCCAAACCATCGCCGAGCCATACAACTCGCGACGCGCCAAGGTCGCGCTTTAGCCGGGCCTCAATCTCTTCCTTGTCGAAGCCGGGGTTGCGATTGGGGTTGAGCAGGCACTGTTCGGTTGTGACGAACACGCCGGCGCCGTCTCCGTCGATGGCGCCCCCTTCCAGAATCCAGTCTGCCTTGGCGTAGGGCAGACCCGCATCGGCGGCGATCCGTTCGCCAATGCTGTCGTCACCTTCAAGGCTGTATTTCTCGCCCCAGCCATTGAACCGGAATCCCTGCGCAAGCCGGTCGCGACCGCTGCCGGTGACGATCGGACCGGTATCGCGCAGCCAGACGTCGCCAAACGATTCGACGATTACCTTGGCAAAGGGGCAAAGGCGGCGCGCCACCTCGGCCGCAACCTCATCAGACGCGACCAGCCATACGGCTTCGCCTGCCCCGTCGGCATAAACGGCAGTGGCGAACGCGGCTACTTCCGCCTGGGCAGGGGCGAGATCGTCTTCCCAAAGGTCGGCGGCGCTTGGGAAGCCGATCCACACGGCTTCGTGCGGTTCCCATTCGGCAAGTGGCGGTTTCGTCATAGGGCGGCCCGTAGCAACCTGCGGCTCCGCCGCCAAGTTTACCCTTGCACATATGGCTTTTGCCTTCATTCTCATGCAGCCGAATGGATTGAGTACACGGGGGGATTAATGTTCCGGAGCGTTTTATTGCTGGCGAGTGCCATGGCCGCACCGCTGGCTTTCAGTGCCGCCAATGCGCAGCAAAGTGCAATCGATAAGGACGCGTTGGCGTTCGCCGCCCGCGAATCCGTCGCCAATATGGATATTTCGCCCACTGGCACCAAAGCGGTGTTTACCGGGGCGGGGCCTGGGCGAAGCACCATCATCTACATTGCTGACCTTGTCGCAGGCACGACGAAGCCCATCCTGAGTTCAAAGGCGGATCCCGAATCGCTGCAATGGTGTCAATTCGTGTCGGACGCCCGTCTCGCCTGCAGGTTCACCGCAATTATATCCGAAAACGGATTCCTGATCCCGGCGGCGCGCACCATTTCGATCAACAGTGATGGTAGCGACGTCAAGGAATTGGGGCAGCGAGCATCATCTTTTGACATCGGCCTTCGGCAATATGACGGGCGGATCATCGATTGGCTTCCTGGTAACGGCCAGGAAGTGTTGATGACGCGGACCTATTTGCCGGAAGGGTTCAAAGCGACAGCTACGAACATCAACCGAACAAAAACCGGCATTGGCGTTGTGCGAGTGAATGTAAGCACGCTTAAGGCAGCGCAGGTCGAACCGCCTCGGCGGATGGCAGGTGGGTTCATGTCAGATGGCCGCGGCAATGTTCGCCTTCTGGCACTCGATGAGGTGAAGGGTGAAACCCAGTTAAGCGGCCGGACAAAATATCAATACCGTAAGGCTAACGGCCGTAGCTGGGAGGATCTTACAGATTATCAGAGCGATGATTTCGTGCCGCTCGCGATCGATGGCACCATCGATTCTCTCTACGCGCTCAAAAAAATTGACGGGCGCTATTCGCTGATCACGGTGAAGCTTGACGGGTCATTGGAAACAAAGGTCGTGGCCAGCAATCCAAAGGTCGACATTGATGATGTCGTTCGTAGCGGAGATGGCCAGAAGGTTATCGGCTATCGATTTGTCGATGAATATAGCCATGTTGTATATTTCGATCCCGCTTATCAATCGTTGAGAACATCGCTTGAAAACGCGTTGCCGAACCTTCCGCTGGTGACGTTCCAGGGAACGAGCGACGACGGGACCAAGACCATCCTTTTTGCCGGAAGCGATGCTGACCCAGGCCGCTATTACCTCTTTGACCGGACCAAGAAATCGCTCGCGGAGATATTGCCTGTTCGTCCGACATTGGCGGGCCGAACGTTGGCCAAGGTGACGCCGGTTCAATACAAGGCAGCTGACGGCACCACTATTCCCGCATATCTGACGCTGCCGGCTGGGAAGGAGGCGAAGAACCTTCCTGCCGTTGTGTTGCCGCATGGCGGCCCGAGTGCGCGCGACGAATGGGGCTTCGACTGGTTGTCGCAGTTTCTTGCAGCGCGTGGCTATGCGGTGATCCAGCCTAATTATCGCGGCTCCGCAGGATTTGGCGATGCGTGGCTCAACCAAAATGGTTTCAAGCAATGGCGCACGTCGATTAGCGATGTCGCGGCAGCCGCTGATTATTTGGCGTCGTCGGGCATCGCGGACCGCAACCGTATTGCCATCGTTGGCTGGTCCTACGGCGGGTATGCGGCTCTCCAATCTGCGGCGACCTACCCCGGCAAATTCAAATCAGTCGTGGCGATTGCGCCGGTGGTAGATTTGCAGATGTGGAAAGAGGACCGCCAGGATTATACGGATTTTCGCATAGTCTCGGATTTTGTCGGAAACGGCCCGCATCTCGTGGAGGGGTCACCGCTGAAGCAGGCCGCGAACATTTCCGTCCCGGTTCTCCTCGTCCACGGCGATCTGGATGTGAATGTTGCGGTTCGTCATTCGCTGCGAATGAACGATGCCTTGAAGTCGGCGGGAAAAGAATCCGACCTGGTAGAGTTCAAGGGCCTCGATCACTATCTTGAAGATAGTGACGCGCGCGCGTTGATGTTGTCGAAGATGGGCACATTGCTGGACCGTACGATCGGGCATTGAGATATGGTGTGATCTTCGTTCGTCGATAAGCGGGTGGCCCAAACGGGACCACTCGCTTAATCTTCCCGTCAGAAGATAACGATGATCCGGGGAGAGCGTAGCGTGAAGATTGTAATGGGAACGTTGCTGGCCGCGCTATATGCGAGCGCGGCCAATGCGCAGGTCAATTATGCCGTCGATCTTACCAAGCCCGAACATCATAGCGCCAATGTCGCGATCAATTTTCCGGAAACCAGCGGCCCATATCTCGATGTAAAAATGCCGGCTTGGCGAACGGGGAAATATGTTATCCTTAACCTCGCCAACGGCGTCAGCCAGTTCAATGCGTCCGACGCGTCCGGCAAGCCCCTGAAGTGGCAGAAGGTCGATAAATCCACCTGGCGCGTTTCGCTGTCCGACGCTCAGCCGGTTCGTGTCAGCTACCAGATTTATGGCAATGAACTCGGCCTTCGGAGCCGCCATATTGACGATAGCCACGCCTATCTCGATGCATCAGCTGTCTTCATGTATGCCGACAAGTATCGCAAGGAGCCGGTCAATGTCGCGTTGACGGTCCCGCAGGGATGGCAAAGCTATTCCGGCATGGAGCGGACAGGTGCGCAGGGCTTTACGGCGGCCAATTGGGACGCGCTTGTCGATTCCCCCATTGAGACCGGTCAGTCGGTCGAGCGGTCGTTCAGCGCAGACGGCAAAGATTATCAGATCGTCATCTGGGGCAAGGGTAATTATGACGCTGATGGGATGGCGGCGGATTTCAAGAAGATCGTGACCCAGGCCCCGGCGATCTGGAAAACTTATCCCTTCAACCGATACTTGTTCATCATCCACGCGACCGACGGCGTCGGCGGCGCGACCGAGCATATGAACTCAACCGTTATCCAGATGCCGCGTACCATGTTTCAGCCGCGCGACATGTATCTGCGCTTCCTGTCGACGGCGGCGCATGAGTTTATCCATACCTGGAATGTGAAGGCTTATCGCGCGGCGCCCATGGTGCCCTATGCCTATCAAGCGGAAAATTACACGAACCTGCTGTGGCTGGAAGAAGGGTCCACTGAATATTTCTCAGACCCCTTCCTGGTTCGTGCCGGCATTTTAAGCCCGAAAGAGTATTTTCAGAACCTCGCCGATGCGATTGACGACAATAAGAACCGGCCGGGCCGCCTGGTCCAGTCGGTGTCACAGGCATCGTTCGACGAATGGATTTCGCAGGTCAGCAATGAGCGCGCCAACAATGCGTGGGTGAACATCTATACGGAGGGCGCTATTGCCTCCTGGGCGCTTGATATCGCGCTGCTCCAGCAGACTGGAGGCAAGGTTTCCTACAGGGATGTTCATCGCCTGCTGTACGAACGCTTTGACTCGAAAGTTAAGGGCTTCACCGATCGGGACGTGCTGGCCATCCTGCAAGAGCTGACCGGCAAGAGCTGGAATGCGTGGTGGCAGCGCTATGTCGAATCGCCGAGCGATGTCGACTTCAATACGCTGTTGCGGCCGGTGGGTCTGCAATTTGGCTATGACGGCGGAGATCAGAAGACAAAAGCTTATGCCGGATGGCGGGGCAAGCTTGATGATAACGGCGTAAGGCTTACAAACGTGCTTGCCGACAGTCCCGCCTGGAACGCCGGTTTGGGCGCTGATGATGTTATCGTGGCCATTGACGGTACTCGCGTGACCGCGGAAAGCTTCGACGCGGCATTATCGTCGCATAAGCCGGGTGACGTGGTCACGGTCCGCTACATCCGCCGCGGCGAGACTGCGGAGAAAAAGGTGACGCTTGGTGGGACCTATGCGGGCAAACCGACGATCTCGACACTCGTCAAACCGACCGCGGCCCAAAAGGCGCTGTTTGAACGCTGGATGCTCGTTCCCTATCCTGCACCCTGATTGAGGCCAGACACGAAAAAGGGGCGGCCCCAATGGAACCGCCCCCTTTTTCACCCCGAGCAGGATGAGTTTTCGCGGATTAACGCGAATAGAATTCGACGACCAGGTTCGGTTCCATGCGGACCGGGTAGGGCACTTCGTCCAGCGTCGGAACGCGGCTGAAGGTCACCTTGTCGTTGCCGTCCTGGATGACATAGTCAGGAATGTCGCGCTCAGCGAGGCTCTGCGCTTCGAGGACGAGGGCCATTTCCTTGGCCTTGTTGCCCAGCGAAATAATGTCATTCACGTCGATGCGGCGCGATGCGATGTTGCACTTCACGCCATTCACATAAACGTGGCCATGGCTGACCAGCTGACGCGCGGCCCAAATGGTCGGCGCGAACTTGGCGCGATAGACGACCATGTCGAGACGACGCTCGAGCAGGCCGATCAGGTTCTGGCTCGCGTCGCCCTTCATCTTCGATGCTTCGAAGAAGGTGCGCTTGAACTGCTTTTCGGTGACGTCGCCGTAATAGCCCTTCAGCTTCTGCTTAGCGCGCAGCTGAATGCCGAAGTCCGACATCTTGCCTTTGCGGCGCTGGCCATGCTGACCCGGACCATATTCGCGGCGATTGACGGGGCTCTTCGGGCGACCGAAGACGTTTTCGCCCATGCGGCGGTCGAGTTTATACTTGGCGCTGGTACGCTTCGACATATTCTTTCTCCAATTTTCATGCCGACCGAGGCCGACTAACAGTCCGGACCGCACCGTCCAGCCATTATGCTGAACGCGACCACCGCTTCACCGGACGTGCGGGATCAATTGCGCGCGTGGCGCCTAGCGGGCGAGGGCGCAAAGGTCAAGCTCTGCGCCTCTACCGGTGGTGACGCAATTTTAATTCCGGCGTTACGGAAACTGACATCGAGCGAAGTTTTACTAACATTCCGCTCTTCCTCGCTAAGCGAAGCTCGCGTGCGAGGCCGCATGATCAGCTGCAACTAGGCGATCGTTCCCTATTTCTCCAGTATCATTCTAATGTCCACTAATGGCCGAAAGCGGACGGTCCGTTCAGCTACAGCAAGGGTTGGAAAGCGGTCTATCTGTTTGCGGGTGAATTGCCGTGAACCAGCACTTTCAGTCCTAAAGTGAGGTGGAGGGCTGATAAGGGTAAATCGTGATACTTCGCATGATCAGCTGTTCAGCCCAGAACAAACCGCATCGCGCGATCGGCAAGTTTTCCAAATGGCGGGCGGAGGAGCTTCGGCAGGTTCCAACGGCGTTGCGTGAAGATGCCCTTCGCGTGGCTCATCGAACGGAAGCCCTCGATGCCATGGTACGCACCCATGCCACTCGCTCCAACCCCGCCGAACGGCAGGTCGTCCTGCGCGACGTGCAGAAGCGTATTGTTGATCCCGACATTGCCCGAAGTGGTTTGGGTCAGCACCTTCGTCATGTCGGGACCCGATTGACCGAAGAAATATAGCGCCAGCGGTCTCGGCCGGGCGTTGATGAAGGCGATGGCCTCGTCGAGCGCGCGGTAGGTTCGGACGGGCAGAATGGGGCCGAAAATCTCTTCGACCATGACGTCGCTTTCGTCCGCCGGATTGATGATCAGGGTCGGCGCCATCGTTCGAACGCGTTCGCTCACTCGTTCGGGATCGACCCCGACTTCCAGCACCTTGGTCCCCGCATCGCGTGCACCATTTGCCAAGGCGGTTAGGCGATCGAAATGCCGCGCGTTGATGATCGAGCTATAATCCTTGCCGGTGGGACCGTCTGGATAGGATCGACGAGTTTCCCGATCAAACAGATCGACAAACCGGTCCAACTCGTCCTCGTGGACCAGGGCGTAATCCGGCGCCACGCAGGTCTGCCCCGCGTTGGACAATTTGCCGAATACGATGCTTGCGACATGGTCGCGGGTGACTTGACCGGGCGCGACAATCGCCGGGCTCTTGCCCCCCAGTTCCAGCGTCACCGGGACCAGATTCTCAGCTGCTGCCTTCATCACCAGCTTGCCGACCGGCGTGCTGCCGGTGAACAGCAAATGATCGAAGGCGAGGCCGCTGAATTCTGCCCCAACCTCCGGTCCGCCAAGAATGACGCAGACCTGGTCGGGTGCAAAAGTGCCGTGGAGCATTTCCGCGAGAACGTCGCTCGTCCGCGGTGTCAGTTCGGACGGCTTTATCATTGCTCGATTTCCGGCCGCGATCGCGGTCGCCAGCGGGATGAGCACCAGTGACACCGGATAGTTCCAGGGCGCCATGACGCCGATAACGCCCTTGGGCTGATATTCCACCCGCGCAGACCCGGCTTGGAAAAACATCCCGACGTCCCGACGCTCGGTCCGCATGAAGCGGCGAAGATTGCCCGACAGATAGTCGATCGCCTCGACCACCACCATGATTTCCATGATGTCGGTTTCATGGTGCGACCGGTGCCCGAAATCCTCGCTGATCGCCTGTTGCAGTTGCCCCCGATACTGGAAGACCGCTTTCTTCAGCCGCGCTAGGTTCGCCTTGCGCTGCGCCAGTGAAGGCGGACCATCAGCAAGGAACGCGACCTTTTGGACCCGCAAGATTTCTTGCATGTCGGTTTGGGCCGCAATCTTTTCGAGCTTCGTCATCGTGAATTCCTGATGCGTGTCGGTGGGCGACGCCAGGCGATGCCCACCGACCGCGGTCAATGTGTCTAGCTTCGGATGAACTTGAGGATATCGGCGTTGATGACATCCGGGTTCACCGTCAGCATGCCGTGCGAAAATCCGGGATAAATGATCAGCGTGCTGTTTTGCAGCAGCTTATCCTGCATGAGCGCGGCGGCCTTGTACGGCACCACCTGATCGTCATCGCCCTGCAACACCAAAGTCGGCACGGTGATCGCCTTCAGATCGTCGGTCTGATCGGTTTCCGAAAAGGCCTTGATACCTTCATAATGGGCCTTGGCGCTGCCCATCATACCCTGCCGCCACCAGTTATCGATCACACCCTGCGACGGCTTCGCGTCAGGCCGGTTGTAGCCGTAAAAGGGACCAGCTGGCACATCGAAGAAGAACTGCGCGCGGTTATCGGCGAGCGCCTTGCGGAATCCGTCGAACACTTCGATCGGGGTTCCGTCCGGGTTGTTGTCGGTCTTGACCATCAGCGGCGGAACCGCGCTGACCAGCACCGCCTTGGTGACGCGGCCCTGCGGCTGTCCATATTGGGCGACATAGCGTGCGACCTGCCCGCCACCGGTCGAATGGCCGATATGGATGGCGTTCTTCAAATCGAGATGTTCGGCGACGGCCGATGCATCGGCGGCATAGTGGTCCATGTCGTGCCCGTCGCTGACCTGTTCCGACCGACCATGGCCGCGGCGATCATGGGCGACGACGCGGTAGCCTTCGTTCAGGAAGAACAGCATCTGGTTGTCCCAGTCGTCCGCGCTCAGCGGCCAGCCATGGTGGAAGTGGATCGGCTGGGCGTCCTTGGGGCCCCAGTCCTTGTAGAAAATTTCGACCCCGTCCTTGGTGGTGACGTAAGGCATAATATTTTCTCCTCTGTTGTGATTGTTTGATTCAGACTCATGGCGCTGGGCTCGAAGGGAGTTCCTTCGAGCCGGTCGGGGTACGCGGTGTTACTTTTCGCTCTCGAGCTCGGGCGTGTACAAAGCGGCCTGAAATTCCGGCTGATAATCATACCGGACTAGCTTCTTCAGCCCCAGCGATTTGATGAAGGTCGACAATGGACCGTCAGACAAATTCAGCTCAATGTCCGGCGTGTCCGTGCTCGTTGCCCGTTCAATTGCCCGAACATCCGTATGACCGAGCGTCGGCCGCCCCTCGCGATCCAGGTTGACGAAATTGGAGCGTGTGACCTCGGGCGGGCTCGCCGTCAGCGGGAGCTTCCGCCCCACCATCGAGAAGTCAAAATTTCCCTGCTCATCGAAATAGGTGAAGCTCACCGAGTCGCCCGCGTCGCTATAGTCGATCGGGATGAGCCACTTCGGCAGATTATAGCCGACCACACCGCGAACACGGGCCAGTTCGGTGTCGACCGGTAATTTCAGGACATAGCCCCACAGGCTCTTGTCGCTCACTTCACCCAGTAGCGACAGCAGCCCCCAATTGCCCGCATTCGGCTTGGTCGTCACGATCGAAATCGACAGCTCGTTGTAACTGTCGTTGTCGCAATAGTGATAGGCGTAGGAGGTGATGGCGATCAGCCCGTAACCGGGTGTGTACGAGATCGGCTTGACGAGGCCTTTGACCTTGTCCGGAATCAGCGCCTCGATCACGGCCATGTCGGCGGTGTAGATCGCGGTGATGCTGCTGTTGCTGTAATAGAAGTTGGGGGAATAGGTGACGAACCCCACGTCCTTCTTCTGCTTGCGGAGCGTTTCGAACCAGCTGAGGTCAAGATCGGGCCGCTCTTCCCGGATCACCGACAGCGGCGGATTGGAACGAAACCGGTCAAACAGGCCGCCCTTCACCACCGGCAGGCTGTGACTACCCAGGTCAATCATGACCTCGTTCGCGCCGGGCTTATCCTTATTCGGAAGTTTCGCCTTTCTGCCACCTGATGCCGTGTTGATCACGGCCTTGCCGAGCAAAAGGCCCGGGACATGCATCAGCGCGCGCCCGGCGACGGCGGTGGCAACAGCTGTGGCGGCGATTTTGCCCTTGCGGGATTTTAGAAGGGACATGGCAATTTCCTTTGTCGCGTCAGGAGTAACGGCGCGCCGGCGCGCTTGGTTGCGAAGATCGCAGTGAATTTTTGGCCACTCATGCCGCCGTCGGCGCAGCGCGTGCGGCGATCCACTGGCGATAGGCGCGCGTTGCCTTGCGCAGATGCAGCTGCGAAACGATCAAGGCTTTCAGGGGCGACACATTGCGCGCCGTCCGGCGGCCCTTGCTGAGCCTACCGAGCTGGAAACGCACCGCGGCCATGTGAGCGGCAGCGGCCAGAGCCTTGTCCTTCCATGTGATCGGTCGGAGCGCCGGGGCCTCATTGCCGCCTGCTTTCCATTCGTTCGGAAGATTAGGGTCAATCGCCAGCGCGGTGGCGATACCGACCATGGCAACGCCGCTATCGATTACCTCCTCCGCCACAGCCCGGCGCCGGATACCCCCGGTGACCATCAGCGGCATCGTCGCGGTCGACGCGATCTCTTCGGCGAATTCCAGGAAATAGGCTTCGCGCGCGGCCGACCTTTCATCCCGTGCGCCGCCCATCATCGCGGGCGCTTCGTAACTGCCGCCGGAAAGCTCGACCAGATCGACGCCCAGCGGCGCGAGCATTTCGACAACTGACCGCGCATCATCGGGTGAGAAGCCGCCGCGCTGAAAGTCTGCCGAATTTAACTTCACGGCGACGGCAAAGCCCGGGGAGACGGCGGCCCGAACGCCCTTCACGATCTCAATCAGCAAGCGTGCCCGGTTTTCCAAGCTGCCGCCCCATTGATCCTGACGCTGGTTAGAAAGAGGAGAGAGAAACTGGCTGAGCAAATAGCCGTGCGCCGCGTGAATTTCGACGCCATTGAACCCGGCGCGCTCGGACAGCCGCGCGGTGGTAATGAAGCGGCGGCGCACCTCGTCAATTTCGCCTTCCGTCATTTCGCGCGGGATCGGGAACCGCTTGGATTGCTTGCCGAGGTCGAGCGCGATGGCAGACGGCGCAAGCGTTTCCTGTTCCATGCCCGCCGGCATCTGGCGACCGGGATGGTTGATCTGCATCCACACCTGACCGCCGCCGGAGCGGGCGTCATTCGCCCACGCGATGAAGCGGTCGAGATAGTGGTCGTCTTCAAGTACAACCCCTGCCGGCCCGGTCATCGCACGTGCGTCGACCATCACGTTGCCGGTGATGACCAGGCCCGCGCCGCCCTTTGCCCATGCACGATAGAGCTGGCGGAGTGCCAACGAGGGTGCGTGGTCATCATCGGCCATATTTTCTTCCATCGCGGCCTTGGCGATTCGATTCGGAATTACCCCGCCATTGGCAAGTATCAGAGGGGAAAACAGTGACATGGAACGTCTCCATCAATTTCGATTTGACCCCTTCCTAACCTTTGAGTTATGTTTAAGGTCAAGGCGAAAAATTCAGGATTTGGTCGATGATGAAAATTGGTGATCTGGCGAAGCGTAGTGGCCTGACCCCTTCGCGCATCCGCTTTTATGAGAAGATCGGCCTGCTCAAGATGGTCGACCGGCACGCCAACGGCTACCGCGCTTATCCGCCAGAGGCGCTGCTGGTGCTGGAGCTGATTGCCAGCGCCCAGCGCGCGGGATTCAGTCTGGACGAAATCCGCAAGCTGCTGCCGTCCGACATCGACAAGTGGGAGCATGATGCGCTGATCGGCGCGCTTCAGAGCAAGGTTGCCGATATCGAGGCGATGGAATCGCGCCTGGCGCAAAGCAAGATGCAACTGGCCGGTCTGATCGGCGATATTCTCGCCAAACCGGACGACATCGATTGCGCGGCCAACGCTCGCCGCGTCCTGTCACGGATCGTCGCGGGCGATGTGGAAAGGCCCAGCCTTACGCAAAGTGACCTCAGAATGTTGGGCGGTGCGGGCGCCTAAAGCCGCGCCGCGACCTTTTCCGCGGTGGCCTTGGCCGAGCCGGGGTTCTGCCCGGTGATCAGCTGGCCGTCGCTGACCGTGAAGGAAACGAAAGGCAGCAGCGCCTTCTCGTAAATGGCGCCGCGCTTCTTCATCTCGGCTTCGGCATTATAGGGCATATCCTTAGCAACCCCGGCGAGCACTTCCTCATTCCAGGAAAAGCCGGTCAGCTTCTTGTGATCGACCAGCAAGCTGCCGTCGGACAGGCGGACATTGAGCAGGCCGCAATAGCCATGACAGACCGATGACACGATCTTGTCTGCCTCCCACATCTCGCGGGTGATGCGTTGCAGCTCATCATTGTCCGGGAAATCCCACATCACCGCATGACCGCCGGTGAAATAGATGACGTCATAATCGGCCGCATCGACCTGATCAGGCGACAGCGTGGTATCGAGCAGCGCCATCCTCTGCGGATTGTCGAACCAGCGTTTGGCCGAGGAATCGAACAACGGCCATTTCATCGCCCGCGGCTCCAGCGGGGAACGTCCGCCCTTGGGGCTCATGATCGTCTGCTCAAACCCCCGCGCCTCAAACACGTCATAGGCGTGGGTCAGTTCCGACAGCCAAAGGCCGGTCGGCTTGTCGGGATCGTCATAGTGCGACACGTTGGAAACTACATGGAGGATACGCTTGGTCATTGCCCTGATTCCCGTAGGCTTTGTGAGGCCGGTTCAAATATGTCCGGCGACCGCATTAAAGGTTACGGCTATGTGCTAACATTCGACCCCACTTTAAGGTCAAGAGGCCGGGACATTTGACCGATAGCGGACGATCTGCTTTTTGGCCGAAGACGACGCCGAGCGGACATTGAGTGCGAAGTACTTTGCACCTTCACCAGATGCAATCACTCGGACGGATCTCGGTTGAACGGTCGGTCTATGGGGACAATCTCCTAAAAATCCAAAGCGAAAGTAGAGAGACTTAGTTGCAGCTGGACCGCGATTTCTGAACTGCTATCCTCGTTTGTGTGGTCAGCACTGACGAGGTTGTGTTGCAGCTGGACCGCGATTTCTGAACTGCTATCCTAGTGCCGAAGAAAAACACGAAGACGACCAAGTTGCAGCTGGACCGCGATTTCTGAACTGCTATCCTTCGCTATTCAAATTACGCGAGCGATCCGGGGTTGCAGCTGGACCGCGATTTCTGAACTGCTATCCTACGCCTGTTGCAACTGGAACAGGACCGCAAGTTGCAGCTGGACCGCGATTTCTGAACTGCTATCCTAGCGTAGGCAGGCCCCAAGCCTCTGTATTGGTTGCAGCTGGACCGCGATTTCTGAACTGCTATCCTTGGCGCGCCAGAAGGGCGAGGCGAGCTTGTGTTGCAGCTGGACCGCGATTTCTGAACTGCTATCCTTCCGGCCATCTGCGGGAACTGCTGCGCGGTGTTGCAGCTGGACCGCGATTTCTGAACTGCTATCCTGGCGCGGCTCTTCGGCGGCTCGCCCATCAAGTTGCAGCTGGACCGCGATTTCTGAACTGCTATCCTCCGGGCCCAAAACCGCCAAAGCGCCGTTCCGTTGCAGCTGGACCGCGATTTCTGAACTGCTATCCTCTGCAGCAGGTAGAGGTGGACGCCGTCGCTGTTGCAGCTGGACCGCGATTTCTGAACTGCTATCCTCATCCCAATTCGCAGGACGGGCAACCGAGCGTTGCAGCTGGACCGCGATTTCTGAACTGCTATCCTGTTCTGCGCAACGGCGCTACCGCTCGCTGAGTTGCAGCTGGACCGCGATTTCTGAACTGCTATCCTAGTCGCGCACTTCCGCGCGCAGCGTCGCTAGTTGCAGCTGGACCGCGATTTCTGAACTGCTATCCTCAAAGGAATGCACGATGAGCGCGGGTTACAGTTGCAGCTGGACCGCGATTTCTGAACTGCTATCCTCGGCAAGCTGCCCTGGCCGACGTTCAGTGCGTTGCAGCTGGACCGCGATTTCTGAACTGCTATCCTCAATTACCGGCATTTTCGATGCCCGCTTCAGTTGCAGCTGGACCGCGATTTCTGAACTGCTATCCTTGATGGACTCGCAGTTCCGCAAGGAGCTGGGTTGCAGCTGGACCGCGATTTCTGAACTGCTATCCTTCGCAATCCTGACGGTTCTGTCGTCTGCGCGTTGCAGCTGGACCGCGATTTCTGAACTGCTATCCTTACGCTATCTCACACCCGAACAGGCGAAAGGTTGCAGCTGGACCGCGATTTCTGAACTGCTATCCTTGTCGTTGCCGTGTCCATCATGTTGTCGGGTTGCAGCTGGACCGCGATTTCTGAACTGCTATCCTTACCCCAACCTTGTCCCCGACCGCCGCCGCGTTGCAGCTGGACCGCGATTTCTGAACTGCTATCCTGCGGGCAAACAAGCCATATGGTCATGAGGGTTGCAGCTGGACCGCGATTTCTGAACTGCTATCCTGGCCGAGGCAAACCCCAACGCGGCCATTGCGTTGCAGCTGGACCGCGATTTCTGAACTGCTATCCTCCATGCGGCCAACCCGTTGCTGGCCGAGCTGTTGCAGCTGGACCGCGATTTCTGAACTGCTATCCTTCTCCAGCGGAATATCATCGAACACGATGTGTTGCAGCTGGACCGCGATTTCTGAACTGCTATCCTTCCCTTTTTCAAGAATGTCGCGCTGCTGATGTTGCAGCTGGACCGCGATTTCTGAACTGCTATCCTTGGCGCCGCGAACGTTGGCGACGATCCAGAGTTGCAGCTGGACCGCGATTTCTGAACTGCTATCCTCCGACCGATCTCAATATCATCGGGCGGGGCGTTGCAGCTGGACCGCGATTTCTGAACTGCTATCCTCGGATTTTCCAGCGACCGTTTCGATAGCGTGTTGCAGCTGGACCGCGATTTCTGAACTGCTATCCTCTGTTGAAGGCAGCGCCGCAGTTGCCGCGAGTTGCAGCTGGACCGCGATTTCTGAACTGCTATCCTGGCGGCCACGAACGCCTCGCCAAGCACGAAGTTGCAGCTGGACCGCGATTTCTGAACTGCTATCCTCGATGTCTTGCCAACCCGTTGAATAATAACAGGTTTGGCAGGCATCGGGGAAAGCGGAAATCGTCCCGAAAGCCTCTAAAACAAAGCGAGTTGCCCAGGATTCTTTCGTTGGCGGCGGCGGGTTTGGCCGTTGTAACGGATGATATTTTCATATTGCCGGTCCGTGAATCCGAGGATGTGGACGTCGCCTTTGTCCGGCAGATTGTGCCCAATCCGTCTAACATAGGCCTCATATTGCTCCTTGCCGGAACAGAAACGAGCATAGATCGAAAACTGGCTCATCTCAAAGCCTTCATCTAGGAGGTATTCACGAAACTTCGTCGCTGCCCGGCTTTCTTCTTTCGTACCGACGGGAAGGTCGAACATCACCAAGATCCACATCAGACGATATCCGCTAAGATGAGTTCCGTCATGAGGCTTCACCGCGTTTCGCCATCGGGAACATGACGGGCAACGGCGTTCCATCCAAGCGGAGTTGGCGGCTGAAACAATGCCAGTTCGACGCGACCTTGCTCGAAGCTGGCCGCTAGTGATTGAGAAAGACGTTGGATGGCTAGGCTTGCAGGTGTAGTTGCGCCCTGCAGGTCGAGATCGGCGGAAAGCACAGCGACCAGCCGCGCCTTCGCCTCACCATCCAATTGGATATTCCCTTCTTCGACCATCTGGTGAACCACCGCATCGACCAAGGGACGAAATGGCTCAACCAAATCGTCCGCCAATGCAAACGCGTTAAGACGGTTGGTGTGATGCAGGCCGATCGTTGGGTGCAAGCCGGCGGCAATGACTGCTCGTGCGACCGCTGCCCGCAACACTGTGTAGCCATAGTTAAGTAAAGCGTTGGCACCATCGGCCTCGCGGTCGCGTCTGAAATCTACCCCCAGTAGGGCGGGCCAGTAACGGCGCGCAGCCTGTGCTTCGGAGTTTGCGCTGTCGCCCGATTTTATCCGTTCGGCCATGAAAAGCAGGCCTTGCCCTTCGTCACGCCCAAGTGCGGTGAGCAGGCTACCCTGATTGCGGACCTTGGCCTGCACAACAGCTTTCCAAGCCTGTTTGCGGAAAGGGGCCGATGTGTCCCATTGGGCGCGAAATCGGGCATTCTGGGCGTGATGGCCCTCGACTGGAACCATCATGGCGACAGGCGAATGATTGGCCGCGCAGAGGACCATCATCGCGCCTTTTTGCGCTAGTTTCACCACAAGGTTTGTGGTCCAGGTAACGCCGTGCGCGTGCACGATAACCGCGGCAATATCATCCAATGCGACGCGACCAACTTCGTTGCTATCGAGCGTAACGGTAAGCAAACCGCGATGCGTGGACAGGTGTACATTGTCCGTCGCAATATCAACGATCCGATCCATACCAGCCAATCATCCCTCGCGTATTTTCGAGGAAGTATTTACAAGAACAAAGTAAGGATGGGATTAACTGGAATAAAGGTCAGTCGCGTGGACCAGGATCGTGAATGTGGCCGAGCTCGTCAACGCGAACTTGTCGTGCGCTGATTTTCTTTAGGCCGCCCGCAGACGTATTCACATATTTGAATGGATCGATTTCATCATTCTCAGCATCGCGAGCCTTTAGTGGCCCGGCCTCGTTGTGCAGAGCTAGTTGCATTGAGCCGTTTGACGAGAACTTGACGACCCGCATGATTTCACGCTCTCCGCCATCTCGCTCTACCGCTATCAGGTCGTTCTGGCGCAAGCTGAGAATTTTCTTGGCCGCAGGGTGCGGGCGCGGTTCAACCAATCCATGCAGATGCGCATCGAACATGGAAATAATGCTCGACTGCTCGTTGTTTTCGCTGTCCCTCCACTTCGTGACCCATTTCCCATCCGGTAATCTCCAGACATCGAAACGGGCATTGGCATCGCCCTTCACACCTTTATAGGTACGGCCGTCCTTTTCCCTGATCGGTATGACATTGAGAGCTTCTGTCAGGCGAACCCTGCGAATGCCTTTGAACGGCCCATCCCGTTTGGCAAATTCACGCAACGCCTTCTCGAATTCCTTGCCAGTGGCGTTCTGCGTGGCTGCGTAGAGGGCATCTTGCAAATCTCGGTCCGGCATTCGTTCCGGGTCCGTTAAATCTTTGGGTTGAAGGCTGAGCAGGGGTTTTCGGGTCACGACAATCGGCACGCCTTTGGCATTGGTGCGTCCGGTGAAGCCATAAGCCGTATCATTATGCAGTCGACCGGAGGTAATATCCCGGCCCTTATCCGGCCTACCTTTGCGACCGTGATCGGGTTTGAAGCTAACGATGGTCGTAAGCAACTTCTCGCGCAAATCCTCTCGAAAACCCTCCCACGGATGCGGCAGGTCGACAAATTGACGATCCAGGTCCTGATTCTCGGCACGGCCAGCGGCTGTCGCGATCTTATGGATCATTGATGCATCCGTTGCGCCGACCACTGCTGCGTCGATTGCATGATGACGGTGGTCAAGGCGATTTTTCGGCGCCCCGCTATGTTCATTTTCCACCCAATTGTGGTCAGGCAATATGTCGTTCAAACTCCATAGACGACGCAGCATCGCGGTCATCCGTCCGGTAACGGTATACACCCGCCTGCCTTCGTCCGGCGTGTAAAGGCTGGAAAGATATTTCCCGGCGAGGCGGGAGAGATATTGCGTATCGGTCAGTTGCCGGGCGATGAAACCGCCATCGCGCTCCACCCGGTCCATCGCATCGGGCCCGAAGCGCCATTGTTTGGACTTGTGCAAGCGCGAAACCTGATCTTGGATAATCGGCCAGCGTTCCGTTTCACCCCAGCGTTGCCACGGCGTCTTGTTGCCCTTTTGCCGGTTGCAATGTGTGTGAGAGACGACCTTGTTGCCAACGCTATCGTCAAGACATTGCGAATAGGGGATGATATGGTCGACATCTGCCGATCCATTCATCAGCATTTCTATCGAGATCATCTCCCCGCAATAGGGACAACGCCGATCAAGCGGATTTGCGGGGTTCAGCTGCTCCCAGATGCGCAGTAACATCCGGTTGCTACCACTATCACGTTGTCCGATTTTCTGAAGCGTTTCGCTACGACGCGACGCATCATCCGTTGTCTGCCTGATCCGCCGGTTGTGTTCGGCTTTCTGCTTTTCGTTCAGTTTCAGATCGCGCGCCAGTTCGACATATATATAATCTGGCCGTCCGAATCGTTGGATTATGGCGTTGACGAGCTTCCGCAGCTGATTGAGGCCGATGTGCACGGTGGGGTTGGTGATCTTTCCCCACTGCCGCTCAAGTTCATCTGCATAATCCTCCTTCCCCGGCGCGATTTCCCTGGCGAGGATCTCTCCGTAATAGGGTAGGCTTCCGTGGCATTTTCCAGTGCGAAAATCGCTATGGTGATAGCCGGCCAGCTCCGCCGCTTGCGAATATGTGACAACGCCGGCTTTGAGTTGGTCGAGGAGCGCGTTGGTAGCCGTGATGCCAAACCGACCGTGTCCTTCAGGTAGGCGGGCATTGGCGATGGCTTCGGCAGTTTCTTCGTCAACTCCATATTCGGACTGCAACCAGGCGAGCAGCGTCTCGGCTTTCTCGTCATTCAGCAGGCGGTCGATGATCACCCATTGTTGATCGACGGAAAAAGTCGTCCAGCGTGGGCCGAAGCGCTTCTTGTCCATCAACTCGGCGCGAACCTCGTCACCGATCAGTTCCTTTCGGTTTTCGCTTTCCTTGCTAAAGCGTTCTCCTTCTTTCAGTTTGATGAGCTTACCCAGCGACTGGAAACTGACTTTCCTCTTGTCCTGCAGTTTAAGGATCAGGGCATTACGCTCGTCCAGTGTCAGTTTGCGCGATACCGCGCCGGCTGAGACAATCTCCAACTGATTGACCTCTTCATATAGGCGGCGCTGTTGAAACAGCGGATGTGCCTTCGGCAGCCGTCTTTCGTTATCCGAGATGCCGTACCATCCGGCAAAACTGCATTTGCCGACAACCTGCTCTTTCAGCGAACGTTGGAAGAAAATGACGCGATGGATCGCGGCTTTTGCTTCGTCGGTCAGCAGGGTAGAATAGTGGCCCGCCTGTGTAGCCCAAATCGCCTCGAATTCTTGCTCGTAATGTTTACGATCAGGATAGAAATCATATCCGTCGGCTTCGGGACGCATCCGCACGCGCTTGGTTTCTTGCCTGTGCAGAAACTCGCCTAAAGTCCGCGCTTTGGCCGCATCCATCGCCAGATCGAGCGCCTTAGTACCGCTGGCGATCTTGCCGTCTTCATTGTCCTTCGACACACGATCGGCTTTGCGGTTCGACTTGAAGCCGCGCCGCTGGTTGAGGTGAAACAGCGCTCGCCCGATTTGGTGAGGTGAGAGCTTTTCATCTAGTGCCCGGACGCGAAGTTCATAGGGGTCTTCGCCATGGAGCGACGTTGCGGCTCGCTTGTCTTCGGGCAGCAGGCCCAGATTTGCGAAAACATTAACCAACGCGGACCGTCGGCCCAGATATCGGTCCCGCCGCCGCCGCATCGCCCGCGCATCGCGCCGGTCGACGGCCAGACTGGCGCCAGACTTGGGATCTCGCCCGTCGGGAAAGATGCGAACGCCAATATCGCGGATCGTATCGCCATCATACAAACACCAGCCGATCGAGTTTGTGCCTACATCTAGACCAAGGCGAGTAGTCATAGGGTCGTATCCTTCCGCATATTCGTTAAGTGGAAAGTTGCACAACTTCAAATTCAGGTCTATATTCCGATATTCAGAAATCGCAGGTCCGGTTGTGAACAAGCAGCTTGACTGCACCAAATAAGGCGGGGGCTACGGCCCCCGTTTTTTACGTTAGTCGTTTGCAGCAGCAAATTTGGCGGATTTTCTTGCGGTTCTAGCTGACCGCAATTCCATGTCTCTACTCACGATGGCACCGCGAATGTCCGCTTATTGCAGCTGCTGTCCGAATCCTGATCGTCCGGAATGGGCGCGTTCAGGCCGACCTTCTCGGTGTAAACGAGATGCTCTATACTGAGTCTGCTTTGTGCGTTTAGTTCATAGCCTTGAAACGACCGAGATGGGCGCAAATGGGCGCAAAGCTGCTTTAAACTTGATGTCCGGTTTGGGTCGCAAGCCGCCATTAGATTCAGCGTACTTTCGCAGGCAACCCAGACGTGACCTACCTGACGATTGTCAGTTTTCGAACCGTCCGCTCGCAGGCAAGTGAGGGGCCAACGACGTTGACCAGCGCTCGTGGGGCGCGGTCGGCAAGGGTCGTTCCAAGAAGCTGCAGGTCGAGTACAAGTATCGACGTTCGCAATTCCTCGGCCAGGACCGAAGCCATGTCGGCCGCCATTGAGAAATCGTGCTTGTCGTTACCACAGATGAAGCGGCTGGTATCCTCGCAGCCCGACATCTTGCGGATAAACCCATCTTCTTCCGTGAACTCTGCAATGAATTTCTCGGCTTGGCCGAGCGTCGCCATGATCTGACACGCTCCGTCACCGTTGAGCAGAGCAAAATAGAGAATGGTCGGGGCAGTCCGCGAGCCAATGATAGTCGTTTCCTTGGGAGAACATCCCCACAACGATAGCTCGTGGCGAACGAACAGCTCCGCAACCTTGAGGGCATCGAATCTGGCAGTCGCCCCATTCGCGGCCGCGATCTGGCCTCTTCGACGCCAGACGCGTTGCAACTCCTGCGAGAGGCCCGTCATCAGCGACACTTCCCCCGGAGTGAATTCGGCATAGCTGTACGTCAAACCAGCACCAAGGTTTGTCATCTCAATCCGCCTCCACCGCCATCTGGATTCGCGCGGTGGCAAACAGCGCACGACGAACAATCCCGAAGTCGTCACCTTCAATAACTTCGCCCTCCACGAACCGAGAACGGCCGAGTAGTTCGTACAATTCGTCGACATCGGCAGCCTGCATCTCAATCGATCGGACCGGCGAACCGCCGATCATGAATAAACTGAATCGCGCCATGAACCCTCCAACGCGCCAGCAAAGATAGGAGCGCCGCCCCTGCCAATCGGGTCATTGACCCGTTTAATCTTATGAGCTTGGAACTTTGAGCATTGGGAAATCAAGCAGGGGGAGCGAAAGTGAGAATTTGCAACTGCTTTAGCGGCGAGGGGTTCGCTGAATGAATCGGCTCAATCGGGACCCTCGGGTCAGCATATTGAACGCGCTGTCAGAAGGCAGTTCGCAGCGAGCCTGCGAACGCATGTTCGGTGTGAGCAACAACACGGTGGCGAAACTCTTTCGAGACGCAGGCGACATGGCGATCGCCAAATCGAAAGAAATCCGTGACCTCACTTGCGAACGATACAAGCTGACGAACTTTACGCCTTCGTCGGCGCCCGCCAGCGCAACGTTCATCGCATAAAAAACCCTCGACCCGGCTCTGGGACCATTTGGTGCTACTTGGGCCAGGACGCTGAAACCAAGCTCGTCATCGATAATCGCTTGGGGGATCGATGGGTCTATGATGCCACAGAATTCATGCGATCGGTCGCATCGAAGCTTCGGCGCAACAAGCACGGCTCGTTCGCGGTCCGACCGACCATTATCACCGATGGCTTGGGGTCCTACAAAGAGGCTTGCGCCATAGCGTTCGGAATCGATGCGGACGTCGGCATGATGATTAAGAAATACGAGAATCTCGGCGACAATGGCGAACCACGGCCAAACAGCCGCTACATCGGTTCGGACCGCGTGCCGATCATCGGAAGTCCCAAGCGGAAGGACATCAGCACTGCTTATGTAGAACGTCTCAATCTCCATGTCCGAATGGACAACCGCCGATACGGGCGCAGGACCAACGCGTTCTCGACGCTTCTGAACCACGAGCGGCACGGCTTTTGCAACCTCTGCCTAGGTTCTTACCGCACACAGTGAGGCTATCGCGGACCTCGCCGCTAATGGCAGGTCAGCACGAAATGTTGGCGAAACTCAACGCAATGTCAGTTTCCGTAACCCCGGATCAAAATTGCGTCACCACCGCGCTGCCGGGCAATCAGTTGCTGCTGCTGGACGCGCCGGAGTTCACGGTCTGCATTTCGCGGGTTGCCTGGCGCGCTGCCTCCGTCTGAGCGTCGGCCTGGCTCTTCGGGACGCAAACCTTTTTACCTGGGATGTTCGAACCGATCTTCGATTCGCGGCGGCAAACCATCTTTTCTTTTGCCGGCGTCGCTTCCTGTGCGACAACGACCTTTGGCTCGCTGGCCAAGGTGGGAGCGGCGGTGGCAGCAAGCAGGGCAACAAGAAACACAGTGCGCATGATATTCCTTCCGGGGTAGACTAAGAGCGTGGTCAACCTAAATGTTCAGGTCATGACCACGACCGATTCGACGATCGAGCCTCTGCCGTCGACAGAATGCAATAACATGGATCAAGTCCGTGCGGGAGTCGATTGGGTCGATCGTCAGCTTGTTGCCCTTTTACAGTGTCGTTTTGGGTACATGGATGCCGCCGCACGAATCAAACCCGACCGTGCAGCCGTCCGCGATCAGTGGCGCAAGGATGATGTCCACGCCAAGGTGAAGGCGGAAGCCGAGCGTCTCGGCTTGCCTGCCGACCGTCTGTGGCCGGTCTGGGAGGAGCTGATGGAACAGTCCATCGCCTACGAGTTCGAAAAATACGACGCTGGTCGTAGCTGACGACCGTTCGCCCGAATTAAATCGCGTCACAGCCCTACCTGCTGAGGTGGACGGCAAACTGCGGCGTCTAGCGCGTGACAGCCATCAAGCGCGCAGGTCGTGGTGCCCGATTATTGTTTTTTCATATTCGATGAACATTGCCGTTCCTGTTTGGGCGGTGATTTTCGCAGCCATACGGGCCAGACCCGGCCATCGCCGCAATGAGCTCCGGGCGCCCGCAGCCGGGAATAAACCTTGCGCCTCCACCAGCCCGGTTCACGGTCGAGGAATGGATCGTTGTGGCGGCCATCGCCTTTCTTCAGCTGGCCCTGTGTCTCTTGGTTCCAATCAATCATGACGAGACGCAATATGTGGCGGCAACCAGCCTCGTCTCGCAGGGCTATCTACCCTACGCCCATTTTGCCTACCTTCAGACCCCGTTGCAGCCATTTCTGTTGGCACCCCTGAACTGGATTGCCCCTGGATGGCTGTTGCTGACGTCGCGACTGCTTAACGCACTCATGGTTGTCGGCACCGTCGTCGTGACGGGGAAAATTGCAGAACGCCTGTCAGGAAATGTCGCCATCACGACGCTGGCGATGCTGGCGGTTTTTACCGTAGATGGCGTGCAGTTTGCCGGATCGGTCGCCCGAAACGACGCAATCCCGCTCTTTCTATTCACATTTGGGCTGGAGCGGCTGATCGGCGCAGGCGGCAGTCGCAAACGATTATTTGTTGCTGGGCTGCTACTTGCGGCGGCGGCTTCGACAAAGATTAGTTATGCCTTGCCTTGCGTCGCCGTTGCCGGCCAGGCAATTTTCCGATGCAAGCTTGCCGACCGCCGCCGCCTTGCCGCGCTTATTGGCGGCATGGCAATTGGCGCACTGCCAACCTTTGCCGGGTTTATGGTCGCGCCATCGCAATTCCTGTTCGAAGTGGTGACTTACAGTGTTGACGGTGTTCGCGCCTATCAGGTGCTGAAAGGAACCGATTACCTTCTGTCGCTGGATTGGCGATTGATCCGATTTGTACAGTTCCTACTCCTCGGCCCGGCCCTGCCGCTGGTTGGGGCAGCCGTTTGGTTGGCATGGATGAGCCGTCATGAAACCCGGCGACCGGATTTAGGAATCGAATTTGGGCCGATCCTGGTTGCCGCAATGCTGGCCGCCGTCCTGCCGATGCCGACGTACCGCCAATATATCGTGCCGCTTGCTGTTCCCCTGATCCTATATTGCGCCGCGCACCCGAACTGGTTCGCACGCCTCGCCGCTACGCGTGGTTTCAAATTGATCTGCTCCTTCGGTGCGGTGCTCGGCCTATCGGCCAGCGTCCTGGACGTCGTGACTGCTCAGCCCTCGCAGCGCCCGATTGCAGTTGAGTTGCAATCCCATCAATTGGGCAAGCTCCTTCACGCAATACCGGTCACACAGGTCACGGGAATGGACGCCGCCCGACTAGTCGATACTGGTATTCGGCTTGACCCCCGACTTGCCGCCGGGCCGTTTCTGTTTCGGGCAGGAAATCTAAATGCCTGTCGCGATGCGCGACTATGTCCGGTGACCTATCAGTCAGTTCACCGCCTCAACCAAGCGCCGCCCCAAGCCATTTTGACAGGATCGGAAGGTAGGCCGCTAAGGGGCCTGCCGGCTGGACTCGACGGAGCCCTGGAGGGATGGGCTAATCTCCATGGGTATCATTTGTTCGTGATGAAATCCGGCAGGTTATGGATACGGCCGGACCATAGCCACCGCGTATAAATCGCCGCGCGCTATCCCTATTCGGCAAATTATCGGCGCCGGGTGGTCATCGCTCTAATCATGCCGTGCATGGCCTTGACCTCCCGGCTCGACCATTTCGGTTTGGTCAGGATGGTGCGGATCGTGGTCCGCGTCGCCTCGGTCCGCTCGGGAGGATAGAAATAGCCGGAGGCATCCAATTCCCGGTCGAATCGCGCAATCAAACTCTCCACCTCGGCATGCGGGGCAGGTGGCTCGGCGTCGTCGCGCTGCGTCGGCTGGACCAATGCCTCGCCGCGCGACCATTCATAGGCCAGAAGGATCACGGCCTGGGCAAGATTGAGACTGCCGAATTCGGGATTGATAGGAACGGTGACAATGCTGGTCGACAGGGCAACGTCGGCCGTTTCGAGGCCGGAGCGTTCAGGCCCGAACAAGATGGCGGAGCGGCCGCCAGAAGCGCGGATCTGACTCGCCATCTCGTCAGGCCCGACGACCGGCATGACAAGATCGCGGCGCCGGACGGTGGACGCGTAGATTTGGCTGCAATCCGCCACCGCGTCCGCAGTGGTCGCAAAGACTTTGGCCTGTTCAAGGACGATGTCGGCGCCGCTGGCGGCCGGCCCCGCTTCAGGGTTTGGCCATCCGTCGCGCGGCGCAACCAACCGCATTTCGGTAAGGCCGAAATTGAGCATTGCCCGCGCTGCTTTACCGATGTTTTGGCCGAGCTGAGGATGGACGAGGACGATGACGGGGGGCGGGGCGTCGGCCGGACCAGCATCGGTCACAGCAACTTGTCCTGATCGGACGGCGTGCCTTCCTTCTCCACCCGTTCCGCAATTTCCGCGAAGTCGGCTGGATCATCAAAATCGCGGTAGATGCTTGCGAAGCGAATGTAGGCGACATGGTCGAGCGTCTTCAGGCCCGCCATCACCGCTTCGCCGATGGCGGTCGAGCTGACCTCGTCTCCGCGCGTTTCGAGCTGACGCTGCACGCTGCTCACAAGCCGCTCAATTTTTTCGGCGCCAAGCTCGCGCTTTCGGCAGGCATGGCCAATCGCACGCTCGAGCTTGACCCGATCAAATGGCTCGCGCTTGCCGTCTTTCTTGATAACCGTAAGCTCGCGTAGCTGCACCCGCTCGAATGTGGTGAAGCGCGCGCCGCATCCTTCGCATTGGCGGCGGCGGCGGATCGCGGTGTTGTCCTCGCTCGGGCGCGAATCCTTCACCTGGCTATTGTCATGGGCGCAAAATGGACAGCGCAATGGTCGGCCTTATCCCTGGTAAATGGGGAAGCGGGCACAGAGCGCGCGGACGCGTTCATTGACGGCCTGCTCGACCTCTGGATCACCCGCGCCGTCGGTCTTGGCGACGCCGTCGAGGACGTCGGCAACCATGTCGGCAATGTCGCGGAATTCCGCTTCGCCAAAGCCGCGGGTTGTACCAGCGGGAGAGCCGACGCGGATTCCGCTGGTCTTCACCGGCGGCAACGGGTCGAACGGCACACCATTTTTGTTGCAGGTGATTCCTGCGCGCTCGAGCGCCTCATCCGCGTCCTTGCCGGTAATGCCGAGCGGGCGCAGATCGACCAGCGCAAGGTGCGTATCGGTGCCGCCCGCAACGAGGTCCGCACCGCGTTCCTTCAACCGGCCCGCCAGCGTCTGAGCGTTCTTGATCACAGCCTTGGCATAGGTTTTGAAACCGGGCTCAAGCGCCTCTCCAAACGCCACCGCCTTGGCCGCGATGACGTGCATCAACGGGCCGCCCTGAAGGCCGGGGAACACCGCCGAGTTGATCTTCTTCGCGATGGCCTCGTCGTCGGTCATCACCATGCCGCCCCGCGGCCCGCGCAGGGTCTTGTGGGTGGTGGTGGTGACGACGTGGGCATGGCGGAACGGCGTCGGATGTTCGCCCGCCGCAACTAGGCCGGCGAAGTGGGCCATATCGACCATCAGATAGGCGCCGACCGAATCCGCAATTGCGCGGAAACGCGCGAAGTCGAGGTGACGCGGATAGGCCGAACCACCGGCGATAATCAGCTTGGGCTGGGTTTCCTTGGCAAGCCGCTCGACCTGATCAAAGTCGACCAGGTGATCGTCTTCGCGAACGCCGTACTGGACAGCATTGAACCATTTGCCCGACTGTGCGGGCGGGGCGCCGTGGGTCAAGTGTCCGCCTGCGTCGAGGCTCATCCCCATGATCGTGTCGCCTGGCTTGATCAGGGCGAGGAACACGGCGCCATTGGCCTGCGCGCCGCTGTGCGGCTGAACATTGGCGAAGCCGCAATTGAACATCTGCTTGGCGCGGTCGACAGCGAGCTGCTCGACCGAGTCCGACGGTGCGCAGCCCTGATAATAGCGGCGGCCGGGGTACCCTTCCGCATATTTGTTGGTGAACACGGACCCTTGCGCGTCGAGCACCGCCTGCGAAACGATATTTTCCGACGCGATCAGCTCGATCTGGGTACGTTCACGCTCCAATTCGGCCGCGATCGCCGCCGCGACCGCAGGATCGGCCGTTGTGACATGGTTGGTGAAGAAGCCACTTGGCTGGACATCAGTTAGAGAACGTTCGGCAACGGTGGCCATCAGATTTTCACCTCTTCGGGATGGTCGAGCATCTGGACGCGCCGTTCGTGGCGGCCGCCCAGGAATTCGGTGGTCAGGAAGGTTGTTACGCAGGCCTTGGCCATATCAAGGCCGATCAGTCGGGCCCCGAGCGCAATTGCATTTGCATTATTGTGCAGTCGCGCGAGTTCGGCGGAAAGCGGCTCGGCTACCTGGGCGCAGCGGCAGGCCGGGTTACGGTTGGCGGCAATGGCAATGCCGATGCCCGACCCGCAGACCGCGATACCGCGATCAGCCTTTTTCTCCGCCAGCGCCTCGGCCAGCATCGCGCCATAGCGGGGGTAATCCACGCTTTCATGGCCGTGCGTTCCAAGGTCGAGAATGTCGTGGCCTTGCTCGGCAAGCCACAGGGCAAGGGCGTCTTTCATGTCAACGCCCGCATGGTCGGCGGAAAGGGCAATACGCATGCGGGACGCTCTAGGCGATGCGGCGGAGATTCGCCAGTGCTGCGACTAGTGTTTGAACCACTTCTGCGCGGACTCGCGGCGATGGGGACATCCCGGCCAGCAGCAGGGGCGGCGCTTTCCCCCAAGCACTTCTTCCCGCAGCCGCGCGAAATGCTTGTCGCGCGTTTCCTGCGTTTTTGGTGAGATCATCCAACAGATCCACTCGTTACGCGCGAGATCAGTAAGGGCGTCCCATTTCGCCCGAAGCACGGCGTCGTTCGAGAGGGCGGCCTGAAGGTCGCCAGGAACCGCATGCCGGAAGTCGGGATTGGCCTCGGCCAAGTTTCAGGCGGCCTTGACCGCCTGAAGCTCCAGCCGGTCCCAAATTTCAACCAAAGCGCCCGTCAACTCGTCCATCATCGCTTCGTCGTGGCAGGGGCCAGGGGTGAAGCGCAGGCGCTCGGTCCCGCGCGGAACGGTCGGGAAATTGATCGGCTGGACGTAGAGGCCATATTCGGCAAGCAGGATATCGCTGATCCGCTTCGCCTTGACGGGACAGCCGACCAGCAACGGTACGATGTGGGTCACGCTTTCCATCACTGGAAGGCCGGAGTCGCGGAACTTGGATTTCAGCATGGCCGCGCCGGCCTGCTGCGCGTCGCGTTCTTCGGCTGATGCCTTAAGATGCTTCACTGCCGCCAAAGCACCGGCGGCGAGGACGGGGCTGAGCGACGTGGTGAAGATGAAGCCCGGTGCATAGCTGCGGATGCAGTCGACGATATTCTTGTCGGCGGCGATATAGCCACCCATTACGCCAAATGCCTTGCCAAGCGTTCCTTCGATGATGGTCAGGCGCGAAGTCGCCTCATCGCGCTCTGAAATCCCGCCACCGCGCGCGCCATACATGCCGACGGCATGAACCTCGTCGAGGTAGGTAATGGCGTCATATTTTTCCGCCAGATCGCAAATGGCGTGGATCGGCGCGACGTCACCGTCCATTGAATAGACGCTTTCGAATGCGATCACCTTGGGCGTGCCCGCCGGTTCTTCCATCAACAGCTGCTCGAGATGCTCAAGGTCATTGTGACGGAAAACGCGCTTTTCACAGCCCGAGTTCTTGATTCCGGCAATCATCGAGGCGTGGTTAAGCTCGTCCGAAAAAATAACGCAGCCAGGAAGCAATTTGCCTAGCGTCGACAGCGTTGCTTCGTTCGAAACATAGCCGGACGTGAACAGAAGGGCTGCTTCCTTGCCGTGAAGATCGGCAAGCTCTGCCTCCAGGTCGACGTGATAATGGGTGTTCCCGCCAATGTTGCGGGTGCCGCCCGAACCGGCGCCAACGTCGTGCAGTGCCTCTTCCATCGCGCCGATGACGGCGGGATGCTGGCCCATGCCCAGATAGTCGTTGGAGCACCAAACGGTGATCGGTTTCGGACCATTATGGCCGTGGAAGCAGCGGGCATTGGGATAATTGCCCTTGGTGCGAAGAATATCGATAAAAACCCGATAGCGGCCTTCGTCGTGCAGACGGTCAATCGCCTTCTGGAAAATATGATCGTAATTCATCAGCTTCCCTTCGCTCGAGGCGCCTTTAGCGCCCTCGTTCGGCAATTTCCACCCGCCTATCGACGATCTGCCTAGAGCGACTTGATTTCGGTCAACCCATAGCGCGCGAGGGCGGGGCCGAGGTCTGCTGGCGGATCGGATGTAAAAACCGCAACGCCGGGGCGTGCGATAGCGGGCCAGGTTTGACCTTGGGTGAGGTGTGCGATTCGCCGGGCGATGCCGGGGCCGCCGTCGACCTGCGCGATATTTGGATAAGCGCGGGCAATTTCGTCGCTGAGCAGCGGGAAATGTGTGCAGGCGAGGACCATGACATCCATGCCGTCGGCGCCTTTTGCTTCAACCATGGGCGCAATCGCGATCCGCACATCATCGACGGTTACCGCCCCGCCTGCCAATTTGCGCTCCGCCAGCTGGACCATATCGGCACTGCCATGGCGGACGACGGTGCAATCGGCGGCGAAGCGAGCGGTCAGGTCATCGACATAGGGTTGGCGCACAGTGGCCTCTGTCCCCAGCACGCCGATGACACGGCTTTTGGACATTTCCGCTGCGGGCTTGATGGCGGGCACCGTGCCGACCACGGGAATTTCCAGAGCGGCCCGAACATGAGTGAGCGCGATGGTGCTGGCGGTATTGCAGGCGATGACGGCCAACCGCGGGTGGAAACGTTCAACCAGACGACCGAGCAACGCCGGGACGCGGGCCGCAAGTTCCGCCTCGCTTTTGGTGCCGTAGGGAAAGCCCGCACTGTCCGCCGCATAGACAATCGGCGCCGTCGGGATCTGCATCAGCGTCGGCGCAAGCACCGACAGCCCGCCCACGCCTGAATCAAAGAAGAGAATAGGGGAGTCGGCGTTCGTCACTGGCGGAACAGCTAAGGCGGCCGGCACAAAACCGCAACATTGCGGGCGGCGAATGATCTGCTACGCATGTCGACCATGAGCCTTACCCATTTGCTGCCGCTCATCATTGGTTATCTTCTCGGGTCGATTCCCTTCGGCCTGATCCTGACGCGCCTAGGCGGAAAAGGGGATATTCGCGACATCGGGTCTGGCAACATCGGCGCGACCAATGTGCTGAGGACCGGGTCGAAAAAGCTCGCGGCGCTCACGCTTCTTCTGGATGCCGCCAAAGGCGCAGCGGCCGTGATGTTGGCGCAGATCTATTGGCCGGATAGCGTCAACTACGCTGCCGTCGGTGCGCTGATCGGCCATCTCTATCCGGTATGGCTCAAATTTAAGGGCGGTAAAGGTGTCGCCACGCTTCTGGGTATTTTGGTGCCGCTGATGCCGATGGCGGCGCTCATTTACGCGCTGGTGTGGATAGGCCTGCTGCTCACCGTCCGAATTTCGTCCGTTGCCGGAATGACCGCGGCGGCCAGCGCCCCCGTTTCCGCTGTCATATTCGATCGACCCGATCTCTTCCCAATGCTGCTCGGTTTTGCGTTGCTGGTGATTTGGAAACACCGCGACAACATCCGCCGCCTGATGGCGGGTCAGGAACCGAGAGTGGGGAAGAAGACGCGTGAATGAACCCAGCGATTTAATTGACCGCATCCGATTGATCCGAACGACTGGCATAGGCCCTATTGCCTATCGCCAGCTGATCCTGCGCTTTGGCGGGGCAAGCGCCGCTATCGATGCGTTGCCGGATCTGGCCCGGCGCGGAAAGGGGCGGATGCCCAATGTGCTATCCGCCGCCAAGGCCGAGCAGGAGTATGCTGCCGTAGCGCGGGCGGGCGGGCGCTACCTTGCCGTCGGACACGGCCTCTATCCGCGCGCGCTTGCAGAACTGGAAAATGCGCCGCCGCTTGTGACGGTGATTGGCGATCTCCGGCTTTTGGAACGGCCCAAAATTGCCATCGTCGGCGCGCGAAACGCCAGTGCCGCGGCTTGCCGTTTCGCGCGCACATTGGCGCATGAACTCGGGCGTGAGGATGCGGTTGTCGTGTCGGGATTAGCCCGCGGCATCGACACCGCAGCGCATGATGGGGCATTGGATCAGGGAACAATCGCCGTTATCGCCGGCGGCCTCGACGTCTATTATCCGCCGGAGAATGAGGCGCGGCAGCGCGAGATTTCCGAGCGTGGTCTTCTGGTCGCTGAAATGCCGACGGGGACGCAGCCCCACGCCCGCCACTTTCCATATCGCAACCGCATCATCGCCGGGATATCGGCGGGCACCGTCGTTGTGGAGGCGGCCCCCCGTTCCGGCTCGCTGATCACGGCACGGTTGGCTGCAGAAGCGGGGCGAGAGGTGATGGCCGTTCCCGGTTCTCCCCTCGATCCGCGGGCGCAAGGCTGCAATCAGCTGATCCGCGACGGCGCCACGTTGGTGCAAAATGCGGCGGATGTGATGGAGGCGGTGTCGACCTTGTCGGGCCGCGTCGCAAGTCCGCGCGCTGCTTTTGAACCGATATCCGACATTTCGCCGCTAGATGCCGACGAAGGCGTTAGGGCGCGTATCGAAAACCTACTTGGGCCATCCCCGGCCCAAGTTGACGATTTGGTCCGGATGTCCGGGGCAAGTGCCGGTGAAGTGCAATTGGTCTTGCTGGAAATGGACCTGGCGGGACGTATCGATCGCCATGCGGCAGGCAGGGTTAGTCTTCGTTAACCCTGTTCTCCTATCAGTGACTGATGAATGACCTGGCGGGTTCTCATCTGTTCCTGATCGGCCCTGCTGACGCCAAGGCGGCGGCCGCCAACGCGAATATGGCGCGCCTTGAAAAGATGGCTTTCGCGCTTCCGGTTTTGTGCGGGGCGCTGCCTGCCGGGCTGGCCGCCCTGATGGGCGTCGGCTGGGACTTTTCCAGCGGTGGCATACTTCTGTCCGTAATGGTTATTCCCTTGTCCTTGGGCTTGCTTGCAAAATGCTGGGGAAAGGCGCCCGCAGTCTCGACCATTTTGCTGCTTCTGGGTCTGATCGCGATTATGCTGGTCGAAGGGGCGGCGCTCGCGCTGCTAGGTACGCGCAGCCCGGCCCCTATCGCGGATCAATGGCTGGCGGCGGTCGATTCCGCCCTTCCGGTCAGCGCCATGGACATTGTTCGTGCCAGCAGCGCGTGGCCGGCGTGGAGTCTTGATATCCTTCGGTTGGTCTATGTGAAGACCGGGCTTTTCCAGTTTGTGACGCTGATTGCGCTGGCGCTCAGCAACCGGGAGGCGGTGGCATGGCGTATGTTCGTCATATGGGGCGGATGCCTGGCGGTAATTTCGTTGCTGGCGTTCGCGGCGCCCGCCCTTGGATGTTTCGTCCATCTGGCAGAGGCCGATGTCGCCCATCTGCCGAGCCGCGCAGGTACATATGCGATGGAGGCATTCAATAATTTTCGATTTGCCGAGGATCCCAAGCTCTCCATCGTCCACGCCAATGGCGTCATCACCTTTCCATCCTTTCATACGGTCTGTGCGCTACTGATCGCGCAGGCCTGGCACGGTCACCGCTGGTTGGGTTGGCCCTCGAAGCTGTTAACCGCCGCCATCATCCTTTCTTGTGTGCCGATTGGGGGGCATTATCTAATAGACCTCGCAGCAGGGGGCGTGGTTTGGTGGATTGTGACGTGCGCGGTGGCGAAAGGCATGGAGTTCCGCCGGTTCGTTCAGCCTGTATGCCGTCCTGCTGCTGTCCCCGCTTGACGAACGACGCGACTGTCCGACAATCGCGCGTACGTACGTAAAGGAAGCGCATCACTTGAAACTGGTCGTTGTCGAATCGCCCGCGAAGGCGAAGACCATCGAAAAATATCTGGGTCCTGGGCATCGCGTTCTTGCGAGCTATGGCCATGTCCGCGATTTGCCGCCCAAGGATGGATCGGTGAAGCCCGACGATCATTTCGAAATGATCTGGGAAACCTATCCGGACAAGGCCAAGCAGCTGAAGGCCATTACCGACGAGGCGAAGAAGGCCAGCGCGCTGATCCTAGCGACCGACCCTGATCGCGAGGGGGAGGCGATCAGCTGGCACGTTAAAGAATATCTCGCCAAGAAAAAGGCGCTTCCTGAGGAAGTTGAGCGCGTTACATTCAACGCCATCACCAAGTCGGCGGTGACCGAGGCGATGGCCAATCCGCGCCAGCTCGATACGGACCTGATCGATGCCTATAAGGCGCGCCGGGCGCTGGATTATCTGGTCGGGTTTACGCTGTCGCCGATCCTCTGGCGCAAGCTTCCTGGTGCGAAGTCGGCGGGCCGCGTGCAGTCGGTTGCGCTGCGCCTGATCGTCGACCGCGAGCGTGAGATTGAGGTTTTCCGCCCTCAGGAATATTGGCAGGTTGCCGCAACATTCGAAGCCGACGGAACGCCGTTTACGGCGCGCCTTGTCGGCCTCGACGGTCAGAAGATCGAACGGCTGACCATCGGTGATGAGGGAAGCGCCGCAGCGGCCAAAAAGGTCGTCGAGGATAACCGTTTCACCGTCGCGTCGGTTGAAACCAAGCCGTTGTCGAAGAACCCGCCTCCACCGTTCACCACATCGACGTTGCAGCAGGAAGCCGCACGCAAACTTGGTTTTGCGGCGAGCCACACGATGCGCCTCGCCCAGTCGCTCTATGAGGACGGGCTGATCACCTACATGCGTACCGATGGCGTTCAGATGGCGGGTGAGGCGATTTCGGCCGCGCGAAAGGCCGTCGCGGACCGCTATGACGCGGGCTATCTTCCCGACAAGCCGCGCCATTATTCGACCAAGGCGAAGAATGCGCAGGAAGCGCACGAGGCGATCCGGCCGACCGATTTTTACAAGGATCGGGCGGGGTCGGGCGATCATGGCAAGCTCTACACTCTCATCTTCAATCGCGCGCTGGCCAGCCAGATGGCCTCGGCGCGCCTGGAACGCACGACGGTCGAACTGACCGACGGTGCGGGCCGGGCTACGTTGCGTGCGACGGGGCAGGTGGTGCTCTTTCCCGGATTCATGACGCTTTACGACGAAGGCCGTGACGACCCGACCGATGAGGAATCGGGACGGATGCCGATGCTGCGCAATGGCGATGCGCCGACCAAGACTGGCGTGGAGTCGACCCAGCATTTCACCCAGCCGCCGCCGCGCTATTCCGAAGCTTCGCTAGTCAAGCGGCTGGAGGAGCTCGGCATTGGTCGTCCGTCGACCTATGCCGCGACGCTTCAGACACTGAAGGACCGCGAATATGTCCGGCTCGACAAAAACCGCTTCATCCCGGAGGAGAGCGGGCGGTTGGTGACGGCGTTCCTCGAACGCTTCTTCGAGCGTTATGTCAGTTACGATTACACCGCCGAACTTGAAGAAGAATTGGACGATGTGTCGGGTGGCCGCCTCGACTGGGAAAAGCTGCTCGAAGCCTTCTGGCGCGACTTCAAGCCCAAGGCGGGCGAGGTCATGGAATCGAAGCCGTCGGAAGTCACGGCGGCACTAGATGAATTCCTGTCGCCCTACCTCTTCCCCGACAAGGGTGACGGCAGCGATCCGCGCAAATGTCCAATGTGCGGCGATGGGCGCCTTGGTCTGCGCGGCGGCAAGTTCGGTGCATTCGTCGCCTGCTCAAACTATCCGGAGTGCAAATACACCCGCCGGTTTGGCCAGGGCGAAGAAGCGGCCAGCGAAGGACCGACTGAGCTCGGCAACGGTATCGAGCTAAAGGTCGGGCGCTTTGGCCCCTATCTGGAGCGCGACGGCAAGCGCGCGTCGATTCCCAAGGATGTGCCGCAGGATACGCTGACGCTGGAAACCGCTGAGCAGCTTCTCGCGCTTCCTCGCGAAATTGGCGCCCATCCGGAAACCGGTTTGCCAATTACAGCGTCGATCGGCCGCTATGGTCCCTATCTGATGCACGACGGCAAATATGCCCGGCTGAAATCGACGGCCGAGGTGTTTGATACTGGCATGAATGCGGCGGTGGTCAAGCTTGCGGAAGCGGCGGCTGGCGGCGGCAAGACGCGCGGCGGCGCCCGCGAGCCGATTGCGGTGCTGGGCGCACATCCAGAAAGCGGCAAGGAACTGAAGGTGCTCGACGGGCGCTTCGGCCCCTATGTCAGCGACGGCACAACCCACGCGACCCTGCCTAAGTCAGCCGACCCGAAAGCGGTGACGCTGGAAGAGGGCATCGCCCTGATCGACGCCAAGGCGGCGAAGGGCCCGGCGAAGAAAAAGGCTAAGAAGCCGGCCGCCCGCAAGTCCGGCACGAAGGGTCGGGCGGGATCCGGATCGCGCGCCAAGAAAGCGTAAGGCCATCGAATAGATGCAGCGTCCCCGCCGGATCGTCACCGATCCCGGCGAGGACGTTGATCGCCATCAGCGCGGCGAAATTGCCCATCGTTCCGGTAAGGGCGCCCATCACGCCAAGCTCCGCGCAGGTGTCGCAATCATCGGCGTCGAATGCGTCGCCAACGAAGCAGCGGTAACATGGCTGCGCGCCGAACAGGGCGACCTGCCCCTGAAACTGCTGACCGGCCGCCGATAATAGGGGAATGCCCAGCGCAACCGCCGCGTCACTCACGATCAGACGCGTAGCGAAATTGTCGGTGCCATCGATAATCAAATCATGGCCGGTCAGGAACGCGGGCGCGTTTTCCGCGTCGATCCGTTCGGTAAGCGTGGTAACGCCAACATGCGGATTGCGTGACTGGACAAATTGGCTGGCGAGTAATGCTTTGCCCATGCCAACCTGCCCGGTAGAATAGATTGGCTGGCGCTGCAGGTTCGATAAATCGACACGGTCGTGATCGATGATTGTAAGGTGACCAATGCCAGCGCCCGCTAGTGCCGGGATGACCGCCGCACCAATCCCGCCAGCGCCGACAACCACCACCCGCGCGGCCTTTAACTTCATCTGCCCGGCTCCGCCAAACTGCGGAAGCACAATGTGGCGCGCGTAGCGGTCAAGTTCGTCGTTGGAGAGACTCATCGCCCAGTTGAACCGAATCCGCCTTCACCTCGGCTGGTTTCGCACAGATCTTCAACCTCATCGAAGTCTGCAAGCGTGACGGCGGCGGGGACCAGTTGCGCAATCCGCTCACCGCGACGGATCGGAAAGGGCTCGTCACCATGGTTGATCAGCAGCACTTTCAACTCGCCGCGATAATCGCTGTCGATCGTCCCCGGCGTGTTGGGCACCGTGATTCCATGTTTGAAGGCAAGGCCGGAGCGTGGGCGCACCTGAATCTCATATCCGTCAGGAATGGCGACCCGAAAACCGGTTGCAACGGCATGGCGCTGGCCCGGGCCAAGGTCAAAATCCTCGGCCGCCACCACATCCATTCCCGCAGCGCCGGGGGTCGCGTAGCTGGGCAGGGGCAGCCCGTCGCCATGGGGGAGGCGCGAAATCCGTATGCGAATGCTCAATTTAGTTCCTCGGCAATTCTGTCGACGAGATGGCGGGCAATGTCGTCTTTGGCCGCTTCCGGCCAATCCTCCACCCCTCGGCTGCTCACCAACTGAATATGATTGTTGTTGCCCCCCATGACGCTGCCGCTGACGTCGTTGGCCACGACCCAGTCGGCCTTCTTTGACGCCAGCTTCTTTTGCGCATTGGCAACGACGTCGTCGGTTTCGGCGGCAAAGCCAATCAAAAGGCGCGGCCGGTCAGGATGGTCGCCCAATGTTTTCAGGATGTCGGGATTGGGCGCAAATGTAAGTTCGGGCGGCCCCCCATTTTTCTTGAGCTTGGATGAGGCGGGATTTGCAACACGCCAATCCGCCACGGCGGCGACCATGATCGCTACATCGGCCGGCAATGCCTCCTCGACTGCGTCCATCATCTGCTGCGCGGTTTCGACGTCGATACGGGTGACGCCAGCAGGTGTGGACAGCGCGACCGGCCCGGCGATCAGGGTAACCCGCGCCCCGGCGTCCGCTGCGGCCCTGGCAATCGCAAATCCCTGTTTCCCGCTAGACCGGTTGGCGATGACGCGGACCGGATCAATCGGCTCCTGCGTTGGCCCTGCAGTCACTAGGACATGTTTTCCGGATAGCGCGCCGCTGCTGACCGCAACCTTTGACCGATCGACCAGCAGCGGTTGGATGCGCGCAAACACGTCATCGATCTCTGGCAGTCGCCCTGGTCCGAACTCGCCGCACGCCATCGGCCCTTCATCGGGCTCCAGCACCGTAATTCCATCGGACTTCAACTGCGCCACATTGCGCTGAGTCGCGGGGTGCAGCCACATGCGTACGTTCATGGCCGGTGCAACCACCACTGGTTTGTCGGTTGCCAGAAGCAGTGTTGTGGCAAGGTCGCTGGCGATGCCCGCCGCCATCTTGGCGATCAGATCCGCCGTCGCTGGGCAAACCAGCACCAGGTCGGCGGAACGGCTGAGCTGGATATGACCCATTTCGGTCTCATCCTTCAGATCCCACAGCGAGGTATAAACCGGGCTTTCGGCCAAGGCAGCCAGACTCATTGGCGTCACAAAATGGGCGCCGCCATCGGTCAGGACCGGCGTCACCTGATGCCCTGCCTTGCGGATCGTGCGGACTAGTTCGGCGGCTTTGTAGGCGGCTATGCCCCCGCCGATGATGAGGAGGATGCGGCTCATGCCGTTTGCATTGGCACGCGGCGCAGGGCTTTCGCAAGGTCCGCGAAGGCGTTGGGCAGAAACGCGAGGCCGACGAAGGACAGCGGCGCTGGGATCAAGGCCCAGTAAAATGTGTCCGTACGGGCAAACAGAGCCAGCATGAGACCGTACCCGGCCAACATGCAGGCCGCCAGAAATGCCCAATCCCGTCGGATCGACATCCACCCGAAAAGCGAGAGGACCAAAAGGGCACTGGCAACCACCGTGGGCATCGCCGTCCCCATAGTCACCATCGCTATGCTTTTCAGCGCGAATTGCAGGCCGTTTAGGCCCATCCAGCCCGGCGAGGGCGGGTCGGATGGAAGAACGACCTGCGCCACCCAATGCGCGTGGGCCATCATATAAACTGCAAAGACGGCAACGATGGCGGCCCAGCCCACCGCCTCTTTCCACCGGCGCCCCCAAAGCGCCCAGCCGCCCATCAACAGAATCATCGGCAGCGCAAGTTCGCGGATCATGAGCGCGGCGCCGCCCGCGATCATGGCTGGCCACACCTTCGACGGGCGATAGACCCCAATCATCAGCGCAAGCAGAATGGCCGCCCAGCTTTCGTGGAAAAATCCGGTAACGGGCTGCAGGATGCCGCCGATCCCACCTGCGATGAAGACAAGCACGGCCCCGTCCTGCAGAACGGGGACGAGCGGTTTCAGGCGAAACCACCAGACCATCATGGTGGCCGCGCAAAGCCCCCAGAGAATGGCCATCATCACATTCTCGCCAACGGCCGCGTAAGTAATGGCATGGGTAGGCAGCCGGAAGGTCGTGAAAGGCTTAAGCGGGTAATTATATTTGCGCTGCTGCGCGGCCACGACTTCATAATAATCGCCGCCCGCTCGCACACCATCAACGATACCGCGATACAGCTTTAGGTCGCTGGGCTGGGACACGGACGTGCGCAGCTTTGGCGCTGGTGTATCGTTGCCCGGCGACTGCCAGCAGGCGGCAATCAGCGCGATCAGCAACAATGCGATAACCAGAACGGCCGGCCCGCGCCGCCACCCTTCGAAACGTGTATGAAGTTCCCCCATCATGGCCTGTTGTTGCCCAACGGCCGAACGAAAGTCGAGAGGGCTAAAACCACCAGGTCGCGGCGAGCGCGGCGGCCGCGCCGAGGGCCGCACTCGCAATCGCGATCACAGCAGTTCCGGCACTTCGCCTCGGCTGGATGAGTTCGACCTCCGCAAGCGGTGGCGGCGGCGGCGCGCCGCCCGGCTCCGGATATTGCGCGTCGATCTTGTCGATCAAGTGCGGCAATTTCTTGAGCGCGCGAACTGTATCGATAATCCGGTCAGCCAGATATGTTTCCGGCCCCAATTCGGTGCGCAGCCAATCTTTCAGGAAGGGCTCGGCAGATTCCCACATATTGATATCCGGGTCGAGCGCGGTTGCGACGCCTTCTTCCATTACCATCGTCTTCTGGAGAAGCAGCAGATGCGGCTGCGTTTCCATTTCGAAATCACGGGTAATGGAAAACAGACCCTCCAGCATGCGGCCCACGCTGATTTGCTTCACTGGCAGGCCGCGGATTGGTTCTCCGACGGCACGCAGCGCGGTCGCGAATTCATCAACATTGTGGTGGGACGGCACATATTGTGCCTCGAAATGAATTTCGGCAACGCGGCGATAATTTCCCGTGATCAGGCCGTAGAGAATCTCGGCCAGCCACATGCGCGCCTGACGGTTTATCCGCCCCATGATGCCGAAATCGACGGCGGCAAGTCGGCCGTCGGACAAGGCGAAGAGATTGCCCTGATGAAGATCGGCGTGGAAATAGCCGTCGACTACCGCCTGGCGCAGAAAAGCCCGCACCAGTGTCGTGGCCAGAGCCTTGGGGTCATGACCCGCCGCGATCAGATCGTCGCGCTTGGTTAGCTTGATCCCATCGAGCCATTCCAGCGTCATGACCCGCCGCGCCGTCCTGCCCCAATCGATATCCGGAACATAGAAGCCCGGTTCGGCGATCATATTCTGTTTCAGTTCGGACGCCGATGCCGCTTCGCGGGTCAAGTCGACTTCACGGCGCACCCATTGTTTGAAATAGGCGATGACCATTCGCGGGCGAAGCCGCTCTGCCTCGCCGCCCAGCAGTTCGACATGGGCGGCCGCCCATTCATAGGTTTCGATAGCCCGATCAAACTCTTCCTCAATACCCGGCCGAAGGACCTTTACCGCAACGTCACGGCCTTCGGTCGTTTTGGCGCGGTGTACCTGAGCGATGGACGCTGCACCGACCGGCGTTTCGTCAAATTCGGCGTAAAAATCGCTTATTTGGCCGCCAAGCGCCTTTTCCACCGTCACCTTGATGTCGGCAAAAGGGGCGGGGGGTAGCGAGTCTTGTAATTGGAGGAGATTGGCCGCCGCGGCTTCGCCAACCAGATCGGGCCGTGTCGCGAGCGCCTGGCCAAGTTTGATGGCGGCCGGACCAATTTCCTGGAGCGCTGCGGCATAGTTAGGCGTTTCCGGCGTCGAGTAGCCAAATCGGGCAATCCGGCACAATCGGCGCACGTTGGGCGGCGTCAGCGGATCATTCTCAATCCCCTGTAGCGCACCATGGCGCGCCAGCGTGCGGCCCCATTTCAATAGGCGGTAAAGATGGGTTGTGGAGGCGGTCAAATCAGATCTTCCACCCGCCATGAATGGCGACCAGGCCGCCGAGAATTGGCTCGATGCTGGTCGATTTGAACCCGGCATCGGCGATCATCTTTCGGAACGGCTCCATTCGTGGATGGCGACGGATTGATTCCACAAGATAGCGATAGCTGTCCTCGTCTTTGGCCGCGACCTTGCCGATCTTCGGAATGACATGCTCCGAATAACGGTCATAAAGCTCCCCGAACCCCGGCCATTCGCTGGTTGAAAACTCGAGGATATAGAGCCGACCCCCGCGCTTCAGCACGCGGTGTGCTTCCTTCAATGCGGCAGGAATGTCGGTGACGTTCCGGATGCCAAAGGCGATGGTGTAGGCATCAAAGCTGTTGTCGGCGAAACTTAATACCTCGGCATTTTCGACCTGCCAGGTCAGGCCGTCGATACCCTTTGCCTTGGCGCGCTCCTCACCGACGCCAAGCATGTCGGCGTTGATGTCGCTGACGGTGACCAGCGCGCCCTTCTTCGCCATGCGAAAGGCGATGTCGCCGGTGCCCCCGGCCATATCGAGGATATGCTCCCCGGCGCGCGGTTTCACCTTGGCGACGAACCGGTCCTTCCACAGCCGGTGCATGCCGCCCGACATCAGGTCGTTCATAACGTCATAATTCTTCGCGACCGACGAAAAGACCCCGCCGACGCGCCGCGTTTTTTCGGCAGCCGTGACGATCTCGTCGCCGAAATTGACCTGCTGTTCGCTATCCATGGTGGCAGCCTCTAGCGGGGTTGCAGGCGAGGCGCCATATGCAGGTACAAGATGCCCGAACTTCCCGAAGTCGAAACAACCGTTCGCGGTCTGGAGCAGGTATTGCTCGGTCGCCGTTTGGCCCGTGTTGAACCGCGCCGCGCCGACCTTCGCCGCGCAATGCCGCCTGACTTGGGACAACGACTCACGGGGGCGACCGTCACCGCGATGGGACGCCGCGCCAAATATGGGCTCATCGAAACCGATCGCGGCGATACGCTGATATTTCATCTTGGCATGTCGGGAAGCTGGCGCATCGACCCGGACGACATCGGTAAGCATGATCATCTGCTGATTGAAACGGGTGAGGGCAGGATAATCAGTCTTCATGACCCGCGCCGCTTTGGCTCACTCGATCTGATGCCAACTGCGCAGGTTGCGACTTGGCCGACCTTCGCCGCACTTGGCCCGGAACCGCTTGGTGCGTTGCTTAGCGGTGAATGGTTGGGCGCGGCTTTTGCAGAGCGCACAGCACCGATAAAGCAATTACTGCTTGATCAGCGGATCGTCGCCGGCCTCGGCAACATCTATGTCTGTGAAGCCCTGTTTCGTGCAGGCATTGATCCGCGCAAAGCAGCGAAGAAGGTCGGTAAGGCCAAGCGGGATGCGCTAGCCGCCGCAATTCCGGCTATTCTAGATGAAGCCATTGCCGTCGGCGGTTCGACGCTTAAGGATTTCGCGGCGCCAAACGGAGAGCTTGGTTACTTTGCCAAGCAATTCGATGTTTATGGCCGGGAAGGAGAAGCGTGCAAGGGCTGCGGCGGCACCGTAAAACGATTGGTCCAGAGCGGCCGATCGACCTTCTATTGCGCAACCTGTCAGCGATAGCCACGACAGGTTGACGCGAATCGACCCTTTCGCTAGGGGAAGCGGCACGCCGGTGCGACCCACGGGGTTCGCGCCGCATTTTCATTGATACCAAGTTTTGTGAGGACCAACGATGGCGAACACGCCGCAAGCCAAGAAGCGCATCCGTCGCAACGCCAATCGCGCGGCGATCAACGGTGCCCGCGTCAGCCGCATCCGTAGCTTCATCAAGGCCGTCGAGTCGGCCATTGCCGCCGGCAAGAAGGACGAAGCAGCCGATGCGCTGAAGAAGGCCCAGCCGGAAATGGCTCGTGGTGTTGCACGCGGCGTGATTCACAAGAACACCGCTTCGCGGAAGTTCTCGCGCCTCACCAAGGCGGTTTCGTCGATCAGCTAAACGCTGAACTTCGTAGCATTTTGGAACGGGCTGTCGGGCGACCGGCGGCCCGTTTCATTTTGATGACTGAAAAAAGTCCAGCGATTCCGGCAATTAACGAGAGTCCTGATTCGTTCTTTCTCGAAAAAACGGCGGAAATCTGCCAAATTGGCCACTTTTCGCGCTTTTCCAGTGTCAAGCCGATATATTTCACTTTTTGTAAAATTCGGGTCTTGAATCGATCCGCTTAGGCTTCCAAAAAACACTTCCGGCGGCGATTCCGCTCCCGGGGGGCTAGAGTTTGGCGGTTGTGCCGGACGAGCTGCGGGTGCTGCTCGTAATGGTTAGTCATGGCTTTGCCACAGAACAATTTTGGGGAGAGACGCGCCAGTGTCAGGCGATCGGGAAAATTTGTGTGCTTCCGATGCCGGCAATACGGGCGTTGATTTGGGCGTGCCCGCTCCCCTCGACGCAGCGTGGGAAACGATTCGCGCCAATCTGCGCCGCGACTGCGGTGCCCGGACCTTCGATGGCTGGTTGAAGCCCGCCGAGCTGGGCGGTTTCGATGGCGACTCGGGTGAACTCGATATCGTCATGCCGAGCCAGTTCATGGCGGATTGGGTTCGTAACCATTTTGCAGATCGCCTGAATCTTGCCTGGCGCACTGTCCTTCCGATTGTTCGGTCGGTGCGGGTGGTTGCATCGGCGGATGGTCCGAAGCCGTCGCCGTTGCTTGTTCTGGAAGAAATCCCGGCCGCTCCCGCCACGGCAGTGACGCGCGATCCGGCGGCGCCGAAGTTCGATGCCAGATACCGTTTCGAAACCTTCGTGGTCGGTAAGGCCAATGAAGTGGCCGCGACTGCAGCACGGACGCTCGCCACGGCAGACACGGTCGTTTTCAATCCGCTGTTCCTCCACGGTGGCACCGGGCGCGGCAAGACGCACCTGCTGCACGCCATCGGCCAGGCATTTCTCGATCGCAATCCGACGGCGAAGGTCGTGTCGATGTCGGCGGAAAAATTCATGGTCGAGTTCATTCGCGCCCTGCGTGAGAATGATACGATTGGCTTCAAAGGGCGCTTGCGTAGCGCCGATCTACTGCTGATCGACGATGTTCAATTCATCGCCGGTAAGGATTCGACGCAGGAAGAATTCTTCCACACCATGAACGAGATCATCACGGCGGGCCGCCGTCTGGTGATCACATCGGATCGTGCGCCGCAGGATCTTGATGGCATCGCTCCGCGCATTCTTTCTCGTCTGAGCTGGGGTCTTGTCGCTGACATTAACGCCGCTGATTATGAGCTTCGGCTCAACATCATTGAGGCAAAGCTGACGGCCCTTCCGGGTGTCGACATGCCGCGCGCTGTTGTCGAATTTCTCGCCCGCCGCATCAGCAACTCGGTTCGCGAGCTGGAAGGGGCGCTGAACCGGATCGCCGCCTACGCCATGATGACCGGCAAGGCGATTGACGTTCCATTCGTTGAGGAGGTGCTGGCCAATGTGCTGCGCGCCAATCAGCGCCGTATCTCGATCGACGAAATTCAGACCCAGGTCGCCGAGCATTATCGCATCCGGAAGGCGGAAATGACATCGGCGCGCCGCGCCAGGGAGGTGGCGCGACCAAGGCAGGTGGCGATGTACCTGTCGAAGCAGCTGACTCCAAAGTCACTGCCCGACATTGGTCGTCGCTTCGGCGGCCGGGACCACACTACCGTCATTCATGCTGTCCGGCAGATTGAACGCCTGCGCGCGGCGGATTCGGAACTCGACGCCGATATCCGTCTGCTGACGCGGCAATTAGAGGGTTAAAGCCGAATACCAGTCCCCAAACTGGTTCAGAGGGGCCCGTCCGGAGCGATCCGGGCGGGCTTTTTTTGTGCGCCGGAGCGCGCTCAGTTTCATGGCGCCGAAGCAGCCGGCCCAGACCTTCTGGATCTATGGCGCGACGGTGAAGGCCGGATGGTATGTCACCGTCCCACTGGGCCGCGGTCCACCAAAACTGATCGCCTGAAAGTAAGGCGGAGGCGCATCGGCGAACGCCATTTGCGGATCATGGGCAAATCCAAATCGGCCATAATAGCCGGGGTCTCCAAGAACAACGCACCCCGCCGCACCAACCTCCCTGAGGCGGTCCAATGCTGCCCCAATTAGAAGGGCGCCGACGCCTTTGCGCTGGTGCTGCGGATCAACGGCGACGGGGCCAAGCCCATACCATCCGTCGACCGATCCAATGGACACCGGCGAAATGGCCACATGCCCGATAACTGCACCTTCGTCTTCCGCGACCAGCGAAAGGGTCAACGCGCCTGCTAACCGTAATTCGTCGATAATCTGCTGTTCTGTGCCACTCGCATGGTCGGCGAGCGCGAACGCGAGCCGCACCAGATCGCGGACTGGTTGCACATCGCTGGTGCGCTCATCGCGAATCATCATCGTGGCGAAGTGGCGAATTCGGCGGCCCTGCGCAACGGCGGTCAAGAAAAAGCCCACCGAGATAAACGCCGGGGGGCTATATTCTCATTGTGCCTGCGGTCCTATCAGCCCTTCGGCGCTTTCTGCGGCGGCGGGACGGTGATCTTAATCGTCTCACCCGACTGACCGGGGAAGCCGGTGAACATCGCCTGCACCAGGTTAGGAACAAGCACGCCGAGATTGTCGGTCGTCGAACGCGCCCGCGCCTTACCTTCGAACAGCGATGCATTATCCGCTTTGCGGCGAATGGTCATGTCCAGCTCGCTGGTATAGCTGGTGTAGCTGCGAATGCCGCTATCCCATGGCGAGCCCCAGAAGGGATCGTCCCAGCCGAAATAAAATCCCGACCGCGGGCCGTAATAGCCATAGCGCGAATAATAATAGGGCCGGCCCCAATAGGACGACGAGCTCCATCCAAATGGATCACGCCACCGGGCGCTGTAAAATGGGTCGCTGACAACTTCGGTCCTGCCATTGTCGACATCATATCCAACCTGAACGACCATCGTTGCCTGGTTGATCGACGGAGCCTGGGCATATCCCTGAGCCTGCATCTGCTGCGACACGAGTTCGGCATAGCGCGAAAATTCGAGGCCGCCGACGTTGCGGGCATCCATGGGTACGACCACGAAGCTTTGGCCCTGCGGCGCAGGCATCGCCTGATAGCGAGAAACCTTGGTCGGGAATCCAGTCGCGCAGGCGGAAAGACCGAGCGCCGAAACGCCGAGCGCAATCGCCGCCATTACCTTGTTGAACTTCATCACTGACACCCTTTCCGAGTCGGAAACCCTCTCATCGCCCGTCAGCTTAGCACCAAGCGTGCTGAATAGCCGATGAAGCGAAGGTGTCGGCTAGACGACCCTTTAATGCGATTTAGGATCGAAGGCCGACAGCGCGATAGGCGGCAGTCAGAGTGGGCGCGGCAGTTTCCGCTGCCTTAGTGGCACCTTTTTCAAGGATCGCATCGATCGCCGCTTCATCGCGGCGTAGCTCAACCAGTCGGGCGCGCAGGGGCGCGATCAACGCAATCACCGCATCAGCAAGCGCGGGTTTGAACGCGCCAAATCCCTGACCACCATATTGGGCCAACACCTGGGTCTCGCTTAAGCCGGTAACGGCCGCCATAATCCCCACGAGGTTGCGCGCTTCCGGTCGGTTCGCCAGATCGGCAGGATCGGTCGGTAAGGGTTCCGGATCCGTCTTTGCCTTGCGGATTTTCTGGAGGATATCGTCGTCGCTGTCAGTCAAATTTATGCGGCTCATTTCCGACGGGTCGGATTTTGACATTTTCGCCGTCCCATCGCGCAGGCTCATCACCCGCGCCGCCGTACCGCCGCCGATATAGGGTTCGGGGATTACGAACAGATCGGTGCCATAATCATTATTGAACTTGATCGCGATGTCGCGGGTCAGCTCAATGTGCTGCTTCTGGTCTTCGCCGACCGGCACATGGGTCGGTTTGTAAAGCAGAATGTCGGCCGCCTGCAGTACCGGATAATCGAACAATGCGACCGACGCAGACTCGCGGTTCTTACCCGCCTTGTCTTTCCACTGGGTCATGCGGTTGAGCCACCCCATCCGGGCGACCCCGTTCAAAATCCAGCAGAGTTCAGCATGGGCCGGCACATCCGACTGCGCGAACAGCACCGAACGACCCGGATCAATTCCGCTGGCGACCAGCGCAGCGGTCATTTCGCGCTTGTTGGCAAGACGAACCTTGGGATCGATGTGGTCGGACAGCGAATGCAGGTCAGCCAGAAAGAAATAGCAATCCGCCTCATCCTGCATACGCACCCAGCGCATGATCGCGCCGAGGAGGTTTCCAAGGTGAAGATCGCCCGTCGGCTGAATGCCTGACAGAACGCGCATCTTGCTCATACGCTATCGCTACCCTTCTTGCCGCGCCGACGGAGCAGCGCCTTGATGTCGCCCTTGTCCATGCCGCCAATCAGCCACACCAAGGGGAAATACACCGCCATGCCGCCGCCAACGAGTGCGGCAACGCCGATCAGCCGATGACCGGCGGAGCCGGTGAAGAATCCGCCCAGCTCAATCTTCAGGAGCCATAGCACCGCAACCATTGCGGCGCCCGCCACAAGTTGGCGAATGATGCGGCTGGCCAGCCACCCTTCAATCCGGAAATAGCCGCGATAATGAAGAATGACGTAAAGCATCAGGCAATTTAGCCAGGCGCAGATCGCCATGGCCGCAGCAAGGCCGGCGATGCCGTACTGACGGATAAGAATGAAGTTGAGAATGACGTTGGCGATCAACGTAACGACCGCCGTCTTTACAGGCGTCGCCGTATCCTGCCGCGCGTAAAAGCCGGGTGTCAGCACCTTTACCAGAACATAGGCTGGAAGCCCCATGACGATGATCGACAGGGTCAGCGCCGTAATCTGCGCATCTTCTGCGGTGAAGCGGCCACCCTGGAAAAGCGCGCCGATCAACGGTCCCGCGGTCACGGACAGCGCGAGGGCGGCCGGAATGCAGAGCAGCATGGCAAGCTCGGCCGCGCGTCCCTGAACCTGTGCGGCCTCATGGGTTTCCCCGGAGCCGACATGCCTGCTGATCTGCGGCAGGATAGCGGTGCCGACGGCAGCGCCGATGATGCCCAGCGGCAGCTGATTGAGCCGGTCCGCATAGTTGAAATAGCTCTGCGCACCGGTGCCAATGCGGGCGAGGAAGAATGTGTCGATGAAGGCGCTGATCTGATAGACGCCGGCGCCCAGCGTGGCAGGGATGACTACCTTAACAAACTGGCGAACGCCGGGCGTCATCTGCGGCTTGCGCCACTTGAGGACAATGCCAGCACGGGCGCAGGATGCCATCAGAAAGGCGAGCTGTAGGACGCCGCCCAATGTCACCGACACGGCGAGTGCGATTGCCGTCGTCTGACCGCCCTGCGGGAAGAAAATCAGCGCACTCAGCATGGCGAGGTTGAGCAGGGCGGGGGCGAAGGCCGCCGCCGTGAACCGTGACAAGCTGTTCAGAATGCCGCTGAACAGCGACACCAGGCTGATCAGGATGAGGTACGGGAAGGTTATACGGGTGAGGAAGGTCGCCAAGGCCAGTTTTTCGCCGTGATAGCCCGACAGGGCCGAGACGAACGGTCCCATGATGACCTCGAACAGCAGCGTGAAGAGGATCAGGGTCGGTGCGAATACCGCAAGGACCTCTTCGGAAAATTTCTTGGCTTCGGCTTCCCCATCCGGTCCGTGAAGTCGCTGGGCATAAAGCGGGACGAACCCTGCGCTGAACGCGCCTTCGCCGAATAGGCGGCGAAAGGTGTTGGGAAGCCGGAACGCGATGAAAAACGCATCGGCCTGCCAACTCGCGCCCATTACGCGGCTCATCAGCATTTCGCGGCCAAAACCCGCGATACGACTGACCAGCGTCAGACCACCGATCGTGCCGGTGGCCTTGACGAGGTTCACGCCCTGCTTTGCCATGACTGACGGTCTATTGGCTTAAGCGTTGCCGACCGGCGGATCACCGGCGCCGCCGGGCTGTTCTGCGGCCAATTCCTGCTGCGCTTCCATTTGGGCGACAAAGGCGGCACCAAAGTCGATCGGCTCGAGCAGTACTGGCGGGAAGCCCAAATTCTGCGTCGATTCCGCGACGATCTGGCGCGCAAACGGGAACAGAAGGCGCGGCCCTTCGACAAGGAGGAACGGTGCAAGCTGATCTTCCGGAATGTTGCGGAAACCGAACAGGCCAGCGTAGCTGACGTCGACAATGAAATGGGTGCCCTGGTCGGACTTGGCGTTCACTTCAATCTTCAGGACAACTTCATGGACGTCATCGGCAACCTTGTCGCCGCTAATCCCGAACTGGACGTCAAGCGCCGGCTGCGATTGCCATTGAAACACGGCTGGCGACGACGGGCTTTCGACCGAAAGGTCCTTCACATACTGAACCAGCGTGGTGGCCGACGGCATATTGTCTGCGTTGGCGTCGAGGTTCTGGGCGGCGTCGGTGGTGGCGTCCTGATCGGCCATGAAGAATTCCTTGAAAAACCCGATGTTGCGGTGAATGGAAAAGGCCTTCAAAGAGACCCTTCCGTGCGGTCCAAGCGCCTAGCAGCCACGTCCCTGAGGCGCAATGCGCCAAAAGTCGGTTGGAGCGACCTTTGAAACAAAGCGTTAAGCGCATTATGTTGTGATGCGAGCGGGACCCTGTCAGAGTCTCGTCCGTCTATGAAGATCGGATATAAAAGTGACTGCTATCATCGTTCTCGCCCTCGTCGCCCTGCTGATCGGCCTGCAGCTGTTCCGCGTGCTTGGCGAACGGACAGGGCATGAGCAGCCCATTCTAAAGCCGGCCGATGCCGACAAGGTTGTCGATCGCCCGGTTCATCGAGGTGCACCGGCTGCGCCAGCTGCCAGCGAAATTGACGAAATGGCCTATTTGCCGATGGCGGGCCCGGGTGTCCGCGCGCTTCTTGCGGCGGATTCCTCTTTTGACGTTGCACGTTTTCTTGAAGGATCGAAAAGCGCCTACCGGCTGATCCTCGAAAGCTTCTGGAAAGGCGACATGGAGGCGATGCGTCCCTACGTCGATGATCATATTTTTGATACGTTCAACGGTGCCGTCGCGCAGCGTGAAAAGGACGGCCTGGTGCTCGACAATCGCCTGATTGCGATTGATCACGCGGTCATCGCCGGGGCGGAACTGGACCGCAGTGTCGCGCTCCTGACCGTACGCTTCGAAGCCGACATTGCCGCTGTCACGCGCAACACGTCAGGCGAGGTTGTCGCCGGGTCGTTGAGCGATGCGGTACAGACGCGCGACCGCTGGACATTCCGCCGCGATACGGCCAGCCGCGATCCGAATTGGCACCTCGTCGAAACCGACGACGAAGAGTGAGGTCTCTGCTACGCGGGCTCGCACTCGCTTCGACATTGGTGCTGGCGGCCTGTGCTACGCGTCCTCAACCTGCCCCTCCCGGAACCCCCGCACCGCGCCCGGCACCTGGCGGTCCCGCCACGCCGGAGCCGACCCCCACCCCGGGCCCGGTTAATGCGGTTGCCGCCGGTGTGACACCGACGGCGCCGCGCCTTGTCACCGATGTCAACGCATCGCGCGCGCTGGCCGCGTTTCAACGAAGCTGTCCGACATTGCTGAAGCGGCAGGACCGCAGCGGACTTACGCAGCCAGGGGACTGGGCGGGCGTTTGCGGCGAGGCGCAAGGCGTTGCACCGGCGTCGGCCGGCGCCTTTTTCCGCGATCGTTTCGATTGGGTTCGCGTCGGGCCCGGCGACGCGTTTGCCACCGGCTATTATGAACCGGAAATACTGGGCTCACGCACTCCCTCGGCGGGCTATTCTGTTCCAATTTACGCCAAGCCCGCCGACCTCGTTCGCTGTACGCGCGCCGATGGTACGCAGGGGCGGGGGCGGCTGGATGAATTTGGCGCGTGCGTGCCCTATTACAGCCGGGCCGAAGTGGAAGATGGCGCAATTGCAGGAAAAGGACTGGAGATCGGGTGGGCCGCTGACCCAGTGGAGCTATTCTTCCTCGAGATTCAGGGATCGGGACGGCTGAGACTGCCAGACGGATCAGTTATGCGGATTGGCTATGCCGATCAAAATGGTCAGCCATATGTCGCCGTCGGTCGAGTACTGCGCCAGCGCAACCTTTTACCTCAGGGCGGGGCGACTGCGGACGCCATTATGGCGTGGATGCGGACGCAGCCTGATGGTGGTAAAGAGTTGATGCGGGAAAACCCCAGCTACATTTTCTTTCGTGAACTGACCGGTCCAGGCCCGCTTGGCGCAATGAATGTCGCCGTGACGCCGCAAATGACCGTGGCCGCCGATCCAATGTTCACGCCGCTGGGGGCGCCGGTGTTCCTCACGCTGGACATGGTCCCGGGCAGCGATCTTTGGATCGCCCAGGACACGGGCGGAGCGATCAAGGGCGCCAATCGCTTTGATACATTCTGGGGCGCGGGCGCGGGGGCCAAATCCTTTGCCGGGGCCCTGTCCAGCAAGGGCAGTGCGCTCATCCTTCTTCCGAAAGGCGCGTCGGCGCGGCTGGCAAGCAGTGGCGCGACATCTCAGCCCTGACGAGCAGGCGCTTTGGGCAAAGGTCACGGCGACCATTCGCCCGCTTTCGCGCAACAAGGCCACCGAGCCGCCCATTGAACTGACACCGCACCCTGCGCCGGTTAAAGCGGTGAAAGGCAGGGTTCCGCCATCACGATCGCCGGACCAACTTCGCGCCCCGGCCATGCCGATCCAGCATCGGACACTGGACGGCGGCTGGGATCGGCGCATTCGTTCGGGTCAGGTAATGGTCGACCGGGTTCTCGACCTTCATGGCCATTCCCTGGACCGGGCGTGGGAAGCGCTGGATACCAGCCTTGATCGCGCCATTGCGGCGGGCGACCGTGTCATCCTGTTGGTCACGGGCCACGAACGAAGGGGCGAACCGCCGATCGAGCGCGGTAAGATTCGCGCGGTCATCCATGACTGGTTGGCCCATTCGCGCCATAGTGGCGCAATCGCCGCCGTTCGCAGTGCGCACAAACGGCACGGCGGAGGAGGCAGCCTTTATATCATTCTTCGACGATGAAACGTTGGTCCATAAAATCTTAACCGAACATCTTTAGGTCTTTCCTCGACGATATTTTCACCATCGAGGGGGTGGCCCATCAAACGGCTGGCCGAAGGAACCGCGCAGAAGATCAGCAACGCCCTATTATCGGGCGCGGCGGGCGTCGCCTCGTTCCTTTTTTCGCTGGCAGCCCTTCTTTACATCACCAGTTTCAATGAAAAGCTGCTGGCCTCCATCGTTGCCGGGGCATTCTGTCTCCTCGTCAGCTATATTGCGTCGGAACGGCCGAACAGTGAAAGTGCGCAAGCATTTGGCGCGCTTGCGGATCGGTTGCTCGCGGTTGAGCAGGGCGATCTGACCAGCCCGGCACCCGCGTTGCTTCAAAAGACGATGCCGCAACTGGCGTCCGCGGTGGATACATTGTTCGCGGAGGTGCGCTCGTCCATCGACAATGCTCATGCGCTGGGCATGTATGATCCCGTTACCTCGCTTCCTAATCGCCTGCATTTCCGTTCCGAAGTCGACAAGATGCTGGCGGCCGCGGACCGGTCTGTTACCTCTGCGATGCTGTTCGTTGACCTCGACCGCTTCAAGGCTGTCAATGATAGTTTGGGTCATGCCCGCGGTGATCAGTTGCTGGTGATGGTTGCCAATCGGTTGCGCACGTTGGTGGCGGCCGAAGTCGGCGAGAAAAACACGGACCGGCCGCTGCTGGCCCGCCTCGCAGGCGACGAGTTCACGATCTTCTTCCCGAACGTCAACCAGGCGGCCGATGCTGAGAGGGTGGCGCGCCGGATTGCCGGCGCGATCTCCGAACCCTTTGAAATTCAGGGGCATGAAGTTGATATTGGCGCGTCCGTTGGCGTCGCCATCCATCCCGATCATGGCACCGGCATCGAAGATCTTATGCGCGCCGCAGACCTTGCGATGTACGAAGCCAAAAAACAGGGCGGTGGACGTTTCTGCCGCTTCACGAACGATTTGGCGACGGCTTATCGCCGACGGGTGGAAACCGAACGTGCACTTGGCGAGGCAATCCTTCGCGACGAGTTTCTGATGGTTTTTCAACCGCAGCTAAGCCTTTCGACTGGCCAGGTTTGCGGCGCGGAAACTCTGTTGCGTTGGAACCATCCGACCAACGGCCTGACTATGCCATCGGAATTCATCGGAATTGCCGAACAAACCGGATTGATGAATGAAATCGGCGATTGGGTTGTTGGTGAGATCGCCCATATCCTCGCAGCATGGAAGGCAGAGGGCATCGATCAGCGCCTCGCGTTCAACATCAGCCCGCGGCAGCTTGACCGTCACGACTTTTTCGCGCGGATGCGCCACACGTTGGCAAGTGCCGATGTAGACATGAAGCAGGTTGAGCTGGAATTTACTGAAACGGCTGCAATGCGCGTGTCTGACGAACTGCTCAGCGAACTTGCCATGCTTCGCGCGATGGGCGCGAAGATCACGATTGATGATTTCGGCAGCGGCTATTCGAACATTGCGCGCCTGCGTTCCATGCCACTTGACCGGGTAAAGCTCGATCAGTCGCTGATTGCCGACATCGAACATTCCGAAAAAGCCAGAGAGTCGGTTCAGGCGGTCATGCAATTGATCAAAAGCGTCAATGCAGAGGTCGTCGCGGAGGCCGTTGAAACCGTTGCCCAGGCCGATATTTTACGCGCTATGGGATGCGATACGGTTCAGGGATTTGTCTTTGCTCAGCCGATGCTGGAAGAGGATTTTCTGTCCTGGATCAGCAACGCCAATCGCCCCGGCCGGTCGGCAGCTTAAGCGAACACCTTGTCCAGCACTCGCCGATAGATGCGGGTCAGGCCATATATGTCGTCCACCCGTGCATGCTCGCCAACCTTGTGCATCGACGCATTGGGCAGGCCGAAATCAACAACCGGACAAAGCTGAATAAGGAAGCGCCCATCTGATGTCCCGCCGCTGGTCGACAAATCAGTTTCAATACCGGTTTCGTCGTAGATCGCCGCGGTAACAACATCATATAGCGCCCCCGGCGGCGTCAGGAACGCCTCACCCGAAATGCGCGCGCGCACCACGGCGTCGGGCGTCTCGCGCTTTGCCGTTTCCTCGACCATCCGAACCAGATCTTCTCCGTTGTGGAGATTGTTGAAGCGGATATTGAGCTGCGCGGTCGCTTCTCCGGGGATGACATTGCTGGCGTGGGTTGGCGTCGAAATGCCGGTGAATTCAAGGTTCGACGGCGGAAAAGCGTCGGTGCCGTCGTCTAGCTTGATCGCCGACAGGGCGGTGACGATCCTCGCCAGTTTCGGCACCGGATTATCGGCAAGGTGAGGGTAGGCGACGTGCCCCTGATGGCCGGGAACGTCGATCCACATGTTGACCGAGCCGCGCCGACCAACTTTTACCGTATCACCAAGCTGATCAACGGAGGTCGGTTCGCCGATCAGGATCATGTCAGGACGGATCTTGCGGTCATTCAGCCAGTCGATGATGCGCGGCGTGCCATAGGTGGCATAGCCTTCCTCGTCGCCGGTTATCAGCAATGAGACGGTGCCCCGCGACGGGAGCCCTTGCGCGAGCGCGGCCACGAAGCAAGCGATGCTGCTCTTCATATCGACCGCGCCCCGGCCGGTCAGGATGCCATCTTTGATCACCGGATCAAACGGATCGCTCGCCCACCCATTGCCGGGCGGCACTACATCAAGGTGGCCGGCAAAGCCGAAATGCGGACCGCCACCTGCCTCACGAATGGCGACCAAATTCTCCGTTGGGCCATCCGGCTCCTCCCCCATCACCCACCGGTGGCAGACAAAGCCCAGCGGCGTCAGGGCGTCCTGCAGGACATCAAATACTTCGCCCTTGGCGGGGGTAATGCTAGGGCAGGCGATGAGGGCGCTGGCCAGCTCGACAGGATCGATGGGCGATGTCATGGCAGGCGGCGTAGCAAGGAGTTTGCGATGCCGAAAGTCGATCTTTCCCAAATCGAACAAACCGGTGCGACCGGCTACCCACCGCCCTATTCGAACGATGTCGCCGGACGCCTCTATCGGCGCGTTGGCCGGGCGACCGGACTAACCGATATCGGCGTCAGCCATTGCGTGCTGGAACCCGGTGCATGGTCGAGTCAGCGGCACTGGCATGAAGGCATTGACGAATTTGTCGTGATGCTGAGCGGTGAGGCGGTGCTGGTCGAGGAGGACGGCGAGACAATATTGCGGTCAGGTGACATGGCAGTATTTCCAAAAAATGTGCCAAATGGTCACCATCTCGTGAACCGCACCGACCGCCTCTGCACGTTCCTCGCAATTGACGGACGGGAGGGGGAAGGGGACTGCCATTATCCCGACGCGGATCTGCACTGGGACATGAAGTCAGACCGTTACCGCCGCAAGGACGGCACGCCGTACTGATCAGCCCTGCTGCCGTTCATATTGTTCAATGACCCACGGTTCGTCCTGCGCTAGCTCTATCCACTCGACCACATCGCCGCGGTGTAGCACCGCTTCCATATAGGCGGCGGCAAAAGGCGGGACAGCGACGCCATAGGTAACAAAGCGGGTGATGACCGGCACGAACATGATGTCGACCGCACTCCAATCCCCGAACAGATATTCGCCTTCCCCGCCGTAGCGCGCGCGTGCCTGCGCCCATAGGTTTAATATCCGCACAATATCTGCCGTGACCTCGTCAGACAGCGGTACCGAGCCGAAATTCTTGCGGACGTTCATCGGCAGATCGCGGCGTAAGGCGGCAAACCCGCTATGCATTTCTGCGGCCATGGATCGGGCCATTCCGCGCGCCGCCTCATCGACCGGCCAGAATTTTCCAGGCGCGCTGCGGTCGTTGCAAAACTCGATGATAGCCAGGCTGTCCCAAATGACATTGTCGCCGTCCCAAAGGATCGGAACCTTTCCCAATGACGGCGCAAATTCGTCGCCCTCGCGGCGCTGCTCCCACTGTTCATCGAACAGGGGCACCACCAGTTCCTCAAACGACAAACCGGCATGTTTCAACGCGAGCCAGCCGCGGAACGACCAGCTCGAATAGGCTCGGTTGCCGATGATCAACTTCATGCAAACATCCTTCGTGATTCGCTTGATACGGGCTGGCACAAGCTAAACGGCTAGGCTAGCCATGCGGGGTGAAGCGGACACATTTCTGGCTGGCGCTTGGGGCAATAGTTATAATCGGACTGTTGCTTCGATTGGTCGGCGTTGGCGGGCAGGGACTTTGGACTGACGAGGGGCTGACGCTGGCGCTGGTCCATTTGCCGGCTGCCGACCTCATGTTTCGCAGCGTCGATCCCACACCGGGCCTCTATTACGTCATTCAGAAGCTGATCCTGCCCGATCCGCAAACAGCGGCGATGGCACGGATGATTAGCGTTCTGGTTGGTATCGCCGGAATTGCAGCATCGGCCTGGCTGGGAACCGTCGCGTCCGGGCGCGCGGCAGGCTTGCTGCTCGCTGCCCTGACCGCCGTGGCGCAGCCGCTGGTGAATTTCAGTCAGGAGGCGCGGGCCTATGCCCTGCTCGTGACCTTGATCACCGCCGCCGCCGCCGCGCTGATTGCGTATGCGGAACAGGGCGGAAAGCGTCGCGATCTCCTGATTTTCTCGATCGCCAGTATCCTGGCGATTTATACCCATTTTGTCGGCTGGTTATGGTTCGGTCCTGCGCTTGTTTCGCTGACCTATGCGAAGCGAAAGCGATTGGTTCCGGAGCGGTCGGCGGACATCGCGGTCTTGGCCATGCTCGCGGCGTCCGTGCCGGAAATTATTCGGCTGCTGGGGTATGCGGGTACGCGGCATGATGCGTTTAACTGGTTGAAACAGCACGACGCCATCGGCGCGGTGCGAGAGGCCGGCGGCGTTATTCTGCCTGCCGGATTATGGGCCAATCCTTGGATTAGCGGATCCGCGTTGCAGCCTTTCCTGATCGCACTGGTGATTTTCTCACTCTCGGCGCTGATCGTCATTGCCGCCAGCCGAACATCAATCCGCGATGCGATTCGCAAGCGTCCCGTCACTGCAGGAGTCTGCTCGATCCTGCTGTTTCAGCCACTCCTATGCTGGCTTTTCGGGTTTGCTGTTCGGCCGATCATGATGGAACGCACGCTGTTGCCCGGCGCGATTGGATTTCTATTGTTACTGACATTGGCGGCGGATCGCATTGACGTGCGACGCATAGGAGTTGCCCTCGTTCTTGCATTTCTGGGCGCCACGCTTGCCGCCAGTGCCGTACATGAAAAGGAAGATTGGCGGGGTGCTCTGGCCGCTATTGACCGGCGCCAGGGCGATGTTCCACACATCCTCTGTCCGGCCTTTTCTCTACCAGCGCTACAAGCGACTGCCCGGGAAGGCGGGCAGTCGGGCGGTCCGTTGCTGGCGCCGTTCAGCGGGGTAATGACTATTGCCGAGCCGCGGCTTGCGCAGGACGCTGCATTTGCACGCCATTACGTAGATCAGCGAATGCGCCGGATCGTGCCCGCCTACGCTGAAAATGCGCAGCCGGCGGCGCAACATTCGACGCTGGACGTCGCGCGCACCCTTTGGGTGATAGAAGGGCAATGCCCCGATAATTCACGGCGAATCATGACCGAATGGATCGGACCGTCTCGGTGGGCATTGGTCTGGACAAGTTCGCAGGACGATCCGGGGCGGCAAATTCGGGTTTGGCGCGTCGATCTTCGCCCTGGGCCGCGCGACATCGTCCGCCTGCCGGACCCCGGCCAGGATTGAACAGCTACTGTTCCACCGCCTCCAGAACGGCGGTGCGAAGTTCGGCAATACCGTCACCCGTCTCGCTCGAGGTAGTAATGATCAGCGGGTGGGCGGCGGGATGCTTGCGCGCCTCTTCACGGACCTTTTCCAGCGTCTTTTCAAGCTCGGTCGGTTTCACCTTGTCGGCCTTGGTCAGAACGATGTGATAGCTCACGGCGGCGTCGTCCAGCATCTTCATGACATTGCGGTCGACATCCTTCAGGCCGTGACGGCTGTCGACCAGTACCAGCGCACGCTTCAACACCTGCCGACCGCGAAGATAATCATTGATCAGGAAGCGCCACTTCTTGACCATATCTTTGGGCGCCTCGGCAAAGCCGTATCCCGGCATGTCGACCAACCGGAACACCAGCGGATCGCGACCGACGTCGAAGTAATTAAGCTCCTGCGTGCGGCCCGGCGTGTTCGACGCGCGGGCCAGCTTGTTGCGGTTGGTCAGCGCGTTGATGAGCGATGATTTGCCGACGTTCGACCGGCCGGCAAAGGCAATTTCCGGCGCCGTGGGGCTCGGCAAATGCTCCAGCTTCGGGGCCGACTTCAAAAAGTCGATCGGCCCCGCAAACAGCTTGCGCGCACGCTCCGGTGTATCGTCGATCGATTCCGTCATTTTGCTTCCACCGCCTTGCTGTCCGGATTCATTTCATGGTCGTAGCGGTGGTAAAGCCACTTTTGCTGGGCGATTGTCAGGATGTTGGAAACCACCCAGTAAAGTTGCAGACCGGCCGCGAACGGCGCCATCACGAACATTAGCACCCACGGCATGATCGAGAAGATCTGCTGCTGGGTCGGGTCCATCTGTGCCGGGTTGAGTTTGAACTGCATCCACATCGTAACGCCCAGAAGGACGGCGAGGACGGACAGGCCCAGGAAAGCCGGGAACCAGGTCCAGCCAAAATGATGAGCCAGCGTCAGCAGGCTCGCCGGGTCGGGCGCCGACAGATCCTTGATCCACAGCACGAACGGCTGATGCCGCATGTCGACCGATACCGTCAGCACCTTGTATAGTGCATAGAAGACCGGAATCTGGAGAAGAATCGGGAGACAGCCGGCCGCCGGATTAATCTTCTCGCGCTTGTAGAGCTCGAGCATTTCCGACTGCAGCTTGACCTTGTCGTCCTTATACTTCTCCTGAATTTCCTTCATCTTCGGCTGCACACGGCGCATTCCGGCCATCGACCGGAACTGCTTGTCGGCGATCGGGTACATGATCGCACGCACGATGAAGGTCAGGCAGATGATGGCGACGCCGAAGTTGCCGGTCGTGTGGAACAGCCACAACAGAACCGCGAAAATCGGGCGCATGAACCATTCGAACCAGCCCCAATCGATCGCTTTGCTAAGGTCGGTGACGCCTTCGCTCTCATATTGCTTCAGCCAGGAGGTTTCCTTGGCACCCGCGAAATAGCGGCTGGTGCTGGTCACGGCGGTGCCCGCCGCAACCACATAGTTCTGGCCAGAAAAATCGGCCTGATATGCGCCGCTGTCGCTCTTGCGCAGACTTGCCTCTACGGGAGAGTTCGATGCGGGAATCAACGCGGTCAGCCAATATTTATCGGTGAAGCCGAGCCAGCCGCCGCGGCTATCCTTGCTGACGCCGGCCTTATTCTCGTCGAGCGTTTCCCATTTGGTGCTATAGTCGGCTTTGCCGTCAAGGAAGCTGATGGGACCGACATGGTTGGTCCAACTGGACGGGTCCTTGCTCTTTTCCGACCGGCTATCCAGGCCGTAATTACGAACCGCAACCGCCCCGCTACCATTATTGATAACCCGCTGAGCAACGGTGAACATATAACCGTCGTCAACCGAGATTATTTGCTGGAATGTCTGCCCGGCTCCGTTCGACCAGCTAAGCGTCACTGGCTTGCCGGGCGCAAGCGTGGACGAGCTTGCGGTCCAGACGGTGTTGGCATCCGGCACAACAACGCCCTGACCAATCCAGCCAAATTGCGCAAAATTGCTACCCGCTGCCCCGGCCGGTGACAGCAGGCGAACTGGCGGCGAATTGGGGTCGACGGTTTCGCGCTGACGCACCATCGACAGATCATCAATCCGCGCGCCCTTCAGGTTGATCGAGCCGACCAGGCTTGGCGTGTTGAATGTGACGCGTGGCGTTTCGGTGAGTACCACGGCCCGATCACGCTGCACTGTTGGTGCAGCGCCGGTTGCAGGCGCAGGACCCGACTTGGCCGTATCGGTCTGATGCGTCGGCGCGGGCGCCGGCGTCGGAAAGAAATGGTCCGAAATCAGGGTCCAGCCCAGCAGCACCATGGCGCTGAACAGGATGGCCATGATCATGTTGCGATTGTCGCTCACTTGGTCGGGATCCTCATTCGATCAGGGGACGGGGTCGTGGCCCTGCCCACCCCAGGGATGGCAGCGGAAGATTCGCCGGAGCGCGAGCCAGCCGCCTTTGACTGCCCCATAGCGTTGTAATGCGGTGATCGCATAGGCCGAACAACTCGGCTGAAACCGGCACGATGGCGGAAGGATGCGGCTGGGCCCCTTTTGCCACGCCCGCGCAACCAATATCATGGCTTGCGCGATCACAACGCCGCGACCTTCTTCAGCGCCCGCTTCAGCTCGTCGCTGAGCTTCGCAAAATCGCGTTCCACCCCGCCGGATCTGCCAATCAGGACGTGGTCAGCGCCTTCGACGCCATAGATCGGCATAATGTCGCGAACGAGGGCCCGAAAGCGGCGTTTCATGCGGTTGCGAACTACCGCATTGCCGATCTTCTTGGTCACGGTATAGCCGACCCGCATGGTGGGCGCGCCGTCATCACGGCGGCGGACCAGCAGGACGAATCCAGGCATAGGCGCGCGCTGGCCGCGGTTGGCGGCCAGAAAATCGCTACGCTTCGTAAGGGTGACTAAGCGCTGAGCTTCTTGCGGCCGCGGGCGCGGCGAGCATTCAGCACCTTGCGGCCACCGACCGTCGCCATGCGGTTGCGGAATCCGTGACGCCGCTTGCGGACGAGGTTGCTGGGCTGGAACGTGCGCTTCATCGCTCATGCTTTCAAAAATCGAATGAAAAGGGCCGCCGAAGCGGCCGTTGTTGAGGGCGCCGATAGTCTGGGAGTGTATCAAAGTCAACGCCGTTCGGAGATTTCCGGGTTGGTTTCACCCTTTTCGCGCTCCTTGCGGATCGCCTCGCGGCGAATGTGGCTGCGGCGGCGCAGGCCCCAGTCGGTCCAGCGCCCCGCCTTTGGTTGCCAGCGTTTGAAATGCACATAGCGGCGGCGCGCCCAACGACTGGTGCGCAGGACCATCGCCAATCCGGCGGCGAAAACGAAAATTCCGCCCGGCCCGGGCAAGGCGCCAATAATCGGCGACAGAATGATCAGAACCACGCCGGCGACGAAAATCGTCGTCTGCACGATTGGCCGATTTCCAAACTGGCGCCATTGATCCTTGGTCCACATCTTGCCTGCATACTTCGTCGTTGCGGCGCGGCTCCGCAAGGCCCCGCTTGCGGAATGTTTCGGCGGCGATAAACTTGGCGGTGCCGAAGATAGGGGGAATGTTGCGTTCCATAAACCGGGGCGATCGATAAATGGTCGCGACCGTTGCCACTGTGGCATACCTTGGACTGGAAGCTCGCGCGGTTGAGGTGCAGGTCCAGCTAACCGCCGGACTTCCGGCCATCATTATTGTCGGATTGCCAGACAAGGCCGTGGCCGAAAGCCGCGAACGCGTGCGCGCGGCGCTGAACGCTATTGGCCTTTCGCTCCCGCCGAAACGGATCATCGTCAACCTGTCGCCCGCGGACTTGCCCAAGGAAGGGTCGCATTTCGATCTTCCGATTGCGTTGGCGATGCTGGCAGCCATCGGTGCGGTCGACGTCGAAAGTCTGTCGCATTTCGTAGCCGTGGGTGAACTGGGGCTGGACGGGCGGATCGCGCCTTCGCCCGGCGTCCTCCTTGCGGCGCTCCATGCGTCGAGCAGGGACATGGGGCTGATTTGCCCGGTCTCGCAAGGCGCGGAAGCAGCCTGGGCGGGTGAGGTTGAGGTGCTGGCCGCGCCCGACCTTCTGGCACTGCTGTCGCATTTCAAGGGTCTGCAATTGCTGCGCGCGCCGGAGCCAGGTGAGGCAGAGCCGCCCGTCGGTGGCCCTGATCTCAAGCAGGTAAAAGGTCAGGAAGTGGCAAAGCGCGCGTTGGAAATTGCAGCTGCTGGGGGCCACAACCTCCTGATGAGCGGGCCGCCAGGTGCCGGCAAATCGCTGCTCGCCTCTTGCCTCCCCGGAATTCTGCCACCGCTCGACCCGTCAGAGGCGCTGGAAGTATCGATGGTGGCGAGCGTAGCAGGGGAACTGGAGGCAGGGCGGTTGCGGCGGCGCAGACCATATCGCGCACCTCACCACAGCGCATCGATGCCCGCCTTGGTTGGCGGCGGCCTAAAGGTTCGGCCAGGCGAGATTAGTCTGGCGCATCTGGGCGTGCTTTTTCTCGACGAATTGCCGGAATTTCAGCGCGGCGTGCTCGATTCGCTTCGCCAACCCCTCGAAACCGGAACGGTCAGCGTCGCCCGCGCCAATATGCACGTCACCTTTCCGGCCCAGGTGCAGCTGGTGGCGGCGATGAACCCGTGCCGCTGCGGGCATCTTGGCGATCCTGCGCTTGCCTGTTCGCGCGCGCCGCGCTGCGCGGCTGATTATCAGGCACGATTGTCCGGTCCTTTGCTCGACCGGATCGATCTACATGTTGAGGTGCAGGCGGTCAGCGCAGCCGACCTGACGCTGCCGCCACCGGCCGAAGGCAGCGCCCATGTCGCATCGCGGGTTGCCGCCGCCCGTGCGATTCAGGTCGAACGATATCGCGGGCACGGTGTGCGGACCAACGCAGAGGCGGATGGAGATTTGCTCGACGAGGCGGCAACCCCGGACGAAGGGGGGCGACAATTGCTCGCCGATGCCGCCGTCGCCATGCGCCTCAGCGCGCGAGGGTTCCACCGCATGCTCAGGGTCGCCCGGACAATCGCGGACCTCGCCGGCGTCGACAAAGTCGGCCGAATCCATATCGCAGAGGCCTTAAGTTATCGTCGGCAGGCGCCGCGAAATTAGGTGTTAGTGGGGACTGTTCAATTCAACAGGTGAATGTCATCAACAGGGATTGGAGGAAACAGGATGCGCCTATCTGATGCAGCCGTTTCAATGCTGACGGAAAATGGTCGGCGCCAACCGCGTGATCTCTCGACAAATAGGGAGGCGCCGCAGTGGGCGGCGAACGACGTACATCAAGTTAATTAAGGCATCGGGTCATGTAAGGGAGGGCAATATGTCACCGATTGATTGGGCAACACTGCCGCTGAAGAAATATGCCGACTTTTCGGGACGCGCGCCGCGCGCAGAATATTGGTGGTTTTATCTTTTTGAAATTATCCTGTTTTGCGTGGCCATTATGCTCGACGCACTTAGCGGCGGCGGCTTTGGCGGCACGCCTTATGGGCTCTTCACCGCCATTCTGGGTCTGGGGCTCATCATTCCCGGCCTCGCGGTCACAATTCGCCGACTTCATGATACTGATCGCAGCGGCTGGTGGATTCTGATTGCGCTGGTCCCGCTTATCGGCGGAATCATATTGCTGGTCTTTAGCATCTTGCAGGGAACACTCGGCACTAACCGCTACGGTCCCGATCCGTACGGGGCCTAATTAAACACGTGGCAGCGATGGGGTGTTGCCCCATCGCCCACTTGCCGCTAGCGAGGCGCTCGTTCCACGGGCCCCCGTGGCGGAATTGGTAGACGCGCTCGACTCAAAATTGCCTTCTACCTAAATTTTTAAGCCAAAAACCACGTAAAACCAACGGTTTAGGCAAGGACGAGACTCCGAAAAAGACTTACACAAGTCTTACACACTTTGGAGTTTTACACATGCCCGTTGAGAGCCATGTTTTGATGGATGGCGCGCTGCACGTTTACAAGCGTGACGGCAGCCGCTTCTGGCAATGCGCGACCTACCTCGGCAGCCGCAACCACCGGCAAACGACCAAAGAGGAGAGCCTGGCCGCCGCCAAGGATTTTGCGCGCGATTGGTACATGGAGCGATGCGTCGAAGACCGTCAGCGTCGGCGCGGCGGTGTCCCCCTGATCAACGGTTCGAGCCAGCCTTTCGTTGCTGAACCTGGCCCGGTGCCTGATGACCGCCGTCGTCGGCCAAAGCCGACAGGCCCCAGCTTCGAGGATGCGGCAAAGGCGTTCACCAGTGAGTTCGAGGTTATCACGATGGGCGAGCGCAACGCCGGTTACGTGAAATCGAAGTCCGATATCATCCGCGTCCATCTTACGCCGTTCTTCGGCGAGATCGCGCTTGAGGACATCACGGCAGGCAAGGTGCAGGAATATCGCGCGCACCGTCAGACATCGCGGCTGGATGCGAAGACCGGCAAGCCGAAGCGACCGGCGCGCGCCACCTTGCACCACGAGATCGTCACGCTGCGCCAGATCTTGAAGACCGCCAACCGCAAGGGCTGGATCGCGGCGATCCCGGATATGTCAGCGCCCTACAAGACATCCGGCAAGCTGGAGCATCGCGCCTGGTTCTCGCCCGAGGAATACAAGCTGCTCTACGAAGCGACGCGCGAGCGGGCGAAGAACCCGCCCAAGCCGCGCTGGCGCGAGGTTTGCGAGAATTTCCACGACTATGTTCTGTTCATGGGCAACACCGGGCTCCGTCCCGACGAGTCGGCGCGGCTGGAGATGCGCGACGTCAAGATCGTGAACGACGAATCAACAGGCGAGCGCATTCTTGAGATCGAGGTGCGCGGCAAGCGCGGCGTCGGCTTCTGCAAGTCAATGCCCGGTGCGATCCTGCCGTTCGAGCGGATTCGCAAGCGCAAGGGATTGAAACCTACCGACCGGATATTCGGGAAATCTCCGCGCGAGTTGATGAACACCGTCCTCGACGAGCTGAACCTGAAATTCGACCGCGATGGTCATATCCGCACCTGTTACAGTCTGCGGCATACCTACATCTGCCTTCGCTTGCTTGAGGGCGCGGACATCTATCAGGTCGCCAAGAATTGCCGCACCAGTGTCGAAATGATCGAAAAATATTACGGGCGGCATCTGAAGAACAATATTGACGCATCCGCCGTCAATGTTCGCAAGGCGCGTCCTGCGACGGCTTCTGGCTCGAAGAGGGGGGCGAAGTCAGACAAATAGCCAGCCTGGTTCGCATTTCCGTTGCGTGTTTTGGCGGCCACGCTATAGGCGAGCCGCAGCGCGGGTGTGGTGAAACTGGTAGACGCGCGGGATTCAAAATCCCGTTCCGCAAGGAGTGTCGGTTCGAGCCCGACCACCCGCACCAACCCCCTTCTGGCATGATCCGCGAACGCCGCCGCACGGTGGCGGGATCATGCTCGAGCGGGGCAGGGCGGCCCACACGGGCCGCGTCCCGCGTCGGCGAAATGACAATCGAACGGCATTGTCATGCTGGCCATCGGAAGCCCGGACGGGATTCGGCCATCGCCCCCAACGACTCCGCGAAGCGTCCTAGCTGGTGATTGACTGGCTATCGCTTTATCAATCATATTTCTGCTATATTGTGATCGATAGAAAGGCATCCTATCGATCATGCGTTGGAACTGGCAACTTCCTGACTGGCCCAACTTCCGCTTCAATGCGGATCGCATCCGCGCGTCGGAAGAGCCATTCCTGAAAGGTTCCGGTATCGTCGTCGGTGCCTTGCATCACCTCGACGCCGATGAGCGCGATGGCCTGACCATCGAACTCATCTCGCAGGAGATCGTCGACAGCTCCGCCATAGAGGGCGAGATTCTCGACCGCGCGAGCGTCCAGTCGTCGCTGGCGCGCCATCTCGGCTTTGCCGCCGATCAGCGCCGCGCCAATGCGGCCGAGGCCGGTGCCGCCGAACTCATGGCCGATGTCTACCGTAGTCACGCTGCACCACTTGATGACCGGACACTGTTCGCGTGGCACGCCATGCTGATGAACGGTCGTCGCGACATTGCCGATGTCGGGCGCTACCGGACGCACCAGGACGCCATGCAGATCGTTTCGGGCGCGCTTCATGCGCCCCGTGTGCATTACGAGGCGCCGCCGTCAGAGACTGTGCCGATGGAAATGGCCCGCTTCATCGCGTGGTTCAATGACAGCGCACCGTCTTCCGCGAATCCGCTGCCCGCGATCACCCGCGCCGCGATCGCGCACCTGTGGTTCGAGAGCATCCATCCCTTCGAGGACGGCAATGGCCGGATCGGGCGCGCGATTGCCGAAAAGGCTTTGGCGCAAAACCTTGCCGCTCCGACGCTGACGGCGTTTGCGGAGACGATCAACCGCCATCGCAAGGCCTATTACAGCACCCTCCATCTCGCCAGTCAGAGCAACGACATCAATGCCTGGCTGACATGGTTCGCCGATATTGTCATCGAGGCGCAAGCGCGGACGATTACCCGCATCCGCTTCCTGATCGACAAGACCCGGCTGCTTGACCGCTTACGCGGGCAGATCAACGAGCGGCAGGAGAAGGCGCTGCTTCGGATGTTCCGCGAAGGACCGGACGGATTCGAGGGCGGGTTGAGCGCCGGAAACTACCGGACGATCACCGGAGCGGCTCTTGCCACCGCGACCCGCGATCTGGCTGATCTTGTCGAGAAGGGCGCGCTGATCCGCACCGGCGAGCGGCGTTATGCGCGATACCGGCTTGCGGTCGGGTGAAGTCGTCTGAGTTGGACGATCCGGAACGGCCGCTTTCGCGAATCCGCTGAGAAAGGCTGCCCTTTAACCGCCGCAAATGTTACGATTATCGACGGGGCTGTTCGCAGGTTGTTCCGATCCCGTGATAATTGTAGGGGTAGTATTCGGGGGGAGTCGCCAGTGTGGGCAGACAATGAGACAACGCGTGATTTTCTGAACTTTTCGGGAGTCGCCGACACGGTTGCGGAGATCATCGTTCAGGCCAGAGGCCGTCCGATCTCGATCGGCGTATCTGGCGCATGGGGCGTAGGCAAGTCATCGATGATCAAGTTGACCGAAGCGTCACTGAGCAGCCGTGCGCGCAAGCAAGACGAGCGCGAGTTCGTTTTCGTTGAATTCAATGCCTGGCTCTACCAGGGTTATGACGATGCCCGCGCCGCCCTGATGGACGTCATCGCCGACAAGCTGGAAAAAGAGGCGGAAGAACGTGCGACTGCGGTCGACAAAGCAAAGGCGTTGGTCAAGCGGGTTAAATGGTTTCGCGCCCTCAAGCTCGTCGCCGGCTCGGCAGCTGCCGTGGCCTTTGGCCTGCCCCCTACAGGTCTGATCGGGGATATCTGGTCCCTAGGCGCGCGAGCGCTCGGCGGCGGAGCGGACGATAAGCTCATCGCCGACGCGCAGAAGGCAGTGGGGGAGACGGCCGAAGCAGCAAGCGGGCTGCTTGCCGAGAAGGCCGACAAATCGCCCCCCCAAGAGATTCAGGCGTTGCGTAATGCGTTTGAAGAAACGCTGGAGGAACTCGGCGTCACACTCGTCGTGCTCATCGACGATCTCGACAGGTGCCTACCACCAACAACGATCTCGACCCTTGAAGCAATCCGGCTCTTTCTATTCCTGAAGAATACGGCTTTCGTCATCGCGGCTGATACTGACATGATCAAACACGCCGTCCGCAAACATTTCGACGGCGTGGACGATGAATTGGCGACCAACTACTTCGACAAGCTGATCCAGGTGCCTATCCGGGTTCCCGCGCTGGGCACCCAAGAAGTGCGAGCCTATATGATGATGTTGTTTGTCGAGAACAGCGATTTGCTCGATGACGCGAAGGAAAAGATTCGCGCGGGCGTATGCAAGCAGCTTCAGCAAACCTGGCAGGGAAAGCGGGTCGATCGTGCGTTCGTCCAGTCGCTCCATGATGGTTTTCCGGATGAGCTTGTCGGCAAACTGGATACCGCAGACCGTCTCGCCCCGCTGATGATCGGGGCGACAGGAATTTCGGGAAATCCCAGGCTAATCAAGCGGTTTTTGAACGCACTCGCAATCCGCATGACGATCTCCAAGGCCCAAGGTGTCGGAGTCGATGAAGCAGTACTGGCCAAGCTTCTCCTGTTCGAGCGGCTCGGCGATCCCAAGGCCTATGCGGCATTGATTGCGGCGATCAGTGCTAGTGACGCAGGAAAGCCTTCCTTCCTCGCCGAATGGGAGACGAAGGCGATGGCGGGCGCTGAGCTTAAGTTGGAGGCGCCCTGGGACGATCCTTTCGTCGTAGAGTGGCTCACGCTGCCGCCGGCTCTCGCTGAAGTCGACTTACGCGGTGCACTCTATGTCAGTCGTGAACATGCCCCGTTGATCACCGCCGCTGATCGCCTCTCATCGGAGGCGGCGGAACTTCTGACCGCATTGCTTGAACATCCCGATATGGCCTCTTCGCTGAAGGAACGTCTCGCGCATGTTTCGCGCGCCGAGACCACAATAATCATGGACCGGCTGCTCGACCGGGCGCGCCAAGAGCAGGAATGGGGCGTTCCGCCTATATTGGAGGCATGTCTGGCTATGGCCGCTGCCGATCCGGTGCAGGGTGCACGTCTGGCGGCCTTCATTAAGGATCGACCCGCCCCACAGATCCAGCCGAATATCGTGCCAAAGATCGGGGATCAGCCCTGGGCTGCGAACATCCTGCGGGAATGGGAAAAAGGCGATGTAGCCGCCCCAGTAAAGGCAGCAATCAAGAAACGGAGGGAGAATGGGAACCTCGCAATCCAGTAAAGGCCCAGCTTCTGGCATACCGATGGTTCCAGCCTGGGTTGACAATCCACCCCCTGAAGCCCCCGCCGGAGATGATGCCCCTGCCCACGGTGGCGGGGATGAAGACGGGGAGCAGCCAGATGCACCGGTCAAGCCGCCGCCGTCACCGATCGCGCCTGATAAGCGATGGCTCGGCGTTCGTCGGAGTCTGGGGGACTATGGATCGAACGGCGACACGGGCGCGATGCGACGCGGCGTCGGACGATATGTACGCGATGGATATGGCGGCGCCAGAACCGCAACGCGGCGCATGGGGGGCACGGCCTCGACAGCAGGTGCGCTCGGGAACGCCCTGAGTGCACTTGCTGCAGGGCAACCGGCCGAGGCCGGCAGTCCGCTCGACCCCGCATTGCTTACCGGACGGTCAGTCGACGATATCATGGATGCTGTCGTCGAAGCAGTTCGCCCGGTCGATGGCACACAGGATGCCGAGGCGTCGCGTGCCGCCATCCGCGATGCCCTCGCCGAACTGCTCACGCGCTTCCCTGATGCAGATCTTTTGAGTCTCGCACCCGAGCAACGGGAGTTCGCGATCGAACGCTTTACCGCCCACGATGTTTTCCGGCGGTTCGACTTAGATGTCGGCCAGAATATTCGCGATCGGGCGCCGAATATTTCGACCGGACTGGCCCGGCTCAAACAGGCACGAGACTATGTCAAGGAAACCGTTTCCGCGTCGTTTCGCAAGCTGCGCGACGCGGGTCGAGCGTTGACGGCAGGCAGAATCAGCGAGGTTGTCCGCGACGCATTGCGTGAGACTTTCGAAGTTTTCGAAGGATATGCGGAATGAAGCTGGTTTGCGCGCCCGGCGACTATTCCTTCACCGAGGACGAAGCCTTGAACGTCCTGCTTTATGGGCAACCGCAAGCATCCATCGGTGCACGTTCCGCTCGCGGCGGTGCTGGTCAGGCAGCCATGAACCATATTCTGCGTGAGCGGCTTCTCGCTGCGCCGCGCGCGTGGGACTTCCTCTCGATCGCGCTGGCCGTGGTGACGGCCGACCTCGCTGAATGGCGCTCAAAAAGCGCCGATGGTTGGACACGCGAACTCGATTTGACAATCGCCGTAGCCGATCCCAATTTCTGGAATGGTCAAGCGGCTGCGCTGGAAGCCGCGCTCAAATTTCTATCTACCGATCGATGGCGACTGCAGTTCATTGGCGGCGGGTTTCAACCGGCGCCCCCGCGAGAACCCGTTCTTCCTGTGGAAGACTGCGTCGTATTGTTGTCGGGTGGGCTCGACAGTCTGATCGGCGCGATCGACCTTGCGGCGATGGGCAAGAAGCCGCTGGCGGTCAGCAACGTCGTGCGCGGTGATGGCGACAATCAGGTTGCCTTTGCACAAGCAATTGGTGGAGGTTTGAGGCATCTGCCGCTCAACCACAACGCCAGCCCGCCATGGCGCAAGGAGGAATCTCAGCGCGCCCGGTCTCTGATCTTCATTGCTTTCGGTGTACTCGCCGCAACAACTCTCAGGGATTACCATGATGGCGCCGAGGTGCCATTCTACGTTTGCGAAAATGGCTTCATCGCGATCAACCCACCGCTGACAGGCACACGGCTCGGGAGCCTTAGCACGCGCACAGCCCACCCCGAATTCCTCAATCGCCTCAGAAGCATCCTTTCGGTGGCGGGCCTTCGTATAAATCTGATCAACCCCTACGAACACGCCACCAAGGGCGAGATGCTGATTTCTTGCAAGAACCAGCCGCTCCTGAAGTCCCTTGCAGCACAATCAGTAAGCTGCGGTCGATATCGCGTCTTCAACTATCATCAGTGCGGGCGCTGTGTTCCTTGCCAGGTTCGCCGCGCTGCCTTTCGCGCATGGGATGCGTCTCTCGATACGACCGGCTATGTGTATGAACCGCTGGGGAAAGCCGATACGGATCATGCCAAGTTCGACGACGTTCGCTCGCTGGGTATGGCCGTGCAAGAAGTCAGCTCGGCCGGGCTAAAGGCTTGGTTGGGTTCCGCACTCGCTTATCCCCGGATGGGAGACAAGGCGCTGATCCTCGATCTGGTAAAGCGTGGTCTTGATGAATTGGCGGCGCTCCACAAGCATTATGGTGTCCGTTGATTGATTTTCATTGCCATCTGGATCTCTACCCTGATCCTCACATTGTAGCGCGCGCCTGCGGTGACCGTGGGCTCTATGTTTTGTCTGTCACGACTACGCCATCTGCATGGAAGGGGACTTCGTTTCTCGCGGAGGGCGCACCCAGAATACGAACTGCTTTAGGGCTTCATCCTCAGATCGCCCATCAGCGGAAGCAGGAAATGCCGTTGTTTGAGCAATTGATCGGTGAGACACGATATGTCGGCGAGATCGGATTAGACGGAGGCCCGGAGTTTAAGGCGCATTGGGGTGATCAGTTGGAAGTGTTCGAGCGCGCTTTGGCGATTTGCCAGGCGGCGGGCGGACGCATCATGTCCATACATAGCCGAAGGGCCGCTAAACAGGTCCTTGATGCGCTCGAATCCGCTCCCGATTCAGGGACGCCGATCCTGCATTGGTTTTCAGGGACTAGTCGCGAACTGGATCGTGCAGTCAATCTTGGATGCTGGTTCAGCGTTGGACCAGCGATGCTACGTGGTGAAAAAGGGCGCCAATTGGTAGCACGAATGCCAAGGGATCGCATCCTCACCGAGTCTGATGGACCCTTTGCACAGATCGACGGGCGCGCGGCCTGGCCATGGGAAGCTGGAAACGTGATTGTCGATCTGGTGACGCTCTGGGACGAACAGGATATTCCCACCGTGAAAAATCAACTCTTTGAAAACCTCAAAACGATTGGAAGAATCGCAGGCGTGTGAACGATAGGCATTTTGAACCAACGGCAGCTATCAGGGACCGCATTCCTACCGCTGAACGGCCGCTTTGTCAGCGGCTCTTGACGCTGCCCTTCGGGCAACCCGCTCTATGCGCTTACGCGCACCAAGCCTGTAGTCTTGGCCCTTCGGGTGACGATCGGGAGCGTTTCGAAAATGAGCGGGATTCTTCAGGGACGCACTCTGTCCCGCTGCTAGCGCGCTCCTAAGGGTGCGGCGTATTTGAGCTGACCCGCGGGCACTCTTGCCTCTCTCCTGGCCGGACGCCCGCTGGCCCACAGGCCCGCGCGCAGGGCGTCCGGCTGGCGTCGCGCCGTGCAAGGGTGCCGTTTTTGGTTCGGCCGCTGTGCGGCGGAATGGTCTCGATGATCTTCGACTGATGGTGGACGGCGCGGGTGCGCCGGCGCTTTGGTGGCCGTCCCCGAAGAGGGGGATGGGCGGCGCTTCCGGCTAGGCCCGCCGCGCTCAGGCGCAACCCGGCCCCTCTCTGCGTTCGGGGCGCGGGTCTTTCACTGCGTTGCAGCCTTGCAGGTGCGCCTGATCGCGGCGCGCCTCTTGGTCGCTTTCTGCCGCCCACCCCCCTCTCCGGGGCGGTGTGGTTTTTTGGGCATGGAGGCGACGATGGCGGAACGCGGCAGGACACGGCGGAACAGCGGCAAGCGCAGGACTGGCAGGGCCAAGGGGGAGGGCGCGGCACGGGCTTCGCTCTATGACGAGGTAACGGCCAGGATCATCGCCCAGCTTGAAGCGGGCCTGTTCCCTTGGATGCAGCCGTGGAGCGCGGCGACGGCCATGCCGGGATTGCCGCGCAACGCGATTTCAGGGCGTCCCTATTCGGGCGTCAATGTGCTGATCCTGTGGGGCGCGGTTATCGAGGGGTCTTATCCCTCGCAGGATTGGTTGACCTTCCGGCAGGCGTTGGCCGCTGGCGGATGCGTCCGCAAGGGCGAGCGCGGACATACGATCTTTTACGCCGACCGCTTCACCCCCGACGAGGAGCGCGAGGGCGGCGAGGGCGCGGAAGGCGAACCGCGCTCGATTCCCTTCCTCAAACGCTTTGTCGTGTTCAACGCCGCGCAGTGCGACGGCTTGCCTGAGCGGCTGACAACCGACCCGACGCCATTGCCGCCGCGCGAACAGCACGAGGGCGCGGAGGCGCTGATTGCCGCGACGGGCGCGGATTTCCGCATTGGCGGGGCGAAGGCCTTCTATGACATCGGCGGCGATTTTGTGCAGGTGCCGCCGCAACCGGCGTTCATCCATCAGATCGATTTCTACCGCACGGCTTTGCACGAACTCGGCCATTGGACGGGGAGCAAGGCAAGGTTGGCGCGCGACCAGTCGGGGCGGTTCGGTTCGGCGCTCTATGCCCGCGAGGAACTGTGCGCCGAACTGACATCGGCATTCCTGTGCGCCGCGCTGGGGATTGTCCCCACCGTGCGCCATGCCGATTACCTTGGTTCGTGGCTGACCGTGCTGCGCGCGGACAATCGCGCGATCTTCAAGGCTGCGAGCCAAGCCAGCAAGGCCGCTGACTTCCTGCTGGCCTTCGTTCGGGAGCACGAATCCGGTCTGGCGAACGCGGCATGAGCGCGCCGCTTTCTCTCGCGTCCGAGCAGACGCCCATCGGCGAGCAGACGCTGGTTCACGGCGTTGCGCCGATCACCCCGCGCGACCGCCTCGCCATGCGCGCCAACGCGCCGCTGGAGCCGAAGCGGCCGCAGCGCCCCGCCGATCACGGCCTGTTCGACACCAACGCCCGCAACCAGATCGAGATGTTTTGAAGGAGGAATCCCCATGCTGTTGCTCGCCCAAGACCAGCGCGCACGGTTGATCGCCAATGGCCAGAATCGTGGCGATCACGCGCCGGTCGTCAAATTCTTCAATCCGGTCGGGTCCGGCACTTGGCTTTTTTCCGAGCTGGACGAGGACAACGACACCCTGTTCGGGCTGTGTGACCTTGGTTTTGGTTGCCCCGAACTGGGTTCGGCCAGCCTTGCCGAGATTGCGGCGGTCAAGCTGCCGTTCGGCCTCGCCATCGAGCGTGACCTTCATTTCGAGGGCCGCTTCCCGCTGACCACCTACGCCGATGCCGCCCGCCTGTGCGGCGGCATCACCGAGGACGCGGCGCGGCTTGAGGCCGCAGCCGCCGCCCGCACCCACGAAGATTCCGCCCTTCCGCCACCTTGACCCCTCAAGGTGCGGCAGACCCCGCGCGTGATTGTCCCGCGCGGACAACCGGCCCCATCCTCACCGCCCCCCAAGGTGCCCCGAGGATGGGGCCACCGAACGGAGAAAATACCATGCACATCGACCAAATCCCGCTCGACCGGCTTTCGGTTTCCAAGGCGAACATGCGGGCGGGCAAGAAGCCGCCCGACATTTCGGACATCCTGCCGTCGATCATCAAGCGCGGCGTAATCTCGCCGCTGTTCGTCCGGCCCAACTGCAACGCCGGTCATTTCGAGATCGTCGCGGGCAAGCGCCGCTATTTCGCCAGCCTCGAGGCTGCGCGACAGGGCCAGGACGGCGTGACGCTGCCCTGCATCACGCTTGGCGAAGGCGACGACGCCGAGGCGCTGGAAATCTCGATGATCGAGAATATGCTGCGCCAGAACCCCGATCAGGTGACGCAGTGGGAAAGCTACACGCGACTGGTCAAGGAAGGCCGCAGCGTCGAGGATATTGCCGCGACCTTCGCGCTGACCGAAGTGCAGGTGAAGCGCATCCTCGCGCTCGGCAATCTCTTGCCGCGCATCCGCGAGGCGTTCCGCGCCGAGGAAATCGATGCGCCCACCGTCAGGCATCTGACCTTGGCGACCAAGGCGCAGCAAAAGGCGTGGTTGGCGCTGTTCGAGGACGCCGATGGCTATGCGCCGCGCGGGAGCCAGTTGAAGGCGTGGCTGTTCGGCGGCGCGTCGATTGCGACCGGTGCGGCGCTGTTCGATCTTGCCGAGTTCGACGGCCAGATCGTCAACGACCTGTTCGGCGACGAAGGCTATTTCGCCGATGCCGATCAGTTCTGGGCCGCGCAAGGCATCGAGATCGAGCGGCGCAAGGCCGCCTATCTCGATACCGGATGGAGCGCGGTCGAGATCGTCCCCGCGGGTGTCTATTTCCAGACATGGGAGCATGAAAAGACCGCCAAGCGCAAAGGCGGGCGGGTCTATATCGATGTCAACGCCAAGGGCGAGGTCGCCTTTCACGAGGGCTTTCTGACCCGCAAGGAGGCGCGGCGCCTAGGTGCAGCAGATAGTGAGGGCGGCAGCGAGGTGGGTAAGCAGTCCGCACCGGCCCGCCCCGAAATCACCGCCGCCATGACCAGCTATATCGATCTGCACCGCCATGCGGCTGTGCGCTCGGCGCTCGCCGCTAACAGCGGCGTGGCGCTGCGCGTCATGGTTGCCCACGCGATATGCGGTTCGCCGCTTTGGCGGGTGGATGTGCAAAGTCAGCGGTCGCGCAATGACGCGATCAGCGAGAGCATCGAAACCAGCCTTGCCGAAGCCCGCTTCGACGAGCGGCGGCGCGCGGTGCTGGCCGTGCTGGACTTCGACCCCGACGAGGCCAGCGTTACCTTGGGCCACGAACCGAGGAACGGCGTCAGCGGCCTCTTCCAGCGACTGCTGGAACTGCCCGACCAAGTGGTCATGGAGGTGCTGGGCGTGGTCATGGCCGAGACGCTGGCGAGCGGCACCGGCCTCATTGAAACCATCGGCCTCCACCTTGGCGTCAGCATGGCCGACTATTGGACAGTGGACGATGCGTTCTATGCGCTTGTCCGCGACCGCGAGGTCTTGACCGAAGTGCTGCGCGAGATCGGCGGCGATACCGTGGCGCAGGCCCATGCCGACCAGAAGGGCAAGACGATCAAGTCTGTCATCAACGACTATCTGACCGGCAGCAACGACCGCGCCAAGGTCGAGCATTGGGTGCCGCGATGGATGGCGTTCCCGCCGTCGGCCTACACCCAGCGCGGCGGGGTGGCGACGGTTGCCGCCGCCAATCGCGCGGCATGGCTGGCCGAGCCGAATGCGCCGCGCGATCCTAACCCCGCCGCCGCAGATGCGGCGGACGAGGTCGGCAGCGGTGATACCGAAACCGCCGAGGCGTCGGTTGAGATCGACGAGCAAAGCCTTGCGGCGTGAGGGAGGGGCGGGCGGCATCGCGCCGCCCGCTTCCGTTTGCACCGCCAGCGCCACAATGCCCCGTCCGGCAGAGCCGGACGGGGCTTGCGTGCGAGGTCATTCCGGGGGGTGGCAAGGCAGGAGCCTGATCGGGTGGTCGGATTGGCAATCTAAGCCCGCGAACAGGCGGGCGGATCGGCGCGAGGCGGGCCATGGTCCTGACCTAGACCACCGCGTCCTTCTTGCGGTCTGCACCAGCGGCCTGTGACCTGCATCCAAGGAAATCCGGTGCGACGGCGGGGCGTTTTCGGCTACCGACCCTTCGGCCGACGATTGCGTCTTGGTTCGGCAAGCCCGGTAAGTGACTTCACCTGGCAGGGCATATCCGCCAGCCATCGAATGCGCCAACCGACGCTTGCCAGAACTCCTTGCATACGGGCGACCGGAACCCGCGCTCACCCACGGCCTCGTCAATGGCTTTGGTTGGCAGCTGACGGCTGCGCCTCTTGCCCCTTGCTGCAACGGGGCAGCCCGAACTTTCTTCCCCTGGGCGTGCCGCCCATTCCTCGCGGGACAAGAAACCCCGGCCTGCCCCGTGCTCCACTCACGTTGCGGCCCTGCGGGTGCAGCGGTGCAAGCCCCTGCCTTTAACCAGCCATCGAGGCCGCGAATGAGCGCGGGGTTCGACCAAGGCAAGGAGAAGTATCATGGCAAATATCGGCACCTTCAAGAAGACCGGCGACAACAGCTACACCGGCGAGATCGTCACGATGAGCTTGCAGAAGAAGAACGTCACCATCGTCGCGGAGGATGCAAGCGAGAACGAAAACGCGCCGTCGCACCGGGTGTTCGTGGCCAAGGCCGAGATCGGCGCCTGCTGGCAGAAGACCTCCAAGGAAGGCCGCGACTATCTCTCGATCAAGCTCGACGATCCCAGCTTCACCGCTCCGATCTTCGCCAGCCTGTTCGCCGATGAAGATGGCAAGACCTTCAACCTGATCTGGTCGCGCGCCCGCACCTCGAACGGCAACTGACCAGCGCAACCACGCCCCGTCCGGCTCTGTCGGACGGGGCTTTGCGGTGCCAATCTTGACGTAGCCTCAACTGACACCTAAGTTAGTCTCACTTGATGCCGGAGCAGAAAATGGCCAGTCAGGCTGCCGCGACCGTCGAAACTCTGCTTGGCGTCAACGCCAGCGCAGGCAACACGCGCCTCGGCCTGTCCAATGCGGTCGAGAAGGGTTTGCCGGTGAGCGCGCTTGACCGGCTCGCGGGCGCGGTCGCGCCCGACGACGCCCGGTTCAAGTTCCGGCTGATTCCCAAGGCGACGCTCGAACGCCGCAAGAAGTCGGCGACCCGGCATCTGACCAGCGAGGAAGGCGACCGGCTGGCGCGGCTCGCCAAGGTCTATGTCTTCGCGCTCGACATCTATCACGACGGCGACAAGGTGCGGGAGTTTCTCAACCGGCCCCACGCCATGCTCGATGGCAAGTCGCCGCTCGATGTGACTCTGGCGACCGGTCCCGGTGCCGATGCGGTCATCAACCTGCTGGGGCGCATCGCCTACAGCGGTGGGGTGTGAGCGCGCAAAAGACCGATCGCGTCCTGACCTGTTTCCGGATCGGCGATCCCAAGGGCGCGCACCCGATCTACGACAGCCAGGGCGCAAGGCTCTATCCGGGGCGGTGGAACACCCCCGCCAGCCCGATGATCTACACCTCCGAACATTATTCGACCGCGATGCTCGAAAAGCTGGTTCACGCCAGTTCGGTGCTGCCCCCCAACCAGCACTATATCCGCATCACCATTCCCAATGGCACCAGCTACGAGATCTTCGATCCGGCCAGCAATCCGGGATGGGACGGCAAGCGCGAGACCATCTGCAAGCGCTTCGGGCTTGCCTGGGTCAAGGCGGCGCGGTCGGCGATCCTGATCGTGCCGTCGATTCCGGCACGGCTGGACCGCAACATCCTGATCAATCCCGCGCACCCCGGCGCGGCGGCGATCACCCACGAGCTGCCCGCGCCGGTCTGGTGGGATGAGCGGCTCTATTCCTGAGCGCGAATGACGCACCGCCCGCCTTCTCCCTGCAAACAGGTTTGCGCACTGGACCCCGGTTCCAGCGTCTGCACCGGCTGCGGTCGCACAATCGGCGAGATCGCCGAATGGGGGACCGCGACCGCCAGCCGCCAGCATGAAATCCTCCGGCGATCTTCGGCCCGCATGGGAAGCCGCGCTTCCCATTCTGACTGAAACCTCAAACCCCCAAGCACACCCGAAGCCCCTTATTGTCCGAAACAGAAACCCGCTTCGGGTGTGCTTGTTTTAGGGGGTTTGTCTGATTTGTCTTGAATGCAGGATATGCCCAGCGGCGCGTGTTGTCATACATTGCCCTTATTTTACATGGGCATGTCTGATGGCGACAAATCATCTTCCGAACACCGCGATGCTCAGCATCCGGCTCGACGCCGATGCGCTCGCAGCGTTCGACAGGGTGGCGGTCGGGCGCGGCGGGCGCAGTGCGCTGGTCCGGCAGATGATCGAGCGGGCCTTGCAAGAGAGCGATCACCGGCCGCGCATTGGCCGTCCCGAGGGCACGGCGCGCAACCGTGTTTCGCTCAGATTCACTGATGTCGAGATCGCCGTGATCGAGGTTCGTGCAGGCCAGCGTTCGACCGACCGGGCAGGGTGGATCAAGGCCCTGGTGCGCCGCCACCTCGCCCTGAAGTCACGGGTTGATGACGGACTGCTGGCCGAACTCGCGCCGATCAGAATGCAGCTGCTGCGCATCGGCCGCAATCTCAATCAGGCGATGAAGGCCGCCAACACCGCCATGCTCGACGATGGCGACAAGAGTATCGGACCCGAGCTGCGGCGGATCGCCGATATGCGGATCGAAGTGTCCGAGCAGGTGACGGCTGTCGGCGAAGCCATGCGCGGCGATGTCAGCTATTGGGCCGTGCCGGACTGATGGGTCTGGAATCGGCCTTGTGGGAAGCGACGCGCCCTGCCTTCCGGGTGCGTTACATCCACGGCCCCGCCAATTCACCGCGCGTCCCGCTCTACGCCAGCTACGGTTTTGCCACCGGCCCGACCGCACGGGCCAAACTCGCGCGGATCGTCCGCAAGGCGCCCGAGGTGGTGGTTAAGGTCACGGGTCGCCAGCGGGGCGGCAGGCACGTCAAGGCCCATCTCGACTATATCGGGCGCAAGGGCGCGCTGGGCATCGAAACCCGCGATGGCGAAATCCTGACTGCCAAGGACGACATCGCCGAGCGCGCGGCGGAATGGAGCGATACGCTCCAATGGCGGTCGCGGCGTACCGTGTCGTCCGTCTCGCTGATCTTCTCGATGCCCGAAGGCACCGATCCCGACAAAGTGCTGGGAGCCGTTCGCGCGCTTGCCGACGCCGAGCTGGGCGACAATCACGACTATGTCATGGCCCTCCACACCGACACGCCGCGCCCGCACGTCCATCTGGCCGTGCAGGCCGAGGGGCTCAATCGCACCCGGTTCAATCCCCGCCCGGTTCAGCTCAATCGCTTGCGCGAATGCTTCGCCCGCGAACTGCGGGCACGGGGCGTCGCGGCCGAGGCGACGCCGCGCCGCGCTCGCGGAAAAGGGATCGCCGGATCGAGCATGGCGCTGGTCAAATTGCGGGCGCGCCTGCGATCTGAAGGGAGCCGCCGGATCACCGACGCTGACCGCCGTACCAATGAACAGGCCATCGCTGTTGCACGGGGCGAGGATCAATTGCCACCGTTCATCGATGCCGGCACGGTCCGTTGGCAGGAGATACGCCGCGCCTACGAGCAAACCGCCGATGCACTCGACGCCACCGGGCAAGCCGACGACCGCGAGCTTGCCAAGGATGTTCGCGCATTCCTCGACAAGCATCGGGCGATGGATGCCACGCCCGAGGTGTTCGCTGCGCGCCATGCCCAGCGATTGAGCCTGCCGACACCGTTACGGGAGTTACGGGAGTCCAAAGCGCCCGACCATCAACCATCGGGCAAGGGACGAACCAGATAGACCGCGCCTTAGCTGGCTCGCGACTTGGGGACATTGCCTTCGAAGTATGCCTTTGCCTCTCTGCCGAGGCAGAATGAAGGCTCAGTTTTGTGGTGCGATGGCGATGGCGATGGCGATGGCGGATAGATCGGATTCGGCACTGGCCGGGACGCCAAGCTGTTTGCGTTCGGAATAGCGGTCGACCAGTTGCGCCGTGTGGGGACGCATCAGCACGGTGAAGCGCACCAGTTCCTCCATCACGTCGACGATCCGGTCGTAATAGCGGGAAGCGCGCATCCGGCCGTCCTCGTCGAATTCCTGGTAAGCCATCGCCACCGAAGACTGGTTGGGAATGGTGAACATCCGCATCCAGCGGCCCAGCACGCGCAACGTGTTGACCGCGTTGAACGATTGCGATCCGCCCGATACCTGCATCACCGCCAGCGTCCGTCCCTGCGTGGGGCGCAGCCCGCGCATTTGCAGCGGCAGGTGGTCGATCTGGGTCTTCATGATGCCGCTTATCTGGCCGTGGCGTTCCGGGCTGCACCAGACCATCCCTTCCGACCACAGCGCGTGTTCGCGCAGTTCGTGCACGGCAGGGTGGTCGTCCCCCGCCACCTGATCGGGCAGCGGCAGGTCGGAAGGATCGAATATTCGTGTTTCAGCGCCGAAGAATTGCAACAGCCGCGCCGATTCCTCGACAGCGAGGCGCGAGAAGGAGCGTTCGCGCAGCGAGCCATAGAGCAGCAGGATGCGGGGCGGTGGCTGGTCGGGGCCAAGACCCAGCGCAGGCCGCCGTAGCGCAAAGGCCTTGTCGAGCGCGGGCAGATGATCGGCATCGCGAAGTTCGCGCAGTCTCATGCGGATATTCCTTGTTCGTACCAGGGGCGGGTGCGCTTCACGATGGCGACGATCGACAGCATCACTGGCACTTCGACCAGCACGCCCACCACCGTTGCCAGCGCCGCGCCCGAACTGAGGCCGAACAGGCTGATCGCGGCGGCAACTGCCAGTTCAAAGAAGTTGGAGGCGCCGATCAGCGCGGCGGGCCCCGCAATGCACCACTCCACCTTGAGCCGCCGGCTGAGCCAATAGGCGATGCCGGCGTTGAGATAGACCTGAAACAGGATCGGCACGGCGATCAGGGCGATAACCAGCGGCTGCCGGGTGATCTGCTCGCCCTGAAAACCGAACAGCAGCACCAGCGTCAGCAGCAGGGCGCACAGGCTGACCGGGCCGAGCGCGGTCAGAAACCGCTGCAAGTTGTCCTCGCCGCGCCGCAGGAGCGCACGGCGCAGAAGCTGGGCGACCACGACGGGCACGACGATGTAGAGACCGACCGAGAGCATCAGCGTGCTCCACGGCACGGTGATCGCCGCGACCCCCAGCAGCAGGCCGACCAGCGGGGCGAAGGCAAAGACCATGATCAGGTCGTTCAGCGCCACCTGGCTCAGCGTGTAGTTCGGTTCGCCATCGACGAGGTTCGACCACACGAACACCATCGCCGTACAAGGCGCTGCGGCCAGCAGGATCAGTCCCGCAATGTAGGACGAGGATGCGCCAGCCGGGAGCAGGGGCGCAAACAGATAGCCAAGAAAGAACGTCGCCAGCAGCGCCATCGAGAACGGCTTGATCGCCCAGTTCACCACCAGCGTCACGCCAATGCCGCGCCAGTGGCGGCGCAGGCTGTGGAGCGCGCCGAAATCGACCCGCAGCAGCATCGGCACGATCATCAGCCAGATGAGCACCGCGACCACGAAGTTGACATTGGCCACCTCCAGCGCAGCGATTGCCGCGAACGCGCCGGGCAGCAGATGACCCAGCGCGATGCCGGCCACGATGCACAGCGCAACCCACAACGAGAGATAGCGTTCGAACAGAGACATCGCGGCTACTCCGCCCCAGAGGTGTGGCGGGCGAGGTCGACGACTTCGCCGTCTTCCTTGACGAATGTCCCGCTGCTTTCTCCCGGCAGAAGGTTCAGCACCGCCTCCGAAGGACGGCAGAGCTTTACGCCGAGCGGCGAGACGACCAGCGGGCGGTTGATCAGCACCGGGTGTTCCATCATCGCGTCGATCAGGACATCGTCTGTCAGGCTCTCATCGGATAGCCCCAGTTCCGCATAAGGCGTGCCCTTTTCCCTCAACAATGCGCGCGGGGTCATGCTGGCGCGCGCCAGCAGTTGGACCAACAGTGCGCGGCTGGGCGGGGATTTGAGATATTCGATGACATGCGGTTCGATGCCAGCTTCGCGGATCATCGCCAGGGCGTTGCGCGATGTCCCGCACTGCGGGTTATGGTAGATTATGATGTCGGTCATTGGTGCCTCTTCAGCAGCAGCTCAGCTCAGCGATCAACGGCTCACACAGTTCAGCGCGGCCCTGGCAGCAGTCCTTCGCGAGAAAGATCATCAACCCGCGCAATGCATCGATATTGGCGTGCTGGATCTGCTGACGCCCGCGCTTTTCGGGCAGGACCAGCCCGGCCTTCACCAGCACGGCGAGGTGCGTAGAAAACGTGCTTTGGCTTAGCCCCGACGCTGCCACCAGCGCGCCGGTCGAAAGACCATCGGGCTCGTTTCGGATCAGCAGGCGAAACGCATCAAGGCGGGTGGGGTGCGCCAAGGCGGACAGAGTTTCGAGAGCGTCCTCGGATTCCATGCATCGGAAATAACCGATGTAAATGATGACGTCAATACCTATCGGTAAATACCGATGTGTTACGGTCTTTTCCTGTCAATTCCGCTTCGCGTGAGAAATCCTTGTCCGGTCGTCGAAGACGAAGCCCGTCCACCGCCGGGATGTCCTATCGTGATCGTCCTCCGCGCTGCAACGCCTGTTCCTGCGTGATGTCGCGAACCCTTTGAGCTTGATGGTTCCTCACCTGAATCACGGCGATCTTGTCCCCCCTGGCGATTCGGGTGGCGACCTGCTGGCGTCTGGCTTCGATTTCCTTCGCCGCCTTGACCGGATCGTCAGGGTATTTTGCACGGGCAATCGAAATGGTCTGGGCAACCAGACTTTGCGCGCGGCGCAGGTCCGGGTCGCGCGCATTTTCGGCGTGGGATTGGCTCAGGAACCGCTCGGAGAGAATCTTGAGCTTTGACAGATCGTCTTCGCTCTGCCGTGCCCGTGGACCAGCCCGTTTCCCTTCGCGGCGCTTCTCGCGTTCGGCGAGCCTTGCACGAAGGCGTTCAGCTTCGGCTTGGGCGACCTTGGACGGGCGGTAGTTCTCGACCGCCAACCCCTGTGCAGCGGCGGCGAGATAGGCCGCTTTCCTGAACGTGTCGCCGCCGCTCACCTTGATCGACGTCCAGCCATTTGCCTTGGCGATCCGGATGATGTCGGGAAGGGCGTCGATATTGCTGGTCTTGAGCCGGTCGCCCGCGATCCGGACGATCGGGGTCTTGTCGTCGCCGGAGCGGTAGAGCTTGTTGCCAACGCGCAAGAATTTGCCGGAGAGGTCATCGGAAATGATCGGCGGTTCGGGTCTGCGCCTGGGCTTTGCCGGCCCCACTTCGGTCGGGACCGGCCTAGCCCGGCTGCGCCCCGAAGGCCCGGTTCCTTCAAGATCATCCGCCATGTTCATCGCCTTCCTCTATGATGATGCTTGCCCGACCGTCGCGATCCAGGGTGAGCAGATCGGCAAAGAAGCTGGGATAATCTTCGGTGCGGATGGCATCCTGGGCCAGCGGATGGGCCGGATTTCCTTCTGCCTCTTCGTCGGTCATGTCGCGGAACGGTGCGGGAGCCAGCGCGGCGCGGGTATGCTTCCCGATGGGAGCAATGACGGGCGCCGGGAATGCCCGCTTATTGAAGAAGCGGCACTTGAAGTAGAAAATCTTGGTGCCGATGATCGGCGGGATGCCGCCGCGCAGCAGGATCAGGCGCGTGGCTGGAAATTGCATCAGTTCCTGCGGCAGCAGCAGGGCGCGGCGTTGCTCCATGATCGATTTGGAACGGTTGGCCAGCAGGCCATTGATCGTGAGCGACCGGGTGACGCTTTCCTGCCCGACATAGCCGATGCGATCCGACAGTTCGTTGGCAACGCGCAATTCCTTGGGGGTGAAGGCTACTTCGACCCCGCAATTGGCGACAATCTCGTCAGCTACGTGCTCGCCGTAAACCCCGCGCAATTGCGAGCGTGACTGGATCACCGGCAGCAGGCGAATGCCGTAGCCTGCAACATATGAGAAGGCGCTGGCGATGACCGATGCCCGGCCAAGCCGGGCAAATTCATCGAGGATGACCAGCACCGGAATCGGTGTGCTTTCGTCGGGCAAGTCCCGGACGTTCAGGTCGATGAGCTGCTGGAACAGCAGATTGTAGAGCGGGGCGATGCGGTCGAGTTCGTCGGGCGATACGCCGAGGTAGATCGACATCGGACGCTTGCGTAAGCTCCGCAGGTCAAAATCGCTCGCGCACGTTGCCGCGTCGACCAGTGGATTGAGCCAGAGGCCAAGGACGTTGGTGATGGTCTTCTTGATGTCGGCGAAGCTGTTATCCGAACCACCAGCAAAATCGCTGAGCGCCGTCCGACATCCGGCCGACAGGTTGAGGCTGGGGTCCGTCAGTTCCCGTCTGAAGAAGCTGCGCGCATCGTCCGTCGTCAGGTAGCGATAGATCGACCCCATCGTCAGCGGTTCGTCGCTTGTTTCCGCAAGCCAGGCGCCGACACCGGCGAAGCCGGTGCGCGCGCCATTGGCCCAGAAGGCTTCGCCGCGATCGGGCACGACGAACAGCATGGTGGCGATCTTTTGCAGCTCGATGATCACATCGTCAGGGCTGCCACGGTCGATATAGGCCAGCGGGTTGTAGCGTGCGGTGCGTCCCTGCCGGTCGGTCGGATTGAACAGGAAAACGTCCTGCCCGTAGTGCGCACGGAAGCCCGCGCTGGCGTCGAAATTCTCGCGCTTCACATCCAGAACGACCACGGAGCCCTGCCAGGTCAAAAGGTTGGGAATGACGATGCCGGTGCCTTTGCCCGAACGGGTTGGCGCTTCGACCAGAACATGTTCGCTGCCGCCGAAGGTGAGGAAGCGTCCGCCCTTGCGCCCGACGACGATGCCCGAGGATGCGCGGAAACCATGCCGCTTGAGTTCGCGCTCATTGGCGAAGCGTGCCGCACCGTGGAGCGGTGCGCCGCGAGCCCATAGCGCATAGACCAGCCCGGCAAACAGCGTCAGGCCGCCCGCCAGACCGCCTGCCATTGCCTTCACCACGCGCGGATCGCCGCGATAGTACCAGATGAACTCAGGCATTTTCAGCGGATCATAGGCCGCTATCGGAAGTCCGAGCACGATCCAGCCGATCATGCTGGCAAGCGCGAGCGCGATCAGGCCACCAAGCGGAATGGCGATCAGAAATCGTGCTGCCCCGCCGTCAGGCGAGATGCCTGCTTTCCGGGTCATAATAGATCTCCGTCACGCGGAACTCGCCGCCCTCTTTCTTGGTCTGGACAACGACGTCGACGAGCATCTTGAGCAGCGCGCGAATGTCGCCGCGCGCTAGGTCGGAGCCGCCGTCGCTTTCCTTGACCAGCAAGGTCAGTTGCTCGAACGCCAGTTCCGCCGAGTCCGCATGGATGGTGGTGATCGAGCCGGGGTGGCCCGAGTTCACATTCCGCAGGTAGAAGAAGGCCGTCCCGTCGCGCAGCTCCTGGAGCAAGATGCGGTCTGGCCGCATCCTGAGAGCGCTTTCGAGCAAATGCTTGGCCGTGACGTTCGCGGTGCCCTGACCGTCCTTGGCATAGAGCATGTGGACGACATTTCTGTGCGTGACGATCAGTTCGCGCGTGTCCTCGATTGTCAGTAGGCGTTCTTCGGGAGGGATCAGCTGGATCAGGCCTTTGGAAAATGTAGTCTTGCCCGAGCCGGTCGCGCCCGAGATCAGAATGTTGAGCCTGGCTTTGACGGCACGGTCGAAAAAATCGACGTGGCGTCCCGCCTTGAGAAGCGCGAGAAGGTCCAGTTCCTGTGCCGACACCTGTTGGTCGGCCAGACGAGTCTCCTTGAATAGCCCCGTCGCTTCGAAATCGGCGAGCGTCATGGTCACAGTCGAAGGCTTGCGCACGGTAATCGACACTGTTTCGTCGGGAACGACCGGCGGTACGATAATCTGCACCCGCTCGCCGGACGGGAAAATCGTCGAGACGATCGGATTTTCGCGGGTGATGTCCTGGGCGGTGTAGGCGGCTGCCGCTGTCGCCAAGGCCATCAGATTCCTGAAATCAAGGCTGGGTTCGCGCTCCCACGTCCAGCCGTCGCGCCGCTCGATACCGACTTCCTGCGGGCGGTTGACGACCAGTTCGGTCACCTGGCTGTCATCAAGATATTTGCGCAACGGGGCCGTCACGCTGTCGAGAACAGCGGTGTTCTTGCCCGGCGCGGTCATTATTTGAGACTGAGGCCATAAACGGATGAGAAATCGAAATCCTGAGCCACAGTGATGCCGACATCCTCACCCTGATTTTTGCGCAGGACGGGTCTGATCTGGGCATTTTGCTGCAAGATTGTGGACGAGGCATCGGAGGGAACGCGGGTGGTGTTGGAGGCGCTGTTGCCAACCGCTTCGGCGCCGACCATCGCCGCGTCGTCCACCAGGCTGAACAGCAGGGCTGTGCCGAACCGCTGCCAGAAAAAATTGTCGACACGGCCATCCATCCCGCCACGCCCCAATGCGTCGGTTGCTGGTGAGGCGACGTCGATCGCGATGCCGCGCGGAGTGACGGCCCGTGTCCACAGTACGAAAAGCCGATATTGGCCGCGGTTGAGGCCTCCCTGATATTCACCGAGAATCTTTGTGCCTTTTTCCATCAGCACGACCCGTCCGTTGTCCGAATAGACATTGCGCGGGACGATGCAGCTCACATAGCCGGGCTGGCTGGAGTCCATCGCGGATTGCAGTACGCACGGGATGAAACTGCCTGCCGCGATCAGGAAATTGCGGTCGGGCAGTGGCCGGGCCTGCGTTTGCCCGATTGCAGACACCTGCCGCAGCGTGTCGAGATTTGTCGCTGAAGGCGGTGCCGGGCGCGTGGCAGTAGCCGCGTCGCTGCTGGCGGCGTAGCGATCTGTTGCACCGATGCTCTCGCGTTCACCACCATAGGCGATGAGCGAAGACCGCCGTGCGGCTTCGCGTAGCACTTCGGCTTGCGAGGGCTGGCGCGCCTGCGGTGCGGAAGGCGGAGGCGCAGGTTGAGCGCCAATCGCGGGAACGATCGGGTCGCCCACGGCAATGGGCGCGTTGGGATCGGTCGCTGCCTCCGCCAGTGTCGGAGCGATGACGGTTGCGGGATCATATTGCGCGGGTTCGAGCGCAGGTTTGGGCTTGACCGGGGGAAGGGTGGAATTCCCGGTCAGTCCGGTTCCCAGTGCCAGCACCGTAAACATGATGGCGCCCGCGGCCGCGGCAAAGCCGATCATCTTTTTCGGGTCCATGGTCGTGCCGGGGATCGACGGCATCTTGCTGGCGCGCTCGGTGACACCGACGCGGTCGATGTCATCGGGGTCAGGGGTCTGATCGACGGCTGCACGCTCCGTCCTCGACGTCTCGGTCATCGACTGTCCTCCTGAGTGCGGTCGACGATGCTCGATGCCGTACCTGTCTTGGGGTCACGCCCGTAAAAATCCGGGGCTTCGTTGAACACGCACAGCACCTCTTTGCCGCGCCGAAGACGCAGCTGCGCAAATACGCCGTGGATCACGACAAATTCGTCGCGGACATCGAAGGGAACAATGCTCTCGCTGCCGTCCGAGTTGACCGCGAAGAAGGCCGGAAGTTCGCGCTGATTGGGGAAGCGCAGTGCGGTAAACTGGCCGTTGTCGGTGATCTCGGATGGCTGGATCGCCGCCGAACCTTGTATACTGTAGCGAAGGTTCCGCTTGCCTTCGAGGACGGCAAGATCGAGCGCCGAGCGGATTGCACCTGCCTGCAAGGCGACGGCCCGTTCATACGCCGCCTGGGTGGCCGCAGCCTGTGCCGCCGCCGCTTCCTCGCGCGGATAGCGGAACACCACCTTGAAGAATGTATCGGTGGACCGTGCGCCAATGCTCCCGCGCCGCGCCGACAGCTCGAATGTATAGGTGCGATTGCCGGTGCCCGAGCGGGTGATGACGATCAGGTTGGTCGGCCCGGCCAGTTCGCGCGGTTTGATGAACAGCGAATTTTCAGCCGGGGCGACCTCCCACGAAACCGTGTCGCCAAGCGCGACGTGCTCGATGCTTTCGGCAGGCGAAAACACGATCTGTGTCGCCGATCGGAAGACGCCGACGATCCGAAAGACCTGGTTCTCGCTATAGACCGCTTCGCGGATGCGGCTGTCCTGCGCGATCGGGTGCGGGGTTTCGCTCGGGCGTGCCGGTGCGCTGGCCAGCAGCAACGCGATTGCGGTCAGCCCGTTCATTCGTGTCATTGCGGCACCTCCAGATCGGCGCGGTAGGTCTGCACTTCCAGGCCGAGCGGATTCTTGAACCGCTGCTGTTCGGTTGTTGGCGTATCGGTGATGTCGTAGGTCACGGTGGCAATGGCGGGTGTGGCGGTGACCGTCGCGCCGCGCTGGAGCGTTTTGGTGAAACGGACCTGGGCAACCTTGCCCGAAACGAAGGTGACGGACTTGACCGCGACGAACACCGTGTCGAGGTCGCTGAAGGTCGATTGCGGCGACCTGGGATTGTCCTTGCTGTAGAACGCCGTCCACCGCGCCTGTTCTTCGCGCGAAGACATGGCCAGCACGCCTTCGAAGAACTCCTGCCGCGCCTGCGGTATCCAGCCCTCGCGATTGCGGACGTAGTCAGCCAGAAAATATTTGGCGACGGCCTCGTTATAGGTGACTTGCCGGTCGCCCGACATCGGCGAGGTAATCTCACTCGCGCCCGTCGCCTTGTCGACCGTGATGACATAGGGCGCGACGGTCTTGAGTGGGGTCAACATGGCAACCGCCGCGACCCCGGCGATAGCAAGTCCGCTTGCTACCCCCGCGACGGCCCATGCCAGTCGTTTCGAACGATTGGCTGCGATCAGCCGGTCGCGGTCCCAGCTTGCGGCTTCCGCAAAATAGGCCTTGAGGTCGTTTCTGTCGGTAATACCGCCCGCCATGATGCTCAGCAACTCGGGTTGGAAACGAGGGATGACAGACTGCTGATTGGTGGCACTGTGTGATCGGATCTGTCATCCGACACTTCGGGCATTGGTGCAGCCGGGCTCCTGTCGGGAAAGACCTCGACATCCCTGCGTTGCGGTTGCTCGGCTTTTGCCGGATCGGTTGGCGTTACCGTTCCGCCAAGCGGGTCAACGCTTGGCAGAATCGAACCATGGGGATTGGCCGGTCGGCGCTGCTTGCCATCGCATTTGGCCAGCCTCGGCGATTTTGGCGCGGCGTTTGCCGCATCGGTCGGCGCGATCAGCGCCAATGCGATCGCCAGTGTCAGAATACGCATACACATGACCTGCTCTCTTTCATCGTGTCCCTCGGCTGACCGAACCTGACGTCCGCATCCGGGCTATGCCGCGCGCAAGACCGCGTTCGATGGCGCGGCTGGTTGCCTGCGTCGCCGTCGCGCCGCGCCCGACGACAAAGCCGCCCGCTGCTGCGATCGCCGATGCAAACTGGTTGGCGAGCGCAGGCCCGCCGCCGCCGAGCGAGGCCGCCAGCATCGGAATCTGGAGGAAGAAGAAGAATCCGAGCGCGTAGAAGGCCAGCGCCTTGATCGCGACCACGCCGATCTCATCGTTCTCGGAAATCGTGGCGATTACCGCATCGCCGGTCTGCGTCAGGAACAAGGTCAGCACGAGCGCGAATACGATCAGCATCAGATAATTGATGCAGGCCCCGAGCCAGGCGAAGAAATAGCCGCGCGTGGACTCGAACAATAGCCCGGCTACAAACAGCGGGCCGACGACCGAAAGCAGGGCGAGCGCGAACAGTCCAAAAGCACTGATGACAAAGCCAATGGCCGCGCAGAGCAGCGTGGCGACAATCACCATCACCACGAGGAAGCCGGCGAAGACCGCATATCCGATGTCGGGGATCGTCCCCTGGGTTTGTTGATAGTCGGCGGCGATCTTGCGCATGGTGTTCGCGGTCTCGAAACCCGTGCCGGCAAGCTTGTCATAGTAGCCACCCAGACCACCGACGTCCGAGCCGCCGAGCGCGCTGGCGAACTGGCCGGGGAGGCCGCCCAGCGCGAACATGCCGATCTGGCTTCCGTAAAGCGAGGTCACGGCAAAATAGAGAAAGGCGAGCTGGCACCCGCGATAGACATATTCGCGGAAGGGGTATTGCACCGCGCCGCGCATGATCGCGTAGCCGAGCAGAGAAATGTAGATCACGATTCCGAGTCGTAACGCTGGAGCCACGATACCGATCACTGCCGCATATTTCCCGACGATGCCCGCCAGCGCCGCGTTGAGCGCCTCGAACATCGTGCTGAAAACATGATCGCTGAAATCCATGCTTTTTGCTCAGTCCGCGGGTGAGATGGTCAATTGTGATTTGGCGAATGCTGCCGCGCGGCAATTGGTCGTGACAACGGCAGGCTGCGCGGTCGCAGGCGCATTTGAAGCCGCCCATTCGCGGCAAATCTTCTGCATCGGTTCGATCTCGTCGGGATTGGCGAGATAGTATCGCCAATTCCTAGCAGGCATGTCGGCCTGGGGTGCGGGACCACCACACCCGGCCAGCAGCAGCGCCGAGCAGAAGATCGCCGACCGCACCTCATTGGCCCCGGTAGTAGCGGCTTGCTTCATCGAGCTTCCGGGCGAGCGCAGCTTGCCCGGCGGCAGCGCGCTGACGCTCCTGCGCCGCTTGCTCCAAGGCGATGGCCTGTAAACGAAGCTGGTCGTTCTGCATTGCAGCGGATTCGAGTTGTAGCCGCGCGGTCAGGTCAGCCACTTCCTTTGCGGTCCCTGCGCTGGCGAGCCGGTTCCTCAACTCGCCCAGGCCTTCGGCCCGCGAGGTAACCGCAGCGCCCATGTTCACGGCAAGGCCGGCATTGATGCCGATGTTGCGGGCGTTGAGATCGTAGGCGGCGCGGGACTGTTCCGTACCGGCGAGGCCCAGTTGCTTGAGGAGATCGCGATAGACCGCATCCGCCTTGGCGCGGCCGGCGCCGACGACATCGAGATTGCCGTTGCCGAAGCCGTCAAGCGAGCCACTTGATATGTCGAGTTCACGCAAAGCGTCCGACTTGAGCTGCTGCGCCATTTGCGGAATGTCGGTGAGCTTGTTCAAGTCCTGGTAGAGCTTCTGCGCTTCCGCGATCTGCTGTTTGCCTTGCGCCACCACCTGGACCGCCTGCCTGACCGCGTTGATCTGCTGGATCAGATTGGCGCTGTCATGGACCGCGATGCCTTGAGCAAATGCGGGCATCGGGGCGGCAACCAGTAATGTTGCGCAAAGTGTCTTGATCAGTGTCGTCATCGGCTTGTCCTTTCCTTCAATTCAGCTGGGCCGCCTCCGTTTGTGGAAGAGCGGGAGCCACACGACGGGATCGCTTCCCGCCTCGGCGATCACTTCGTCGGCAACAGCGGTGGTTTCCGCGCGGCCGGACAGGACGGCCAGCTCATCATCGAGCCCGGCGAGGTCGAGTTCGACGACCACGCTGTCATGGCCCTGTTTGACGAGAAATTTGTGGCTTTCCGGTGCAAGCTCCTCGCGCACCAGCGCGTATTCGGCTTCGGACAGGGCGAAGCCTTCGACATAGTCGCGCCGCGCCCCGAACGGATTGGGCAGCATGATCTTGGTGGCGACTTGTTCGAGAATCGAATGGCTGATGTCGCTCCCCAGCGCGTCGGCGGGTGATTGTGTGGCAAAGACCAGCACGGCGTTGCGCTTGCGGTAGGTCTTGAGGCCATCCTGGGCGAAGCGGCGGAAGGCCTCATCGTCGAGCGCTTTCCAGAACTCGTCGATGCAGATCACCATCCGCTCGCCGGTCAGCAGCCGGTCGATGCGATGGAACAGGTAGAGCATGACCGGCGTGCGAATATCGGCATTGTCGAGAAAATCGGTCATGTCGAAGCCGAGGAACCGGGCATCGAGCGTCATCGAATCTGCCGGATTGTCAAAGACCCAGCCAAGTGATCCGCCATCCGTCCATTTTTCCAGCCGGGCACCGACGCCGCTGGCATCTTTCATGCCGAGCATCGAGCGGAGCGCGCTCAGCGAGCGATCGGCGACATCGAGTGTCATCACGGCGTTGATGCCGTCCTCGATCAGCCGTTCTTCTTGGACCGAAATCGGCTTGCCGTCGGCGCTCACGAGCTGGCGGATGAACAGCGACAGGAATGTCTTGTCCTCTGTACGGTTGGTGAGCGCCTTCAATGGCGAGAAGCCGGTCGGGACGCCGTTGTGCAGCGCAAGGTAGGTGCCGCCGCTCGCCTGCACGAAGATTTGCGCGCCGCGATCCTTGTCGATGAATATCTGCCGCGCGCCGGTCTTTTCGGTCTGCGCCATGAGGAAGTTCAGGAGAACGGTCTTGCCGCCCCCTGATGGCCCGATGATGAGGGTGTGGCCAAGATCGCCCTTGTGGAAGTTGAAGAAATAGGGGCTTCGGGCATTGGTCTTGAGCAAGGCAATCGCATCTCCCCAATGATTGCCGCTGGCGCTGCCCGCCGGGAAGGTATGGAAGGGCGAGAAGGCCGCGAAGTTGAGCGAGGTGATCGGTGCTGGCCGTGCGCGCCACGCGAAATTGCCGACGAGCTGCGACCAGTAGGCCGCTTCAAGCGCCGCCCCTTCACGGGCGGCCACCATCCCGGTATCGGCAAGCGCCGCACGCGCGACCGACATATGATCGCGCAAGACTTTCATGTTCTCGGCATAGACCGCGAGCGTGAAATGGTGATCGCCGAGAACAAAGCGGTTCGACATCAGATCGTCGCTCGCGTCGATCAGCGCGTCGGCCTGGCTGACCGCGCGGTCGCCGGCGTTTTCCATCTGCGTCATCCGTAATCGGAATTTTTCGGTCGCAGCAGCGCGTCCGAGAAATGTGAAACTCTGGGTCAGCACGAACCCGAAATCGACCGACAGCAACGCCTCGAACTGGCGCGGTGTGGTCTGCGCTGGATATTCGCGGATGCCGAAGATCCCGCCGAACGCCGAAACATCTGCATCGCGCACTTCTATGGTTTCAGCGCCGAAGATGGTGCGTGACCGGTAGAGCGCGCCGCCGAGATGGCCGCGCACGACGGGAACGCGGCGATGGCGGCCGGTCATCACCATGTCGGCCACTTCCATCGTTTCGGAGAACATCAGGCCGCGATGCCCGTATATGGCGCAGCGGCGCGGTTCGCAGCGCGCCATCAGCTTCTCGAAATCGCGGGCCTTGTCATCGAGCAGCTCGACCAGCGCCTCGTCGATCACCGGCCCTTGCGGCATATCTCTGGATACGCGACGCTTGAACATCTGGATGATCTTGTCGCCGCCCGTGGCACCGGGACGGATCACCAGCGTCACGAAGAAGCGGTTGACGAACATTCGCTCGCGATTGATCCGGGCGAAGTAGGCGCGGTCGAGATCGGCGGCGAAGCCAGACTTGAACGTGCCGCCCGGATATTGATCGACGCGCTGCCGGATCAGATGCGTCCAGATCGACAGCCTTTCGTCGTGCAGATTGCGAAGCAGTCCGTTGAGCTTGGTATGCCAGTCGTTGAGGTCGCGGACGTCGGCAGTCTCGAATGCGCGGCCCTGCACCTCGAAGGTCAGCATGATGTCGCCGGAATCGAGCGCCACCATGTCCTCGTTGATATGCCGTGCGTAGGGCAAGAATTTGGCGGGGTCCGCCTCGCGCTGTGCCACCTTCAGCGGCACCGGTTGCCCGGAGCCCGCCGAACTCGGGGCAGTCAGCCTAGCCATGTCGACCAAAGCCCTTGCGACGCAGGCCAACGAGCGGCAGCGGTGAATAGCTGCTGCCGCCCCAGAAGGCGCGGTTGCGGTTGCCGAGTTTCGTCCGTCCCCACAGGAACAGCAGGCGGAAGGCGTTGACATCGTGGCGGACGATCAGCCGCGAGATCGAATAACCGAAGGCGACGACCAGCGCGGTATAGACGGGGCTATTGCTCCATATCAGCACCGACGCGCCGGATATGAGCAGCAGAACCGCAGCCTCGATCGGAATCCCCGCCCACAGTGCCGGGCGCGTCACGGCAAGGAATAACGTGTTCTTGGTTGGAGTTTCGGTGTCGTCGGTCACGGCACTATCCCGCGATCGCGCCGACAATCGCATCGGCCGAAAAGACGATGGCGATGCCGATGATGACCGTGACCAGCACGGCAGTCGACGCCCGGCCCGTAAACCAGAGCAGGCCGGTGACGATGACGGCGATGACCGCGAGCGTGCGGAGCAGGGTTGAAGACAGCAGCCCGCGCACCTTGCTGGCGAAGCTCTCCAGATTCTGTGCGTAGGCAGGCTCTGGCATGGCAATCGAAATGATCGTGGCGGCGGCCATTGCAGCGCTCCACACTATCGCGCGTTGCCGCGACCTGGGCACGGCGTTGAACCAGCTGGCTATGGTCGCCCGCCAGATTCCGATTCCGCGCCCGACACTCCGGATGACATTCATATGTTGCTCCTCTCGATCTCAGGGCGAAGCTGGGTTTCGCGGTCGTAGGCGGCGCGTTCAAATACGTTCCACTTTGGCGGTGGAGGGGGGCGGGAGATGGCCGCTGGCGGCCGGGGTGCCGTATTTTCCGCGATCAGCTGTTCACGAAGGTCGCCGCTTGCCGGTACAGCTGCGGCAGGCATCGCCGAGGCGTAGACTGTGCCCGGTCCTGTAACGCTCGCGTTGCCGACAACCCTGGCAACATAGCCGTTGCGGAATCCGCGAGTCTGGCTTCCGGTGTTGTACATTGAGAGTGCTACCCGAAGCGCGGTTTGTGGATCACGCCCGGCCCGTACCGAATGGTAGTTCGTTGTGAGGACACGGGCCGAAGCTGCGACATTGGTGCAGGGGTCGAAGACCGTTTCCCAGGTCAGGCCGAGCCAGCGCATGTTGCGGGAGTTGATCTGCCCAAGTCCGAGATCGACGGAATATCCCGCTGCGACGTATCGCCGCGCAGTCGCCGCAGCTTCTTGGGCGTTGTTTTGGGGATGCGGCTGCCGGCCTCCGTTGACATTGAGCGCGAAGGGCTCGCCGCTGCTTTCGGTCAGAACGATGGCAAGCATCGTTTCGGGTGCGACGCTTGGAGCGCATTGCGACGCCAGGGCGAGGATGGCAGCCGCAGTATAGGTCATCAGTCACTATTCCTGATCAGTCTTGTGACTGTTCTTGGCCGTGTCTTGTCCTTCATCTCTTATCTCTCCCGATTTGCCGATTTCGGGAGCGAATACCCTCCTCGACTATCAAGCTATTGATAGCTAACGGACAAATGGATCGGCTAGGGATTCAGAAAGGCACTTTGGACGTTTCGACCTGACTATCGAAACCACTAACTGCCATTGACCTTCAATCTTGATCCTGCGGACTGGGTTTATCGCGTCGCTGGGTAGGTTCGCCGACAGTCGATTCTTGACGCAAGTTCACAGAAATAAGGCGAATTCGAGCATTCGCCTTCGCAATCACAAGGCCCCGCTGGTGTCATTCAGCTAGGGGCAAATTATGAACCGAAGCCGATATGTAACCCGGCGCCTCGACACAATTGATCGAGAAATCATCGCGGCATTGACCAATGACGGCCGCATGACGATCCGCGAGCTTGCAGGACAGATCGGCCTGTCGAGCCCGAGCGTGACCGAACGGATTCATAAACTTGAAGATGCGGGCGCAATCAAAGGCTATTCGGTGCTGGTCGACCCTAAGGCCTTTGGCCTCGGTATTGCTGCGCATGTGCGAATTCGCGCCAGACCGGGCGAAGTACAAAGGGTGGCGCAAATGCTTCTCGATACGCCGGAGGTCGTTGAAGCTGATCGCGTCACTGGCGAGGATTGCTTCCAGGCGAAACTGGTGGTTCCAGACGTGGAAACACTCGAAACGGTGGTCGATCGTTTTCTGCCGTTCGCATCGACCGATACGGCCATCGTCCAATCCACAACGGTTGTCCGCCGCCTGCCGAAATTGTAGCATTTGCCGGACAGGCTCGCGGCGCTGACGACGACCGCACCGTTCTTTCCGGATGAACGCCTGGCAATGAAGCCATCGGGGCGAGGCCGGAAAGAACGGTGCGGACTAGTCAATCAGAGCAGACAGTTTGCAAGCGCGAGCGATTATGGCTCCAGCCCGATGGCGGTGACGGTGCCTGCCTTGCCGTCCCAATCAATCTCGAAGTTGACCTTGTCGCCCACCTTCACGTCCTTGAGCACTTCGGGCGTGACGGCAAAGCCCATCTGCATCGCCGGCCATTGCAGCTCGGGTATTTCCCCATGATCGAGCGTGACCATTCCCTTGGCCGGGTCGATTGCCGTCACGGTTCCTGTGCCTTTGCCGTGCTTCATCTCGGCTGGCATCGCCATATCGCCCATTTTTTCGCCCATTGCATCAGTGGAGGCTTCCGCCTTGGGCGCTTCGGCTTTCTGGTCGCAGGCCGCCAGTCCAAAAGGCAGGGCAAGCATCGCGGCCATCAATACTGTCTTCTTCATTTTACGTCTCCTTGGTTTGAGTTTCGGGGTCTTGAATTGCGTAGCGCCGCCGCATCAACAGATAAGCGGCGGGAATGATGAGCATCGAGAGCAAGGGCGCGGTGAGCATTCCGCCGATCATCGGCGCGGCGATCCGGCTCATCACTTCGGAGCCGGTGCCGCTGCCGATCAGGATCGGAAACAGGCCCGCCAGGATCACCGCCACCGTCATCGCCTTGGGCCGGACGCGCAGCAGCGCGCCTTCGCGGACAGCGGCTTCGACTTCGTCTGGCTTGTGCTCGGCCAGGGCGTGCTTGAGGTAGATAAGCATGACGACGCCAAACTCCGCCGCGACCCCGGCGAGCGCGATGAACCCGACCCCGGTCGCGACCGACTGGTTGTAACCCAGCAAGTAAAGCAGCCAGACCCCGCCGGTCAGCGCGAAGGGCAGGGTGGCCATGATCAGCGCGGCTTCATCCCAGCGCCGGAAGGTCGCATAGAGCAGCGCAAAGATGATCAGCAGAGTTGCGGGCACAACGATCTTGAGGCGCTGCATCGCGCGTTCGAGGAACTCGAACTGGCCGGTGTAAGACACGCTGATCCCGGGGGGCAGCTTCACCTTTTCGGCAACCGCGCTTTGCAGGTCGCCGACGATGTCGGTCAGGGCGCGGTCGCGCCCGTCGATATAGACCCAGGTGGCGGGGCGGGCATTCTCGCTGCGCAGCATCGGTGGGCCGTTGGAGATACGGACATCGGCCACCGTCCCCAGCGTGACTTGCGCGCCTGACGGGGTCAGCATCGGCAGATTGGTCAGTTCATCGAGGCTGTCACGGATTTCGCGCGGGTAGCGCACTGAAATCGGATAGCGTGCAAGCCCCTCGACCGTCTGGCCGATCACCTCGCCGCCGATTGCGCCCGATACGATGGCCTGAACATCTGCAATGTTCATCCCGAAACGTGCCGCCGCCGCGCGATTGATTTCGACATCGATATAGCGCCCGCCGGTCAGCCGTTCGGCGAGGGCCGAGCTGACCCCCGGAACGGTCCGCGCAACGCCCTCGATCTCGCGCGCGACGCGGTCGATGTCCTCGAGATTCGCGCCGGACACCTTCACGCCGATCGGGCTTTTGATCCCGGTGGCGAGCATGTCGATTCGGTTGCGGATCGGCGGTATCCAGAAATTGGCAAGGCCGGGGACTTTGACCGTGCGATCCAGTTCCTCGACCAGCTTCTCCGGCGTCATGCCGGGTCGCCACTCGCTCCTGGGCTTGAAGCGGATGGTGGTCTCGAACATTTCCAGCGGAGCGGGATCGGTCGCGGTATCGGCGCGACCGGCCTTGCCGAACACGCTGTCGACCTCGGGCACGGTCTTGATGAGGCGGTCGGTCTGCTGGAGCAGCATCGCCGCCTTGGCCGACGAAATCCCGGGCAAGGCAGAGGGCATGTAGAGCAGATCACCTTCGTCCATTTGTGGCATGAATTCGCCGCCGGTCTGGCTGATCGGCCACAAGCTCGATGCGAAGACCAGCCCGGCGATGAGCAGGGCCTGTTTCGGCCTGGCCAGCACCCAGTCGAGCGCGGGGCGGTAGATGCGGGTGAGGAAACGGTTGATCGGGTTGGTGCTTTCTGCCGGTATCTTCCCCCGGATCAGCCACCCCATCAGCACCGGCACCAGCGTGATCGACAGCAGCGCGGCGGTGGCCATCGCATAGGTTTTGGTGAATGCCAGCGGCGCGAACAGCCGCCCTTCCTGTCCCTGCAATGAGAAGATCGGGATGAACGAGAAGGTGATGATGAGCAGGCTGAGGAACAGTGCGGGGCCGACCTCTGCGGCGGCATCGGTTATGACCCGCCAGCGTTCCTTGCCGACAAGTTCCTCGCCGGGATGATTGCGCTCCCAATGTTCGAGATGCTTGTGGGCGTTCTCGATCATCACCACCGCCGCATCGACCATCGCGCCAATGGCGATGGCGATTCCGCCCAGTGAGAGGATATTGGCGTTGAGGCCCTGAAAGCGCATGACGATAAAGGCGATCAATATGCCGAGCGGAAGCGTGACGATCGCCACCAGCGCCGAGCGCGCGTGCCACAGGAACAGCACGCAGACGAGCGCGACAATTGTAAATTCCTCAAGCAGCTTGGTGGTGAGGTTTTCGACCGCGCGGTCGATCAGGCCCGAACGGTCATAGGTGGTCACGATCTCGACGCCAGGCGGCAGGCCTGCCTTCACCTCGTCCAGCTTGGCGCGGACGCCATCGATCACCTCGCGCGCGTTCTTGCCCTGCCGCATGACGATGACGCCGCCCGCGACTTCGCCCTCACCATTGAGCTCGGCAATCCCGCGCCGCATATCGGGGCCAAGCTGCACCGTGGCGACATCGCCTACAGTGACGGGAATACCGCCCGCCGCGCTGCGCACGGGAACGGCGCGGAAATCATCAAGCGAGGTCAGATAGCCGCTTGCGCGCACGACATATTCGGCCTCGGCCATTTCCACCACCGCGCCGCCGGTTTCCTGATTGGCGCGTTTGAGCGCATCGGCCACCTCGCTTGCGGTTACGCCGTAGGAGGCGAGTTTATAGGGGTCGACCACGATCTGATATTGCTTGACCATGCCGCCGATGCTGGCGACCTCGGCCACGCCGGGAACGGCTTTCAGCTCGTAACGCAGGAACCAGTCCTGAAGGCTGCGGAGCTGCGCCAGATCGTGCCGTCCGGTCTTGTCGACCAGCGCATATTCATAGATCCAGCCCACACCCGTGGCGTCCGGGCCAAGCGAGGCAGTCGCGCCCGGTGGCAGGCGGCCCTGCACCTGACTGAGATATTCCAGCACGCGGCTGCGCGCCCAGTACAGGTCGGTGCCGTCGTCGAACAGGACATAGACGAAGCTGTCGCCGACGAAGGAATAGCCGCGCACCACCCGTGCACCCGGAACCGATAGCATTGTCGTGGTGAGCGGATAGGTGACCTGATTCTCGACGATCTGCGGGGCCTGTCCCGGATAGCTCGTGCGGATGATGACCTGCACATCGGACAGATCGGGCAAGGCATCGACGGGCGTGGTGCGGATCGCACCAATGCCGATGACCGCCAGCACCAGCGCCGCGACGACAACCAGCCCGCGCGCCTTCACCGACCAGCGGATGATCGCCTCGATCATTTGGCACCGCCGAGTGGACGCACGGCGATTCCGGTCAGGCTGGCTTCGGAATCGAGCAGGAACTGCCCTGAGGCGACCACCTTCTCGCCCGCAGAGAGGCCCTCCAAAATCTCGGTCTGTCCACCGCCTTCGCGGCCCGTGCGCACTTCGGCGGGGTGATAGCGGCCATCGCCCTTTGCCAGCATCACGATCGTGCGTGTGCCGGTGCGGATGACCGCTTCGCTCGGGATGAGGAGTGCGGGCGGGCCATCGCCGCCAAGCGCGACTTGTGCGAACATGCCGGGGCGCAGGCGTTCGCCGCGATTGACCAGTTCAACCCTGACGGTGATCGTGCGGCTGTCGGTCTGCGCGGTGGGCAGGATCGCCACGACCCGACCGCCAAACGTCTCGCTGGGGAAGGCGGTCAATGTGGCCGTCGCGCCTTGCCCGACCCGCACCGTTCCGGCCTGCGCTTCGGGAACGGCGGCGTTGAGCCATACCGTGCCAATCCCGGTTATCTGGGCCAGTGTCTGGCCCTGCTCCAGAGTAACCCCGGCGCGCGCGTCAAGCGTCTGGATCACGCCCGATATGGGCGAGGTGATAGTGACTGCACCGTTGGTCCGCCCGCTGCGCTCCACGCTCGAAATCAGCCCGTCCGACATGCCCAGCAAGCGCAAGCGCTGGCGCGCAGCAGCGGTCAGTTCGGGTTTGCCGAGGCGTTTGACGCTCAGGTATTCGGTCTGCGCGCCACCCCATTCGGGCATTTGCAGCACCGCAATCGGCGCACCGGCGCGCACGACATCGCCGGGCGCGCGGCCAAAGACTCTGGTGACGAAACCCCCGGATCGCGCCTGCACGATTGCGACGTTGCGGAGGTTGAAATCGACGTTGCCGCTGACGCTGAGCGTAGCCGTCAGGCTCCCCGGCTTGGCTTCAGCCACACGAATGCCAAGGTTCTGCATCGCCGAAGGGTCGATGCTGACCCCCGCTGCCGTGCTCGCCGCGCCGCTTGCTTCATCGGCATATTTGGGTTGCAGCTGCATATCCATGAACGGCGATTTTCCCGGTTTGTCGAACCTCTGGTTCGGGAACATCGGGTCGTAATAATAGAGGATTCTGCGGCCTTCCGCGTCGGTCGAACCGGTGACGGATGCAGGCTCGCCGCGCTGCCCCAGCCAGTATCCGCTGCCGCCCGCGATCAACATCGCTGCCAGTAGTCCGGCACCCCAGCGCGCTTTCGTCTTCGCGTCCATGGTCATGGCCGCACTCCCCCTTCAGTTTCTGGCCCATAGGTAAAATTGATCAGGATCGCGTCTCGCGCGACCTCGGCCTCGCGCGCCAGCGCATCGACCTCAGCCTCGGCCAGAGCGAGGCTCGACAACAGCGCGCTGCCAAGATCGAGCCTGCCCGCCGCATAACTCGCCATATCGAGTTCACCCCGCCGCCGTGCGAGCGGGAGGAGCGTCTGGCGCGCATTCATCAGGCGCTGGTGGTGCATGGCATGATCGGCCAGATCGCCGTCGAGCGCCGCGCGCAGATCGCGCTCCCCCGCTTCGCGCAGCAGACGCGCGCGGTTAGCTTCGCTTTCCCGCGCCGCGATCATCGGGTCTTGCCGCCGTTTGCTGAAGAGCGGCAGGTCAATGCTGAGCGTGAGCGAGACCATGTCACCAAAGGCCGGATCGCGACGGCCATAGGATGTGCCGACGCGCCAGCCGGGGCGTTTGTCGGCCCGCGCCAGGTCGGTGTCAGCGTCGGCGGCGCGCGTCTCGGCATCGAGCGCTTGCAGGCGTGGCACGGCGTCCAGCCCCGCCTGCAAGGCGGGGCCATCGACCTCAAAAGGGGGAGGATCACCCGAAACATCAGCATCAGCATCGCCGGTCAGGCGAACGAGATTAGCCTGCGCCTTGGCGACTTCGGCCGTCAACTCACTGCGCCTGTCGTAGACCGCTGCGCGCAGTTGCTCAGGCTCCAGCGCCTGGCTTGGTCGGGCGGAACCCGCCGCCAGCCGGGCCGAGACCGTTGCCTGCAAATCGCCAAGACTTTCATCGAGCAGCTGGAGCTGCGCCAGCCGACGCTTGGCGTAGTGGAGATCGATCCAGGCAAGCGCGGTTTCGAGGCGGATGGTCTGCGCCTCGACCGCCAGTCCGGCTTCGGCCTGGCCTACGGCCGCCTGCGCCCGGCCGCGCTGCGCGCGCCGCTTGGCCGGATTGGGAAATGCCTGCTCGATGCCGACACGCGCCATTGTCATGCTTTCGCGGTTGAAGGTGAAGGCGGGCGGCCCCGAAATCGGGAAATTGTCGACGCCGACCGACAGGGTGGGGTCGGGGAGCTGTCCTGCGGCAATCGAGGACGACCGCGACGCTTCAATCCCGGCCCGATTGGCCTGGATCGACGGCGCGCTCGCCGCCGCGCGCTCCAGCGCAGCGTTGAAGGTCATCGGCTCGGCCCGGGCCGGTGATGGCACGGTGATAGCCAGAAAGGCGGTAGTGATCAGGAAACGCATGGAGTTCGCCCCGTTTCATTGCGGGGATGCCGGCATGACTGCCATCCGGTCGGCGAAGTGCAATCGCACCCAGCCGACCGGCGTGGTCAGTTTACAGCATCAGCCTTGAGAGGGGCCTGAGCCCTTGCGGGGCATTGCCATGCATTCCGCGGCTGTCGCCGCGTCGCGCATCATTGCACAATCGCAACTGGCTACGGCGGGTGCGTCCTTCACCCACACACGAACCAACGGGGACCGGTTGGATTTGTTCGGTCCGGGAACGTGCCGCGTTTGCCATTCCCAATGGCCCGGACCGCGCTCCTGCGCGGTGGCCGGAACGGATGCCATCACCGCAAGCGCGGCGGTGATCGATAGCAGAGTTTTCATGTTGAATATCCTTGGTTGAATCCATTACGCGCGCAGCGGCACAACAGCCGCACCGCGCCGGTTGGTTCAGCCAAGAATTGCGGGAGGATCGGGTATCGGCGCGTCGTTGCGACCGATCAGGATCGGACTGGATGCGACGAAGTACGGCGAGGTGGCAGTGGCCGATGTGTCAGCATCGGAGGAATTCTGGCCAACCCCGACCAGCGACGCGCATCCCGCCATCGCCAGGCAACCTGCCTTCATATCCTTGCAGGGCGGCACACTTTCGCGGGATTGCTTTTCGGCATCCATGCAGTCGGCCATCTCCGCCATCGCAGAGGTCGCAGTGCTTTGCTCCTGCTGCATTTCCGCGCAAGGCGGCGATGCATAGGCCACGCCTTGCCACAAGAGACCGAACAGGGCCCCAAACAGCAAAAGGTGGCGAGCAAGTCTTGTCATTTGTGTCTCAAAAATGCGCTTGTTGGTGGTCGTTGTCAATTCGATCAGGGCGGGACACGGCTATCCCGAGGCAGTTCGGCGCGGTCCGAGCGATTCGATGATTTTGCAGTCAGCAACGGTCCCGTGCCGACATGACCCTATCACGCGGGTCAGTTCGGTCCGGAGTGCAGACAGATCATGTATCTTGCGTTCTATTTCTCTGAGATGGGCGCGGGCGACCTCATCCACGGTTTCGCACGACCGTGCATTGTCATCAGACAAGGTGAGTAGTTCGCGCACGGCATCAATCGAGAAGCCGAGATCGCGGGCGCGGCGAATGAAGGAAAGGCGAGCGAGGTGATCGCCGCCATATTCCCGGTAGTTGCCCGAAGTGCGCTCAGGCGGGGAGAGCAGCCCGATCTTCTCATAGTAGCGAACCGTTTCAACTTTGGTTGATGTTGCGTTCGCGAGTTCACCGATTCTCATGGACGTTCCTGTGTGCAGTTTCTGGTGCTGGCGTTACGGCACCGGAGAGCGTTTTCAGAATAGGACAGCCATTGAAAGTGCCCAGATCGCAAGCATCGATGGCCTCAGCGAGAATTGCCTCCATTCGCTGCAGGTCATCGAGGCGTGAGCGAACCGCGGCCAGGTTGGAAAGCGCGATTTGCCGTGCGTCCAGGCACGAAGGTCTGCTTGCAGCCGAGGCGGATTCCGAAAGCTCGAGCAAGGCACGAATCTCTTCTATCGGGAAGCCGAGCGCACGCGCGCGCTTTACGAACCTCAGACGGGCAACATCGGCGACGGAATACACCCGATATCGTCCGCGACGCGCAGCTCGCGGGATCAGACCGATGCGTTCGTAATAGCGAATCGTTTCGATGTTGCATTCGCTTTGCCGGGAAAGCGTGCCGATCGCGAAGTCGGCTTCGGCCATATTATTGCTCCGCGAAATTAGCACTTGAGTCTGTGGTGGCTACAGACGGTATGAGTGAATCGCGAATTTCACAAGGAGAACGCCGTGGGCAAACAGATCGGGGCGGTTTCGGTAAGAAATCAGAGACGTGGCGCGATGCTGTTTACCGCTGGCGGGATAGCCTCGGCATTTGGCGTCGCCGCATGTTGCGCCTTGCCGCTTCTGTTCGCAGCAGCAGGTATCGGGACTGCCTGGCTGGCGGGCATCGCGGCCCTTTCGGCACCTTACCGAAGCGGATTGATAATAGTTAGCCTGATTTCGCTTCTCGCATCGGCGGCTTTACTGTGGCGCATCGAACAGAACGCCCGCCGGTGCGGTGGCGATGCGGTTGGAACACCCGTATGGCTTAGACTTGGCCTATGGGCAGGCCTGGTGGTCGGATCCTGTCTGCTGGCGGCGGGCTATCTCTATGTCTGAGGCGTCTATCGTCCATGAATCCATACTGACATGCCCAAACTGCGGCGTGTCCAAGTCCGAGACCATGCCGACCAACGCGTGCTGGTTTTTCTACGACTGCACGGGTTGCAGGAAAATGCTGCGGCCATTGCCGGGCGACTGCTGCGTATTCTGTTCCTATGGAACGGTGAAGTGCCCCCCAATCCAGCAAGGCGACGGCTGCAAATCCTGCTGATTAATCGCGCTTGACCCTGTAGTTGCTTCAGGGTGTAGTTAGATGTCCGACTCGGGATTTTCGAGAAGGATAGCGGATGGCCGACAGTTGTTGCGAAGCGCCTTCAGCCAGCAAGTTGGCGAGCAACCCGGCATATCGACGGGCGCTGTGGCTCGTCGTGGTACTGAATATCGGATTCGGGCTCATCGAGATCGGCGCGGGCTTTGTCGCCAACAGCCAGGCATTGAAGGCTGATGCGCTCGATTTTCTTGGCGATGGCTCGATCACCCTGATTGGACTTTGGGCATTGGCGTGGGGCGCTGCGTCGCGGGCGCGGGTTGCGTTGGCACAGGGCGTTTTCCTGGCGGTGCTCGGTGTTGGCGTGGTCGGTGTTGCGCTGTGGCGTGCGCTTAATGCGGTTCCGCCCGATGCCGATGTTATGGGCGGCGTCGGTATTGTCGCGCTTGGCGTCAATATTGTCGCCGCGCTTGTCCTGGCGCGATTCCGTGACGGCGGCGATGCACAGGCACGTGCAATTTGGCTGTTCTCACGGAACGATGCACTGGCCAACGTAGCGGTCATTGCCGCTGCGGCCCTGGTTTTCTGGTTTAACAGCGCATGGCCGGATATTATCGTGGCAATTGCGATTGCCGCACTGTTCATCAAGTCCGCGATCGAGATCATTCGCCACGCGCGTTTCGAGCTACTTTCGTTGAGTCGGCCGTCATGACCGCCCAGACATTTACGCCCGCGGCAGGCCGCTTTGTGCCGACACAGTTCTACGATCGTGGCGTTGCGCTTCTCACGCGCGAGAACGTCTGGCGCCGCCGCCTGCTACAGCTGCTCGTTCCTGCAAATGGTGAAGCGGTTTTGGATGTCGGGTGTGGCACCGGAAGTCTGGCCATTTTGATCAAGCAAATGGCGCCAGGGGCTCATGTCGTTGGGATCGACCCCGATCCCAAGGCGCTTTCGTTGGCCAAAGGCAAGGCTGAGAACGCAGGCTTGGAAATCGAGTGGCAGAAGGGCTTTGCCAGCGATGCAGCGCAGGCCGGAACCTTCGACAAGGTCGTTTCCAGTCTCGTCTTTCACCAAGTCCCCCTGGCCGAAAAGCGCACTGGGCTGGCTGCCATGGTTTCCGCGACGAAGCCCGGCGAGAGCCTATGCATCGCAGATTACGCTCGCCAGGACCGCTGGTCCATGCGCCAGTCCTTCCGCTTCATCCAGCTCATCGACGGCAAGGCGAATACCCAGCTCAACGCCGAAGGCTTTCTCGAACGCGAATTGTCTGTGCTGTGTGGTCGGTCTGTCGAGGCCAGGACGGCGATCGACACGCCAACCGGAACCATCTCGATCTTCCTCGAAAAGATACGTGCAGAATGAACCTGAACTCACTTACAGCCATCGAAATACCGAAATGTCGCGTTCTCCAAGTGAGCGTCGCAGTGGTCTGGGCAGCAGTGTTCGCCGTGATCATTGGACTATCGGCACCGGCCCGTGCCGCCACCGGTGATGACGATGTTCAGACGGCTTGGCGGCTGCTCGACTATATCGCCGTCGACTATCGTGGCGCGGTTGCTGAAGGACGCATCACGAGCGCCGCTGAATATGCCGAGATGGTCGAGTTCTCCAGCACCGTTGAAGCCAAAATTGCTGCGCTTCCGTCAAAACGCGATCGCGCCGGTCTTGTTGCAGAGGTTCGCGTGCTTCGGGACATGATTGCAAAGAAGGCTTCCGCCGATGACGTGGCCACCTTTTCGCGCGGGCTTTCAAGCCGTTTGCTGGTGGCATATCCTGTCGCGCTTGCTCCGACCGTGGCGCCCGATCTCAAGCGAGGCGCAGGGCTCTACGCACAAAACTGTGCGAGTTGTCACGGCGTGAACGGCGATGGCCGCGGTCCCGATGCCACAAATCTGGACCCGGCGCCGATTGCGTTTCTGGACGTGAACCGCGCCCGTGAGCGCAGCCCCTTCGCCCTTTACCAGGTGATCGGCCAAGGGCTGGACGGAACCTCGATGCGCGGTTTTTCCGAGCTATCCTCACAAGATCGGTGGGCGCTGGCGTTTTACGCAAGCCGCTTCGCATTCACGGACCGCGAGATTGGCGAGAAGCTGTGGAAGAGCGATGCTGACGTGCGCAACCTGGTCCCCGATCTCGCGACGCTCACGGGATTGACGCCGGAAGCCTTGGGGCGGCAAATCGGGCAACCAAAAGCCGATGCTGTCCTCGCCTATTTGCGCGCCCATCCAGAAGAACTGACAAAGACGACTGCAGGGTCACTGGCCGTCGCCCATGACCGATTGCAGGCCAGCCTTGCCGCCTATGCGGCCGGAGACAGGGAAGCCGCTACCAAGCTCGCATTGTCCGCCTATCTTGACGGCTTCGAGCCCGTGGAGCCCGTTCTTGCCGCCCGCGATGCTGCGCTGATGGGCAGGATTGAAACCGAAATGGGCAATCTGCGTGCGGCAATCGGCCAAGGCGAGCCGGTCGCCGCGATTGAGGAGCGGGTCTCCGTTCTCGATGCGTTGTTCAGCGATGCGGAGGAGGTTCTTTCGCCTGATGCAGCCAGCACCGCGTCCACCTTCGTCGGCGCCTTCACCATCCTGCTGCGCGAGGGGCTTGAGGCGCTGCTGATCGTTGTCGCGATGATCGCCTTTTTGCGGAAAGCTGATCGTGGTGAGATGGTCCGCCATGTCCACACCGGCTGGCTTGCAGCTCTGATTGCAGGGGCAGTCACCTGGATTGTCGCGACGTACTTCATCGGCGTCAGCGGAGCCAGCCGCGAATTGACCGAGGGGTTCGGCTCGTTGTTTGCTGCTGTCGTCCTGCTGTCAGTGGGCATCTGGATGCATGGCAAGTCGCAGGCGGGTGAGTGGCAGCGTTACATCAAGGAAACCTTGGGCAGGGCGCTTTCGCGCGGCTCGGCATGGTTCTTGTTCGGACTTGCCTTCATCGCGGTATACCGGGAAGTCTTCGAGACGATCCTGTTCTATGCGGCGCTCACCGCCCAAGGAAATGGAAGCGTCATTCTGGCGGGCGGCGCATCAGCGGTGTTCGTGCTGGGAATTGTCGCATGGGCGATGCTGCGTTTCAGCGCGAGACTGCCAATTGGCGAGTTCTTCAAATACAGTTCGGCGCTTATCGCAATACTGGCGATCATACTCGCGGGCAAAGGCGTTGCCGCCTTGCAGGAGGCCGGAATGATCGACATCGCGCCGCTTGCATTTTTCCCGCGCTTTCCCGCTCTTGGTCTGTTTCCTACCTGGGAAACGATGGCCGCGCAGTTGCTGACCGTGGCGATTGTGGCGGTTGGCATATGGCGCAACGGCAAAGTGGCCACCAGGTCGGCAAACGCATGAAGGAGCACGTCAGAAATGGGTGACGAATGCTGCGCGAGCGCCTGCGGAAGCGAGGCGGCCAAAACCGACCCGCGCTGGCGGCGGGTGCTGTGGTTCGCGCTCATCGTCAATGCAGCCATGTTCCTGGTCGAAATGGCGGCGGGCGCAGCGGCGGATAGCCGCGCGCTGCAAGCCGACGCGCTCGATTTCCTTGGCGATGCCGCCAACTATGCCGTGAGCCTGGCCGTGGTCGGAGCCGCGCTGGCATGGCGCGCACGGGCCGCGCTTCTCAAATCACTGTTCATGCTTGGCTTTGCTGGCTGGGTGTTCGGCAGCGCGATTCTTGCTTTTGTAAACGGCACTGCGCCTGATCCGGCAACGATGGGCGCTGTCGGTGCGCTGGCGTTGGCCGCAAACGTCGGCGTGGCGTTGATGCTCTACCGCTACCGTACCGGCGACGCGAACATGCGTTCGGTCTGGATATGCTCGCGCAACGACGCGATCGGAAATGTCGCGGTGATGTTCGCCGCGCTGGGCGTTTTCGGTACGGGCATCGCCTGGCCCGATCTGGTCGTTGCCTCAATCATGGCGATGCTGGCGTTGACTGGCGGATTGCAGGTGCTTCGGCAAGCCATCGCGGAGTTGAAGGTCGCGCCTGCAGCGGCGGAGCAGACCTGATGGTTGGAATTCACTCCATCCCGTTGCTGGCGATGCTGGCAATCATCGCGGCGACCCTCGTTCGCGGGTTTGTTATTCGGCGTAAAACAGGTGATCGCCCATGGGCATTTGCTTCAGCCAGGGGTGTGCAGCGGGTCGCCGGGAGCAGTTTCGCGCTAAGCGTGGCGGCATTGCTTGTCGCGGCGATACTTGCCCCGGCAGGGCAATTTACTGTGTCAGCTTACGCGGCGGCGCTGGCCGCGCTGACGGGCGCAGCCGTCGTCATGGTCGCACAGTTCCAGATGGGCCGGGCATGGCGCGTAGGCGTCCGCGAAGGCGATGCACCGCTTTTCATATCGCACGGCCTGTTTCGGTTCAGCCGTAACCCTATCTTCACCGGCATGATGCTGGTCGGCCTTTCGGCGGCGATTGTGTCGGCGACGTGGTGGGGTTGGACCGCACTGGTGCTGTTTGTCGCGTCCTGCATTGTTCAGGTTCGTATCGAGGAAGCTCATCTCACTACGAGTTTCGGCGCGCCTTACACTGCGTTCCACGCATCGGTCCCACGTTGGATCGGTCTAGGGGGCCGTTCTAATGCCAGCGGATTCAGAGAATTGCCGATGACGAAAGTTCTGGACTCCCAACTTAGTGAGACTGACAAGTGAATGCTGCATTGCAGAATAGGAAAGTAGCTGCTAGCGGGCCATCCATGCGCTCGCAGTTGTTTGCTTTTTTGGTAGCATTTGCGGTTCTCTGGTGTGGTACCGGAGGATCGGCGCTGGCATGTTCGGTCGATGGGCCGGCAAGTGCCCTTGTTGCGGTTGACGCTGTAGACCAGGCGGCTTCGGACAGCCCGGATGATTCGGAAAAGCAATCGAAGCCTTCTGGACAGGCCGCCGCACATCACCATTGTTACTCACCGATTTATTCGGTGAACGCACCGCTCGAAGAATTGCTTTCTTTGAGAGAGGCGCCGGCCAAGCCAGCCGCATCGGCATCACTCTCTTCATTCGCGCAAGCTCCCCCGGTTCAGCCACCAGCCGCCTGACTTGAGTCCTTAGCGTGGGCGCCATTGTGCGCCTGCGCCTGTGTCACAAGTTCAGGGAGCTTATCCATGCATATTTCGTTGCGCGCCATGCTGCTGGCAGGAGCGCTTTGTCTCAACGGAACCGCCGTTCGCGCGGAACCCATTTCGCTAGCCGATGCCCTGTCGCAGGGCATGCAGAGTTCGCCGCGGGTGACGCAAGCCAAAGCGCTTGCGGAAGCCGCAGAGGCGCGGGCGCGGCAGGCAGGCGTCTCACCCAATCCTGAACTCAGTCTTGAGGTTGAGAACTTCGCCGGCACAGGGGCTTTCCAAGGACTCCGCAGCACCGAGGCGACGCTCGCGTTAAGTCAAAGGATTGAACTTGGCGGCAAGCGCAGTGCGCGCGTTGCAGTGGCCGAATCCGAACGGGACTATGCCTTTCTGACCTATAAGGCTGCGCTCGCAGACCTTGATCGCGATATTCGCGTGGCCCATGCTGAATTGCGCGCCGACGAAGATAGAGCGGTGCTGGCGCGCGATAACACTTCAGCGGCGGCGAAACTTTCACAGACGGCCAAGATCCTTGTCGACGCTGGTCGCGATCCACCGCTTCGCCAGCTTCGTGCTGATGCGGCGCTTGCGGAAGCCAGAGCGGAGCAGGCGCGCACATTTGCGGAACTTCTTACGGCGCGGCGGCTACTGGCCACGCTTATCGGCAGCGGAGATTCAGAGTTGTCGGCCACTTTTTCTGAAGATGCCGCACCGCTGAACATTCCGGTCGAAACGCCGACACTCAACGAACAACTTGCGATTGCGCAGCGGGGAGCCGCTGAGGCTCGCATCAGGCTGGCGCGGGCCAACGCTGTACCCGACGTCACTGCGAGCGGCGGTCTCCGGCGGTTCGCAGAGGGCCGCGAAACTGCGCTGGTCGCCGGTGTCTCGATTGCCCTGCCGTTTCGGGACCGCAATCGTGGCAATATCGAGGCGGCGCAATCCGAGAGCTTGGCTGCGGAATCGGCGGCGCGGCTTGCCCGAATTGATGCGAACCGCGAACGGCAAGATGCGCGCATCATGCTCGGAGCGGCCGAGACGCGCTACGAGGCATTGGCCGGTCCCGGCATAAGCCAGGCCGAGGAGGCGCTGCGGCTGGCACGCATCGGCTACAATGCAGGGAAATTCTCGCTGCTCGAACTGCTCGATGCGCAAAACGCGCTGACCACTGCAAAACTGAATCTCATCCAGGCCCGGCTTGATCGTGCCAACGCACTCGCTGCGCTCATCCGCGCGAATGCGCAATGAAGGACATTTCGATGGAAACCGACACCAACAAAAACAAACTGATCGCAGGTGCTGCGATTGCCGCGCTCGTGCTGGGCGGCGGGGGGGTCATGCTTGGCCGTTCAGTCTTTGCACCAACGACGACAGCGACAGCTGAAGTCGGCGGCGAGCCTTCCGAGAAAGTCGAGGAGGAGGGGCATGTTGAAGGACTTGTCGAAATAGATCCAGCGCGGGCAAAGGCGGCGGGTGTTGTCACCGAAACAACGCAGGCGGGCGGACTTGGCGCGGAGATCATCGCGCAAGGCGTGGTCGCAGCTGCACCAGACGGCGAGGCAGTTCTTACTGCTCGCGCAGACGGTGCAGTCACGAGGATAACCAAGCGCTTGGGCGACAGCGTGAGGGCTGGTGAAGCCATTGCCTATCTTGAAAGCCGTGATGCTTCAGCTATCGCCGCCGAGCGCAGTTCCGCATCCGCGCGGCTTATCGCCGCAAGATCGGCCTATGCGCGTGAGAAAAAGCTATTCGAAGCGCGTGTAACGGCACGTCAGGACTATGAAGCTGCGCAGGCCGTCCTGGCCGAAGCCGAAGCCGAAGCCAGGCGCACACAATCGGCAGCGGGAGCTGCCAAGATCACCGGGGATGGACGCTATCTGGCGGTCACCAGTCTTATCTCGGGAAAGATCACCAAATCTGATGCAACTTTGGGCAGCTATGTCACGGCGGGTACCGAGCTGTTCCGCGTCGCCGACCCGCGCAAGATCCAGATAAACGCCTCAGTATTGCCGGCCGATGCTCGCCGTATCCGTCCAGGCGACCGGGCGGTGGTTGAACTGCTTGGAGGTGAGACGATCAACGCGACGGTTCGTTCGGCTACACCAAGCCTCGATCCCGAAAGCAAGGTCGCCACGGTCGTACTTTCTCCCGATGGCTTTGGAAGCCTGACACCCGGGCAAGGTCTTCGTGTGAGGATTACACCAGCGGGAGCGGCAGGAACAACCACGATCAGTCTGCCCGAAGAAGCCGTTCAGACGGTGGAAGGTAAAGAGGTCGTGTTCGTTCAGACGTCCAAGGGCTTTTTGGCAACACCTGTTGTCACTGGCCAAAGAAGCGGCGGGCGTATCGAGATAGTCGATGGGCTAAAGCCCCGCGTAGTGGTCGCCACCAAGGGCGCCTTCTTCCTCAAAGCCGAGATTGGCAAAGGCGAGGCGGAGCATTGAGATGATCGAAAAACTACTCGATGCGGCGATCCGCTTTCGTTGGGGCGTAGTCGTCCTCACTCTCATCATTTCAGCTTACGGATTGACGCAGCTCCTAAAGCTGCCGATCGATGCAGTTCCTGATATCACCAACAAGCAGGTTCAGATCAATACTGTCCAGCCCAATTTAGGGCCGCTCGATATCGAGCGATTGGTTACTTTCCCAGTAGAAACCGCGATGGCGGGCATCCCTGGCCTAGAAAGTTCACGTTCAATTTCGCGCAACGGCTTCAGTCAGGTCACTGTAGTATTCGAGGACCATACGGACCTCTACTTTGCTCGCCAGCAAGTCGCCGAGCGCCTTAATCAGGCCAAGGGCACGCTTCCGGAGGGAACGGAGCCTCAGATGGGTCCCGTCTCGACCGGCCTTGGCGAGGTGCTGATGTATGAGGTTGATTTCGAGAAACCAGGTACCAAGAACGCACCCAAGATCGCAGGGAAACCGGGTCCGCAGCCAGACGGGTCGTTCATGACACCTTCGGGCGAGATACTCAGGGACGATGTAGCAAAGCTCGGATATCTGCGAACCGTCCAGGACTGGGTGATCCGGCCTCAGCTAAAAACTGTCCCTGGAATTGCGGGCATCGATAGCATCGGTGGTTACGAGAAGCAGTTTGTCGTGCAGCCTGATGCCTCGAAAATGGCAACTTACGGTATTTCCTTTTCGGAATTAGCCGACGCGCTGGAGAAAGCTAATATTTCGGTTGGCGCTAACTTCGTCGAGAGGGGTGGAGAGGCCTTCCTGGTCCGAGCAGACGGTCGCATCCGTACGCTCGATGAGATTGGACGTGCAACCGTAGCCAGTCGCGGAGGCGTCCCAGTGGCAGTCCGCGATGTCGCATCCGTGCAGATCGGTGGCGAGTTGCGCACGGGGTCTGCATCCACCAATGGGCACGAGATCGTCGTTGGTACGGCTTTGATGCTCGCGGGCGGCAATAGCCGGATCGTCGCGTCTGACGTTGCGGCTCGCCTGGACGAAGTCGCCAAGTCTCTTCCTCCTGGCATCAAGGTTCAGACGGTGCTCAACCGTTCGGAGCTTGTTGACGCGACGATCGGCACGGTTGAGAAAAACCTTCTGGAAGGCGCGCTTCTGGTCGCCGCGGTGCTGTTCTGGCTGCTGGGCAATATTCGTGCGGCGATTATCGCCACATTAGTCATCCCCATCTCGTTCCTCATCATGGGGACTGGGATGAATCTAACCGGGACGTCGGGCAATCTCATGAGCCTTGGTGCACTGGATTTCGGGCTGATCGTTGATGGCTCGATCATCATCATCGAGAACTGTTTGCGACGGTTGGCCGAGCGGCAACATCATGAGGGCAGGCTTCTGACACTGAACGAGCGGTTACACGAGGTATTCGAAGCTTCGCGTGAGATGGTTAAGCCAACGCTTTACGGACAAGCGATCATCTTCCTGGTGTTCGTGCCGCTGCTTACCTTCACCGGGGTTGAAGGCAAAACCTTCTCGCCGATGGCGATTACCGTAATGTTGGCGCTTGCAGGTGCGTTCATTGCATCGCTGACCTTCGTGCCGGCGATGGTCGCCTTGCTCATTCGCGGTGAAGTTGCCGAAAAGGAAGTGAAGGCGATTGCGTGGACGAAAGAGCGATACGAACCGGTCCTGAAGCGCGTCATAGCCCGCCCATGGCCTTGGATCGGCGCAGGCGGCGGCACATTCGCCGCCGCAATCCTGGTGTTCACGATGCTCGGAAGCGAATTCATCCCGGTTCTGGGCGAGGGTAACCTTGCGATGCAGGCTCTGCGAATTCCATCGACATCTCTCAACACTTCGCAAGCGATGCAGATGAAAGTTGAGAAAGCTGTCGCTTCACTCCCGGAGGTCAAACTGATTTATTCGAAAACGGGGACGGCAGAGGTTGCAAGCGATCCGATGCCGCCCAACGCGTCTGACACATTCATCATTCTCAAGCCCAAGGACGAATGGCCCGATGGCGTTGAGACGAAAGATGATGTCATCGAGCGGGTTGAAACAAAACTGAAACCGCTCGTCGGCAACGCATTCGAGATCAGTCAGCCGATCCAGCTGCGCTTCAACGAGCTGATTGCTGGTGTTAGGGGTGATATCGCGATCAAGCTTTATGGCGACGATCTCGATGAAATGGGGCGGGTCGCACAACAAGTCGCGGGCGTTCTCAATACCGTGCCAGGCGCAGCCGACGTCAAAGTCGAACAGACGGCGGGTTTCCCGGTCCTCGACGTAAAGTTCGACCGCGATGCAATTGCTCGTTACGGACTGACCTTACAGGACGTCAGCGATACCGTTGCGGCCGCCCTTGGTGGTCGCGAAGCGGGCATCGTGTTCGAAGGCGACCGTCGCTACGATATTGTTGTACGACTTGATCGAGCAACTCGCGATGACCTCGATGCGGTCGGAGCGTTGCCGGTACTCCTTCCGGGGGAAGGCGGGGCGCGTGCTTCTGTCCCGCTGCGCGAATTGGCGCAGTTCGGTTTTTCGGAGGGACTGAACCAAGTTAGCCGCGAGAATGGCAAGCGTCGCGTCGTCGTGCAGGCCAATGTCCGCGGCAACGACCTTGGGTCGTTCGTCGCCGAGGCGCAGCAGAAGGTTGCGAGTCAAGTGAAATTGCCCACCGGCAGCTTCATTGAATGGGGTGGTCAATTCGAAAATCTACAGGCTGCATCGGCCCGACTTTCGGTTGTGATCCCGGTCATCTTTGCTGCGATCTTTGGCATCTTGTTCATGGCCTTGGGCGGCGTCAGGCAGGCAATCGCGGTTTACTCAGCGATTCCGCTGGCGCTGGCCGGAGGCGTGTTCTCGCTGTTGCTGACCGGACTACCCTTCTCGGTCTCGGCGGCCGTCGGTTTCATCGTTTTGTCCGGCGTAACCGTACTTAACGGCCTTGTGGTGATGACGAGCATCAACCAGCGGATCGACGAGGGTAAGGCGGTCGATCTCGCAATTGCTGAAGGTACGATGGAGCGTGTCCGCGCAGTGCTGATGACGGGTATCGTGCCCGCTATCGGTTTCGTTCCGATGGCCTTGGCCACGGGAACGGGAGCCGAGGTGCAAAAACCGCTCGCCATTGTTGTGATCGGCGGTCTGGTCACATCGACGCTGCTTACTCTGTTCGTGTTGCCTGCAATCAGTCACCTGCTGCTCAAGGGACGGCACAAGCATCACGAAACCGGCGAATATGGTGATGTCGACAAGTTCGGCAGCGCGCTTCCGGCAAAATGAAGGTGAGAGACCATGAGTGAAGACTCACACGGACACCCGGCGCAGGGAGCGCGGCAAACGCTGTTTGAAAGCGAAGGTCTGCGAACCTTTGCGCTGGCCTGCGTCTGCGCCGGGCTCGCCTATGCTATTGCCTGGCTTCTCCCCGAATATGCACAACTTGCCTACGGGATCGGTGCAGGGATCGCGGTCATTCCGTTTGCGCTTTCCGCTTTCCGCAAAGCCATGCGGGGGCAGCCGTTCAGCATTGAAACGCTGGTGACCATTGCCGTGCTGGGCGCACTTCCTATTGGTGCCGGTGCCGAAGCTGTGGTCGTGGTCGCGCTGTTTTCGCTTGGCGAGCTGCTCGAAGGCTTTGCGGCAGCCCGCGCCAGTTCGGGGCTGCGTGCGCTTGCCGCATTGCTTCCGTCCGAGGCGGTCATTGAGGAAAATGGTCAGCGCAAAACCGTTAGCGCTGCAGACCTACGCGTCGGGATGATCCTGCTGGTGTCAGCGGGCGACAGGCTGGCCGCCGATGGAAGAATCTTGTCGGGCGTATCGGAACTCAACGAAGCCGCGATCACGGGCGAATCCCGTCCGGTATCGAAGGGCGAGGGCAAGGAGGTTTTTGCAGGCAGCATCAACGGCGATGGCATTCTCCGGGTCGAAGTCGTCAAGGATTCGGCGAACAGCGTCGTGGCCCGCATCGGTGATCTGGTAGCCGAAGCTCAGGAGACCACGGCACCCACGGCGCGGTTCATCGACAGCTTCAGCAGCTGGTATACGCCCGCAGCCATCGCAATAGCGGCGCTGGTAGCGGCCATCCCCCCTTTGGCATTTGGCGGCGAGTGGTCGGTTTGGATCTATCGCGCACTGACCGTGTTGCTGATAGCCTGTCCATGCGCGCTGGTTCTTTCAACGCCAGCAGCGATTGCCACGGGCATCGCAACAGCGGCGCGTTCCGGTATTCTCATCAAGAGCGGCGCCGCGCTCGAGATGCTTGGCAAGGTCGGCATTGCGGCTTTCGACAAGACAGGCACGCTCACTCTGGGGCATCCCGTCGTCACAGATGTCGAAGGCGAAAACACCGATTGGTTGCAAATCGTGGCGGCAGTCGAGAACGGCTTGTCGCACCCGGTCGCACGGGCGATCGTCGCGGAGGCTAACAAACGAGCCATCGCCATTCCCGTGGCCAGCGATGTCCGCATCCGGCAGGGAGAGGGTGTGGAAGGTGTCGTTGACGGGAAAACGGTAGCAATACTGAGCCCGCGCGCAGCACCTGGCCTGGACGGCGCGATGGCGGCGAAAATCGATGCCTGCGAACGCGACGGCAAGACTGTGGCGGTTGTTCTGGTCGATGGACGGATAGTCGGTTTCATAGCGAGCCGTGACGAAGCACGTCCGGACGCGGCGCAATCAATTGCCGCGCTTGAAAAGATCGGTGTACGGACATTGATGCTGAGCGGTGACAACCAGCGCACAGCCGAGGCGATTGCTACACCGCTTGGAATGCAGGCTGAAGGAGAGCTGATGCCCGCCGACAAGCTGGCGCGCATCGACGCACTCAAGGCAGAGGCGCCGGTGCTGATGGTCGGCGATGGCGTGAATGACGCGCCAGCGCTGGCCAAGGCGTCAATCGGCCTTGCGATGGGCGGAGGCACCGACGTTGCCATCGAGACCGCCGATGTCGGATTGCTCCGCGATCGACTGCTCGGTGTTCCCGATGCAATTCGTCTCGCAAAATCGACCCGCAGGACGATTGTGATCAACATCGCTATCGCGGTTGGCCTGAAACTGGTGTTCCTCGTCCTTGCGGTATTTGGCCTCACCAATTTGTGGACCGCCATCATTGCCGACACCGGAGCGACCATATTTGTAACGTTGAACGCGCTTTTGTTGTTCTGGACGTTCAGGCCGCTGCCTGAACCCGAAGGCATTCTTCCGTTAGTTGGAAATTGATATGGGAACTGGACACAACCACGGCGATGAGGGCCACGGCACGCCGGGTCACAACCATGCCGTCGGCGCAAATACGCGAAATCTTGCGATTGCACTTGGCCTCACCGGCAGCTTTTTGATCGCTGAGCTTGTCGGCGCCTACTGGTTCAACAGTCTGGCACTGCTCTCTGACGCTGCACATATGTTTACAGACGCCGCAGCACTAGCGATCGCTCTTGTTGCGGTGCGGATTGGTCAGCGTTCTGCCGATGCGCAGCGGACCTATGGCTACCGACGCTTTGAGATTCTCGCTGCAGCTTTCAACGCAGTGCTGTTGTTCGTCGTCGCGGGTTATGTACTGTATGAAGGGATTGCACGTTTCTTTGTTCCTAGCCCGGTCGAATCGGTGGGGATGCTGATCGTCGCGACCATCGGTCTATTGGTAAACCTCGTATCGATGCGGATCCTCGCAGGCGGCAAGGACACCAGCCTGAACGTCAAAGGAGCCTATCTCGAAGTCTGGGCGGACATGCTGGGATCGTTGGGTGTTATCGGAGCGGCGATCGCGATTTACTTCACTGGCTGGTCTTGGATCGACCCCCTTGTTGCTATCGCAATCGGACTCTGGGTGTTGCCTCGGACCTGGGCGTTACTACGTGATACGACCCACATCTTGTTGCAAGGCGTTCCGCGAGGGTTCGACCTAGAGGCAATACGCGGCGCTATACTGGCGTTACCTGGCGTCGCGGAAGTACATGATTTGCACCTATGGTCGGTTGCTGGAGACGATGCCAGCCTGACTGCACATCTATTACTCCAACCAAACGCATCGGGAGAAGATACCCGTATTGCCGCTACTCGGCTGCTCGAACAGCAATTCAAGATTAATCACGCCACGCTTCAGACCGAGATTGAGCCTTGCGGAGAGGCAGACGCACTTCATGCGTGATTATCCTTCCGGCGCGCAATCGCGGGTCGGCTTCCGTCAAAGAGAGCGCTGGCGGCTACATAACAGGCTAATAAAATTGAAAATATTCGAGTGACGGCCGGTTACAATGACGAAAATTCCTTCCATAGTGAAGTGGTGTGGGAAATCTGGACGGGGTTTTAAGCAACTCCCGACCTGTTGATTGGTACTGGAATGAAGACGACGAGGAAAAGCTACAGCGCGGACTTCAAGGCAAGGTTGCGCTGGAGGCGGTCCGCGGCGACCTGACGCTGGCGGAGTTGGCCGCGAAGCACGCCATCCGCCACGCAATGATCGCTGCGTGGAAGCGGCAGGCCATAGACGGGGTGGCGAGCATGCTCACCTGTGCCGGTGAGGTGGCCAAGGTAGCTTCTAAGGGCGAGGTGGAGATGCTGCTCGCCAAGATCGGGCACATGACCGTGGAGCGGGATATTTAATGACAGCTTTCGGTCGATGAGCGTGGACCGACGTCCACCGATGCTCGAATCTTCTCACCGCTGCCAATCGAGTGCTATGGATGCCGGTTTCCGCGTCGCCGGCGCTGGAGGAGACACTGGTCGGCAACGTCAAACCTGAGGTCTTCAACACCGATCAAGGCTGCCAGTTTATCAGCTTCACTTTCACCAGCTTGCAGCGCAATGGAGACGTCCGGGCATTTGGATCATCGGCGACATGTCCCAAGATCTGATGGCCAAACAGGCGACATTAACGGCACTCGGGATTGGCTTAACTCAGCCGCCAAGCTGTCCATGAAAGCCGAACCACCTCAGTGGGTGAAATCGCCGGAACCCGAAAACGACATCTTTACTCGACTTTCAGAACCCAGAATAGTCCCTTCGCACGCGTACGTGAGGTGAGTCGCTTCAATGAAAGTCGCTGTTCTCGCCGACCCGGAATCGGACTGCGCGTACCTGCTGGCGATCCAGTAAGTTTCAATGCGAGCCAGCGATCTGTTTTGGCTGGACAGCGGAATCGAGTTCTGCGATGCGCAATTCACGATGTCAGGCGCGCCCGATTTTTTGTGGGAAAGTCTTACACAAGTCTTACACACTTACACAAAACCTTACACAAAAATTGAATTTTTTGAAAATTATCGTTTAGTATCAAATACTTAACATAGTCTTGTCCCACTCAAAATCGAGTTTCGAAAGAAGTGTCCGTTCGAGTCGGACCGGGGGCACCATCAGGGTCAGGGCCAGTCGCTATCCGGCTGGCCTTTTTTTTGATTCTGACAAACGTTCACCAACGTCTTTGCTGGTTCGTGATCGGCCTCTAGCGCCGGTTAGAACGATTGGTACAGTCCGGCGCGATGGAACCGCATCTGCATCACCACCCTGATTCGCACCACGATGCGCATATGCTGCAATTCAAGCACACGCGCCTGATTGCATCGCTGACGCTGATTTGTGGCGTGGGTCTACTCCTGGCGCTGCCCTTTGCCCTTCGCGAGGGCGCGGAATTCTTCCTTCCGGTCACGGCTGCCCTGGTCATCGCAATTACGCTGGTTCCCCTGCTGGAATGGTTCGAGCGGCGCGGCATTCCGTCGAAATTGTCCGCTCTCTTTTGCGTGGTCATTTTCCTCGCCATTGCGACATTCGCACTTGCCGCCATTGTTATTCCGGCAATCGATTGGGTGACCCTGATCCCGAAGCGAATAGGCCGGGTGGAAGAAACACTGGCGCCGGTTCTCGATCTTTATTCCAGCCTGGAAAAATTCATCGACCAAATCGTGTCGAAGATTGTTACCGATATCGACAAGAGCCGCGTCGTCCGTGTCGAATCGCCCAACTCCCTTTTGGGTATGATTACGACGTCGGCCCCGCATGCGGCGATCCAGCTCTTTTTTGCGCTGCTGGTCATCTATTTCTTCCTCGCCGGGTGGACCGGAATGCGTAAGCGCACGATCACCAGCCGTGGCAGTTTTGAAGGCGCGTTGACCACCGCCCGAGTGATCCAGCAGGTCGTGCAGGCCACATCGACCTATATTGGTACCATCACCATCATCAACATCTTGCTGGGAACGCTGACGGCGGTGGCTGTTTGGGTGCTTGGCATGGATTCGCCGGTAATGTGGGGCGGCATTGTCGCCGTGCTGAATTTCATCCCTTACCTCGGTCCTATTCTGGCTGCGGGCCTTCTTGGCCTTGGCGGGCTTATGACCTTTGTGGACCCTTGGGCGGCGTTGCTTCCGCCGCTCATCTTCGTCGGCATGCACCTTATCGAGGCTAACGTGATCACTCCGATGATCGTCGGGAAGCGGCTGACCATCAACCCGCTGCTCATTCTGGTGTCGCTGTCATTCTGGGCTTGGGTGTGGGGAACAACGGGTGCGCTGCTTGCGGTGCCGCTGCTAATCATCATCAAAATGGTCTTCTCCGCCGCCGGTACACCCGACATTGCAGGCTTCCTGTTCGAGGATGGAACGCTCACGCATGTCGGCGATGATGAAGAAAAAGACGAATAGCCGTGTTGACAGCTTGGGGCGGCTCTCCTAGTTGGCCGCCACCGCAACGTAAGCGGGTGTAGCTCAGTTGGTTAGAGCGCCGGCCTGTCACGCCGGAGGTCGCGGGTTCGAGCCCCGTCACTCGCGCCATTTTCTTCGTGAAATGAAGTAAGATGGCGCAGCAAGCGACACGCGATAGAGAAAAGGCCGCCTTTCGAGGCGGCCTTTTGTGTGTGGGCGTAACCTGAGGCGTTATTCAGCCGATTTATTGCCCAGCGCCGGCTGTTCGGACGCCGGTGCGGCGCCGTCCAGCGCATATCGCAGATTATCGGACGCCTCGACCGATTCTACATACGCTTTGGGCGAGGTGGTCGCTTTCTCAACCGCCTCACGGGCCTGCGGCGCAAAGCGCAATTGCACCCGGCCGCCAAGGTCTTTCACTTCGACGCCCTTCGCTTCTAGCTGCGCCAGCGTGGCCGTTGCGGGCGTCGTGATCGTCGGCGCAACATGGGGCGCATTTAGCGCGGCGAGGCGCAGCGCAACCGGATTCGCTTCATGCCCCGACCATCGCTGAACAAAGGCGGCCGGTAGACCCCAGTTTCCGGGCCAGCGGTAAAAGATATGAGCGCCGATCACGCTCGTCTTCACCTGGCTGGATGCCCAATAGGGAAGAACATAATTGGCGTGATAATGAGTCGAATGGCCGACCGGTGCGTAGACCAGGCCCGCTAAAGCCTGCTCCGCAATCTTGTGCGACCGCTTCCAAAGCGCCGCGACCGGCGTGCGCGTCATTGACCCGTCACAGGTAAAGGTGAACTGGCAGCCCGTGGGCCGGGTCGAACCTTCGTAGACAACGCCGCAGACGCTGTTCGGGAACGCGGGGTGGCGGACGCGGTTGAGAATAACTTGAGCAACGGCGCGCTGGCCGTCCTCCGGCTCGGTCGCTGCTTCATAATAGACCGCCTGTGTCAGGCAATCGAGCGCGCGGCCACGGTCGCTGACGCTTGCTTTGCCAAACACGAAAGGGGCAGCTGCCTGCGCATCGCCCTTGATGGGGATATTGGCGTTCGCCGCCGCAGCTTGTTCCGCCGACAATTGCTCCACATCCATCGACAATGGGGCAGGGGGCGCCGGGACCGACGCCGGTGCAGCGTGCACGTCGCTGTCGAAGGCGAAAAATTCCGATAATGGCGTTGCGCCGCTGACCCCCGCCGCGGCCAGAATGGCGGCGACGCCCAGCGCCGACGACGCGACTATTTCGCGCCAATGGCGATGCCAAAGCCCCGAAGGCTGCAAGGAAAGCGCGTTGCTCATGGGGAGGGGATATCTCGGCACCCCATAGCCGGTTTTCAATGAATGGTCGACGAACCAGCCGTTTCAATCTTTGAAAGGTGGCGTTTCCATCCAGCGTAGCAGTGGCTTCAGAGGAAAGACCCAGGCGATACCCGCAATCAGGTAGAAGACGCCCTGCGCCAGCATGTGCCATTTGCCGACAATATTCGACAGGCTTGCGACCGCGACCGCCCAAACAATGATGAGGGCAATGATTAGGAAAATCCCGACTGGTTTTTTCCAGCTTGGCTCATTCATCGAAACATCTCCAGGCCAGATGGAGATGCAAACCCGTCCAGCGGAACATCCCATGGCTCGACCGGCATGACAAAGTCCAGCCGCTGTACGTCCCAGCCGACGCCAATCAGGCGGACGCCCATGTCGCGAAGCGGCGACAAAACCCGGTCATAGTGGCCGCCGCCCTGACCAAGCCGATTGCCGAGCGGGTCGATGGCGAGAAGCGGCACCAGCACAATACCCGGATGGACGCTTGGCGCGGTCAAAACGGGCTGCGGAATTCCGTGTGGTCCAACGATTATCGGCGCACCGAGCAGGAATCGAAATCGCTCATCGGAAGGGAAGAAGGCAGGAAACGCTGTCCGCTCCGGATCGTATGAGGCGCCGAGCGGGTCAATCTCGCTTCCGACCGGCACATAGGCGCCAACAATTAGGGATTCGGCGATGGCGGGCCCTAGGGCGCGGTGCAGCGCACGTTCCTGTGCAACTTTTTGCATGGGGTCGAGCGCGGCGACGTGCGCCTTGCGCGCGGCACGCGCGGCCTTGCGAAGGTCATCGCGGGACAAGGAGGGGGAAAGTGACGGGACCGCCATGGTCGTTTGCCTTAAGTTCCTCTGACGCCCAAACGTCAGGTGGGCGCCGTGTGTGCCAGACCAGGGTCCGACCAGGGACAGCTCCCATTAGGAAGAAATAGCCTCAGGGAAGTTAGTGGCTCGTGCGAGGCAGTACCCGTCGCCACCTATTTAGTCGTCTTGGGGGCCGCGCTCAAGAGCATCCGCCAGAGATTCCAGCCGATCAGCGATTCGCTCAGCTTTCGCAACCAGCTCGGGGTCGGGGCCGGTCGGCAATTCAATTTCTTTTCCTTCGGCCATTTGGTCGGCAAGCAGCAGTGCTGCAAACAAAAGCTGCCGGGATTCACTAAGCGTGCCAAGCCCGGCGAGCGCCTCGCGGCTCTTCTGATCGACCAGCGCACCGGCCTTGCGCAGATTATCTTCCTCTCCCGCGCGACAGGCGACGCGGTACGGCCGACCGGCAATAACGAGTTCCACTTCGGCCATCAGACCCCAGCCTCCCTGATCATCTCATCCAGTTCGGCCAGCACATCCGCAACACGCGTCCGCAGCACCTCATCGCGGCCGTCGCCGGCTGCGATCGGCGGATTCATCGCACCGCGCTCGATCGCCCGCTCGATCCTGAGGAGCGCACGTTCGGTGCGATCCATCGCATTTTCCAGCACCTTATCGTCCATCCCTCAAATGACTAAGCAAGAAGGAGGGTCGCTGCAAGCGCCACTAAGGTTGACGCCCCGCGCCCCAGCGACAATAGGCACCAAACCATCGGCCCGCGACTCCTTTGGGCCGCCCGAGCCAGTGGAGAATCCATGCCGACGCAACGCCGACTCGCCAATGCTATCCGCGCCCTGGCGATGGATGCTGTCCAGCAAGCCAATAGTGGCCACCCCGGAATGCCGATGGGCATGGCCGACGCCGCGACCGCGCTGTTCACGAAACATCTGAAGTTTGATCCCGCCGATCCCAAATGGCCGGACCGCGACCGCTTTGTCTTGTCGGCAGGTCACGGCTCGATGCTGCTTTACTCGCTGCTCTATCTAACGGGTTATGACCGCCCGACGATTGAGGACATCAAGAACTTCCGTCAGCTGCACAGCCCGGCGGCAGGCCACCCCGAAAGCTATGAGCTGGCGGGGATTGAGGCGACGACCGGACCGTTAGGGCAAGGTTTTGCCAACGCGGTTGGCATGGCGATTGCCGAACGTCACCTTAACGCCATTTATGGCGACGATCTGGTCGATCACCGCACCTACGTCATCTGCGGTGACGGCGACCTCATGGAAGGAATCAATCTGGAAGCGGCTGGGATCGCCTCCAACCTGAAACTCGGTCGCCTGATCGTGTTGTGGGATGATAACCGCATTACCATCGACGGGTCGACCGACCTGTCGCGCAACGAGGATGTGCTTGGCCGCTTTGAAGCAATGGGCTGGCAGACGTTCGAGTGCGACGGAATGGACAGTGCCAAAGTATCAAAGGCAATCGAAGAGGCAGTGGAGGAAGAACAGCGTCCGTCGCTGATCCGCTGTCGTACCATCATTGGCTTCGGCGCCCCCAACAAGCAGGGCACCAGCGCGACGCACGGATCGCCGCTCGGCGCCGACGAAATCGCCGCCGCCCGCAAGGAATTGGGTTGGGACAGTCCGCCGTTCGTCATTCCCGAAGATGTGCTGCAGGCATGGCGCGATGCCGGAGGCCGCGGCGGCAAGGATCGCGATGAATGGCTGAAGCGGCTCAACGCCAGCGGCGAAAAGGCTGCGTTCCTTGATCGCATTGACGGCAAGCTCGACGATAGCTGGTTGAAGCCGCTGGTTGATAAGCTTGTCGCCGACAAGCCGACGGTTGCCACCCGCAAGGCAAGCGAAATGGCGCTCGATGCGATCAATGCCGTCAATGCGTCGACTATTGGCGGTTCCGCCGACCTTACACCGTCGAACAACACGCAGACGCCCGGCCTGTCAGTGCTCGACTCGTCGAACTATGCCGGTCGCTATATCCATTATGGCATCCGTGAATTCGGTATGGCTGCGGCCATGAACGGTATGGCGCTTCACGGCGGCGTGATGCCTTATGGCGGCACGTTCCTGGTGTTCAGCGATTACAGCCGCGGCGCCATTCGTCTTGGTGCGATCGAAAGCGCCCATGTCGTCCATGTCATGACGCATGATTCCATCGGCCTCGGCGAAGACGGCCCGACGCACCAGCCGATCGAGCAGCTGCAGAGCCTTCGTGCCATGCCGATCCTGCGCGTTTACCGCCCTGCCGATGCGGTTGAGACGGCGGAATGCTGGGCGATTGCGCTGGCCGCAAAGGGGCCGAGCCTGCTCGCCCTGTCTCGCCAGAACCTGCCCGCGCTCCGCACCAGCGCCAGCGAAAACCTATCGGCCAAAGGCGCGTACCGCCTCAAGGAGGCAGAAGCGGAGCGGAAAGTCATTCTGATCGGTACGGGTAGCGAGGTCAGCCTTGCGGTCGAGGTCGCCAAGAAGTTGGAAGCGCAAGGAGTTGGTGCCGACGTCGTTTCCATGCCCTGCACTGAAGCATTCGACGCGCAGGACGAGGATTATCGCAACAATATCCTGCCCGACGTGTCGAACAAGGATCTGCTGCGCGTGTCGATTGAGGCGGGGACGACATTCGGCTGGGAACGCTACACCGGCCTCCATGGCCTCCGCTTTGGCATTGACCGCTTCGGCGCGTCTGCGCCCGCCGAGGCACTCTATGAATATTTCGGACTAACCCCAGACAAGATCACCGCCAGGGTGGTCGATCATCTGAACCAGAACATAAGGAAACCTTCATGACCAAGGTCGCAATCAATGGTTTTGGCCGCATTGGCCGTCTCGTCGCCCGCGCGCTATTGAGCCGCAAGGACAGCGGACTTGAGCTGGTGTCGATCAACGATCTGGGCGATGCCAAGGTCAATGCGATGCTGTTCAACCGCGACAGTGTCCACGGCAAATGGCCGGGCGAGGTTAGCGCCGAAGGCGACACGATGATCGTCGACGGCCAGCGCATTCGCGTGACCGCCGAACGCGACCCCGCCAAGCTGCCGCACGGCGAACTGGGCGTCGACATTGTTCTGGAATGCACTGGTTTCTTCACCGACCGCGACAGCGCGCAGAAGCATATTGACGCAGGCGCAAAGCGTGTCCTCATCTCGGCCCCCGCCAAGAATGTCGACCTCACGGTCGTCTATGGTGTCAACGACGACAAGCTGGCCAGTGGCGACATCATCGTCAGCAACGCCAGCTGCACCACTAACTGCCTCGCGCCCGTCGCCAAGGTGCTGAATGACACGATCGGCATTGAGCGCGGCCTGATGACGACGATCCACGCCTACACCAACGATCAGAAAATTCTGGATCAGATCCACGGCGACATGCGCCGTATGCGCGCTGCCGGTATGAGCATCATTCCGACGACCACTGGCGCTGCCCGCGCGGTGGGCGAAGTGCTGCCGGAACTGAAGGGCAAGCTGGACGGATCGGCCGTGCGCGTGCCGACCCCTAACGTCAGTCTGGTCGACCTCACCTTCACCCCGAAGAAGGACACCAGCGTTGAAGAGGTGAACAAGATCCTCAAGGATGCATCGGAATCGGGCCGCCTGAAGGGTATCCTCGATTACACCGACGAACCGCTGGTCTCGATCGACCTCAACGGCTCGCCGGCAAGCTCGACCGTCGACAGCCTCGAAACCGCGGTCCTCGACGGAAAGCTGGTCCGCGTGGTCAGCTGGTACGACAATGAATGGGGCTTCTCCAACCGCATGGTCGATACCGCCAGCGCGATGGCCAAGCTGATCTAAGCGGGCAAGGCACCAATGTCGTACGTCCTGAGCATGGTCGAAGGGCGTATTCTCGGCGTTGGTACCATGCCCTTCGACTATGCTCAGGACGAACGGATATTTCGGTGACCGCCTTCAAAACGCTTGACGACCTGCCCGCCGATCTGACCGGCAAGAAAGTGCTGGTCCGCGCGGACCTCAACGTCCCAATGGATGGCGCAAAGGTCACGGATGACACGCGCCTTCGTTCGGTCCTGCCAACGGTTCAGGAATTGGCAGGGAAGGGGGCGATTGTCCTCCTTCTCTCCCATTTTGGCCGTCCAAAAGGCGAGATCCGCCCCGACATGTCGTTGGCGCAGCTGGTCCAACAATTGTCGCGGCTCACGGGAACGTCGGTTCGTTTTGTAGAGGATAGCCAGGGTGCGGAGGCCGCGCGGGGCATTTCCACCATGTTGCCGGGCAATCTTGGCATTCTTGAAAATACGCGATTCCACGCCGGCGAGGAAAAAAATGACGCTGCGCTGGCAACGGCAATGGCCGCGCTGGGCGATTATTATGTCAACGACGCCTTTTCCGCCGCGCATCGTGCCCATGCCTCGACCGTCGGGATTACCGATCACCTGCCGGCCTTTGCTGGTCGCGCCATGGAGCGCGAATTGAAAGCCCTGGAAGCGGCGCTCGGCAATCCTGAGCGTCCGGTTGCGGCGGTCGTCGGCGGCGCCAAAGTGTCGACCAAGCTCGCCGTCCTCGGCAATTTGGTGGACAAGGTGGACCATCTGATCATCGGTGGCGGCATGGCCAATACCTTCCTTGCCGCCCGCGGCGTCAATGTTGGCAAATCGCTATATGAGAAGGATTTGCTCGGTGAAGCGGAGGCGATTTTCGAACGCGCTGAAGCGGCTGGCTGCACCGTCCATCTTCCTTATGACGTCGCGGTGGCCACGGAATTTGCGCCCAATCCGCCGTCATATCGCATCTGCAATGTGCATGAGGTTGCGGCCGACGAAATGATCCTCGACATTGGCCCGGCGGCCGTTGAGGCGCTGGCCGACGTGCTAAAGACCTGCCGCACGCTGGTCTGGAACGGCCCGCTCGGCGCCTTTGAAACCCCGCCGTTCGATACCGCAACCGTGGCGCTTGCTCGCACGGCAGCCGCGTTGACACAGGACGGCAGCCTGGTGTCCGTTGCTGGCGGCGGCGACACCGTCGCGGCGCTCAACCACGCCGGGGTTGCAGGCGACTTCAGCTTCGTTTCGACGGCGGGCGGCGCCTTCCTCGAATGGATGGAAGGCCGCATCCTTCCGGGTGTCGCCGCGCTCCAGCGTTAGGCCGGTTGCCGACTCACCGCTGCACGGCTAAGGCCCGCCGCATACGTATGCACCACAGCCAATTTCCGGGGGAAATCATGTCGTTCGACCGTGACCAGATGCGCGCCACCATTGCCAAGGGCGACGGCTTCATTGCCGCGCTGGATCAGTCGGGCGGTTCGACCCCCAAGGCGCTTGCCGGCTATGGCATTGAGCCCGGTGCCTGGTCGAATGATGAGGAAATGTTTGGCCTCATCCACCAGATGCGCAGCCGCATCATCACGGCGCCCAGCTTTGCCAGCGGCAAGGTGATTGGCGCAATCCTGTTCGAACGCACGATGGACGGCAGTATCGACGGCAAGTCTGTGCCGACGGTGCTTATCGAGAAGGGCATCGTCCCCTTCATCAAGATCGACAAGGGTCTGGAAGAAGAAGCCAATGGCGTCCAGCTGATGAAGCCGATGCCGGACCTCGATGCGCTGCTGACCAAGGCCTATGACCTTGGCGTTTTCGGCACCAAGGAGCGTTCGGTCATCAACGTCGCCAATCCTGTCGGCATCGCGGCCGTCGTGGAGCAGCAGTTCGAGGTCGCCGAGCGCGTGCTCGCCCACAAGATGGTTCCGATCATCGAACCGGAAGTGAACATCAAAAGCGCGGACCGCGCGCAAAGTGACGCCATCCTGCGCGATGAAATCCTGAAGGCGCTCGACACTGTCTCTGCGCCGGTCATGCTGAAACTGTCGATCCCGGCGGAGGCTGGCCTGTTCCAGCCGCTGGTCGACCACCCCAAGGTGCTAAAGGTCGTCGCGCTGTCGGGCGGCTTCAGCCGCGCCGACGCCTGCGTCCAACTCGCCGAAAACCCCGGCATGATCGCCAGTTTCAGCCGCGCGCTCCTCTCGGACCTTCGCGCCCAGCAGTCGGACGCCGAGTTCGACGCGACGCTGGGCAACGCCATCGACGAGATTTACGCGGCGTCGGTAAAATAGAAGGCAAACCCTCGCCCTGTCGGGGAGAGGGATTTGTGCAATGGACGGATTGCCGACATCAGTGGCTCCCCGGCCTCCGCCGGGGAACTATCAGCATGCTTTCCACCAATAGCGGACATGAGCTCCCTCTCCCCAGTGGAAAGGGAGTTCCGCTCACCACGTTTTTCGACAATCAATTATCCCAGAGCCCGCCGCTGAAGCTGTAGGTGAAGCGGTAATCGCTCGGTTTCACCGGCGTCTTGCTGTTCTTGTCCGGAACCGCATTCTCCAGCCTAATTTCGCCGTCGGCGACATGTTGCCCGGCTCCGAGCGTCAGGTCGAGCGTTTTGGTCCAGCTGCCGGCGCGCACTTCTGTTCGCACCACCAGTCGTCCCGCCCAAACGCACTGCGCGATGATCGGGCAGCGGCTGTCTTCGACGATGGCGATGGGCGTGACCAGCAGCGAGTCGACGTTGGCGGTTTGGCCCAATCCTGCGGTTGGAGTGCCCGTAGTATGCAGGGGCGGGGTGGTCGCGGCGCAGGCGGCGAGCGCCAGGGCGGGCAGTATCGCAAAGGCTTTCATTGGACGAAGGCTGCCCTTTCGCTAATGAGCGGGCCATGAATGACGATGACGCCTATATCGACGATGCCGACCTGACGGCCTTTCCGCCGCCCGAGCGGCAGCATCCGTGCCAGCTCTACCTGATCAGCCCGCAGGAGGTAGGCGGCACGTTCCCCGATCGGCTCAAGGCCGCGCTAGCTGGCGGCGACGTCGCAGCGTTTCAGCTTCGGGTGAAGGGGGTCGACAGCCACGAACTCGCGCGGCTAGCTGAACCGCTGCAACGCATCTGCGCCGACCAAGAGGTTGCCTTCATCGTTAATGACAGTGTCGCGATGGCCAAGCGGCTCGACGCCGACGGCGTTCATCTCGGCCAGGGCGACGGCGACGTGAAGGAGGCCCGCGCCATCCTCGGCCCGTCGAAGCAGATCGGCGTCACCTGCCACGACAGCCGCCATCTGGCGATGGAGGCGGGAGAGAAGGGCGCGGATTATGTCGCGTTCGGGGCTTTTTACGATACTGCAACAAAGCCCAGCAAATATCGCCCCGACCCGGCCATCCTCAGCTGGTGGGCTAGCTTGTTTGAAATGCCCTGCGTCGCCATCGGCGGCATTACGCCCGACAACGCCGCGCCATTGGTCACGGCCGGCGCTGATTTCCTTGCGGTTTGCAATGCCGTCTGGGGCGCGGATGACCCGGCCGCTGCGGTGGCGCGATTTAACGAAGTGATGAGGGGCTGAAACCAAATTTGTTTCGCTGGCGTTTGTCCTGAAATAATCAGGAGGGATCCCAGTGATGCGTAGTTTCATTTCCGTGGCGGCGCCGTTCATATTCGCGGCGGCGGCTGTTGCCCAACAACCCGGCAAGACGTCGCTGACGGCCGAGCAGGCGCAGGCGCAATGGAAGCAGCCGGGTACGCCAGGTTCGCCGATCGATGGCACGGCGTTTCATGCGCAGGTGCTCCTCGATGCTGCCGGCTTTTCGCCCGGTGTCATCGACGGCAAGAATGGCATGTCGTTGAAGAACGCCATTCGCGGATTTCAAAAGTCGCGCGGATTGGCGGTTAATGGCGTTCTCGACACGCCAACGCGTCAGGCGCTGCTGGCGAATAATCGGCCATCGACCATCATGGTGAAACTCACGCCGCAACAGGTTGCAGGCCCGTTTGTCTATCCATTCCCGAAGAAGCCGGAGGGGCAGGCCAAGCTTCCGTCGATGGGATATCGCAACATGCTGGAAAAGGTCGCGGAGGACTTTCACACCACGCCCGACACCATTGTCGCGCTGAATGGACCGGCAGCGCTCATTGGTCCTGGTCAGACGCTGAAATTGCCCAATGTCGTCCCGGCCAGAACTAGCTATCAGACCAATATCAAGGATGAATATTCGGCGCTGATGCGGTCGATGAATGTTGCCGCTGGAGATATCAGGGGATCTCATATCATTGTCGACAAGTCGGAAGGACTGCTCAAAGTCCTCGACGACAAGGACAAGCTGGTGGCGCAATTTCCGGTGACGACCGGTTCGGGCCACGATCCGCTTCCGCTCGGCAATTGGAAGGTCACGACCTACGCGTTCCTGCCCCCGTTTCATTATCAGCCCGATTTGTTCTGGGATGTCAGCGATGACAAGGAAGCGCAAAAGCTGCCTCCTGGCCCGAACGGTCCGGTCGGCGTGGCGTGGCTTGATCTAACCAAGGAGCATTACGGCATCCATGGCACACCGGAGCCCAGCACCATCGGCCGGACGCAAAGCCATGGATGCATCCGCATGACCAACTGGGACGTGCTGCGCCTGAGCCAGATGATGAAACCGGGCTTCAAGGCGGAGTTCGTGGCCTGATGGTCAGCACCGAGGCGAGGGCGAAGGCGCGGCGGGTCGGGAACATCATCGTATTGCTGGTGATGCTCGTCGCGGCCTGGGTGTTCTACAATGGGATCAGCTCAAGCCGGAACGAGGGACAAGTCACATCAGGTGGCGCGCACGATCCGCTCGGCCCGCTGCCGGATAAACCGAACGTGGTCGTTCGCGAACAGGTATCGCTCGGCCCGTCCGGCCTCGCCGTTCCTGTCGCCGGGGTACGTCCGGACCAACTGGTCGATACCTTTACGCAGGCGCGGGCCGGCGGTGCGCGGGTCCACGACGCAATTGACATCACGGCCCCCGAAGGAACCCCCGTCGTGTCTGCGGCTGACGGGATGGTGGAGAAGCTCTATTTCTCGCATGGCGGCGGTGGGATCAGTGCCTATGTCCGCTCGGCTGACGGTATGTGGGAATATTATTATGCGCACCTGCAGGCTTATGACGCGCGGCTTCGCGAAGGGATGAAACTGAAGCGCGGAGACGCCATCGGGCTGGTCGGCCATACCGGCAACGCCTCACCTGATGGGCCGCACCTTCATTTCGCGATCAATCGCATGGCGCCGGGGGAACGCTGGTCGCAGGGAACGCCGGTGAATCCCTATCCACTGCTTGCGGGCAACGCGCCGACACGCTAGGGCCCGCCGCAATCGGGTAGGTATGAAACATACCCAGGCTCTTTTTCATCTCTAGGTATATAGGCAGATCACCATGAAGATCAGCGGCGTGGACATTCGTCCCGGAAACATCATCGAATATGAAGGCGGCATCTGGCGCGCCGTGAAGATTCAGCACACCCAGCCGGGCAAGGGTGGTGCCTATATGCAGGTCGAGATGAAGAACCTCATCGATGGCCGCAAGACCAACGTCCGCTTCCGCAGCGCCGAAACGGTCGAGCGTGTGCGCCTAGACACCAAGGATTTCCAGTTCCTGTTTGCGGACGGTGACACGCTGACGTTCATGGACAAGGACACGTACGAGCAGATTACGCTCGACCGCGATCTGCTCGGTGACGCGGCCGCCTTCCTTCAGGACGGTATGGACGTGGTCATGGAGCTTTACGACGAAAAGCCGATCAGTGTGCAACTGCCCGACACGATCGAAGCGACGATCGTCGAGGCCGACGCCGTCGTGAAGGGGCAAACCGCCTCGTCCAGCTACAAGCCGGCGATCCTCGACAATGGCGTCCGCGTCATGGTCCCGCCGCACATCAGCAGCGGCACCAAGATCGTCGTCGACGTCTACGAACAAACCTACGTTCGCCGCGCCGACTGATGGCCAATCCATTCGCCTGCGAAGGGGCAACCAAATGGTAAGTCATTCGGGTCTCATCACCGTCATGCAGCGCGCCGCTCGCAAGGCCGCGCCGCGCCTTCGCCGCGATTTTGGCGAAGTCGAGCAGTTGCAGGTCTCGAAAAAGGGACCGGCCGATTTTGTGTCCATGGCCGATAAGCGGGCCGAGCGGACAGTCATCGAAGAATTGCAGAATGCGCGCCCCGACTGGGGAATTTTGTCCGAAGAATCGGGCGAAATCGCAGGCAACCCGGACAAGCCCCGCTGGATCATTGATCCGCTCGACGGAACGAGCAACTTCCTGCACGGCGTGCCGCATTTCGCAATTTCGATCGCGGTTGAGGACAAGCGCGCGAACGGGGATCCCGAAATTACGCACGGGCTCGTCTATCAGCCGATTACGGACGAAAGCTATTGGGCCGAAAAGGGGCGGGGCGCATGGCTTCATGATCGGCGCCTGCGTGTGTCGGCTCGCCGCCATCTCGACGAGTCGCTGATCGGCACCGGCCTTCCGCACTTCGGTCGCGGCAATGTAGCGACGTGGACCCGTATTTATGGTGCGATTGCACCGGAAGTGTCAGGCGTACGGCGCTTCGGTTCGGCGGCGCTTGACCTTGCGTGGGTCGCTGCCGGACGCCTTGACGGTTTCTGGGAAGATGACCTCGACATCTGGGATACGGCCGCTGGTGCACTGCTCGTTCGCGAAGCGGGCGGGTTCGTAAGCGACTATCGCGGGCAGGACCGGATGTTCGAACGCCGCGAATATCTTGCCGCCAATGGCGAACTTCATTCGCGCCTCCATAAGCTGCTCGCCGGTTCCTTGCGCTAGGCTTATTGCGAGTCATTCTCATGCCTCTAGTGCTTGCCCCAAAAGGGTGGGCGTCCTAGAGAGCCGCCAACCTTTTGCCCTGTCGGGAGTCACCCTTTGGCCGAAGTTGCCGCCGGATATTTGCCGATCCTGCTGTTCTTGATGGTTGCGCTTGCGCTGTCGGGAGCGTTTGTCGTGTTGCCGATGATCGTCAGCCGTCTTTCTGGAACTCATAAGCCGGAAACGGAAAAGCTGAGCGAGTATGAGTGCGGTTTCCCTGCGTTCGATGACAGCCGCGCGCAGTTTGACGTTCGATTTTACCTCGTCGCGATCCTGTTCATCATTTTCGATCTGGAAGCGGCGTTTCTTTATCCTTGGGCGGTCAGCCTGATGGGAACCGGCTGGGCAGGTTGGGGTGCAATGATGATTTTCCTCGCCGAACTGGGCCTGGGCCTCGCCTATGCCTGGAAGAAGGGGGCGTTGGAATGGGAGTGAGCAAGGTGGCCGACGCGTCCCAGTGGACCAGTGACCCTACGGTGACGTTCAATCCGGCGGATTTTCGCCCGGTTGACCTGACGCCGGAACAAAAGGCCGAATTTGAAGCGATGCGCAAAGAGCTTGATGAGAAGGGCTTTCTCGTTGCCAAGCTTGATGATGTCGTAACCTGGGCGCGTACCGGTTCGCTGTGGTGGATGACCTTTGGTCTCGCCTGCTGCGCGGTTGAGATGATCCATGTGAACATGCCGCGCTATGACCTGGAACGCTTCGGCGCCGCGCCGCGCGCGAGCCCGCGTCAGTCGGACGTGATGATTGTCGCCGGAACATTGTGCAACAAGATGGCCCCGGCGCTCCGCAAGGTCTATGACCAGATGAGCGAGCCGAAATATGTGATTTCGATGGGCAGCTGCGCCAACGGCGGCGGCTATTATCATTACAGCTATTCGGTGGTTCGCGGCTGCGACCGCATCGTGCCGGTCGATGTCTATGTTCCGGGTTGTCCACCGACGGCCGAGGCGCTCCTTTATGGAATCATGCAGTTGCAGCGCAAAATCCGCCGCGAAGGGACGATTGAGCGATGAGCAGCTGCGCCCCCCTGATCAAGCCGCGTCCCGGCTTCGCCGACGCCTATGCCAGGGCAATTGGGCCGGCCCATGTGTCGACCAAGGATGAATATGAAGAGCTGACCTTCACCGTTACCCGCGAAGGGCTGGTTGAGGCAGCGCGGATTGCGCGCGATGATTTCGGCTATCAGCAGCTGATGGAAATCGCCGGCGTCGACTATCTTGGTCGCGGCGAGCGGTTTGAGGTAAACTATCACTTCCTGTCGGTCACTTTTAATCACCGCTTTCGCCTGAAGGTGACGACGGACGAGACGACGCCGGTGCCAACGCTGACGGGCCTTTGGCCGGTCGCCGGGTGGCTGGAGCGTGAGGTGTTCGACCTTTATGGGGTTATTTTCAGCGGCAATACCGACCTGCGCCGCATCCTTACCGATTATGGCTTTGAGGGCCATCCGCTTCGCAAGGATTTCCCGCAGACCGGTTATGTCGAGCTTCGCTATTCCGAAGCCGAGAAGCGAGTGGTGTATGAGCCGGTTGAGCTGCCGCAGGATTATCGCAACTTTGACTTCCTGATGCCGTGGGAAGGTCCGGACTATGTGCTGCCGGGTGACGAGAAGGCGGCGACAGCGCCCGCTGCATCGCCGCCTGCCGCGGCGCCCACGCCCAAAACCACCGAGAAGCCCGCTGATACTGGCGCGGGAAAGCCCGCTGATGCGGCGGCAACCAAGGCCGCGCGCAAACCAGCGGCCGCGAAGGCGAAGAGTGCGGGCGGCAAGGTGACTGCCAAGGCAGAACCCAAGGCCGCAACCCGCAAGAAAGCGCCAGCAAAGCCGAAGAAGGGTGACGCATGACGACGACCGTTGACCTGATGGTCGGTCCGCCGGTTGACCAAGCGGGGCCAAAGCCCACGGCGGGCGATCAGTCCATCAGTAATTACACCATCAACTTCGGTCCGCAGCACCCGGCCGCGCACGGCGTTCTGCGCCTGATCATGGAGCTTGATGGCGAAATCGTTGAGCGTGTCGATCCGCACATCGGTCTGCTTCATCGCGGCACCGAAAAGCTGATCGAATATCGCACCTATGCGCAGGCGCTGCCGTACTTTGACCGGCTCGATTATTGCTCCCCGATGTGCATGGAACACAGCTATGTGCTGGCCGTCGAAAAGCTGCTGGGCATCGAGGTGCCGATCCGCGCGCAATATATTCGTGTGCTGATGTCTGAGCTGACGCGCATTTCCAACCATATGCTCAACCTTGGCGCCCATATTATGGACGTTGGCGCGATGACGCCCAACCTGTGGCTGTTCGTCATTCGCGAAGACACGCTGCAGCTCTATGAGGCGGTGTCGGGCGCGCGCATGCATGCCAACTACTTCCGCGTCGGCGGCGTGCATCAGGACATTCCGGAAAAGGTATTGGCGGATATGTCCGCCTTCCTCGACAAAATGTCGCCTCTATTCGAAGATGCGATCAGCCTGGTCGCGGACAATCGCATCTTCAAGCAGCGCAATGTCGACATCGGAACGGTGAACAAGGAGGACGCGCTAGCCTGGGGCTTTTCTGGCCCGATGATACGTGCGTCGGGCATTCCTTGGGATATCCGCCGGTCGCAGCCTTATGAAGTCTATGGCAAGATGGACTTTGAAATCCCGGTTGGGACCAAGGGCGACTGCTACGACCGCTTCATGGTTCGGGTCGAGGAAGTGCGCCAGTCGATGCGCATCATGCGTCAGTGCTTGGCCGACATGCCGGCCGGCCCGATCGGTACCGATGACCGTAAGGTTTTCCCGCCGAGCCGCGGCGACATGAAGCAGTCGATGGAGGCGCTGATCCATCACTTCAAGCTTTACACTGAGGGCTATCACGTCCCGGCGGGCGAAGTATATGTCGCGACCGAAAGCCCGAAGGGCGAATTCGGCGTCTATCTCGTCGCCGACGGCACCAACAAACCCTATCGCTGCAAAATCCGGCCGACCGCGTTCAGCCATCTGCAGGCGATGGACTTCATGATGAAGGGCCACATGCTCGCGGACACCACGGCCGTCCTTTCGGCAATCGATGTCGTTTTCGGGGAGTGCGACCGGTAATGGCTGAGCGTCACTTCGCCCCTGATACCCCTGAACTTCGCGCCGAGTGGGGTTCTTTTGCCTGGTCTCCGGCCAACGCCAAGCAGGCCGCGGAAATCGTCGCGCGCTATCCGGCGGGGCGGCAGATGTCGGCGTCGATCCCGTTCCTTGACCTTGCCCAGCGGCAGGTGGGGGAGATGACGGGAACGCAGGGTTGGTTGCCGGTGCCGGTTATCGAATTCGTCGCGCGCGAACTCGACACGCCGCCGATCATGATCATGGAGGTCGCCAGCTTCTACACCATGTTCAACCTGGTCCCAGTCGGCAAATTTCACATTCAGGTATGCGGCACGACGCCGTGCCTGCTGCGCGGTGCGGACGATGTCCTGTCGGCCTGCAAGAAGCGCGGGATGGTGAAGGGCAAGACGACCGATGACGGCCTGTTCACGCTGAACGAGGTCGAATGCCTTGGCGCCTGCGCCAATGCGCCGATGGTCCAGATCAACGACGATAATTACGAAGATCTGACCGAGGAAAGCATGGGCCTGATCATCGACGCGTTGGCCGAGGGCAAACACCCCAAGCCCGGCCCGCAGATCGACCGTCAGACGAGCGCGCCGGAAGGTGGCCCGACGACCCTGAAGAAGATGGCCGAACGCAACTACGACTATAGAGGGCAGTGGTAATGGGACGCGTCATCATCGCCCTCATCGTCGGGCTGATCGTCGGCTATCTGGGGCTGAAGCTGAACATCTGGCTGCTCCATGGCACCGTGAATGTCATGAGCGACGTTATCGGACTGCTGTTGGCGATCCTCGCCTTCTGGCTCGTCTATCGTTTCCTCGCGGATAAGGTGGAGGACCATGAGGCCGTGAAGAACCAGCAGAAGGCGGTCGATGATGCCTATCAGCGCGGTCTTGAAGATGGCCGCCGCCAGGCAGAGGGGGCGCGCTAATGGGCACGACCACACCGCTTCCTGACAAGGACCGCATTTTCACCAACCTTTACGGTTTCCAGTCCGCCGATCTGAAGGCGTCAATGGCGCGCGGCGATTGGGATGACACCAAGGGCCTGATGAAGCGCGGCCAGGATGCCATCATCGAAGAAGTCAAGAACAGCGGTCTTCGCGGGCGCGGCGGTGCGGGCTTCCCCACTGGCATGAAGTGGAGCTTCATGCCCAAGGAACCGACGGCGGGCCGTCCCAACTTTCTCGTCGTCAACGCGGACGAATCCGAACCAGGATCGTGCAAGGACCGCGAAATCATGCGTCATGACCCGCAAAAGCTGGTCGAGGGCGCGCTTCTTGCCGGATATGCGATGCGGGCCCGCGCGGCCTACATCTACATTCGCGGCGAATTCATCCGCGAAACCGAAGTCATGCGCAAAGCCGTGGCAGAGGCCTATGACGCCGGATTGATCGGCAAGAACGCCTGCGGGTCGGGCTATGATTTTGACATTTTCATTCACCGCGGTGCGGGCGCCTATATCTGCGGCGAAGAAACCGCGATGCTGGAAAGCCTTGAGGGCAAGAAGGGCCAGCCGCGCCTGAAGCCGCCGTTCCCGGCCGGTGCGGGCCTTTATGGCTGCCCGACCACAGTCAACAACGTCGAAAGCATCGCGGTTGTCCCGACGATCCTGCGCCGCGGCGCCGACTGGTTCAAAAGCTTCGGCCGCGATGGCAACGCCGGCACCAAGCTGTTCCAGATCAGCGGCCATGTGAACAAGCCGTGCGTGGTTGAAGAAACCATGTCGATCCCGTTCCGCGAGCTGATCGACCGGCACGCGGGCGGCATTAAAGGCGGCTGGGATAACCTCATGTGCGTCATCCCCGGCGGTTCGTCGGTTCCGTTGGTTCCGGCCAAGGAAATCATGGACGCGCCGATGGACTTTGACGGGCTGAAGGCGCTCGGCTCCGGCCTTGGCACCGCCGCCGTCATCGTCATGGACAAATCGACCGACGTCGTCCGCGCGATTGCCCGCCTCAGCTATTTCTACAAGCATGAAAGCTGCGGCCAGTGCACGCCGTGCCGCGAAGGCACCGGCTGGATGTGGCGGGTGATGGAAAAGCTGCGCTACGGCGAGGCGGACATCGCCGACATTGATCAGCTCTACGAAGTCACCAAGCAGGTCGAAGGCCACACCATCTGCGCCCTCGGCGACGCCGCCGCCTGGCCGATCCAGGGCCTGATCCGCCACTACCGCCCCGAACTCGAACGCCGCATCATTGAGCGCGAAGCTGCGCGGGAGGCAGCTGAATAATGCCTAAAGTCACCGTAGACGGCGTTGAGCTAGAGGTTCCGCAAGGCGCGACCGTGTTGCAGGCGTGCGAGCTGGCGGGGAAGGAAATTCCGCGCTTCTGCTATCACGAGCGCCTTTCCATCGCCGGCAATTGCCGCATGTGCCTGGTCGAAGTGGCGCCGGGGCCGCCGAAGCCGCAGGCGTCGTGCGCGCTACCCGCCGCCGAGGGTCAGATGATCCGCACCGACACGCCGATGGTCAAGAAGGCGCGCGAAGGGGTGATGGAGTTTCTGCTCATCAACCACCCTCTCGACTGCCCGATCTGCGATCAGGGTGGCGAATGCGACCTTCAGGATCAGGCGATGGCCTATGGCCGGTCGGGCTCGCGCTACGAAGAGAATAAGCGCGCGGTCGACGACAAATATATGGGCCCGATCGTCAAGACGTCGATGACCCGCTGCATCCAGTGCACCCGCTGCATCCGCTTCACCGAAGAGGTCGCCGGGACGCCGCAGATGGGCATGCTCTATCGCGGTGAGGATTGCCAGGTGACGAGCTTCCTCGACACCGCGATCAAGACCGAGCTATCGGGCAATCTCGTCGACCTGTGCCCGGTCGGGGCGTTGCTCAGCCGCCCCTACAGCTTTGAAGCGCGCCCGTGGGAGCTTCTCAAGGTTCCGGGTGTCGATGTGATGGATGCCGTTGGCACCAACATCCGCATGGACGTGCGTGGCCGCCAGGTCATGCGCATCCTGCCGCGCATTAACGACGCGGTGAACGAGGAATGGGCGCACGACAAGACGCGCCACCATGTCGACGCGCTGGTGCGCGGGCGGCTTGATCGTCCGTGGGTCCGCGTGAAGGGCAAGTTGCAGGAAGCCAGCTGGGGCGAGGCGCTCGATGCCTTCGCCAAGCAGTTCAAAAAGGCCGGAAGCAAGGTCGCGGCAGTTGCTGGCGATATGCTCGATGCCGAGACGATGTACGCCGCCAAGGCGCTGCTCGCTGGCGCGGGTTCCAAGCTGCTTGAAGGTCGTCAGACCGGTCTCGACTATGACGTCTCCTCGCTCGGCGCGGTGCGGTTCAATACGCCGATTGCCGAGGTCGAGAACGCCGATGTCGTGCTGCTGGTTGGCACCAATCTGCGGTGGGAAGCTGCGCTGGTGAACACCCGTGTTCGCAAGGCGGTTCGTCGCGGCGCGAAGGTGTTTGCCATCGGTCCGCAGGTTGATCTGGCCTATGACGTCGAGTGGCTCGGCGATGATCTGTCGCTGCTCGGCAAGCTGCCCAAGGCGGCCGCTGACGCGATCAAGAATGCGGAGAGGCCGGTGATGATCGTCGGTCCGGGCGCGCTCGGCAAGAGTGCGCTGGGTGCGGCGATTGCGGCGTCGACGGCGTTTATCAAGGACGGCCACAATGGCTTCAACGTCCTCCACACCGCTGCGGCGCGGATGGCGGGGCTGATGCTCGGCTACGCGCAGAAGGGCGGGCTGAAGGACATCCAGAAGGCGAAGCCAGAACTGGTGATCCTGCTCGGCGCGGACGAGGTGGCGGAAGATGCGTTCCCCGATGCCTACAAGGTTTATATCGGCCACCACGGCGACCGTGGCGCGAAGACCGCCGACCTGGTCCTGCCGGGTGCAGCCTACAGCGAGAAGCATGGCACCTGGGTCAACATCGAGGGCCGGGTCCAGCGCGGCGAGCGCGCCGCTTTCGCGCCGGGCGATGCCCGCGAAGACTGGACGATCCTGCGCGCGCTGTCCGACCTCATCGGCAAGCCCTTGCCATTCGACCGCTTTGACCAGCTTCGCGCGGCGATGATTGCCGACACGCCGGCGCTGGGCGCGGAAGAGGGGACGATCCTCGACCTCGGCTGGAACCCGCCGAAGCTGGATGCGAAGGCCAGCGGTCCGGTGACGTATCCAATCGCGGATTTCTACATCACCAACAGCATCTGCCGCGCAAGCCCGACGATGAAACGCTGCTCCGAGGAAATCCTCCACGGTGTCGACTTTGCGGAGGCCGCGGAATGACGGGTTGGTTCGAAAGTTGGGGCATCAATTACGACTGGTCGTGGTTCCTTGCGACGATCGTTGGCATCCTCGCGATTGCCCTTCCGCTAATGCTCGCCGTGGCGATGATCATTTATGCGGAACGCAAGATTTGGGCCGCCATTGCGCTGCGCCGGGGCCCGAACGTGGTTGGCCCCTGGGGGTTGCTTCAGAGCTTTGCCGACGGGCTTAAGGTCTTCCTCAAGGAAACCATTATCCCGACCAGCGCCAACAAAGGCCTGTTCATCCTCGCGCCGATCATCACCTTTACGGTTGCCTTGATCGTTTGGGCGGTGGTGCCGTTTGCGGACGGCGTGGTCCTGACTGACATCAATGTCGGCTTGCTCTACATTTTGGCCGCTAGCTCCATCGGTGTGTACGGCGTGATCCTCGCGGGTTGGGCCTCCAACTCCAAATATCCCTTCTTTTCCGCCATTCGCGCCGCCGCGCAGATGGTCAGCTATGAAGTCTCGATCGGCTTCGTCCTCATCTGCGTCGTGCTCTATGCGGGCACCTTCAATCTTAGCGACATCGTCGAAGCGCAGAAGGGCGCGTCGCTGTTCGGGCTGGTCAACGCTTTCGCGCTGAAGCCGCTCTTGTTCCCGATGTTCGTGGTGTTCTTCATCAGCGCCATGGCCGAAACCTTCCGCACCCCGTTCGACCTGGTCGAGGCGGAGAGCGAGCTGGTTGCGGGGCACCAGACTGAATATTCGTCGATGAGCTTCGCGCTGTTCTGGCTGGGCGAATATGCCAACGTCATCCTGATGACCGCGCTGGTGTCGATCCTGTTCCTCGGCGGTTATCTGCCGCCGATCAACTGGTCGCCGCTCTATGCCGTGCCGGGCATCATCTGGCTTTTCATCAAGATGCTGGTGGTCTTCTTCTGCTTCGGCTGGGTCAAGGCAACCGTCCCGCGCTACCGCTATGACCAGCTGATGCGCCTCGGCTGGAAAATCTTCCTGCCGCTGAGCCTGCTGTTCGTCTTCCTGATCAGCGGCTGGCTGATGCTGACCAAGTTTGGAGTAGGCGCATGATCGCGCGCACCATCAAGGCCTTTACCCTGTGGGAATTCGTCAAGGCGCACGCCCTGACGCTGAAATATTTCTTCAAGGCGAAGGACACCATCAACTACCCTTATGAGCGCAACGCGATGAGCCCGCGGTTTCGCGGGGAGCATGCGCTGCGCCGCTATCCCAATGGCGAGGAACGCTGCATCGCGTGCAAGCTGTGCGAGGCGATTTGCCCGGCGCAGGCGATCACCATCGAAGCCGAACCGCGCGCCGACGGCAGCCGCCGGACGACCCGCTATGACATCGACATGGTCAAATGCATCTATTGCGGCCTGTGTCAGGAAGCCTGCCCGGTCGACGCCATCGTCGAAGGGCCGAACAGCGAATTCGCGACCGAAACGCGCGAGGAATTGCTCTATGACAAGGCCAAGCTGCTGGCCAACGGCGACCGCTGGGAACAGGCCATCGCCGCCAACCTTGCCGCTGATGCGGCGTATCGGTAGGGGCGGGCGACCAGTGAAACAGGGGCTTATTGTGAACCTTATTCGTCATTCCTGCGGAAGCGGGAATCCCGTGCCTTTCATTGCCTTAAGGCAGCGGGACCTCCGCCTTCGCAGGGGTGACGGCTTGAAGGAGCCGTCATGATCGCTCTTATCGCCTTTTATCTGTTCGCGGGATTGACCATCGCTTCAGCGATCCTGGTTATCTTTGCGCGCAACCCGGTCCACTCTGTCCTGTGGTTGATCGTCGCTTTCTTTAACGCGGCGGGTCTAATGGTCCTCCTCGGCGCGGAATTCATCGCGATGCTGCTCGTCATCGTCTATGTCGGCGCGGTCGCGGTCTTGTTCCTGTTCGTCGTCATGATGCTGAACATCGACTTCGCCAGCTTGCGCAGCGGCTTTACGAAGAACCTGCCGTTCGGTCTGATGATTGCCGCCGTTCTGCTGACCGAATTGATCGTTGCGCTGTCGGCGTTCAAGGCGGGCCCAGTCGCGGAGGTCGCCAAGCCGGTGGACGGCAGCAAGCCGAATATCGAGGCCGTGGGTGAGCTTTTGTATAGCCGCTTTCTGATGCCGTTCGAATTGGCCGGCCTGATTTTGCTGGTCGCCATGATCGGCGCGATTGTGCTGACCCATCGCCGACGGGCGGATGTGCGCGGCCAGAAGGTTTCGCGTCAGGTCGATACCGATCCGAAGACCGCGATCAAGACGCTCAATCCGGGCGTGGGTGAGGGGATGAAACTGTGATTGGTCTAACCCATTACCTTGCGGTGTCCGCGATCCTGTTCACGCTGGGTGTGTTCGGAATCTTCATCAACCGCCGCAACATCATCCTGATGCTGATGGCGATTGAGCTCATCCTGCTCGCGGTCAACATCAACCTGGTGGCATTCAGCGCCTTTCTGGGCGATCTGACGGGGCAGATATTCGCCATGTTCGTCCTGACCGTCGCTGCCGCAGAGGCGGCAATCGGTCTGGCGATCCTTGTCATCTTCTTCCGTCGCACCGGCACCATCGCCGTCGACGCCGCTGATCGGATGAAGGGCTAATGCACCCCATTCTCCTCATCGTTTTCCTGCCGCTTCTCGCCGCCATCGTTGCGGGATTGGGCGGACGCATAATCGGCAAGGTGCCAGCAAAGGTCATCACGACCGGCGCCCTGTTTGCGAGTTGCGCGCTTAGTTGGCCGATCTTCTTCTCCTACATGAGCGGTAGCGCCGCGGAGCAGGTCGTGCCGGTGCTGAAGTTCATCGAAAGCGGCGCGCTCAACGTCGATTGGGCGCTGCGCGTCGATGCGCTGACAGCGGTGATGTTGGTTGTGGTGACGACGGTGTCCAGCCTCGTCCATCTCTACAGCTGGGGGTATATGGATGAAGATCCGTCGCAGCCCCGCTTCTTCGCCTATCTGTCGCTGTTCACCTTCGCCATGCTCATGCTGGTGACGGCGGACAGCCTGGTGCAGATGTTCTTTGGGTGGGAAGGCGTTGGTCTGGCGTCCTATCTCCTCATCGGTTTCTGGTATCAGAAACCATCGGCCAACGCGGCCGCGCTGAAGGCATTTGTTGTCAACCGCGTTGGCGATTTCGGCTTCTCGCTTGGTATTTTCGGTACCTTCCTGGTGTTTGGAACGGTCAGCATCCCGGCGATCCTCGCCGCCGCGCCGGACATGGCGGGGTCGACCATCGGCTTTGCCGGAATGCGGGTCGACACGATGACCCTCCTCTGTCTGCTGCTGTTCGTTGGCGCGATGGGTAAGTCGGCGCAGCTGGGTCTCCACACCTGGCTTCCCGATGCGATGGAAGGGCCGACCCCGGTCAGCGCCCTGATCCACGCCGCGACCATGGTGACTGCAGGCGTGTTCATGGTCTGCCGCCTGTCGCCGATGTTCAACACATCGGAAACCGCGATGACGGTTGTGACTGTCATCGGCGCGGCAACCTGCTTCTTCGCCGCTACCGTTGGCACGGTGCAAAACGACATCAAGCGGGTGATCGCCTATTCGACCTGTTCGCAGCTTGGATATATGTTCTTTGCGGCGGGCGTCGGTGCATATGGCGCGGCGATGTTCCACCTCTTTACGCACGCTTTCTTCAAGGCACTTCTGTTCCTTGGCGCAGGCTCGGTCATCCACGCGATGCACCATGAACAGGACATGCGCTATTATGGCGCGCTGCGGAAAGAGATCCCGTTCACCTTTTGGGCGATGATCGCGGGCACGCTTGCAATCACCGGCGTCGGGATTCTCAATATTTTCTCGGCGCACCCGTCGGCCATATTTGGTTTCGCTGGCTTCTATTCAAAGGATGCGATCCTTGAGAGCGCTTTTGCCAGCGGAAGCGTTCATGGCACGATCGCCTTCTGGGTCGGAATTGTGGCGGCCCTGCTCACCAGCTTCTACAGCTGGCGGCTGATCTTCCTGACTTTCTTTGGCAAGGCACGTTGGGCCGGGTCGGAACATATCCAGCATGCCGTTCACCATGAGCATGAGGATCAGTCGGTCATGTCATCCGACAATGACAGCGCCCACGACCATGGACACAAAACGGTTGAGGGAACCGCTGGCTATCACCCGCATGAAAGCCCGTGGACGATGCTTGTGCCGCTGGCGCTGCTGTCCTTGGGCGCGATATTTGCCGGTTTTGCTTTCCATTATTATTTCGTCGAACCGGAAGCGGGCGCCGAATTCTGGAAGGGCAGCCTGGCCTTCAGCGAACATCTCGCCCATGCCATGCATGAGGTGCCGCTTTGGGTGAAACTGGCACCGGCCATCGTGATGCTCATTGGTCTTGGCATTGCCTATCGCAACTACATCGTGAAACCGGACGCACCAGCGCACTTTGTCGCGATGTTCCCGCAGCTGCATAAGTTCCTGATGCACAAATGGTATTTCGACGAATTGTACGATTTCCTGTTCGTCAGGCCCGCCTTCGCGCTCGGTCGATTCTTCTGGCACAAGGTGGATGAAGACACGATCGATCGGTTCGGCCCGCACGGTGCCGCCGTCGTGGTTGCAACTGGAAACAAGATCACAACCCGGCTGCAATCCGGATTTATCTATAGCTACGCCCTGGTGATGTTGCTCGGCCTGATCGGCGCGGCGACCTGGGTCTTCTGGTGGGTCAAATGAGCGGACTTCCGATCCTTTCCATTATGATCGCGATCCCGCTTATTGCGGGGATCATCGCGCTGTTCTTGACCGCCAACGGCGCTCGATGGATCGCGCTTATCGCAACGCTGGCCGACTTCGCGCTCGGCGTGGCGCTATGGGCGGCCTACAATCCGGACGGTCCGCAGTGGCAGTTTCAGGAACTTCACGCGATTGGGGGCGGGGTAAATTACGCACTCGGCATTGACGGCATTGCTCTATTGCTGATCGTCCTGTCGGTGTTCCTGATGCCGATCTGTATCGGCGCGTCCTGGCGCTCAATCGAAAAACGCGTGCCGGAATATATGGCGGCCTTCCTGTTGATGGAGGCGCTGATGATCGGCGTTTTCGCGGCGCAGGACCTGCTCCTATTCTACATTTTCTTCGAAGGCGGCCTGATCCCGATGTATCTCATCATCGGCATTTGGGGCGGCGCCGAACGGATTAAGGCATCGTATAAATTCTTCCTCTACACGCTCGCCGGCTCGGTGCTGATGCTGATCGCCATGCTGGTGATGATCGATAAGGCCGGAACGACGTCGATCCCGGTGTTGATGCAGTCCAATTTCGCGCCAGAACTGCAGTGGTGGTTATGGCTTGCCTTCTTCGCCAGCTTCGCCGTCAAGGTACCGATGTGGCCGGTCCACACCTGGCTTCCCGACGCGCACGTGCAGGCGCCGACAGCGGGCTCTGTCATTCTGGCCGGTGTCTTGCTGAAAATGGGCGGCTACGGCTTCGTTCGGTTCAGCTTGCCTATGTTCCCGGAAGCATCCGCGCATTTCGTGCCACTGGTATTCACGCTTAGCGGGATTGCCGTTGTCGCAACCTCGCTGACTGCGCTGGTCCAGCGCGACATGAAGAAACTGATTGCTTACTCATCGGTTGCGCACATGGCATTCGTGACCTTCGGGCTGTTCGCCTTCAACCGGCAGGGGATTGAGGGCGGCCTGATGGTCATGCTCGGCCACGGTCTGGTGTCGGGCGCGCTGTTCCTGTGCGTCGGTGTCATCTACGACCGGCTGCATACCCGCGAGATTTCGCGCTATGGCGGGCTTGCCACCAACATGCCGAAATATGCCTTCTTCTTCATGGTCTTCACCATGGCGAGCGTCGGCCTTCCTGGCCTTAGCAATTTCCCGGGTGAATTCCTGTCGCTGATGGGCACCTATGAGATGTCCAGTTGGGCGGCCATTTTCGCAACGAGCGGCATCATTCTTGGCGCCGCCTATATGCTCTATCTGTATTGGCGCATTTGTTATGGCGCGCAGAAGCATGCGGACGCGGCCGCCATGCCGGATCTCGACATGCGGGAACTGTGGCTGCTTGGGCCGATTGCCGCAGCGGTGCTGTGGATGGGCGTATATCCCGAATCGTTCCTGAAGCCGATGCGCAATGACGTCGGCCGCCTGCTGGAGCGGCTTGAGCCCGCCAAGCCGGATGGCGATGCCCATCTTACCAAAGGCAATCCTGCGCCGTCGTCTGAACATGGCGCAGCTGACACCACTCACGGGGAAGCCCACTGATGAATTTCGCTGCTCTCCTCCCCGAAATCATCCTGACGCTGGGCGCACTAGCGTTGATGATGGTCGCTGCGTTCGGCGGCCGCCGCGCTGTTGTGTTCAATAGCTGGGCCGCCATCGCATTGTTGCTGATCGCGGCGCTGGCATTATATGGCGCCCCGTCCCATGACGGACCTCTGTTCTATGGTCATGTGACGGCCGATGCTTTTGGCGCATTCGGCAAATTGCTGATCTATCTTTGCGCTGCGGTGGCCATTTTGATGGCGCACAACTGGTTCGACCGGGAGCATGAGCATGGCGCGGAATATCCGGTGCTCGTCCTGCTCGCGACCGTTGGTATGAGTGTGATGGTCAGCGCGACGAGCCTTGTCGCCCTTTATGTCGGGCTGGAGCTTAACAGCCTCGCTGCCTATGTCCTCGCCTCCTATCGTCGAACTGATGAACGGTCAGCCGAAGCAGGCCTTAAATATTTCGTTCTCGGCGGGTTAGCGTCGGGCATTCTGCTCTACGGCATATCGCTGCTCTATGGCTTCACGGGCACCACGGAATTCAGCGGCATTGCGGCGGCGTTCGCGGCGGATGGCGCCACCAGCTCAATCGGGTTGCTATTCGGCCTAGTCTTCACGCTCGCCGGATTTGCATTCAAGGTCAGTGCGGTGCCTTTCCACATGTGGACGCCGGACGTTTATGAAGGGGCGCCTACCCCGGTTACCGCGCTGTTTGCGTCTGCACCAAAGGTTGCAGCGATGCTGATGGCGGTTCGGTTTTGCGTCGACGCGATGGGTCCTGCGATCGATGCCTGGCGGCAGATCATGATTTTTGCGGCGCTCGCGTCCATCATCCTTGGCGCCGTCGCCGCATTTGGCCAGTCCAACATCAAACGCCTGCTTGCCTATTCCTCTATCAACAATGTCGGCTTCGCCCTTATTGGTTTGGTTGCGGGCGGGGTGCAGGGCGTGTCATCGGTGTTGTTCTATATGGCCGTCTATGTCGTGATGACCATCGGCGCCTTCCTGATTGTTCTGCGCATGAAGGATGAAGCAGGCCGGCCGATTGAAAGCATCGACAGCCTGTCGGGTCTGTCACAGACCCGGCCATATATGGCTGCGGCCATGGCGGTGTTCATGTTCAGCCTGGCGGGTATTCCGCCGATGTTCGGCTTCTGGCCAAAATTGATGGTATTCAACGCGGCCGTGGCACAGGGCCTGTACCCGCTGGCGGTGGTCGGCATTCTCGGGACTGTCGTTGGTGCCTATTACTACCTGCGTATCGTCAAGGTCATGTATTTCGATGCACCGCATGGTGAGCCATATGGTAAACAGACCGATGGGCTGGAAAGCGTCTTGATCGCGTTCTGCGCACTGTTTGTGAGCCCGCTTGGCTATCTGCTGATTCAGCCGCTTGGCGATTTAACCGCCAACGCAGCCGGAAGCCTTTTCTGAGTAAGATCCGCATTGTCGAGCGCATTGGATCGACCAATGCCGAAATGCTGGCGGCTCAGGATGTAGGTGAAGGGGAGTGGCTGGTCGCGCTGTCGCAAGACAAGGGGCGGGGCCGCCACAACCGGCATTGGCAAAGCCTTAGCGGCAATTTCTTTGGATCGACTCTGATCGACCTGCGAACTGCTGACCCGGACGCGCCAAGTCTGGCGCTGGTCGCGGGCCTTGCTCTGATCGAGGCGGTCGAACTTGCCTCGCCAGCGGCACCGGTCAGTCTGAAATGGCCCAACGATCTGATGATAGGCGGCGCAAAACTTGCCGGCATTTTGCTGGAACGAAGCGGTAATCGCGTCGTCGCCGGATTTGGCGTGAACCTCGCCGTCGCGCCCATTATTGAAGGGCGGAAAACTGCGTCACTGGCCGCCCATACGCTCATATCGCCGCAGGCTTTCGCACCGTTGTTAGCGGGCAGCTTCGCGCGGCTGCTTGGCGCATGGCGCATGGCTGAGCCGGCGTCGCTTGTTCGCGCGTGGGAGGCAAAGGCGCATCCGGTTGGAACACCGCTCACAGTTCACGGTGGCCCTGACGAACGGGTCAGCGGCCGTTTCGCGGGGCTCGACACTGATGGGGCCATGCGTCTCACCCTGGATGATGGCCGGACCGAAATTATACGCGCTGGCGACGTCAGCGTCGGCTGATGCTCGCATTCGCCCACAGTTCGGTTTAGGGGTTCGAACATGCTGCTTGCCATTGATGTCGGAAATACCAACCTCGTGTTCGCGCTGGTCGACGGGCGGGAGATTCAGACCCGCTGGCGCATCGCGACCGACCCGCGCCGTACCGGTGACGAATATGCGGTATGGCTTCACCAGTTGATGGAGCTGGAGGGCTATTCGCGCGACGACGTAACCCAGGTTATCATCGGCACCGTTGTTCCGCGCGCGCTGCACAACCTTGATGTTCTGTCGCAGAAATATTTCAACGTCACTCCATTGGTTGCGGGGCAGGGGCGCGCGGCCTGGCCGATCAAGCTTGATGTGCCTGACCCGTCCAGCGTTGGCGCCGACCGCGTCATCAATGCTATCGCCGCACACGCCATTCATTCTGGCGACCTAATTGTCATCGACTTCGGTACGGCAACCACGTTTGACGTTATTGGTTTTGGGGGCGCCTATAAGGGCGGTATCATTTCACCCGGGATCAACCTGTCGCTGGATGCGCTGGTCAACGCCACCGCCAAACTGCCGCGGATCGCCATCGCTGCCCCAGCGGACGAAAATGTGATCGGCCGAACTACGGAAAGCCAGATGTTGATCGGTGTCTATTGGGGCTATGTTGCCATGATTGAAGGGCTGGTGGCGCGCCTGAAGGCGGAAATCGGGCGCCCGACAAAGGTAGTCGCAACCGGCGGGCTTGCCATTCTGTTTGACAAGCACACCGAAGCATTCGACGCGATTGAGGACGATCTAACCATTCAAGGGCTGGCGATGCTGGCGGAAGGCGCGGGCCAATGACGCCAGGCGAAGAATTATTATTCCTGGCGCTTGGCGGGTCAGGCGAAATCGGCATGAACGTCAACCTCTACGGCTGCCGCGGCAAATGGCTGATGGCGGACCTTGGGTTGACCTTCGCCGACACCGATTACCCCGGCGTCGAGCTGATCCTGCCGGACCTTGAATTTATCGAACAGCGAATGGGCGATCTCGTCGGGATTGTTCTCACCCATGGTCACGAAGACCATATCGGCGCGCTGCCGTATCTCGCTGCCGATTTGAAGGTTCCTCTCTACGCCACGCCGTTCACGGCGGGCCTGATCGCCGGAAAACTGGAGGAAGAGGGGCTGACTGGACAGGTCCAGCTGAAGATCGTCGAACGCGACGGCACTATCGACCTTAACCCGTTTCGAGTCACCTATGTCCCGCTTGCCCACTCCATTCCCGAAGGCAACGGCCTGCTGATCGAAACGCCGCACGGTAGGGTCTTCCATACCGGTGACTGGAAGATCGACGATCATCCGGTGCTCGGACACCCAAGTTCCGCAGAAACCATGCGCAAGATTGGCGACAAGGGTATTCTTGCTCTGGTCTGCGACAGCACCAACACCTTTCAGGACACTGCCTCAGGCAGCGAGAGCAGCGTCCATGAGGGGCTGCTCGAGCAAGTCAAGAAGGCCAAGGGGCGCGTTCTCGTCACCACCTTCGCGTCCAACGCCGCCCGCCTTGAAACCATCGGCCGGGTGGCCGAGCAAGCCGGGCGTAAGGTGGTGGTCGCCGGCCGCAGCCTCGACCGCATCCTGAAGGTCGCCAAGGCCACCGGCTATCTCCGCGATTTTCCGGATACTATCTCCTGGGAAGAGGCGATGCGTCTTCCCAAGCGCGATGTGTTGATTATCGCAACTGGCGGTCAGGGCGAACCGCGCGCCGCGTTGGGGCGAATTTCCAGCGGAACACACGAGCTGAAGCTTTCCGAAGGTGATACCGTCATCTTCTCGTCGAAGCAGATCCCGGGCAATGAAATCGCCATCGGACGGATCATGAACGCGCTATCTGATCTGGGCGTGCTGATCGTCACTGAGCGGCAGGCGCATGTCCATGTGTCGGGGCATCCCGGGCGTCCGGAGCTCAAACAGATGTATGAATGGATCCGCCCCGAAATCCTCGTGCCGGTGCATGGCGAAATCCGTCACATGCGCGAGCAGGCGCGATTCGGGCTGGAATGTGGAATTCCCAAGGCCATCGTGCAGCGCAATGGCGATGTTGTCCGCTTGTCGCCGGACGGACCCAAGAAAATTGGCGAGGAGCGGACGGGCCGCCTTGTTCTGGATGGTGACGTCATCCTTCCGGCCGACGGTTCAACCGTCAACGAACGGCGGAAGATTGCGTTTAACGGCGTCATAGCGGTCGCACTTGCGGTCGACGGGCATGGCAAGCTGATTGGTGATCCGGTGGTTCGAATGCTCGGCGTCCCAATCGAAGAGGACAAAAGCGACTTCATTGCCGATGCGACCGATGCGGCGGCGCGCGCCTATAGCCCTGGCGGCGATCCCGAAAAGGTCCGCGAGGCCGTGCGCCTGGCTGTTCGTCGATGCGCGACGCTTTGGACCGGTAAAAAGCCGGTCGTCGAAGTAATGAAGGTGGAGACCGGCGCGTGAAATGGACGTCGGTTCTCGCAATCTACTTCCTGTGGTTCTGTTTCATCGCCTTCGCAATGCTGCCGTTTGGCGTGAAGACGAGCGAGGAAGTCGGCGAAGAGCTAGTGCCAGGACAAGCACCAAGCGCACCGTACCGGTTCGACTTGAAGCGGCATTTGATCCGCGCCGCCCTAGTTTCGGCGGTCGCAACGGCGTTGTTTGTAGCTAACTATATTTATGAATGGGTCAGCATCAACGCTTTCGATTTCTACAACTAGATCGTTACGGACGATCAGCGTTTCCTGTCAATGACGGGCGCCAGTGCAGCGTAGAGCTTGCCCATGTCGCTCGACATCAGCGTCACCGCAATCATCCCGCCGTCGCGCTCGCCAAGAACGCGGCGTAGCATTGCTTCAAAGTCATGGACGTAGCGGTTGACCGACTGCTGGAATTCCACGTCGCTTTCGTAATGAGCTGCAATGTCCCGCGTTTCGCCGCCGGACAGCAGGCGGGCGGCACGGCGGGTGAACACGCCGCGATTGCCCTTAAGATAGCTATTCCACGCCTTTTCATCGACTTCGTCTGAAAGGATCTTCTGCACGTCAATCGACGCGCTATTCATCGAATCCATCAGCAATGACACCTGACGTGCGAACTCTTCACCGCTGTCCTTGCGCTGTGCCTCGCGATTGCGCTCAATATGCGCTTCCAGCGCGGCCGCGCTTTGACCGATCGATAGCATCTGTTCGGTAAGACGGCTTGAGGCTTCTCGGGCATTTTCAACTGCGCGCGTGGCAATGCCATCAAGCTCCGCCAGTTTATCTCGGACGCTCTCTGTAACAGCCTTTTCCAGGGCCGCGCGGGTAGCCTGGCTCAGCCCTTCCGCGGACTCAGGAATGACCTTGGCAATCGCCTCGCGAGCGCGGTCGGCGGCGTGACCGGCGGTTTCGCGGACTTGCAGCAGCGCCGCAACCAGCGCGGGCGCAGTTTCGGCCGAGAGACGTCCCGCCTCATCATGGGCGGACACGATTGCGGCACCAAGCTCTGCCAGGCGCGATTCCGCCTGGGTGACGCCGAGATCGACCGAGGTCATCAACTGGGCCAACTGAGCCTGTTGCTCCGCCACTTGCGCGGCGCCATGTTCGATACGTGCGGTCGCCTCGCTGGAGGCGTCGCGCATTGCCTCAACATGAGGACGGGCGGCTTCGGCGGCGGACAGCAGGCGGGCTGCGCCAGCTTCTGCGGTATCAAGGTGACCAGCAAGTTCGCTTTGCAGCGTCAAGCTCAATCCCTCAATACCGTCGCGCAGGGCCGCTGTACGTTGGCTCAGGCCTTCAATGTTGTTGTCATGGGCGCTGGTTGCAGACGACAGGCCTTCCAGTTCTTCGCGCAGGCGGCCAAGTGCAGTTTGTACATGGGCCGCCCGTTCATCGCCCGAGCGAGCGAGGTCAAGGAAACGGTCGTCGAGCGCGGCCATGCCGACGTCAAGATCGGCAATGATGCGCTGCGTGGAACGTTCTTGTTCGGCAATTTTGGCGGAGATCACGTCAATTGACTGACTGGCGGCACCCAGATGATCACCCAGTGCTTGAGCCGCATCCTGGCCGGCCCGGCCAATTCCGGCCTCGCTGCTCGCGAGGAGCGCGGTGACGGCGGCGGATTGGGCATCAATCCCATTTCGGATTTCGCTCAATGCATCGGCTGCGCGGGTCAGTAGGGCATCGACGGTTGCCCCCGTTTCATTACCGGCGTCGGAAATGCGCGCTGACGCTGACGAACCCGCCGTTTCAACCTCGCGGAGTCGCTCCAGCAACCGCTGCGAGGCGTTGGCGACGATCTGGTCAGCACTTTGCGCCCGCTCGGCAAGGCTAGCGACACGCGTTTCAAACGTCGCTGCCTGCTCCGACGCATCGCGGCCTGCCTCGCGCAATGCTTCGGCCATGCGGAGGGCGGTCGCTTCGGCCTGCGGGAGATCCGCGAGCAGGACGCCGATATCGGTGCGCGCCGATTCCGCCGCTCGGTCCAGAGCCGCTCCATGCTCGGCCAGCTTTGCCGACCCTGCATTCAATTCATTGGTGACTGCACCAAGGCGGCTGGCGGCCTGATCGCCAAGACCCATCAAATCGCCTGCCATTACCCCTAGGGCTTTATGATTCTCATCAATCTGGCGCGATAGGACACCAAGAACGTCTTGAAGCGATTGTGCCTCTGTCCGCATCGCCACAACGGTACGATTGAACCGTTCCGCTTCCTTGCGGCGGGTGCGCCCGAACATGATCCATACCAGCCCCAGCAGCGCCAGCGGGCCAGTAAGGATGGCAATCCATTGGGCGATGGCGGGGCTATTGAGGGATTCAGCGGCCAACGCGCGACCTGCGGACCAACCTGAATAGCCAATCCACAGCGCGGCGAGGAGCGCCAGACCCCACCCCAGCACAATGCGTCCGCCGCGAGTCGCCCGTACGTCCTCATCCTGCGCAGCCGACCAGCTCACCTGATCGAACTGCGCGGACGCGCTGCTTTCTGCGCTTTCCGCAGGCAATGCGTCAAAATCGACATAGTCGACCGGGTCGCTGGTCGAGCGATAAGGATTGGTGCTCATGACGGCCGAGTTTACCAATTTTGTTCCTGCGCGAAAGCGACAAACGGCCACACTCGGGCTGGAAATTGCCGTGCCGACTGCCCTATGGCCTATATCGTCAGGGGGAACATCCTATTTCCACGGGGAGTGGCATGGCGCTCGGCGCCCTTATTGGTGCTTATCAGGAAGATGATTCGGGGTCGCTTAGGGCCCTGCTTCCGCTCGCCGGTCGGACATTGATTGAATTTCAACTTCGGTGCCTTGCCGCGATTGACGCATCGCCATTGGTGGTGATGGTCGAGCGCGTTCCGCCGGCACTTAACGAAGCTTTTGAGCGCCTGCGATCCGAAGGCATCAACGTCATACCGGTCAGCGACGGGCTCGAAGCGGCGAGCCGATTTGAAGCGGGTGCCGACATAATATTGCTATCCGATGGCATCGTTCCTGACATGGCTGATCTTTCAATCGTATCGGAAGAAACGGCACCGCTGATCCTGACCGTGCCGGATAACGACGAGTATCGTGGTTATGAACGGATCGATGCACAGCATCGCTGGTCGGGGCTGGCGCTCATCGACGGCGGGCTGATCGGTGCGACGGCGGCCATGCTGGGTGATTGGGATCTGCAGTCGACCCTGCTTCGGCGCGCCATTCAGGCCGGTGCGCGACAGCTACCCGTGACCGCAGGCGACGGGCATGGGCCGTTCCTTGCCGAAAACGACGAGCAGATGGCGGGTTTTGAGCGGCGTTTGATTGTGTCGTCGCGGACCGCGCGGGAAGATGCGGTCGGGCGGTTTGCGCTGCCTATCGTGGAAGAAGTCGCGACCGAACGGCTGATGGAAACCTCGATAAAGCCGGCCTGGCTGGTTCAGCTTTGTGTAGTGTTGCTCATCGCTGCCGCCTTTTGCTTTAGCAGGGGGTGGGCACCAGCGGCGCTGGGTCTGATGATATTGGCGACGCCGCTCGATTTGATTGCTCAGCGACTAGCTATTCTGCGCCTCAAGCCGCTGGCTCCGAAGATGCTGTCGCGACGAATGATTTGGCCAATGGCGGGTCTGGCATTGTTCGCGCTTGGCTGGTTTGAAATGCGCCATGGTTCGGGGTGGGGTGCATTGATGGCAGCCCTTTCAGCAGCAGGCTTCGCGGAAGCCGGGAGGGTCGAGCGCAAGGGGAAGGGCGTCCCGACGGACGAATGGCTGTTCAGTTGGCGAAACGCCGTTTGGCTGGCAATCCCGTTCGCGATTGGGAGTTGGTGGAACATCTACCTTGGTGTCCTGTCATTCTACGCGGCAGGAAGTTTTTTCATCGCCCAGCACTATCGGCACCGGGTCGAACGCGATTGACTGAGCGTTAACCTCATCTGTTTTATACAAGGGCAATGATGCCTGTGGATTGGCCGAATGCTGCGACGGCAGCGGACCTTCCGGTTGTGACCTCACGCCCCGGCGTGGGTCGTAATCGGCTGTCCACCGTTTGCGCTGATTTCTTCCTGGACGACGCCAATCGCCTCACCGACGAAGAGCGGGCAATCATGGGGGCAATGCTACGCCAGCTTAGCGACGACATCGCAGATGAATTGATCACGCGGTTGCCTGGTCTGGTGTCGGCGCAGGCAGAAATGGGCCGCCATGAATTGTATCGCTGTTTGCGGCAGTCAGGTCTGATCGATCGTCCGTCGATCGTGGAATTGTTGCTTCGGCGCACCGACGAGCAACAAATTGGTCGCCGCAGTCATGGTGCTAGCGACGAGTTGCTGGCGACGATGATTACGGATGGCGACGGCGCCGTTGCAGAGGCGGCGATGGCACTAACCATCGCGCGCGGACGCCGCCGTGACCGTTACGGACGTATGGGCATTGAATTTGACGATCTTGCCGCCGAAGACGCGGTTGTCGTCGTCAATGCCGTCGCGGTCTGCATTGGGCAGTCGATCGGACGTGACCATGATCAGGCTCTTGCCGAGGCCGCACGCAAGATCATCGCTCGCCACGATGAGGGGCGCCGGCTTGAAGCGGCGGTGGCCACTCTTGCGCGAGCACTCGATGGGGCGGGACGGCTGAATGACCAGATGATTGAGCGTATTTCGGAAGCGCATGACGCTAATTTACTTGTCGCATCACTGTCGCGGCGCGCGGGAATCACCGCAGCCGATGGCTGGAGCATGTTCACCGGGGGCGACGCGATGCTGCTGGCCCGGGTAGCGGGCTGCCAGCGTCAGACTGCCGCAACGATAATCGCATCCTTCGACCCGATGCTCGGCACCGGATCACCAGAAAAGGCAATCGACGGTTTTGACCGCATCGACGAGGCCGCTGCCGATCAGGCACGGCGCTGGTTGCGGTTGGATCCGGACTATCGAGCCGCCCAGGAAGCGGTGGAGGCGCGCGATGGCTAGCGCACCCGGCGGGCAGCAGCCCATCATCGGCAAGGTCGACCGCGATGGCCGGCTGATCGAGGCAGACGGTCCGTTACTCCGCCTCCAGCAAGAGGCGGGCGCCGCATTGGGTGTGGCCATCGCCCTTCCTCAGCTTGCGGCGGTCGTCCGGTCGGCGCGGAAACTAGGCGTGCCATTGGCGCGGTCGGTTCTGGTTGCGTCGGCGGACCATGATCTGGATTTGTGGGTCCGGGCCGAGCCGAGCGAGGATGGTGTCCGCCTGATCATCGAAGGGTGGCAGGAGCGGCCGATTGCGCCGCCGCGCCTGATGCTGATCGCCGGGGGGAAGATTGCCAACCAGGAGTCAAATGACAGCGGCTTGCTGGGGTTTGAGACGGATTCCGAGTTGCGCTTTACGCGCGTGTCGTCGTCACTTGCCCGGCTGTTAGGCGACGATGGGCTGGTCGGACAGCCTGTAACACGCCATTTCCACCTGGTCGAAGCGGCGGATGGATTAATGCCATTGTTGATGGCGCTTGGCGCCCGCGAGGATTTTGGGGAGCAAGTCGTCGAGCTGAAAACGCATGGCCATTCACGGGGAATATTGTCCGGGACCGCTCTGATTAGGCGCGGCGGCAGATTCGCAGGATTCGATGCGGAACTTAAGCTTGATGAGTCCGTGGACGCGGATGAGATCGACGGCGGGGATGTGATGTTCGATCCGGCCATTGACGACGCGCTCCGCTCCCCATTGGATGAGATTATCAAGGCGGCCGACCGTATTGTGGAGCGGTCGGATGGCCCGCTACGCAGTGACTACGCGACTTATGCCAGCGACATTGCGGCTGCGGGGCGTCATCTTTTGTCGGTTTTGCGGTCTATGAACGCAGAGGCCGCCGCTGACATGGATCCCCTCATTGATTTGGGCGAAGTGACGGCGGAAGCTGTGGCATTAGTAGCCGCCGATGCGGAGGATCGTCAGGTTGAGATTCGCATTTCCGACGCCGCATTTGGGCTTCCGGTAGCGGCCGAGAAGCGCGCTGTGTTGCAAATCCTTGTCAATATTTTGGGGAACGCTGTGCGTCATTCGCCGGACGGTGCGATGATCGACATCAGTTTCAGTGCGGGTGATCAGCGGATTGGGGTTGCCATCGCGGATCAGGGGCCCGGTATCGCAGCCAAGGATCACGCGCGGATCTTCGAAAAATATGAACAGGGCGACCAACCCGGAAGCTCCGGGTTAGGTCTGCCCATTTCCCGGCGCTTGGCCCGATCGCTTGGCGGAGAAGTGTTGCTGGAAAGCGCGCCCGGACGAGGGGCGCGCTTTATCCTGGTATTGCCGCGGGCGTAGGCTCTAGCGGTCGCCGAGCGGAACATAATCCCGCTGGGTCGCGCCGACATATAGCTGACGCGGGCGGCCGATCTTCTGTTCGGGGTCCGAGATCATCTCGTTCCATTGTGCAACCCAGCCGACGGTGCGGGCGAGCGCGAAGAGGGCGGTGAACATATCGGTCGGGAATCCGATCGCATTGAGAATCACGCCCGAATAGAAATCGACGTTCGGATAGAGCTTCTTGTCGATGAAGTAGGGGTCGCTGAGCGCGATATGCTCCAACTCCTTGGCAACATCCAGCACCGGATCGGTGATGTTGAGCTCTTTCAACACTTCGTCGGCGGTCTGCTTCATCACCTTCGCGCGCGGGTCGAAATTCTTGTAAACCCGGTGACCAAAGCCCATCAGCCGGAACGGATCATTCTTGTCCTTGGCGCGGGCAATATATTCGGGGATGCGCTTCACATCACCAATTTCGCGCAGCATGTTGAGCGCCGCTTCGTTGGCGCCGCCGTGCGCTGGACCCCACAGGCACGCGATACCCGCCGCGATACATGCAAACGGGTTTGCGCCCGACGAGCCGGCGAGGCGTACGGTCGAGGTCGAGGCGTTCTGTTCGTGGTCGGCATGAAGGATGAAAATCCGGTCCATCGCCTTTTCGATGATCGGGTTGACCACATATGGCTCTGCCGGAACGCCAAATGTCATGCGCAGGAAGTTGCCGACATAGCTGAGGTCATTCTGCGGGTAGAGGAATGGCTGCCCCACCGAATATTTATAGGCCATCGCCGCAATCGTCGGCATCTTCGCGATCAGCCGGTGCGAGGCGATCAGCCGCTGCTGGGGATCGGTGATGTCGGTGCTGTCATGATAGAAAGCAGACAGGGCACCGACGACGCCGCACATGATCGCCATCGGATGGGCGTCACGGCGGAACCCGCGGTAGAACGTCGCAAGCTGCTCATGCAGCATCGTGTGCCGACTGATCGTGTATGTGAAATCGTCGAGCTCTTCCGACTTCGGCAGGTCGCCGTGAAGCAGCAGGTATGCGACTTCCATAAAGGTCGATTTTTCCGCCAACTGGTCGATTGGATAACCGCGGTGCAGCAGGATGCCCTGATCGCCGTCGATATAGGTAATCGCACTCTGGCACGACGCGGTTGAGGTGAAGCCAGGGTCGTAAGTGAATTCACCGGTTTGCCCGTAAAGCTTTCGAATATCGATGACGCTAGGGCCGACCGAGCCTTCCAGCACGGGGTAGGAAAAATCGCTACCATGGGTGGTAAGGTTCGCGGTCTGATCGGTCATTCACTCGGCTCCAAGCATTTGGTCTGCGATACGCGCCAGGCTCTCGTCGCGGCCCAAAAGGACCAATACGTCAAAGATGCCCGGGGAGGTCGTTTTTCCCGTAAGCGCCGCACGAAGCGGCTGGGCGAGCTTGCCTAGCTTAAGTTCGTGGTCTTCCGCAACCTTTCGCACTGCAGCATCGATCGGATCATGGCTCCAATCGTCGATATTCATCAGTGCCGCGTGCAATTGACGCAAATGGTTGCGGGCATCGCCAGTGAGCAACGCCTCGGCCTTTTCGTCCATTACAAGGGGCCGAACGGCGAACAGAAATTCAGCGCCTTCGGCGAGCGCGCCCAAATCATGCGCGCGCGCTTTCAGCTCCGGCATGGCGCGGATCAATAGATTACGGTCGGCCCCGGTCGGTAATCGCGGGGCAGTGAGGTCTGCCAGCCGCGCATCGTCGGCCTCCCGGATGTAATGGCCGTTCAGGTTTTCAAGCTTCTTGGCGTCCATTCGGGACGGTGATTTGCCGACATGATCAATGTCGAACCACTCAATCGCTTGCTCGCGGCTGATAATCTCGTCGTCGCCATGGCCCCATCCGAGCCGAAGCAGGTAATTGAAAAGTGCTTCCGGCAAGATGCCGAGTTCGTCACGGTATGCGTCCACACCAAGGGCGCCGTGACGCTTTGACAGTTTCGCTCCATCGGCGCCGTGAATCAGCGGGACATGGCCATAATCCGGGCGGTCCCAACCCATCGCATCAATGATTGCCAGCTGTCGGAAGGCGTTATTGAGATGATCATCACCGCGAATGATGTGCGTGACATTCATGTCATGATCGTCAACAACCACGGCGAGCATGTAGGTCGGTGTCCCATCCGACCGAAGCAGGACGAAATCGTCGATTTCCGCGTTCTGGACTGTCACCTGGCCCTGAACCATGTCGTCAATGCTGGTTTCGCCGTCGAACGGCGCCTTGATGCGGATGACGTATGGCTTGCCCTGCTGCTCCGGCCCTGCATTCTGTTCCCGCCACGGGCTGTTGATCCGGAACGGGCGACGTTCAGCCTGCGCTTTTTCGCGCATTGCCTGAAGCTCCTCCGGTGTCAGGTAGCAGCGATAGGCATTGCCATTTTCGAGCAATTTATTGGCAACTTCCGCGTGACGAGGTGTGCGCTCGAACTGGAACACCGGCTTTTCATCACCGCCAAGTCCGAGCCAATCGAGGCCGTCAAAGATTGCGGCAATCGCCGGCTCCGTTGAACGGGCACGGTCGGTATCCTCGATACGCAGAAGATATTTGCCCCCGTGGTGGCGAGCAAACAGCCAGTTGAACAGCGCCGTGCGCGCGCCGCCAATGTGTAGGTATCCGGTGGGGGACGGGGCGAAGCGGGTGACGACACCCTCGATTTTGCGGGTTGCGCTCAAGCGAGCTTTCCTCTTGTCTGTCAGGGCCGAAATGGAATGGACGAGCGCCCCTAACATAGTGGACGCGCCGCTTCCACCGGCGCGCGCTACCTTTTTGCCTGCGATTTTGGCAAAAATTTCCGATTCTTGCGATCAATTCCTACTGGCAGAGCGAAACCAGCTGCCATTGTGGTTCGTGGTCGCATTCGGGGCCGGGATCGCTGGTTGGTTCGCACTCGGAACGCCGCGCGCATGGGTGGGACTGTTAGTCGTGGCGATCGCGGCCATGATTGGCGGGCTTGCGATTCGAGGCCGAGCCTCCGGGCGAGCGATGCTGTGGGGAGGGGCGGCTTTGGCCGCAGGCCTGTCGCTGATCTGGTGGCGAGCGGATTATGTGGCAAAGCCGCGCCTTGGTCGGCCTCAGGTGGTGATCTTTGAAGGTCGGGTTACTGCCGCCGAACCACGCGCCGCGAAGGACGACGTTAGACTCACACTACAAACGCTTAGTCCAGGGTTGCCGCCTTTGGTGCGGACGACCGTGGCCGCGGACCAATGGACCCCGGCAATGGGCCTTGATGCGAAAATCCGCGTGAGGGCGCGCCTGCAGCCTCCACCGCCCATGGCCCTGCCCGGCACGCATGATTATTCGCGTGATCTCTGGTTCCAAGGGATAGGTGCGGTCGGAAAGGCAATCGGTCCGCCCGATCTGTTGGAGCCGTCCCGCGAGGACGGAATCGACGCTGTTCGGCAACGACTTGGGGCGCATATTCGGACATCCTTACCCGGCTCCGCCGGCGGAATTGCGACGGCCCTCGCAATCGGCGACCAAGCGGCCGTGGGTGAGGAAGATGCCGACGCCATGCGGCGGTCCGGACTTACACATTTATTATCCGTCAGCGGCCTCCACATTGCCGCCGTCGTCGGCGCGGCGATGTTGGTTAGCCGGCGCTTGTTCGCCTTATCGCGTCGGCTCGCGACCCGCTTCAATGTCATCATATTGTCGGCCGTCGTGGGGGCCGTTGCCGGGATTGGTTATACGATTTTGACCGGCATGCAGGTGCCAACGGTAAGAAGCTGCATTGCGACGCTTCTTGTGCTGGCCGCCATTGCCATGGGACGGGAGGCAATTAGCCTGCGGCTTGTCGCGGTGGGGGCGCTAACGGTCCTTATTTTCAGGCCAGAGGCGCTTGCCGGCGCCAGCTTCCAGTTCAGCTTTGCGGCCGTGACGGCCATTATCGTGCTGCACCAATCCCGGTTTGCTCGATCATTTCTGATGCCGAGAGAGGAGGGAATCTTGCGACGGTTCGGGCGCGGTGCCGCAGGGCTGATCGCAACTGGCCTGGCCGTCGAATTCGCCCTCGTGCCGTTTGCACTTTATCATTTTCACAAGGCCGGATTGTACGGCGTAGCCGCCAACCTGATTGCCATTCCTCTAACGACATTTGTGGTGATGCCGCTTGAGGTAACGGCACTGCTTCTGGACATGGTCGGGCTGGGCGCCCCCTTATGGGCGGCCACGGGCTGGTCCATCGACCTGATCCTGCACATCGCCCACAAGGTTGGAAATGCGAAAGGCGCGGTTGCGATGTTGCCTTCCATGCCAACCTGGGCGTTCGGGTTGATGGTCGTGGGCGGTTTGTGGATGGCCTTATGGCAGGGGAAATGGCGCTGGTGCGGTGCGGTGCCAGTCGCTGCGGGGGCTGTTGCGGCCATCCTTCAGCCGGTTCCCGATTTGTTGATTACCGGCGATGGGCAGCACGTGGCGGTGATGGGGAGGGACGGCCGCCCGGCGCTCCTGCGATCGCGTGCTGGGGATTTCGTGCGCGATATGATGACCGAAAGTGCCGGTTACGACGACGAAAGCGCAAATCTTGAGGATTTTCCAACGTCGCGGTGTAGCCGCGACGCCTGTTTTGCTGACATTGCGCGGGATGGTCAGGTTTGGCGGCTCCTGGCCCTTCGCTCCCGAAACCGGATGGAGTGGGCGGATCTGGTTCGCGCCTGCGCGGCGGCGGACATTGTTGTCGCGGACCGCCGCCTGCCGCGTGGGTGCACGCCGCGATGGCTAAAACTTGATCGGGTTACGCTCCTATCAACCGGAGGTGCGTCAATTCAATTGGGGCAACATCCCAGGATCGTCACCGTTGCCGAGGCCGTCCGCGACCATCCCTGGTCCCAACGAACGGATGTTATGGCGCCTCAACCGACGCAGCCCATACCGCCAATTCACTCCCCGATGGGTCGATGAAGTGAAACCGGCGCCCACCAGGGAAAGAGAAAATGGGTTTCGCAATGACGCCGCCTGCCTTCGATACAGCGTCAAACGCCGCTTCCAGATCGTCAACGCGAACCACAGGCAATGGCGCGGACAGCGCCTCATCGGGCTGACCATTGAGGCCGACATTAACGACATCATTCGTCGTTGCCGAATATTCTGGACCATAATCGGTGAACACCCAGCCAAACGCCTTTGTATAAAAAGCACGGGTCAGCTCATGGGCCGTTGCGCTGGGCAATTCGACATAATCAATCCGGGCCATCATTTACCTCAATACCGTCGGATAAGACCGGCGAGCTTTCCCTGTATCATAACCTGATCGGGGCGATACCGCTGTGCCTCATACTGACGATTGGCAGGATCGAGGCGGATCATCGATCCCTCGCGGCGGAAGGTTTTGAGCGTCGCTTCGGTCTGATCGATCAGCGCGACGACAATTTCACCGTCACGGGCCGAATCGACCTTACGGATCAAGGCGAAATCGCCGTCGAGAATGCCCTCCTCGACCATTGAATCACCGGAAACTTCCAAAGCGTAATGTTCGCCGGGACCAAGCAGAGCGGCGGGGACGGAGAAATTCTCGCTTCCTTGCAGCGCCTCAATTGGCGTGCCTGCGGCAATCCGCCCGTGCATCGGAATGTCGATGACGTCATTTGCCGCCGACGGAACCACGGCCCGGATCTGTGCAGTGATCGCAGGTGCAGCTGCGCTGGTTTCAGGCATGCGCACCACTTCGAGCGCGCGCGCTCGATTGGGGAGACGGCGAATGAACTGTCGTTCTTCCAACGCGGAAATCAGCCTGTGGACACCCGACTTGGACTTTAGATCCAACGCCTCGCGCATTTCGTCAAAACTGGGGCTAACCCCGGTTTGTGATAGACGTTCATTGATGAAATTCAGCAATTCATGCTGCTTTGCCGTAAGCATCGGCTCCTCCGTAACGGAACGAACGGGGAACGTGTAGGAAACGAAATAGCGCCCGTCAAGCCCTGCGGGCGAGTTCGACAAAGGCGCGAATGATAGAATGGCCATATTCGGTCGCGACGCTTTCGGGGTGAAATTGCGCGCCGTGAGCGCGGCCATTTTCATGGCTGAAGGCCATGACGGTGCCGTCGTCGCTCCATGCGTTTGCAACCAGCGGCGGAGCGGGTGCGGGCACCGCCAGCGAGTGATAGCGAGTGACCGCGAAATGTTCTGGCATTCCGCAGAAAAGGCCAGTGCCGTCGTGGCGCAATCGGGCAACTTTTCCATGGACTGGCTTCGTGCGGATTACGGCCTGGCCAAGCGCCACGGCCATTGCCTGATGCCCCAGACAAACGCCGAGCAGCGGAATGCCCCGTGCCATCGCCTCCGTCGCCACCGCGACCGATATTCCGGCATTTTCGGGCGCACCCGGACCCGGTGAGATTACGATCCCGCCGGACCCGAGATCCAATGCGTGCTGAACGGTAATAGCATCAGCCCGTTCCACTCTCACGTCCGCACCGGCCGACTTTAGATAGTCGGCCAGCATGAAGGTGAAGCTGTCGACATTATCGAGCAGCAGCACGGCCGCCCGATCCCTCCTTATTCGGCCTGCTGCATGTAACGTTTGCGGGCCGCCTCAATTGCCTTTTCATTGCGACGTGCCTTTTGGTCAACGCGGGTTGCGGCGATGAATTGCTGCGCAAGTTCTTCTGACGCTGTTTGCTGGAACGCACCCTTGGTCTGGGCGATGAGCAACGGATTATTGGACGCATCACCGGCAGTGATCTTGTTGGTTTTCACAACGAAAAACCCGCGGCCCTGAGGATCGGCGACCATGCGACTGTTGCCCTGCGCAAGGGTGAAAAGCATTTTCAGCGGCGCCGCGGCATCTTCACCGGCCTGGCTGATCTGCATGCGGCGGGCATTGATGGGCGTTACCGGCGGTAGCCCGGCCTTGGCGTCGGCTACCGCTTGCGATAGCGGTACGCCTTTGGCGGCTTTCGCCGCGATGTCAGCGGTTACGGCCCGTGCTCGCTCCGTCGCCTTTTTCTTGATCCAGTCGGACCGGACGCGGTCTTTGACCTCGGCTAGTGGCGGGGCAGCAGATGGGATGATGCGGTCGAGGCCAACCATAACATAATTGCCCTGATCGCCGGCCTGGACGACGTCTGGGTCATCACCGTCAGACAGTGCAAATCCGGCGCTGACTGCCTTTGTGAAATCCGGCGGAATGCGAAAAGCTGGGTCCTTGAGCGACGTTCCTGCGGCAGTGATCGCCGGGGTCGTTTGGATCGGTAGGCCGGCTTTGGCCGCTGCTTCCTGGAAGTTGGCGCCGCCATCGATTGATTCCTCGATCGAAACAATTGCTTCTTCAATCGCGGTCTTCCGCTTCGTTTCCGTCAGCTTCGCAATGATCTCTGGACGCGCCTGAGCCAGCGATTTGCCCGGCGTGGCCTTCACATCGTCGATCCGGATCACATGCCAACCCAGGTCGGACTGGATCGGCCCGACGATGGCGTTTGGCGCTGCGGCAAAGGCGGCAGCTGCGACCTTGTCGCCGGCCAGGCCATTGAATTGCTCGCGGGTCTGCGGACCAACGCTGATGTCTTCTGCCGTCATGCCTGCGATTTTCGCGGCGTCCGCGAAGCTGGCGCCGGACCGTGCCTTGGCCGCGACATTGTTAGCGACTTGTTGCGAGGGGACGACCACCTGGCTGATTACACGCTGCTGACTGCCGCCATAGATTGCCTGGTTGGCCTTGTAATAATCGTCAATTTCCTTGTCGGTCGGCGTCGCGCCCTTGACGGTTTCAAGGTTGATCGGCGCGAACTTCAAAATGCGCTGCTCGGGTGTCCGATAGGCTTTGGCGTTCTGCTGATAATAGGTGACAAGGTCGCCATCGCTCGGATCAAGGCCAGCAGCAAAGGATTCGACCGGCACCAAGGCGACCTCGCCCTCGCGCTGTTCCATCAACATGGAGGCATAAGATTTGGCGACGCCATTGGGGACGTTAACGTCAACCGCAATCGGCTCCAGAATCATGCGTTGGATCAGACCGTTTGCGATGCTGCGGCGAACGTCGGCATCGGTCATCTGTTCGCTATTGAGGAACGCCTGATATTGGGTCTGGCTGAATTTTCCGTCCAGCCCGCGCGCCTGCGGCAATTGGGCAATTTCCTTGTCGATCAGCCGCTTTGACAATTCCAGCCCATGATCCTTCGCAAACGCCGTCAACGTTTCTTCATCGATCAGCTGCCCGACGATGGCCGAGAAATCTTTAGACAAGTCCGCATAGGTCGCGTTGGGGTTTTGCTGACGAAGCTGGGCCAGGACACGCTTCATGGCACTCGACAAGTCGCGCTCCGTTACTTCTTCGCTTCCGACTTTGGCCAGCGTTCCCTGACTGAAGCCAAAGGATCCGCTGCCGACACTCTTGATGTCACCGATGGCGAAACCGGCAAGGATCAGGACGAGAATCAGGACCATGACGCCGGTGCCGACCTTCGACTTGGACAGGTTACGAAGAGAAGAAAGCATGAGGGGAAATCACCCGATATGAACAAAGCGAACGGCCGCTTTAGGGGCAGGCTGCAAAAGGTTCAACGCCTTGGCGGATGAACCCTGCATTGCTAGGCGTTCGGGCAATACGGATAGGCCGATTGAAAGGCTATTAGGAAAGGAAGCGGGATGCGGCGCAAGCTGATCGCAGGAAATTGGAAGATGCACGGGGTGTCAGCGGATCTCGATCAAGTCACCAAAATCGCCGCCGGTGCCGCAGGTGTGCCACGTGTCGACGCCGCTTTGTGCCTTCCTGCCACCTTGATCCACCGGGCGGCGCGCATTGTTCCGGACTTTGCGATTGGCGGGCAGGATATTCATCCGGCGGACAAGGGCGCTCACACCGGCTGTATTTCGGCGCCGATGCTACTCGATGCTGGGGCAGTGCTGACGATCGTCGGCCATAGCGAGCGGCGCGAGGCGCAGCACGAAAGCGATCAAGACGTGAAGGCGAAGGCTGCGGCGGGATTATCGGCTGGACTGCGCGTTATCCTGTGTGTTGGAGAAAGCGATTCCATTCGTGAAGCGGGACGCGCGGTTCCGACCGTTACGGCGCAACTTGACGCATCGCTACCCGACGAAATTGGGGAGTCGGCCAATTTCGCCATTGCCTATGAACCGATCTGGGCGATCGGGACCGGAAAAGTGCCGACGGCAGACGACATTGCGGAAATGCATGCCGCGTTGCGCGCGCTCCTGGTTGTGCGGTTTGGCGCGGTCGGCGACGCCGTCCGTATACTCTATGGCGGGTCGGTAAAAGCGTCCAACGCGAATGAGATATTTGCGATTCCAGACGTCGATGGGGCATTGGTTGGCGGAGCATCTTTGAAAGCGGAAGATTTCCTGCCGATCGTACAGGCGGGAGCCGCAGATTGAACATCGAATTTGGACGAAAGTTGCGTTGCCCTTCCCAATAGGCTTATAAAAGTTGAGCAAATTCAATGGGAAAGGAAATGATGTCTCGTTTTGCTTCGATTTTTGTCGCCTGTTCGTTGGTTGCGTCGGCCCCGGTCTTCGCTCAGTCGAGCAATTTGTTTGTACCTGGAACACAAGTTGTCGATTCCGCTGGTGGCGCGGTAGGATCCATTGCATCGGTTAAGGGCAACGTCGTGACCGTTCGTACCGACAGTTTTGAAGCTAACCTTGGCAAGGATAGCTTTGCCGAAGTTACCGGTAAGCTGATGATCGGCCTCACCAAAGACCAGCTTAATGCAGCGGTACAGGAACAACAGGCAGCCGCAGCAGCATCACTCGCCGTTGGCGCCGTCGTAAAGGGCAGTGCCGGCCACCCAGTGGGGACCATCGAAACGATGGATGCGGAATTCGTCACGCTGAAGCTGGAATCAGGAAAGCTCGTCAAACTTCCGCGCAATGGCGTTGCAGCCTCGGCTGATGGCGCGCGCATCGGTCTCACCGCGCAGCAACTTGAAGACCAGATCAGCGGTTCTAACTAAATAGCCGTCTGGGATCGCTTCGCTGGCACGTTGAGTTTTTTGTAAGTGCTGGCTAAGGGCCTCGGCAAATCTGATATTGCATCTTTTCCCAAGGTCCTCGCCAATGTTCAAATTTCTTCTCATCGTGCAGGCGCTGATTGCGACCTCGCTGGTTGCGGTAATCCTCATGCAGCGAAGCGAGGGCGGCGGCCTTGGCGTTGGCGGGTCGTCGGCGGGTTTCATGACCGCACGCGGCGCGGCGGATTTCCTGACCCGTGCGACGTCATTCCTTGGTGGTGCCTTCATCGCCATTTCGATTCTGCTGGCCGCTATCGCCGGGACTAGCAGCGAATCGGTCAAGATCGACACATCGCTGGTTAAGACTCAGCCGGCGCAAACCGGGCCGGTTCAGCCGATTCCTGCGCAGCCGGCGAACGGCAATGAGCAAGCTCCGGCGGTTCCGCTGGCGCAATAACCGGTCGAACGGCCTCACAGCCGTCGACTTTTTTCGTAATTTTTGATTCGGGCGCTTGCCATGTGTGGGCGCTCGACCGTAAGGCCCGACTCCCATGGCGCGGTACATATTTATCACCGGCGGCGTGGTCTCCAGCCTCGGCAAAGGTCTTCTCGCGGCGTCCCTCGGGGCGCTCCTTCAGGCGCGTGGTTATTCCGTGCGCATTCGCAAGTTCGATCCGTATCTGAATGTCGATCCGGGGACGATGTCGCCTTATCAGCACGGCGAAGTTTATGTGACGGACGACGGGGCGGAAACCGACCTCGATCTCGGTCATTATGAACGTTTCACCGACGTGTCGGCGCGGCAGAGCGACAACATCACGTCGGGGCGAATCTATCGCGACATTATTTCGCGGGAGCGGCGCGGCGACTATCTCGGCGCGACGGTGCAGGTGGTACCGCACGTCACCAACGCAATTAAGGAATTCGCACAGGCCGACACCGACGGCATTGATTTCGTCATCTGTGAAGTTGGCGGAACGGTGGGCGATATCGAATCGCTGCCCTTCGTCGAGGCAATTCGTCAGCTCAAAAATGAGCTTGGGCGGGGCCAGGCTGCGTTCGTTCACACCACACTGGTGCCCTACATCGCGGCGGCAGGGGAACTGAAGACAAAGCCGACCCAGCATTCGGTGCGTGAATTGACCAGCTATGGCATTCAGCCTGATGTTCTACTGTGCCGCGCCGATCGGCCTATCCCGGAAGCCGAACGCAACAAGATCGCACAATTCTGTAACGTCCCGCCCGAAGCGGTGATTCAGGCGCTCGATGCGCGGTCCATTTACGATGTGCCACTCGCCTATCACAATGAAGGCCTGGACGAAGAGGTGCTCAAGGTTTTCGGCATTACCGATGCGCCGGAACCTGATCTGGCACGCTGGACCGACATCATGGACCGCGTGGACCACCCAGAAGGCGAAGTGACAATTGGCGTAGTGGGCAAATATGTTGGGCTGCCCGATGCCTATAAATCCCTGCGCGAAGCATTGGTTCACGGGGGACTTTCCAATCGCGTGAAGGTTAATATCCGCTGGATCGATGCCGAGATTTTCGAGAAGAATGACGCTGATCTGGCCGCTGAGCTGGAGCCGCTGCATGGCATCCTCGTCCCCGGCGGATTTGGCGAACGCGGAAGTGAGGGCAAGATCGCGTCGGTTAAATTCGCGCGTGAACGCGAAGTGCCGTTCTTCGGTATTTGCCTGGGAATGCAGATGGCGTGCATTGAAGGCGCGCGGAATACCGCAGGTATCGCCGATGCCTCGACCACCGAGTTTGGCGAAACGTCGGAGCCGGTGGTTGGTCTTATTACCGAATGGATGAGCCCCGAGGGGCTGCAGAAGCGGACCGAAACTACGGACATGGGCGGCACCATGCGGCTTGGTGCTTATGACGCCAAGCTGAAGGGTAACAGCCATGTCGCGACCATTTATGGCAAGACCGAAATTAGCGAGCGGCATCGGCATCGCTACGAGGTAAACGCTCATTATCGTGACGCGCTTGAAAAGGGCGGCCTCGTCTTTTCCGGCCTGTCGCCCGATGGCGAATTGCCTGAAATTGTCGAACGCCCTGACCACCCCTGGTTTATCGGCGTGCAGTTCCACCCTGAATTGAAAAGCCGCCCGTTCGATCCGCACCCGCTGTTTTCAGGGTTCATCGGCGCGGCGGTGAAGCAATCGCGGTTGGTTTGATGGGGTCGGGCGCGTACTTGCCCCAACCGGATTCATTTGCGGTTCATTCTCAATAGGGCTATTTGGGCCGCATGACGGGGCGGATCATCTTGGCTGCGATACTGGGCATGACCATGAGTCACGCCGCCGTAGCCGGTACGACGGTTCGCCGCGAGACCTGCCCTCGCGCTGATAAACAGCAGCCTCAGGATGCCCAGCGCGCAGCACCGCAGTCTCCGCAACGTCAGGCTCGCGGGCAGGCGCCGGATTGCCGAATTCAAAAGCCGATCCCGGCCGTCGTCGATCCTACGCCCTTCTTCCTTCTTTAAGTTTCCACCCGCTCTTTCCATCGAAGGGCGGTCAAGGCGCATTGCGCAGGGGCATGTACGATCCTAAGTGATCGTGCATGAGCAACATTCTTTCGACCCGCCTTCTCGTCCTTGGTTCGGGGCCAGCGGGCCTGACCGCTGCCATCTATGCCGCTCGCGCTGGGCTTGCCCCGATTGTGGTGCAGGGCATCCAGCCCGGGGGGCAGCTGACGACCACCACTGATGTCGAGAATTACCCCGGCTTCCGCGATGTCATTCAGGGACCGTGGCTGATGGAGGAAATGCAGGCGCAGGCCGAGCATGTCGGCACCAAGATGGTTTGGGACCATATCAACGAGGTCGATTTTTCCTCTCGCCCGTTCAAGCTGAAGGGCGATTCGGGCGAATACCATGCCGATACGCTTGTCATCGCCACCGGCGCGCAGGCGAAGTGGCTGGGGCTCCCTAGCGAAGAGCATATGAAGGGGAAGGGCGCATCGGCTTGCGCCACCTGCGACGGCTTCTTTTATCGCGGCAAGAAGGTCGCGGTGATCGGAGGCGGCAACACGGCGGTGGAGGAGGCACTCTACCTCACCAATCACAGCCATGACGTCACCCTGATCCACCGCCGCGACAGCCTTCGCGCTGAGAAAATCCTGCAGGACCGGCTGTTTGCCCATCCCAATATCAACATCATCTGGGACAGCGAAGTCGCTGCCTTTGTTGGCGGCGGTCAACCCGAAGCTCTCGTCGGCCTCGACGTGCGCAACGTGAAGACTGGCGATATCACCCGCCTCGACGTCGACGGCGCCTTCGTCGCCATTGGCCACAAGCCCGCAACCGAGCTGTTCGTTGGCAAGCTGAAGCTCGACAGTGACGGCTACATCGAGGTCGAAAGCGGCACCACCCGGACCAGCATCGAGGGCGTGTTTGCCTGTGGCGACGTGATGGACAAAATCTACCGTCAGGCGGTGACGGCGGCCGGGACCGGCTGCATGGCCGCGCTCGACGCCGAACGCTTCCTCGCCACCGAGGAGTTCAAGGCGTTGGAAGCCGCCGAGTGAGCGCACCGTCATCGGAGCTGATGCCCGCGCTGTTCATCGGCCACGGCAGCCCGATGAACACGCTGGAGCGCAATCGCTACACCGATGGCTGGCGCGAACTGGGCGAGTCCCTGCCGCGCCCGCGCGCGATCCTGTGCGTCTCGGCGCATTGGTATTTCGGCGCTACGGCGGTGACGGCGATGCCGCGTCCGCGCACGATCCACGACTTCTACGGTTTCCCGCAGCCCTTGTTCGATTTTGAATATCCCGCGCCCGGCCTGCCCGAGCTGGCGGGTGAGGTCGCCGAAGTGGTGAAGCCACATTGGGTCGGCGCGGATATTGATCAATGGGGGCTGGACCATGGGACGTGGAGCGTGCTCGCCCATCTGTTCCCAAAGGCTGATATTCCCGTCGCCCAGCTGTCGATCAATGCGACGCGCCCGATGGAGTATCATCTCGAACTGGGCGCGAAGCTGGCCGAACTCCGCAAGCGTGGCGTGCTGATCGTTGGTAGCGGCAATGTCGTGCACAATCTCGGTCGGCTGCAATGGAACAAGCCCGAGGCTGGCGACGATTGGGCCGAGCGGTTCGATGAGGCAGCCGTCGATCTGATGCAAAATGCGCCGGGCGATGTGCTGAAGCTGATGGAGCATCCCGACTACAAGCTCGCGGTGCCGACGCCTGACCATTTTATTCCGCTGCTCTACATCGCAGGGCTTGCCGCGGCCGGCGAAGAGAAGCCGGAAGCTTTCCTGCGCGGCTATTCCATGGGGTCGTTATCCATGACCTGTTATTCGCTGTGTGCAAAGCCGGTGTCGGTCAGCGATCATAGGGCGAGTGCAGGTGTGCCGCACGACATTCCGGCGGACCAGACCAACATCTAATCCGGTCCGCCGTATGTCGATTAGGCGTTCGCCGCCTCTTCAATCAGATCAGCGATTTCCTTCGGATGTGACGCCAGCGACGCGTGGCTGGCGTCCAGAGTGATGGTCTTTGCGGGGTTCATCCGCGCCGCCATCATTTTCTCATTTTCCGGATTGATCATCCGGTCATTCGACGAAATCTGGTACCAGTTGCGTTTGGTTTTCCACGCCGGGGCGGTAACATTGTCGCCAAAGGTGGAGCCAAGCGGCGCCTTCTGAGTCACGGCCATCACCAACTGCTCGTCTGCGGGCAGGTCCTGACAGAAGCTTTCGCCGAACTTGTCCGGCTTGATCCACAGATAGCCATCGCTGTCCGGTGCGATGTTTTCAAAGGCCGCGGGCGGGTTGGCCTGGCTGATGCCGCCTGCGCTTTCACCCGCATCGGGGGCAAAGGCGGCGACGTACACCAGTTCTTTGACGTTGGGCAGATCGCCCATTTCCGTGATCACCTTGCCGCCATAGCTGTGCCCAACGAGGACGACCGGCCCTTCGATCTGCTGCACCATCTTGCGGGTGCGTTCGGCATCATCGGCGAGCGACGTCAGCGGGTTTTCAACGGCGTGCACGTCCGTGAAGCCCTTTTTGTTGAGTTCCTTGATTACGTTTGCCCAATGGGCAGCACCGCCCCAAAATCCATGGACCAGGACGACGGCAGGTTTGTCAGACATTCTTTATCTCCTCGGGAAGTATCGAGAGGCGAAACGCGCACTGGCCCCGCTTCAGGACAAAGATCAAATAACCCGAAGGTTCCTGAAAAACTGCCAAAAATTGAAATTTGAATGTCCTATTTCGCCGGGACGGGCCGCTTCTGGTCCGTTGCGCCCGGAACGGGCTCGGCAAGGTCGCTGCCTAGATCGACAATCCGGTTCTTCCCGTCGACGTGGACGACGCGAGGGACGCGGGTTTTCAGCTCTTCCTCGTCGTACAGCGCATAGTTCATGATGATGACGAGGTCGCCTGCCTTCACCAGATGGGCGGCGGCGCCGTTGATTCCGATGATGCCGCTGCCGCGCGGCGCCTCGATCGCGTAGGTTTCAAGCCGATTGCCATTGTCGATGTCAACGATGGTTACTTTCTCGCCATCAAGGATGTCGGCGCCGTCCATCAGGTCGAGGTCGATCGAGACCGAGCCGACATAGTGCAGATCGGCCTGCGTCACGGTCGCGCGGTGGATCTTCCCCTTCATCATCGTACGAAACACGGCACTAAACTCCTCAATTGGGGGGCGCCTTTAACAGCTTTGCGGCATCATACCATAATCAACGATCGTCGGGGTAAATCGCCTCGACGAAATATAGGCCTTCGGGCGGAGCGTTGAGGCCCAGCGCCTGCCGGTCGCGTGCTTCCAATGCCGTCTTGACGTCATCCGGCGTCCGTTGGCCCTTGCCCACAAGGGCTAGGCAACCGACCATGGACCGGACCTGATGGTGTAGGAAGCTACGGGCGGCGGCGCGGATGTGGATTTCGTCGCCCACCCGTTCGACGCTTAGTTGATCGAGCGTCTTCACCGGGCTGGCCGACTGGCAATGGACAGAGCGGAAGGTGGTGAAATCGTGATGGCCGACCAGATGCTCAGCGCCTGCCGCCATTGCCTCGGCGTTCAGCGGTACGGCGATGTGCCAAACCTTGCCGCGATCCAGCGCGGGCGGGGCGCGGCGATTGAGGATGCGGTATAAATAACGGCGTCCAACACACGAAAAACGCGCGTGAAAATTGTCATCAACTGACGCCACTTCGGTCACACTGACAGGATTGGGGCGGACCAATGCATTGAGCCCTTCGCGAAGACGATGGTCAGTTAGATCGCGGGCGATATCGACATGGGTCGTCATGGCGAGGCCGTGCACGCCGGCATCAGTACGGCCGGCGGCGTGGACTGCCGCATCCTCGCTGGTCATGCGGTGGATTGCGTCTTCCAGTGTCTGCTGCACCGAGGGGCCATGGTCCTGCCGCTGCCAGCCCATGAACGGACCGCCATCAAACTCGACCGTGAGCCGCCAGCGGGTCATGACAGGATGGTGCCCGTCGGGATTGGAAATCCGCGCAGCAGGTCGGCGGTGGTCATCGCGCCCTTGCCCGCACGCTGGACGAGGGTGGGGCGAAGCGCGTCGGTGCCGCACCGGATGAGCAAGAGGTCGTCTATCACCTCCCCGTCATTCCCGCGAAGGCGGGAATCCCGCTTCCCTCCGTCCGACGCAAGCGAAAAAGAAGCGGGGACCCCGCTTTCGCGAGGGTGACGATCATGGGGAAATACCATCGCTTCCAACACCTTCACCCGCTCACCATTCACTTCGAACCAGGCGCCGGGGAATGGCGCCAGGCCCTGGACGTGGCGTTGCAGGTCGGCGGCGGGGCGAGACCAGTCGAGGCGGGCTTCGTCCTTGCTGATCTTCGCGGCGTAGGTGACTCCTTGCTCCGGCTGGGTAACGGGCAGGAAGGCGGGCAAGTCGGACAAGACGTGAACCATCATTTCTGCACCCAAAAGTGCCAGTTCATCCGTGAGTTGTGCAGCATTCTTGTTGCCGATTGGTAGCTCTTGGATGAGCAGCATAGGCCCGGTGTCGAGCCCTGATTCCATTTGCATGATGGTGACGCCGGTCGCGTCATCGCCGGCCATGATCGCCCGCTGTACCGGAGCGGCGCCACGCCAGCGCGGCAGGATCGATCCATGGACGTTGAGGCAGCCATGCTGCGGCGCATCGAGGATAGGCTGCGGCAGGATCAGACCATAGGCGGCGACCACTGCGACATCGGCGTGCAAAGCGGCGAAAGCGGCCTGCTCCTCTTCGCTGCGGAGCGTTTTGGGGCTTCGAACCTCGATGCCCAGCTCGCGCGCGCGGGTTTCAACGGCGGTTGGCTGCATGCCCTTACCGCGCCCCTTTGGCCGGGGGGGTTGGGTGTAAGCCGCAACCACCTCTTGCCCCGCCGCGACCAGCGCATCCAGCGTCGGCACGGCAAAGTCCGGTGATCCCATGAATATGATCCGCATGCGCTGCCTATGGCCGAGGCGCGCGAAAATTCCTACATGGATTGCTTCGTCACTGCGATCCTCGCAATGGCGGGTCAGTTTTTCCGTCATTGCGAGCGAAGCGAAGCAATCCAGTCATGGCCAGTCACCAGATCGAAGCATTGACCCAGGCGCTCAGCCGTTTGCCCGGCCTTGGGCCGCGGTCGGCGCGGCGGGCGGTACTGCACCTGATGAAGAAACGGGAATCGGCGCTGGAACCGCTCCTCGCTGCTCTGCAAACGGTGAATGAGACGCTGTCGACCTGTTCGACCTGCGGCAATGTCGACACGTCGGACCCCTGCACCATCTGCAAGGATGCGCGCCGGGAGGAGCGGATGTTGTGCGTGGTGGAGGAGGTGGCGGACCTATGGGCGCTTGATAGGTCGCGGCTGTTTCCCGGTCGATATCATGTGCTTGGGGGTCGACTTTCAGCATTGGAGGGCGTGCGGCCGGAGGATCTTAGCATCGACAAGCTCGTTGCGCGTATTGCCGCCGGCGGGATTGACGAGGTGGTCCTGGCAATGAACGCGACCCTCGAAGGGCAGACGACCGCCCACTATCTCGCCGAGCGGCTTGAAACCTATCCAATCCGTCTGACACAGCTCGCTCATGGCCTCCCCGTCGGCGGCGAGCTCGATTACCTTGACGAAGGCACATTGGCGCAGGCGCTTCGCGCTCGACGCCCGGTTGCTTGAACCCGCCGACACGAAAGATTAGATCACCAGCATGACCATTATGAGAATTTTCGAGACGCCGGACCCGGTGCTGCGCCAGATTTCGACCCCGGTTGAGGCGGTCGACGACGACCTGCGTGCGCTCATCAAGGACATGTTCGAAACCATGTACGATGCGCCGGGCATTGGTCTTGCGGCGGTGCAGGTCGGCGTTCCCAAGCGGTTGCTTGTCATGGACCTGCAGGAACCAGAGAATGAGGATGATCCGGACAGTCCGGTCGTCAAGCACCCGATGGTGTTTATCAATCCCGAAATCCTGTCTCATTCGGACAGCGAGGTGCCTTACACCGAAGGTTGCCTGTCAGTGCCGGATCAATATGCCGAGGTGATGCGTCCCGACCGTATCCGCGCCAAATGGCTCGATGAGAACGGCATGGAGCATGAGGAGGACATGGACGGCCTGCTCGCGGTGTGCCTGCAGCATGAGATGGACCACCTCGAAGGTGTGCTGTTCATCGACCATCTGTCGAAGCTGAAGCGCGACATGGTGCTGAAAAAGCTCACCAAGACCCGCAAGGAGCGGGGGGCGCGGGCGGCCTGACCGCCCGCATCCAGGCCATTACTTCGACGGCGTGATTGATTCCGCTGCGCGGCGGCAATCGGCGGCGCATTCGCGGCAGATTTGCGCGCACAGCTTGCAATGGTCGTGATCATGCTTCTCGCATTCCGCAGCGCATTCGTCGCAGGTGCGGGCGCATAGTTCCAGCATTTCGACGATCAGATGCTCGTTATAGCCGGTGCGGCGGGACGCAATCCGCGCGGTCGCTTCGCACACGTCCGAACAATCGATGCAGAAACGGTAGCAGACCGCCATGTCCATTGGCTCGGCGACGCAGGCGTCGGCGCAGGACAAGCACATTTTCGCGCAATACATGGCGTGGTGCACCGCATCGCCCAGCGCCTGATTGACGTGGCCGTCTTTGACGACGTCGGGGTGAAGGGCGATCATCTTGCGAATGGACATTGGTGGACTCTCCTTTTTTTCAGCGTAGCAACAAAAATCCGGCCAGTCCCAGCAATGGAATCAGGCAAAGCGGCGTCCAGCGCGATTTAACCGACCAAAGGATGGCCAACGCAACGACGAAAAGGGCGATGCCGATCGGTAGTGATGGTAACCGCCCAGCCATTTGCAGCCCCAACTCGATGGCCGTCGCCGCGATGAGGCCAACAACACCCGCCGCGACTCCTTCCAGCATATTGTGCAGTCGCACATCCTCGATCACCGCTTCCAGTCGATCGTAAAAAATCAATCCGAATGAGAAGGCTGGCAGGAACATTCCCGCGGTCATCGCAAACGCGCCGCCCAATCCGGCAATGAGGTAGCCGGTGAACGTCACGAAAATCACCAGTGGCGCAGGCATCATCCCAGACAGCGCAAGTCCGTCAAGAAACTGACCCTCGCCGATCCAGCCGCGATCAACCGTATCGTTACGGACAAACGGAATTGCGGTGTAGGCGCCGCCAAAGGTCAACAGACCGCCTTTCAGGCCGGCGATGAACAAAGCGAAGAGCGTAATCGCAGCGGAAGATGCCGAAGCATGTGGGTCATCGGAGAGTCCAACGTTCCAAAAACCAGCCCCGACCGCGACGATAATTCCAATCACCAATGCGACGTTTCGGTTCGCCCTTGCTAGAACATAGCAAAGGCCGGCGGCCGGAAGAACAATCCAGAAACTGACACCTGCCATCGTTGCGGCGAACGACGCGATGCCGATGGCCCAAAGCCAGCGATCAATCAGAATATGTTTGCCGATGCGCTGAACCGCGATTGCAATCATCGCGATAACGGCGATCTGCATGCCAAGCATGGTTGCGGCAACCCCCGGGTTTCGAAGATTGATGCGGCTGTAAAGTGCGGCGAATGCGAGAACGAGAAGGAAGCCCGGCAACATGAAGCCAAGACCCGCCAGAAAGCCGCCCAGCCGTCCGCCCTTCATCCGCCCCAGATGAACGCAGAGTTCGTGCGCTTCGGGGCCTGGCAGGACCTGATAGACCGCAAGCAGGCGATTGAATCGCTCGCTGCTAATCCAATGTTCGGTGTCGACCAATTCACGGCGGATCATTGCAATTTGGGCAACCGGCCCGCCAAATGCGAGGAAGCCGAAGCGAAGGAATCGAAAGAAGATCGCAAGCCGCCCCATCTGACGACTTGCTATGCCTACTAACGGCATTCCGCCAGTCCCTGCGATTGTCTTGCCAATAATCCACGCCTGGGCTAACCGCGCCCCGTCATCTGGGGAGTAGCCGCCGTGGCGCAGTCGCGGTGCCTTGCATCAACATACTTGGCCGAGAGGTCGTGGTGCATGGTGAGGAGTGATCCTGGCGAGACCAATGACACCGGGCTTTCCGTCTTGCCGGGCGGGAGGGTCTTGGTGTCTTGGGTCTTGTTGAACGGCCCGGCGGAGACATTCAGATGGAAGCCTTCCTGACATCCGCTGGCCTGGTCGCAATCGCCGAAATTGGCGACAAGACACAGCTTCTGGCCATCCTGCTGGCGACTCGGTTCAAACGGCCAGCACCGATCATTGCGGGTATATTCGTCGCGACAATCGCCAACCATTTTCTTGCTGCGCTGGTCGGTGAAAGGGCGGCCGAATGGCTAAGCGGTGACTGGTTCCGCTACATTATCGCCTTCTCGTTCCTCGTCATGGCCGCCTGGGCGTTGGTTCCCGACAAGCTGGATGCGGAGGAGGAAAAGCCGTCACGCTTTGGACCTTTTGTGACGACGACGATTGCCTTTTTCCTGGTCGAAATGGGCGACAAGACCCAGTTGGCAACAGTCGCGCTGGGTGCACAATTCAAAAATGTTGTTCCGGTGATGGCTGGAACGACCCTGGGCATGATGATTGCAAATGTCCCGGCGGTTTTTCTGGGTAATGAGCTTATCAAGCGCATTCCGCTTAACGTCATGCGCTGCATTGCTGCGGCAATGTTCGCGGTCGTTGGCGTTTGGATGCTGGCGGACTTACTAATAATTTAAGGAACATGTCACCGTCGTAACGAAATATGATGAAAATCGGCGCTCGTAATATTATTAGGTACGCATATTTGGAGTCGGACGATTGCCATTGCGAATGGTGCTCGGTGCCAGATAGACCTGAATGGTGTGAGCGAGCTCGAACCGGATGGGAGGATCGCGATGAAGGTCAGTGCCGGTGGCTGTCGATGCAAAAATGTTCGGTATGCCATCGAAGGCGAGGCAATATTGACCGCCATTTGCCATTGCGATGATTGTCGTCGCAGCTCCGGGGCGCCGTTCGTCGCGTGGGCGGCCGTCAGTTCGGATCATTTCAAACTAACCGAAGGGCATCCGCGGAAATGGACGTCGGACGGCAAAGCACTGCGCTATTTTTGTCAGCAATGCGGGACCGGACTTTACTACGTCAATGAAGACATGCTGCCCGGTCTCGTCGACGTACAGGTCTCAACGCTGGATAACCCCGATGAATGGCCGCCCGACCTTCAGATGCAGGTCGCGGAACGGTTGCCATGGGTCGGTAAGGCACTGTCGACGCCCCAATATCAACGATATCCTGATCCTTTCGGCGGGGTAACGCCTGGCTCTTGAGGCGATGTTGAATCTGGCCTATGTTCGCATTTCGTTCCGCGAATGGGAGGCTGGATTTGGACGCGTCGCTGATTATTGTCGGACTTGTTGCCCTAGGCCTTGGCGCGTTGATTGGCTGGCTTCATGGCGCGCGGGGCGCCGAGCGGGGCAAGGCTGCCGCCGAATCCCTTCGACTTCAGCTTGACGGTGTCGTTGGCGAGCGGGATGTGGCGCGCGGCGACGCCGCCTCGCTTCGCGCGGCGCATGCGGTGACGTCACGCGAATTGGCAGCGTTGCAGGCCGATGCACGCAATTTTGATCAGCGTATGACGGACCTTGCACAGTCCAAGGACGCTTTGATTGCGCAGATGCGTGAGGTTGGCGATCAGCTGCTGCAGAAGGCGCACAAGGACTTTCTTGACAAGGCGGGGGAGCGGTTCAGCGAGGCGGACAAGGCGAGCCAGGTGAAGCTGCAGACCCTGTTGCAGCCGGTTGAGGCGACGCTGAAGCGATACGAAGAAGGGTTGCAACGGGTCGAGAAGGAGCGGGTCGACCATTATGCCGGCCTGAAAGCGGTGGTTGAACAGGTCCGTGAAGGGCAGGGGCGGGTACGCGATGAGACGCGTAACCTCGTCAATGCGCTTCGGGCTTCACCCAAAGCGCGCGGGCGCTGGGGTGAGCAGACGCTTCGCAACGTGCTCGAGCAGGCTGGGCTGGTCGAATATGCCGATTTCCAGACCGAGGTGAGCGTCAATACCGAAGACGGGCGGCTACGGCCGGACGTGATCGTCAACCTGCCCGGCGGGCGAAAGCTGGTGGTCGATGCGAAATGCTCGCTTGATGCGTTTCTTCAGGCGTCGGAAGAGGTGGATGATGATCGCCGCGCAGCTCACCTCGCCAACCATGCCGCGTCGATCAAGAATCACGCCAACCAGCTTGGTGCGAAAAGCTATTGGGCGCAGTTCGACGATGCCGCCGATTATGTCGTCATGTTCATTCCCGGCGAGCATTTCCTGACCGCCGCGCTGGAACAGGACCACGGCCTGTGGGAATGGGCGTTCGAGAAGAAGGTGCTGCTCGCCACCCCGACCAATTTGGTCGCGATTGCGCGCACGGTGGCGAGCGTGTGGCGACAGGAAACATTGAACCGGGAGGCGGAGGTAATTGCTAGCCTCGGCAAGGAGTTACACTCGCGCCTTGCGACGATGGCGCAGCATATGGAGCGGGTGGGTAAGAACCTTGCCCAGGCCAATGGCGCCTACAATCAGATGGTCGGCAGCTTCGAAAGTCAGGTGCTGACCCAGGCCAAGCGGTTTGAAGGACTGGGCGCAGGTAGCGCCAAGGACATGCCGTCACCGTCCATGGTCGAAACGGCGCCGCGTCCGATGACCAAAATCGCTGCACCCAAGGCGAGTGCCAATGAGGACGACGCAGCTTAAGAGCGGTTGAGCGCGATCGACCCGGCGGCATTAGACAGGATAATAATCGTTGGGCCTCGCCGTGCGATCTTCATCGGGTTGGCGAGAATGTTCAGCCCCTGCGCTTCCTGTTCGTCAGCGGGGCCAATACATGCCATTTCGGTCATCGTTGTGCCACTGGTCGTCAGCGTTTCGCCTCGAACCTTATAGTTGCCATTGACGAGATTGCAGCCGAATTGGGCGCTTAGGTCTTCGTCCGCGAATTCTATCCGATAGTGCGCCGGATCGGCAGGCAAGACGTTGCCATTTAGCGCGGTGACAGTCCATTTGGTGCCGGTTAACGACAGTCCCGAAGTCGCTGGAGCGCACCCCGCAAGCAGCAATGAAGCGATACTGAGGGCGGCGGCTCGTCTCACCTCGCGCGGACGAGGTCGATGGATCCGGCGCTGTTAGACAAGGTGACGCGGTCGCCTGGACCGCTGATCGTCAGAGGCTGTGCCAAAATGCGGCTTCCTGCATCTTCCATGCTCATGTCGGGACACGCCATGCGCGTAGCCATCACCGCGCCTACGTTGAGCCGGTTGCTGCTTTGGCTGTAGCCTGCACCGAGCGAGTTGCAGCCGAACTTTGCGCTCAATCGATCTGGCTGGAAATTCATGTAGAAATTCTGGGCAGGAACCTGCTGGCCGTTGATAGCGACCACGCGCCAGTTCGTTTCGGATAGGGTGGGGGCGGGCATCCCGTTAGGATAACCGCTTTCGCCGACCTGACCATAATAGGAGGCGGGGGCGCCGCAGCCATTATATTCCCGTCCGTCAATCCAGACCTGAACCTTGTCGGGGTAGGTGCGGTCGCTCATCCCGTCGCTGCACTGCGCATGGACGATGTTCGCGCGGATCCGCGTCGTGTTATACATTTCGCCCGCATAACCGGTCTGGACCGGTGGCGTCTGCTGCGCCACGCGCACATTATTTCCGCGGTCCGTGAAAACCATTTCCTGCCCGATTGTCAGATCCCAGAATGGCTCCGTCCCAACGGCACGATATTCGCCAGCGGGCTGGGCCGGACCCGGGCCAGGATAAGGCGGATAAGGCTCCGGGTTGGGATTGTAATAGCTGCAGGCCGAAAGGGCGAGCGCAAGCGGCGCGATGGCGAGGATCGTTTTCATATCGCAACAAACGGCCGAACTGTCCTAGCGGTTCCGCCAGCTAGCGCGGATATGATAGGCCATCACGGCGGTTGCGATGGCGGCGTTTAGGCTATCCGCTTTTCCAAGCATCGGCATCTTCACGAGAAGATCGCACTGTTCCTCATAAGCCGCTGGTAAACCTTGACTTTCATTTCCGACGAGCAGGAAGCAGGGTTGCTCGTAGGTCGCGTCGAGATAGTCAAATTCCGTATTCAGGCTGGTGCCGACAAGCTGACCGGGGCCCGTGCGCAGCCATTCGATAAACTCGTCCCAGCGCGCGGTTGCGATTTGCTGGGTAAAGACGGCGCCCATCGAGGCGCGGATAGCCTCGACGCTGAACGGGTCGGCGCTGTCGTCGAGCAGGACTAACCCGCCAGCGCCGGTCGCATCGCCGGTGCGCAAAATGGTGCCGATATTGCCGGGATCACGAAGCGATTGGGCGACCAGCCACAGAGGCGAGGCCGAGCGGTCGATTGCGGCCAGCGAGGTGTCGCGTTCCTTGTACACACCAAGAATCGCCTGCGGATTATCCTTGCCGCTCATCTTTGACAGGATGTCGGGGGTCGTTTCGATGACGTCTGCGCCATTGGCCTCGGCCTCGGCGATTATCTCCTGCGCCAGCGGGTGGGGACCGCCTGGTTGCGCCGCATAGGCGATGACGATCGGCAACTGTCCAGCATCTCGCGCCTCAGCAAGGATTCGCAGACCCTCCGCTAGGAACATTCTCTCCATCCTGCGGACCTTCTTATCGCGGAGGCCGCGGATGCGCTTGACGGTGTCGTTGGAAAAGCTGGTGATTTCGCGGGGCATTTCTGGTCCATGCGGTGTGATTGGCTATTCGACAAGCCCCGTCCGTGCTCGCTTCCAGTGCTCGCCCGCCCCCCGACTAGCTGCGCGCGTCAGTCTTCGCCGAACTTGTCTTCTACCATCTCGACAAGTTGGGCGAGCGAATTTTCGCAGTCGTCGCCGTCGGAATAGATGGTGATCGAGTCGCCCATGGCCGCGCCGAGCATCATCAGGCCCATGATCGACGTGCCAGTGACCCGGTTGCCGTCCTTTTCGACCTCGATCTTCGCGGGCATCCCGGCGACCGCGTTGACAAATTTCGCACTCGCGCGGGCATGCAGCCCGCGGCGGTTGGTAATTTGGACGGTGCGCGAACAGCCGCTCAAGCAGCAGCCTCGCCGAGAATTTCGCTGGCGACGGAGATATATTTGCGGCCCGCCTCACGCGCGGCGGCGACGGCTGCACGGACGGTCATCGCCTTGCGCGCGCCTTCGAGTCGGATCAGCATTGGAAGATTAACCCCTGCAATAACCTCGACATTTTCGCTCTTCATCAGGCTAATCGCGAGGTTCGACGGTGTGCCGCCGAACAGGTCGGTGAGGATGATCACGCCCTTGCCCTGATCGACTCGCGCAATTGCATCGGCGATGTCGCGTCGGCGCATCTCCATATCGTCATCGGCGTCGATACAGATGCCCTCAATGGCTTCCTGCGGGCCGACAACATGTTCCATGGCGGTGATGAACTCGGCCGCTAGGCGGCCATGCGTCACCAACACTAATCCAATCATTCAAACACCCGATTCAACTTCACCCGCCTGCCCCGGATGGGCGGGTTCTCCCTCTACCGTATCGCTCGGCGGTGAAGCCAGGTCGCGGTGACGCACATTCGGGGAAAATCCTGCGCCTTGCAACCGTTTCGCCATTTCAACCGCAGCAGCCACCGACCGATGGCGTCCGCCGGTGCACCCAAATGCCACAGTCAGATATGTTTTTCCGGCGGCCCAATAGCGGGGAATCAGGGTTCGTAACAGGGTCTCAATCTGTTCCATCGTGGGTTCCCACGCGGGGTCCCTGGCGACATAGTCCTGCACGGGCGCATCTTTGCCGGTTAAAGGGCGCAAGTCATCGACCCAATGCGGATTGGCAATGAAGCGCATGTCAAACACCAGGTCGGCCGTGCGGCTGATTCCCCGCGCAAAGCCGAAGGAGGAAATGGTCACCACCGGTTGATCGACCGCACCGCCGAAACGGCGGCGAAGCTCGTCGCGAAGGTCTGCGGGGGTTAGGTCGGTCGTGTCGAGGACGGTGTCGGCAATCTGCCGAATATTGGACGTTGCGCCGCGCTCGCGCGAAATCCCGTCTTCTGCGGGGCGATCCGGCGCAAGCGGATGACGCCTGCGGGTTTCATCATATCGGCGGATCAGTTCGGTTCCAGCGCAGTCCAGATACAGAATCTCTGGCGTGACGCCCTTGATCGACGCAAGCAGCTGCGGGAGGCTTTCGGGGTCAAATCCGCGGCTGCGGACATCCATGCCAACGGCAACCGGCGCGGTCTGCCGGGCTTCGCGCTCGCCATGGACGAAATCATTGAGGAGGGCAGTTGGAAGATTGTCGACGCAATCCCAACCCATATCTTCCAGCGCATCAAGCACAGTCGATTTGCCGGCGCCGGACATACCAGTCACAAGAAGCAAACGCGGAAGATTTTTGCTGCGCGCCATTACGCTAATCCTTCAGACCCAGCCGATCGAGCGCGACAACCACTTTAGCGGGAGCCGATGCAGTCATGGCATCGATCCGAATCAACGGAATATGGACACCGTGAAGCAAGCGCGTTTGGCCTTCGTCGGGCATCCGTTCAATATCGCTGGTCAATTCCACGGCCATGGCGATTGGCGCAGATTCAATCGAGTCCATCTCGACAATGCCGATACCGCGAATTTCCAGTTTCCCGCGAATATTTAGCGGCGCACGCCCGACAATTCTGCCGCCTTCCTTACTAACGATGGTGCGATCATCACTCACCAGGGCAAAGCCATGATCCAGCAGACGAAGCGCAAGGTCTGATTTGCCGGACCCCGATGGACCGGCGATCAGCACCGCTCGCCCATCCAGCGCCACGGTGGTTGCATGCAAATTTTCAGAGCTTACGCGGGTTTCGCTCATGGACGGTCTGCAGCCTTCAGACTGATGGTAAATCGGGCACCGGAGGGCGCGTCGTCGCGGTCCTCCACATCGATTTCTCCGTCATGGCCCTCCACAATTGCGCGAGATATGGCGAGCCCGAGCCCTGAGTGGCGACCGAAGCTTTCACTCTTGGGCCGGACGGAATGAAAGCGATTGAAAATGGCTTCGCGTAAGTCCGGCGGAACACCCGGGCCTTCGTCGTCGATGCGAATCCTGATCTCGTCACCGACATGCGTGGCCGCCACTTCCACCAGGCCGCCCGGTGGTGAAAAGCTGATCGCGTTGTCGATGATATTGTCAATCGCGCGGGCCAGTCGATTGGGCTCCCCCATTACGATGGCGCTATTTTTACGCGGGCGGGCAAAGGCAATGCGGACATCACCCGTCTCTCGCCGCGTCTCCCAGCTCTTCACAAGCTGGCCGATCAAATCGCCAAGATCGACGGGCTCAAACCGTGCCCGCGCAAGTTCGGCATCGGTGCGCGCCGCCTCGCTGACATCACCAATTAATCGGTCGAGCCGCACAACGTCCTGACGAATCACGTCGATCAACTTCTTGCGCAGATCCGGATCGTCGACCCGCTCAAGGCTATCGACCGCGCTTCGAAGGGACGCCAACGGATTTTTGAGTTCGTGGGTAACGTCGGCCGCAAATGCCTCAATATTGTCGATCCGCTGCCGCAGTGATTGGCTCATGTCGCTGACTGACCGGGCCAATAGACCAATTTCATCGTGGCGAGAGGGCAGGCGGGGCACCCGCACCTCACGAGCCCGCCCCATGCGGACGCGGTGTGCCGACAGGGCAATCCGACGCAGCGGGCGTACAATGGTTCGTGCAAGGAATAGCGACAGCAGGACCGACAGCGCCGTAATTCCGATCAGGGCGACTGCGAGTGCGCCGCGCTGTTTACGGACGCGGCGTGTGAATTCCCGATCATTGTCGGTGACCAATATGGTCGACCCGTCGGCCAATGTTTTGGCCGCAGAGAACACCGGTGTCATTTCCGGCGCCAGGCGAATGTTGCTTTCAATCGACCCTGTCGTGCGCGCCGCTACCGCTTCCTCCCACGCCGAGGCGACGTCGGTAGATGGCTCTTCGAAATATTCCGGCGTTTCCGTGTTGACGAGCGCGTTGAAGATACGATCGAACGAGCGGGCGGCGTCTTTGGTCCATTTCTGTGTATCGGGATCACGCAGACGGTACGTCGGACCGGACACGGACCAACTGTCCATGACCAGCTTTCCATTCGGGCCATACACGCGAATGCGGTTTTTCTGCTGCGATGAGAATTCGCCGAGAAGCTTGGGCTGCTGGGCCGGTAGCGTCATCGGCAATGCGATGGAGACCATCTCTGCGACCGCCTCAACCTTGTGCACGCGCTCCCGCTCCAGGCGGATGCGGTACCGGTCGAGGAAGAAGATTGATAGGATGACGAGAACGATCGTCAGGACGTTGACCGCAAGAATGCGGCGCGAAAGGCTCCAGCGCCCCGACCATGTCAGGGCGAGGTCGCTTTCGTCACTCCTCTCCGAATCGGTAGCCGACGCCATATAGTGTCTCGATAGCATCGAACTCGCCATCGACAGTCCGGAACTTTCGACGGATGCGTTTGATGTGACTGTCGATGGTACGATCATCGACATAGACATCGTCCTGATACGCAACATCCAATAGCTGATTGCGCGATTTGACGACCCCGGGCCGGGACGCGAGCGCCTCCAGGATAAGAAATTCGGTGACGGTCAATGTCACCGGCCTGCCGTCCCACCGCACCTTATGACGGGCAGGATCCATTACCAGCCGCCCGCGTTCCAGCAGGCGTTGTTCCTCAGCACTCTCCGCTTCGTCATTACCTTCAACTCCGCGGGCGAGGTCTTGGCGCCGTAAAATGGCGCGGATGCGAGCGATCAGCAAACGCTGCGAAAAGGGCTTGGAGATATAGTCGTCAGCGCCCATCGCCAAACCCAATGCCTCGTCAAGTTCATCGTCCTTCGACGTCAGAAAGATCACCGGCATGGTCGAAAATTCGCGCAGGCGGCGGAGGAGCTCCATGCCGTCCATCTGCGGCATCTTGATATCAAACACGCCCAAATCCGCCGGGCTTTCGGCAAATGCCTTCAGCGCGCTGTCGCCGTCTGTATACACCCGCGTCAGGAAGCCTTCTGCCTGCAACGCAATCGAAACCGACGTCAGAATATTCCGGTCGTCGTCGACCAGCGCAATCACATGGCTCATTGCTGCTCCTTCGAATGGCGCGACAGTCCGCTTAGCCAGCAAGACAAATTGTGACAAGCCGAAGTGAAGGTGCTTTGACGGTTTGCCGGGGTCTATGTATAGGCGCATCGCATACGTATGCGCCGACGTCGATGGGGCAGTCGACGTCTTTGAAAAACTTAGGAGAATCGACGTGAGCGAACGAATTCCCGCGTATCAGTTGAACGCACAGGGAATCGACACCAAGGCAGAGCTGCTTTGGAACCTGACGACTGCACCCCTGGTAGAGCAGGCTATTCGTCGCGGTGAGGGCGAACTTACCAAGGACGGTGCATTGCTGGTCGATACGGGTAAGTTCACCGGGCGCAGCGTAAAGGACAAATATGTCGTTCGCGATGCAACGACCGAAGACACGATCAATTGGGGCGCGATCAACCAGGCGATGTCGCCGGAGCATTGGGCAAATCTCAAGGCTGATTTTCTTGCCGCAGTGGGCGATCAGGACGAACTGTTCGTTGCCGACCTCTACGGTGGTAGCCAGCCCGAATATCGCGTGAATGTGCGCGTCATAACGCAAATGGCGTGGCACAATCTGTTCGTGCGTACGCTGCTGGTCCGCCCCTCGGAAGATGAGCTGCCCGGCTTCGTTCCCGAATATACCATCATCAACCTGCCGAGCTTCAAGGCCGATCCTGCACGCCACGGCTGCCGCAGCGATACGGTGATCGCGGTCAACTTCACCGAGAAGATGATCCTGATCGGCAACACCGAATATTCAGGCGAGATGAAGAAGGGCGTGTTCGGCCTTCTCAACTTCCTGTTGCCGGCCGAGGGCGTGATGCCAATGCATTGCAGCGCCAACATTGGCGCCGACGGCAAGAGCGCGATCTTCTTCGGCCTCAGCGGTACTGGCAAGACGACGCTGTCGGCGGATGCCAGCCGCACCCTGATCGGTGACGATGAACATGGCTGGTCGGACACGGCGGTCTTCAACTTTGAAGGCGGCTGCTACGCTAAGATGATCAACCTGTCCGCCGAAGGCGAGCCGGAGATCTATGCGACGACCAAAATGTTTGGCACGATCCTTGAGAATGTGGCGATGGACGAGACGACGCGCGAGCTCGACTTCACTGACGCCAGCAAGACCGAGAATACGCGCGGCGCCTATCCGATCGAGTTCATCCCTAACGCGAGCAAGGACAACCTTGGCCCGCCGCCGTCGACGATTATCTTCCTGACCGCCGATGCGTTCGGCGTGCTGCCGCCGATCTCACGGCTGACGCCCGATCAGGCGATGTACCACTTCTTGTCAGGGTACACCGCAAAGGTCGCGGGTACCGAAATCGGTGTGACTGAACCACAGGCGACCTTCTCGACCTGCTTCGGCGCCGCCTTTATGCCGCGTCCACCGAGCGTCTATGGCAATCTGCTGAAGAAGCGGATCGCCGAGGGCGGTGCGCAGTGCTGGCTGATCAACACCGGTTGGACCGGTGGCCAGTATGGCACCGGCAAGCGCATGCCGATCAAGGAAACCCGCGCGCTGCTCAATGCCGCGCTCGACGGCAGCCTGAACAATGTCGAATTCCGCAAGGACCCGAATTTCGGCTTTGAAGTGCCAGTGAGCGTTCCGGGCGTCGACACCTCGATCCTCGATCCGCGCAACACCTGGAGCGACAAGGAAGATTATGATCGCACTGCGGCCAAGCTGGTCGATCTGTTCGTGGAAAATTTTGCGCAATTCTCTGACGATGTCGAAGAGGGCGTGCGCCAAGCGGGCCCCAAGGTCCACGCCTAGTTCGCCCGGTCATTGACGGATCGGGCTCCTTTAAAGAAAGCCCGATCCGATGACCGAATTTCCTGTCCGCCATTTTGACACCGACGAGGCCGTCGCCCATGTGGGCGAGGGATTGCTACGCGCCGATCTACCCAAAGTGGAATGGACGCACGAGGCGCACCTTGCCGCAACGCTTTACCTGCTACTGCGGCATCCAGAGATTGATCTGGATGCCGAGCTTGCCGGCCTCATTCGCCGCTATAATGAGAGCGTTGGGGGCGTGAACGATGATAGCGAAGGCTATCACGACACCATCACAAAGGCTTATTTGCGCGGTATTCGCCTGTTTCTGAGCGAACGATCTCCGGCGCCGCCACTTCATAACCTGGCCAATGAGCTTCTTCATTCGCCCATGGGCAAGCGCGACTGGCCGTTGCGGTTCTGGTCGAAGGCGCGCCTGTTTTCGGTCGATGCTCGGCGTGCCTGGGTCGAGCCCGACATCGCGTCGATGCCATGACTTGCCGTCAATGCGCCTGCTGCTAGGCTCCTGATTAAATTAGGAGGATACGGATGCGAGATATTGGCCTTGGGTCAGCAGTTGCGTTGGCGATCACAATGGCTGCACCGTCATGGGCCGCCCCAAACGGGGCCGATACGCAGCTTCGGGCGCTGTATGACGATTATTCCCGTTGGGATGCCAAACAAAGCTGCTTTGCCGAGGACAGTCGAGGCGACATGCAGCCGACCGATTGCCTGCCGCGCATCAATGCCGCGGCGCAAGCAGAACGGCTACGCTATCTGGAGGAAAGCCAGCGCAAGCTGTCGGCCATTCCGCTCAATCAGCTGTCGTCCGACGAACGGGTCAATGCAGCGGTGTTCAAGTCGGTGCTGGACAATGGGCTCATCGAGCTGCGCGGACGGACCTATGAAATGCCGTTCAATAGCGACAGTAGCTTTTGGACCTATCTTGATGAGCGACAGCCGTTCGATGATGCGGCCGGCTATCGCCGTTATATTGCCCGACTGAACGAAATCCCGCGGTATTTTGACGAGCAGATCGCCAACATGAATGCCGGGCTTGCGCGTGGATATTCCGTGCCGAAGGCGACACTCGCGGGACGCGACAAGTCGATTTCCATCTTTCTGGAGAAGAATGGTGCGGACAGTAGTTTCTACGCGCCGTTCCGGGACATGCCGCCGACTATTCCGGCGGCCGAGCAAGAGGCGCTCCGCGCACAAGCATTGGCGGCTATCGCCAACTCGGTCCTTCCCGCCTATCGCAAACTGCTGACCTATTACACCGGTACCTATTATCCCCAAGCCCGCGTCACGGTGTCGGCACGCCAACTTCCGGATGGCGATGCATATTACCGGGCGCAGGTCCGCGAATATACAACGACCCAGCTTACCCCTGAAGAAATTCACAAGATCGGGCTGTCGGAAGTTGCCAGGATTGAGGCGGCGATGGGCGAACAGATGCGCGCCAGCGGTTTCAAAGGAGATCTACCAGCGTTTCTGACGTTCCTAAAAACCGACCCGCAATTCTATGCGAAGACGCCAGACGAGTTGATGGGCGTATCGGCCTATGTCGCGAAGCGGGTTGATGGAAAGCTTCGCGACGAATTCCACCTGCTGCCCCGGCGCCGGTTCACGATTATCCCGGTTCCTGACTCGCTCGCGCCGTTTTACACCGCCGGTCGCGGCGGTCTCGATAGCTGCATGATGAATACCTATAATCTACCGACGCGCTCGCTGTATAACATCCCGGCGCTAACCCTCCACGAATGCGCGCCCGGTCACAGTTTCCAGGCCGCGCTGTCAACCGAACAGAAGGGTCTGCCGGCATTCCGGCAGAACCTTTATTTCTCCGGCTATGGCGAAGGGTGGGGGCTTTATTCCGAATGGCTCGGCAATGAGATGGGAATCTATCGTACCCCTTACGAAAAATTCGGACAGCTAAGCTATGAAATGTGGCGCGCGGCGCGGTTGGTGATCGATACCGGTATCCACCGTTATGGTTGGACTCGCCAGCAGGCGATCGATTATCTCGCTGGACACACCGCCTTGTCACAGCATGAGGTAGAGACGGAGGTTGATCGTTATATCAGCTGGCCGGGACAGGCCCTCTCTTACAAGCTGGGGGAACTCACCATTCGCAAGCTTCGTAGGGAAGCAGAAAACCGCCTGGGTGCACGGTTCGACAAGGCCGCCTTCCATGACCGCTTCCTGGCGATGGGCGCCGTGCCGCTAAATGTTCTTGAGGATCAGATGCGGGAATGGATCAGCGAGCAGGGCAACGCGAAAGGCGGAAGTGCCGCCAAGTAGAAAGCCGCCGTTCACATTGGCAGCATTAGGTCCGCAGCCTGTCCGCACGAGCGGGCTCTTTGGGAGGGCGTAATGGATATTCTCAATTCCCTGATTGAATCGGGCGGCGCAGACGCGATCGCGAGTCAGCTTGGCATTGATCCCGCGACCGCGAAGGCCGGAATGGGCGCTCTGCTGCCCGCCGTACTGGGCGGCGTCCAGCAACAGGCGCAGGCAAGCAGCGGCGCAGAAGGCAGCTTGTCCGCCATTCTCGCCGGACTTGGCGGCGGCGGGTTACTTGCCAACGTACTTGGGCAAGAGCCGACCAACATTAATCAGGGCAACGAAATACTCGGCCAGATATTCGGATCGAAGGACGTCAGCCGCAACGTCGCTGCCGAAGCCTCGCAGCAGTCCGGTGTGTCGAGCGACCTGCTAAAGAAGATGCTGCCAATCGTCGCGATGATGGTCGCGGGTTATCTGATGAACAAGCGCGGCAATGTCGGCGGCGGCCAACAGAGCGGCGTTGGCGGCAGTATCCTCGGCGGCATCGCGGGCAGTGTGCTCGGCGGTATGCTGGGCGGGTCGTCGAACGGGTCAAATCCATTCGGGTCAATCCTCGATGGGCTGACCCGCAAGTGACGCAAGAGGTCAGGGGCAGAGCGGCTGTTTCTGCCCCTTGACCTTGCAAGGTAGCCAGCGGTCCTCAACGGCATCGTAACGGTCAATGGTGGTGGCCGCGCGGTTGACGCGAAACCGCTCCGTCACCAACATCAAATCCGGGTCGCCGCCACATTCCTTATTGTGTATTTCGCGAACCGATAGGTCGAATGCGGCGCCCGTGCTGCTTTCGATGTCATAGCCAAAACAGGCGGCGGGCGTCACAGGTTGCAACGAATGCATCGCACTTGCGGCGAGGCCGATGGCATGATCGGCCGCCGACATATGCGCGGCGGCCAGGAACAGAGCGGCGATCAAACCTTCGCTCCCACGATATATTCATCGACGTTTTTCGCGAGCACGTCCATCGGCACATTGCCGCCCTTTACCACGGCATCGTCAAACGCCTTGAGGTCGTAGCGCCCGCCGAGCGCCGCGATGGCCTTGTCACGCTGGCGGTTGATCTCGCTGTGGCCGACCTTGTAGCCGCAGGCCTGGCCTGCCCAACTGCAATAACGGTCGACTTCCGACGCGACTTCCTGCGGGTTGGATCCGTTCTTCTCGACAAAGAATTGGACACCTTGCTCGCGGGTCCAGCGTTTGGCGTGGAGGCCGGTGTCGACCACGAGCCGACACGCGCGGAAGGCAAGGCTTTGTAGATAGCCAAGCTTGCCAACCTCGAAATCATCATAGCCGCCAAGTTCAGCCATTAACTGCTCGGCGTAGAGGGCCCAGCCTTCGCTATAGGCGTTAAACGCCAACAACGTGCGGATCAGGGGAAGGCGGTTGGCATATTCACCCTGCCATACATGGCCGGGGATCGCTTCGTGCGCCGCGAGGTCGGGCAGGCTGTATTTGCTGTGAAGGTCTGTGGTGCGCAGATTGATCCAGAATTTGCCAGGGATGGTTCCGTCGGGTGAGCCGGCCCCGCCATAAGCGCCCGGCGCGCCGGGCTCTTCTTCTGGAGGAAGTCGCTTCACTTCCAGCCGCGCGGGGACGAGCGTGTTGAAAGCCTGCGGGGTTAAAGCGCGCCACTTCGTCAGATATTTGTCGATATAGGCCATGATTTCGGCGCGGCCCTTGTCGCCTTCACTAAACTGATAGCGTTTGTCCTTGGCCAGCGCGTTCATGCGGTCGCCGACTGAACCGCTAGAATAGCCAATCTTGCGAAGGATCGGGTCCATCTGACCGTGGAGATCGGCAAGTTGCTCCAAACCCATCTGGTGGATTTCATCCGGCGTCATGGTCGTGGTCGTCGACGCTTTAAGCGCCCAGGCATAAAAGGCGTCGCCGCCGGGCCGTGCCCATAGTCCCGCATCCATCGTTGCCCGCGCGCGCTGGGTCTTCAATTCATCCAACTGGCGGGCGAGGGCCGGGGCGACCTTGCCCTTGACGATGGCGTACGCGCGGCCTTCCCAAACGCCAGGGAGATTGTCGGCAACGGTGCGGCGCGCAAGGCTGTCGACCAAGCCGCCGCCGCCTTGCGCCCCTGCAAGACTCTGACCCATTTGCCTGACCGCATTGTCGATGAGGAACGCCGGAGGGATTAACCCCTTAGCGGCGGCCCCTTTCATTCGCGCCAGCTCCCCGTCCAGTTGTGCCGCATAGCCGTAGAGGCGCGACAAATATGCCTCTGCGTCTGCCGCGTTTTTCACCGGATGATCGGTGTCGAGAAAGCGCGGCATGTCGAGATAGGCGCCGACATTCTGAATAACGACGTAGGGCGTGTTGCGCCATCCGCCGGCCGCAACATCCCCATAGGGCTGGGCAAATCCTTCCAGTGCGGTGCGATAGGCAGACTTGACCACCTCTACGCTGGTACGGGTGGAGTGGGATAGGGCAGCCGTGTCAATACCATCGGCCGCCGCAAGGTCGGCGCGCAGCTGTGCGGCAACGGCATCCTGACCGGCCTGACTTTTGTCAGTGTATTTCGACCGAAGGTCCGCGTTTGCGCCGATATCAAGTGCAAGGCCGGTCGCGCCTTCAGGTGATAGTCGAAGCAGGTTGTTGCCCATCGTCTCAAGGCTGAGCGTCGCGATTCTTTCCGCCGCTGGCTGGGGAAGTCCAGGCGCCGTCGATGCGGGCGCGGCGAGGCGTTGGGCGCATCCGGGCAGGGCAATCGCCGCCGTACCGGCCGAAAACGCGGTCAGTGCCTGCCGACGCGAAAGGCTCATCTCGTTCAACGTGTTACTCCTTTAGAAAATCACTGCGGCGGGTTCAGCGTGTCCACCAGGTCGACCAGCAAGCAATTGCCGTCGACCGCCGCAATGCGCACTCGCTGTCCCGGCGCGGCCGGGCCGCCGCGCGCGTTCCATTCGCCATCGCCAACGCGGACGCGCCCACCATGTTCGTCGACCGGATCAACAACCGTCACGACTTTTCCGACCAATCGGCGTGAGGGATCGTTGAGCTTCAGTTCCTGATCATGGTGCGCGGGTTCGGCATACCAGCGTTTGCCCGCAAGCACGGCAAGCGCCGTATAAATGACAAATAGCGCAAGCTGCGGGCCGGGGCCGAGATCGAACAGCAACGTGAACAGGCCGGTTGCGATCGCGGCCGCGCCGACAAACATCAGGAAAAACCCCGGTGCCATCATTTCGGCGATCAGCAGGATGAGCCCGCCAATCGCCCAAAGCCAACCAGGTTGAATATCGTTCAGCATTAGCTGCCCTTTGTGACGCGCGGGGTGGACGGCGACGCGGTCGGTGCGGGCGCATCTTTGTTCAGCACCTCTTTGGCCAGCTCCCCAATACCGCCGAGCGTGCCAATCAATTGGGTCGCTTCCACGGGGAACAATATGGTTTTCGCATTGGGCGACGTGGCGAATTTCCCGAGTGCTTCGACATATTTCTGGGCGATAAAATAGTTGATCGCCTGCGTGCTTCCGCCCTCAATCGCGTCGCTGACCGATTTGGTGGCATTGGCTTCGGCCTGGGCGGCGCGTTCGCGCGCCTCCGCCTCGCGGAACGCCGCCTCTTTCAATCCTTCCGCCGAAAGGATTTTCGACTGTTTATCGCCCTCGGCTTCCAGAATGGCCGCCTGTCGCAGACCTTCCGCTTCGAGAATGACCGCGCGCTTCTCGCGTTCCGCCTTCATCTGACGGGCCATGGCGTTGGATATGTCGGCGGGCGGGCGGATATCTTTCAGCTCTACGCGGGTAATCTTCACGCCCCACGCCTCGGTTGCCTGATCGACCACGCTCAAGAGGCGCGCGTTGATCTCGTCGCGCTTCGATAAGGTCTCATCGAGGTCCATTGACCCCATGACGGTGCGAAGATTGGTCGTCGAAAGCGCCATGATCGCCGCATAAAGGTCGCTGACCTCATACGCAGATTTGGCGGCATCGAGCACCTGAAAGAAAACGACACCGTCGACCGCCACCATGGCGTTGTCCTTGGTGATGATCTCCTGACCGGGAATATCGAGGACCTGCTCCATCATGTTGATTTTATGGCCAACGCGATAGACGAATGGCGTGACAAGGTTGAAGCCAGGCTCCGCCACCCGTACGAATTTGCCGAAACGTTCGATGGTGTAACGATAGCCCTGTCGAACGATCTTGATGCTCATCATCACAATGAGAAGCGCGAAAACCGCCAAACCAACGAGAAACTCTAGCATGTCATTCCCCTATATCCTTTGCCATGATGCAAACTGCATGGACGAGTGGGAAGGAAAATCGGTATGAGTGCGTCGCTTTTCGACAGACCGGCGGTCCTGTTCCTGCCGGCTAGCAATGCGCGCGCCATTGCAAAGGCAAAGGCGAGCGACGCCGATCTCGTCATTCTCGACCTCGAAGATGCCGTGCGTGGAGAGGAAAAAGACACTGCCCGAGACGCGGCGGTGGAGGCAGTCGCGGACAAATGGCCGATGCCGGTCGCCATCCGCGTTAATGGTATGGGGACAGACCATTATGGCGCCGACGTCGCTGCAATCATGAAATCGGCGTGCCAACTCATAGTCCTTCCCAATGTTCGGGAAGCAGGCGATATCGCGGCGCTTCGCCACTTGGTCAGCCGGCCGGTCGCGGCGATGGTCGAGACAGTACACGCGATCCTTGATGCGCCGGCCATCGCGCGACTTGCGGCAATGATGATTGTCGGCACCAATGACCTTCGCGCAGAAATCGGAATTGAAACCGGCGGTGGGCGTCTACCTATCATGACTGCGCTTCAAACGACGGTGCTTGCTGCGCGAGCGGCCGGCGTTCCGGTCATCGACGGGGTGTATAATCGCCTGGATGATGAGGAAGGCTTTATCGCCGAGGCGCGAGAAGGGCGGAGCCTTGGCTTTGACGGGAAATCACTGATCCATCCCGCGCAGATCCGACCGTGCCATGCGGCATGGGCCCCGACGCTGGAACAGATCGCCCGTGCGGAGCGGTTGGTAGATGCGGCAACGGGCGGGGCCGAACGATTTGAGGGCGAGATGATCGAATCAATGCATATCGACGCGGCGCGGCGCCTGTTGGAGAGGACGAAACGCTGAACCGGCGGAGCGTGGGGGTTGGCGAATCGCGTCGTTCCTGCCAAGGGCCGATATGGCCGACCTTCTCCACGATGAAATCCCCTTAGGGCTCACCTTCGACGACGTTCTTCTCCAGCCGCTGGAATCCAGCGTCTTGCCGAGTGGTGCCGACACCCGCACCTTTCTCACCAAGTCGATCCCGCTCAATATCCCGCTGCTGTCGTCCGCGATGGACACTGTCACCGAGGCAGATATGGCGATTGCGCTCGCGCAGCTTGGCGGGATCGGCGTTCTTCACCGCAATCTGACGGTCGATGAGCAGGCCGCCGCCGTTCGCGCAGTTAAGCGGTTCGAAAGCGGCATGGTGGTTAACCCAATCACGATGACGCCGGATCAGACGCTGGCCGAAGCACTGGAGCTAATGTCGCTGAACAAGATCAGTGGCATTCCGATTGTCGAGGCAAACGGAAAGCTGGCTGGCATTTTGACCAACCGCGACGTTCGCTTTGCCGAAAATCCGCACCAACCGGTGCGCGAACTGATGACCAGCGAAAATCTTGCGACGGTGCCACTTGGCACCGGTCAGGACGCCGCGCGCAAACTGCTCCATCAACGCCGGATCGAAAAGCTGCTGGTCGTTGACGAGGCCGACCATTGCGTCGGCCTGATCACCGTGAAAGATATTGAAAAGGCAGTCGCCAGCCCGAACGCCACAAAGGATGATCAGGGTCGCCTGCGCGTTGCGGCAGCTTCGACCGTTGGCGATAAGGGATTTGAACGCGCCGAGGCGCTGATCGCCGCTGGCTGCGACTGTATCGTAATCGACACCGCCCACGGCCATAACCGAGAGGTGGCTGCCCAGGTCGAACGGGTGAAAAAGCTGTCCAACGCCGTGCAGGTTGTGGCCGGCAACGTTGCCACCGCGGACGCGGCAAAGGCGTTGGCTGATGCCGGTGCCGACGCGATCAAGGTGGGTATTGGACCAGGCTCCATCTGCACCACCCGTATCGTCGCGGGTGTAGGCGTGCCTCAGCTGTCCGCCATCATGGCGGCGGCCGGCGCGGCGGCCCAGAGAGGCGTTCCCGTCATCGCTGACGGCGGCGTTCGCACCTCTGGCGATATCGCCAAAGCACTGGCGGCGGGGGCGTCAACGGTCATGGTCGGTTCGCTGCTCGCGGGCACGGAAGAGGCACCGGGCGAAACCTTCCTGTACCAGGGCCGCGCCTATAAGGCGTATCGCGGGATGGGCAGCGTCGGAGCAATGGCGCGCGGCAGTGCCGATCGCTATTTCCAGCAGGATATCAAGGATCAGCTGAAACTGGTTCCAGAAGGAATTGAAGGGCAGGTCCCGTACAAGGGGCCGGTCCGCGACATCGTCCACCAGTTGGTTGGCGGCGTGAAGGCGGCGATGGGCTACACCGGCTCGACGACTATCGACGAACTTCAGAAGCGTGCGCGCTTCGTCCGCATCACCAACGCGGGCCTGAGCGAAAGTCACGTGCATGATGTGGCGATCACGCGTGAAGCCCCAAATTACCCGACGCGGTAAACCATGACCCCGGCAGCGCGGGTTCAGGCGGCGATCGAGATTCTCGACGAGGTCATTGCCTCGGCGCGGGACGACGGGCCGCCGGCCGACACCATCGTCCAACGCTATTTTAAGGCGCGGCGCTATGCGGGCTCCAAAGACCGGCGCGCGGTGCGCGAGCTGGTGTATCGAGCCATTCGCCGGGCGGGCGACCGTCCCCAAAGCGGGCGTGCGGCGATGGTTGGTCTGGCACACGACGATCCCGCCCTGGTTTCCCTGTTCGACGGCTCCGTGCATGGACCAGCACCCATTGGGACCGAAGAAGGCGCAACTGCTTCTTTGATGCCGCAATGGCTGGACCAACAATTGTCGCCCTTGATTGCCGAAAGCGAGCGACCCGCCTTTCTGGATCGCGCGCCGCTGGATCTACGCGTCAATGTGGCGCGGACAAGCCGGGAGGCAGCGCAGGCCGCATTGGATGGCGCGCAGCCGGCATCGCTCAGCCCATGGGCGCTCCGATTGCCGCCCGACACCCGTGTCGACGATCATGAGCTGTTCCAAACCGGCCTGATCGAAGTGCAGGATGAAGGCAGTCAATTGATTGCGCTGGCAGCACTGGCGGAAAATGGCGAATTGGTGCTGGACCTGTGCGCTGGTGCCGGCGGCAAGGCACTTGCCATTGCCGCCGCGTCACCGGGCGCCGGAATTGTCGCCAGCGACACCAACCGCGCACGGCTGAACCAACTGCCCCCACGCGCCGAACGGGCAGGGGCGGTTATTGCGACCAGGTTGCTCGATGGCGGTCGGGAGGCGGAGGAACTGGCTGATCTTGCGGGTCATTGCGATGTGGTTCTTGTCGATGCCCCATGCAGCGGCTCGGGCACATGGCGCCGCAACCCGGAAGGTCGGTGGCGCCTGACGCCGGAGCGGCTTGACCGCGTCGTCGCGCTCCAGTCGCGTATTCTGGACCTTGCGGCGACCATGGTAAAGCCGGGCGGCCGCCTGATTTATGCGACCTGCTCCATCCTTCAACGGGAAGGCGCGGGCCAGATCAATGATTTCTTAGGGCGCCATTCATCTTGGGCGGTGCAAGATGTCGGCTTCGACGGCGGCCGCGCCGACGGTCGTGGCCGGTTGTTGACCCCGGCACATGACCAGACGGACGGCTTTTTCGTCGCGCGATTAGGTAGACCGTGCTAGGTCACGGGCACTGGTTGGAGAATATCATGCGTTTGACGCCGCTCGTTCTTTGTCTTGGCCTTGCTGCATCGGCTACGTCCGTTGCCGTCGTGGGGCAGCGTCCTGACGACCAGATTTCGCCTTTATCGACGCAATTCCAGAAGAAGGGCGACGCGCTTGCGTCCACCGGGAAATATGTCGATGCCGACGATCAATATGAAACCGCCCTGGCGATCGATCCACGAAATCGGTCGGTGTTCGTGTCGATGGCCCGTGTCGCCATCAAGCAGAAGCTGTACGGACAGGCGATCACGCTGACCAAGAAGGCACTCGTCTTGGAACCGACGGACCGCGATGCGCTCGCGGTTCAGGGTGAGGCGATGGTGGAGTTGGGGGCGGTTGCGCGCGCCAAGGATAATTTGGCCAAGCTGCAGAAGATTTGTGGACCGTCCAGCTGCGCCCAGGCTGGCATATTGTCGGGGCAAATTGCGCGCGGACCGACGCTCGCCGCCGCGACGCCCAAGCCCGACGCGGAAAAGAAAAACTAACTCAGCAGTTTTGCCAGCTCGACAAATTCGTCGACGCTGACCGTTTCCGCACGTCGTTGAGCGTTGATCCCCAGCGCGTTCAGCGCGTCCAGTGCGCCCGGCACGGATTTCAGGCTTGACCGCAACATCTTGCGCCGCTGGCCGAACGCTGCCGCCGTCACCTTCTCAAGCGTGGCATAGGACACACCTTCTGGAGCATTGCGCGGTACGATATGAACGATGGCTGATGCGACTTTGGGCGGCGGCGTAAAGGCGCTGCGGTGCACGGCCATCGCAATGCGCGGTGTTGCTCGCCATTGGGCGGCGACCGATAAACGCCCATAATGCTCGCTCCCGGGTTTTGCGACGATCCGTTCCGCGACCTCCCGTTGAAACATCAGGGTCAGCGACGTCCAATAAGGCGGCCACGGGTCATCAAGCCAGCGAAGCAGCAACAATGTTCCGACATTGTAGGGCAGGTTGGCGACGATATGGCAGCCTGCACCGGCCTCTGCGGGTTCGTCGACGTCCAGTGCGTCGCCGGAAATGACCCGAAGTCGCGGTGAGTATTCCGCGGCCAGTTCGTCCAGCGCAGGCAGGCAGCGCCGGTCCCGCTCCACTGCCACCAAATTCGCGCCGGTGTCGAGGATCGCGCGCGTCAAGCCGCCAGGACCGGGGCCAACTTCATAAACATGGTCGCCCGCACCAATTTCAGGAATTGCAGCGATCCGCGCGAGCAATTGTCGGTCCAGGATGAAATTCTGGCCAAGCGCCTTGGTCGCCTGCAGCCCGTGGCGGGCGATAACGTCACGTAACGGTTCCGGGCTGTCCGTCATGCCGCGATGGTCTGCCGAACGCGCGCCGCACTTGCGGCTAGGCGGATTGCGGCGGCCATGGCGCTCGGATCGGCCCTGTCTTGTCCGGCGATATCGAATGCAGTGCCATGATCGGGCGAGGTGCGGACAATTGGCAGGCCCAGCGTAATGTTGACGCCTTCGTCGAAATGAAGCGCCTTTAGCGGGATTAGCGCCTGATCATGATACATACACAGCGCGGCGTCGAACCGGCTGCGCGCGGACGCATGGAACATGGTGTCGGGCGGCAGAGGGCCGATGATGCGCCATCCGTCGGCGCGCAGGGCGTCCACGGCGGGCTGAATGATGTCAATTTCCTCACGCCCCAGGGTGCCATTCTCGCCTGCGTGGGGGTTAAGCCCCGCCACAGCCAGGGTCGGGTCGCTGATGCCGAAATTGCGCTGCAAGCCGCGAAGTGCCGATCGACCACGCGCCTCGATCAACTGCGGCGTCAATGACTCGATGGCCTTGTATAGCGGGAGATGGGTTGTCACCGGCACGCACCGCAGGGTTGGCCCGGCAAGCATCATGGCGACGTTGCCTGGCGCCACCCCGCATCGCTCGGCCACAAATTCCGTTTGCCCGGGATGGGCAAAACCAATGGAATAAAGCTGAACCTTGCTCACCGGGCCGGTGACGACGGCTGCTGCCGACCCAGAGCGGGCCAGCCCGACTGCCAATTCCAATGCATCGAGCGATGCATGGGCCCCCGCAACCGAAGGAACGCCCGGCCGGTCTATTTCCGCCGCATTGACCGTCAGAAGTGGCAAGCCAACATCAAAGGCCGAGTCTGCTTCGCTTGGATCGTCGATGGTGGCGATCGGCCCGTCCCAAACGGCGGCAATGCTGCGCGGGTCGCCGACCGCCACGAATGGCGGCAGGTTCATCGCCCCGCGATGATCCCAGCATTTTGCGACAACTTCAGGGCCGATCCCGGCGGGATCGCCAAGCGAAATCGCAAGTGGGCGGCTGTCCAGCTCCATTGCCTCCGTCTTAGCGGAAGTCGATCACCGCGTCGCGGCGAAGGTCACGCAGATAACGGCGCGAGCGCATGTTGATCCGCTCTTCGCTGAGCTGGTTCATAACCTGCTCGTGCGTCGGTAGCGTCGGGTCGGCCATGTCGCGGCCGCACATCACCAAAACGCGGACGCCTTCCTCGATCGAACCGAACGGGCGGGTCGCCTGACCAACCTGCATCTGCGCCATCATCTCCTGAAGCGCCGGCGGCAGGTCCCGCATCTTCACTTCATCGGACGTGACAACATCGCCCTTGAAGTCGCCAGCGAGCTTTTCCGCGCCGCCGCAACCACCAATCGATTGCGAGGCGGAGGCGAATTTCGACAGGGTTGGCTCCGCCTGCGCGCGGGTGGTACCGGCCGGGAAGTTGATCGAAACCTGCTTCAGTGACAACACCGCATTGCGCGGATCGGCGGTAAGGATCTTGCGCTCATCCTGAACGGCAAGAAGCGAATAGCCGCCCGGCACCTTGATCGGCGCCGACAATTGTCCTGCATGCATTTCGCGTAGGTGCGCGCCGAGAACATCCGGAAGCTGCTCCGGACGCATCCAGCCGAGGTCGCCGCCGACGGCGGCAGTCGAACTTTGCGAATATTGACGGGCGTAGCCGACGAATGACCCGCCCTGCTGCAACGCTTGGAAAATCTTGGTGATGTTGGCCTGGACCTGTGCATCGTCCGCCGGTGTCGCCGCCAGGAAGATCTCGCCCACGCGATATTCGGTGGTTCCCTTCGACGCTTCCAGCTTCTGGATGACGGCGTTAACTTCCTCGTCACCAACGTTGACGCTGTCTTCAATCTTCTTTGATTGCAGACGGCGCCATGCGAGTTCACCCATAATTTGACGGCGGATCGATTTGATGTTCGAGCCATTGGCTTTGAGATAGGTCGCCAGCTCTTCAGGAGTCTGTTTCACATTGCTGGCGACACGCGCAACCGATTTGTCGATGTCGCCATCGTCGATCTCAATCTCTTCCGATTTTGCCGCCTGAATCTGCAGTGTTTCGTCAATGAGGTTCGACAGGACTTGCTGCCGAAGGCGATCAATTTCCTCCGCTGGAATCTTGCCGCCGTTGGCGATGGCCAGCAGAGCCAGTCGCTGATCAATGTCGCTTTGGGTAATCACTTCGCCATTCACCAGCACCCGGGCCTTGACGACCGAGGGCAGTGACGACCCGAACAATTGGAGGTTCGACGGCAGCTTCAGATTGGCTGCGCTATTCGGCTCGCCTGCCTGCTGCTGTGCAGGGGCAGCGGACGCAAGCGCGACACCCATAACTATCGGCGCTGCGGTCCAAAGACGGCGCTTGGTCAAAAACTTGGCTACTCCCACCGCGAAAATCCCTTTATCGTCAATACTGTAGCTGAATGCCTTTACGCTGCCGCCATGAACGTCAGCTTAGCGGCCAATGCCCTTAAGCGCGAAATTGATCGAAAAAGTATTGCCCTTCTTAAACGATCCAATCCGCTCATAGTCGCGCTTCCACGCCACGCCAAGCTCCAGACAATCATCTTCATAATTGATGCCAAGACGGTGGCGGACCGGTTCATACCCATCGGCAAGGCTGAGCGGATCTTCGCTTTCGTCCGACAGGTCGACGACGGTTGAGCCAAACACCGACCAGTAGCGTCGGAACTGGAATCGTCCTGCCAGGCGCAATTCCTCCTTGTCGCGAAGATCCTCGATGGCGGAATCGATGTCGCGGTTGAGCCGCAGATAGCCGATCTGGGCATAGGTCGCGTCCGTACCGACCGTCAGATCCAATTCATTGCGGCGCACCGTAAAATTGTCCTTGTCGATGCGGTACCGGTGGGTGATGTCAATCACGCGCCCGAACCGAACGCGGGTGCGGCCGACAATGTCGCTCATCCGGTCGCTAAGACCTGTTCCGTCAGGGAAAATCGTCGGCTTCTGAGTGATGCGATAGCTTTGGCCGACCACGGCATCGATGGACCAGTTGGGACGGTCAAACGCCCATTCAACGCCATAAGTGACGCGCGAGCCATCGTCCCAACGATCATAGCCGGGGAAGCGGCTAAGCGCGAACAGGTTACTGTCTTCCAATTCGACGGCGCGGCTGTCCTCGTTCGGAATCTTGAGGTTTTCGGTTTTGGGCGACAGGACAATTTGCACACGAGGCGTCAATCGCTGGGTGCCGCCCAGAAAATCGCCGACGAACGGCCAGCGGACATCGGCGGCAAGCGCGCCAATACCGCGAAAATGCCAGCCGTCGGTTCCACGATAAATAGGAACATCGGTGAGGGCAGCGTCATCCGTATGGTAGGCATCTGCGCGGGCTAGCGCGGTGAATGTGACCTCCTGACCCCATGGGGTCAGTTTGCGCATATCCCACTGAACGCTGGCGAATGCGCGCTGCGTATCCTGCCCATCAATGCGCAGGATGGCTAGACTGTTTGCCTGAAGCTGAATCCGGCCGCCCAGTACCGGGTCGGCCAGGCGGAACCGGGCGTCCACGGCCGGAAGCGCAATGGGGATCTGTTTTTGAACGTCGTCGACGCGCAGGCCCTGAAATGCCCAACCTGCTATCGAAACATAGCTATCGAGGTCGATCCGCTCGGCATTGATGAAATTCCGCAGACGGTCATCGCGCGTAATGTCGTATCGGCGCGTTACCGTCTTGTCGGTCGCCGCGCGTAACGATGAGCTGATGGTCCAATAGGGATCGAGTTGAAACCGGCCATTCGCTTCAAAATAGCCGCGCATGCCTTCGCGATTTCCAGTTGTGGTTGCGGACGCGCTGCTGTTCGGGACTTCGCCATGCGTGACGAATCCACCAATCTGATAGGCGCCAATATCGGTGAGGTGGCGCCACTTCGCTTCAATGGCGGGTAGCGCACCGGTATAGATATGCGGAGTAAGCGTGAGGTCTTTGTTGCGGTCGAAACGCCAATAATAGGGGGCGCTAAGTTCGAGGCCGTTATTGCTGTCAATGCGAATGCTGGGCAAGAGCGCGCCGGTGACGCCGCCCTTTTGCGACCCGTCACCGATTGCAAACACCGGTAACAACGGCAACGTCAGACCGAGAATCGTGATCTTACCACCGCGGAATTGGATTTTACCGGTCTTCGCATCCCGCACGACGCGGGCTGCGCTGATTTTCCAGCTGGGGTTGCGGGGGCAGCCTTTTTCGTCCGTGACCGGACAGGCCGAATAAACGGCATTTTCCAGCGCAAGAAGGTCGCCTTGCCGCGACCCTTTGACTGCGGCAATTCGACCGCCGCTGTTCAGGACGATCAGCAGATTCTGGACAGTGCCGTCTTTAAGGTCATCTGTAAGGTCGACGCTGTCACCGATCAGCTTGTCGCCTTCGGGGTTGACCACCACAACATTGCCGGAGGCAATGACTTTGCCGCTGTTGCGGTCCCAGCTGACATGATCGGCTGCCAGATAATTGCCGTCAGATGACATGCGGATCTGGCCATCGGCCGTTATAACGTCCGCCTTGCTGTCATAGGTCACGCTGTCGGCCGCGAAATCGACCAAGCGATCTCCGGTAGGTTCGACCGCTATGGCCGGTGAATTTATGGAGGCGCTGCTGCTGCTGTCAGTATCGCTCGGCATGGCCTGTTGGGCCTGCGCGGGCGCCGCGAGGCTGGTGGCAAGAGCCAACGCTGTCAAACCACAGCCAACCTTCATATTTATGCGCAAACAACCCCGCTCGGACTTGGTACCTGATTCAATGTGCTATTACACCTTGTCGACAGCCCTTCAATCCGCCTTTGGGGTGAGTTGCCCCTTTGCCATGACGCGAATGGGGCCCTAAGGAAGGCCCAATATCTTCAAATCCATCCAATTCGCAGGGGTTTTTCATGCAAGTTCGTTTCGCCGATAGCCGCCCGACGGGCGATTATGCCCTTGTCATCCCGGTTGTTGGAAAAGATTGGGCCGGCCTTTCCAGCCTTGGCGCGGAAAAAGCCGCAGTCGAAGCCGCGCTGAAACGCGCACGGTTTGATGGAAAGTCGGGTGCTCAGGTCGAAACCTACCTGTCCACCGGTCAGCGCCTGCTCGTCGTGGGCGTCGATGCCAAGGCAGACGAGGCGGCGGAAAAGCTCGGCGGCTCGGTAACGGCCAAGCTGCAGACGTCCGGCGAATTGCATGCGGTCATCGATGTCAGTGGCCTCGATTATGGCGATGACGCCGCCGCGCGGGTCGCGTTCGGGGCGGTGCTGCGCGACTGGCGCCACGATTTTTATCGCACGAAGCTGAAAGACAATCTGAAGCCAACCCTCATGGATATCACCATCGTTGGTGGCGGCGATGGCGCGCAAAAGCTGTTCGATGATCGCTATGCGCAGATTGCCCGGGGCGTGTTCCTGACCCGTGAACTCGTTACCGAACCGGCCAATATCATCTACCCCGAAACCTTCGTCGAGCGTGTGGCCAAGCGCGCCGAAGGCACCGGACTGAAGATCGAAGTGCTAGGCCGCGATGAAATGGCGAAGCTCGGCATGGGCGCGCTGCTTGGTGTGGCGCAGGGCTCCGTGCGTGAGCCCAAGCTGCTCGTCCTGCGCTGGGAGGGCGGCAAGGCCGGGGAAGCCCCGGTTGCCTTCGTTGGCAAGGGTGTGACCTTCGACACTGGCGGCATCTCGATCAAACCCGCTGCGGGCATGGAGGCAATGAAGTGGGACATGGGCGGCGCAGGTGCCGTCGCGGGCGCCATGCTCGCGCTCGCCAGCCGTAAGGCGAAGGCCAACGTGGTGGGCATTTGCGGCCTCGTCGAGAATATGCCGGATGGCAATGCCCAGCGCCCCGGTGACGTCGTTACCTCGATGGACGGCCAGACGATCGAGGTCATCAATACCGACGCCGAAGGCCGCCTGGTGCTGTGTGACGCGATCACCTGGACCCAGAAGAACATCAAGCCGAAGATCATCATTGATCTCGCCACGCTGACCGGCGCGATGGTCATCACGTTGGGCCATGAATATGCCGGTATCTTCTCTAACAGCGATGCGCTGGCGAAGAACCTGCTGAAGGCTGCCGACGAAAGCGGCGACCTCCTGTGGCGTCAGCCGCTCGGCGAAGCATATGACCGATTGATCGACAGCCCGATCGCCGACATGAAAAACGTCGGTCCTCGTGAGGCGGGATCGATTACCGCGGCGCAGTTCCTGCAGCGTTTTGTCGATGAGGGCGTGGCATGGGCCCACCTCGACATCGCCGGCATGGCCTGGTCAGACAAGGATAAGCCGACCTATGCCAAGGGCGCCACGGGCTATGGTGTGCGCTTGCTCGACCAGTATATTGCCGACACGGCGGAAGGCTAAATCAGGAGAAGCGGCCCGATGCGGGTCGATTTCTATCAATTGGGCAGCGCGAGCGCGGAGGGGGTAATCACCTCCCTCGCGGCGCGCCTGCTCACCGAGGGCGGCCGCTTGCTGATTGTGTCACGTGACGAGGGGTATTTGTCGCGAATTGACCGGCTGTTGTGGGATCAGGGTGCAACCAGCTTCTTACCGCACGGCGTTGCGGGTGGTAGTGACGATCCCGCGCAGCCAATCCTTTTGTCTACGGGCATCGATGCACCCAACATGGCCCGAAACTTGCTGATTGCGGATGGCGAATGGCGGGACGCGGCGCTACATTTTGATCGCGCCTTCTATTTGTTCGATGAGGCAACGCTGGTCGGCGCACGGCAGGCGTGGAAGCTGCTGTCTGGTCGTGACGGTATCGAGCGCAACTATTGGGCGTCGGAAGATGGCAAGTGGGTGAAGAAGGCCTGAGCCTTGCCCTTTGCGCCCAGCGCGGCTAGGGGCGCGGCCAGCAAATCAATCCCAGACATTTGGAGTGTCCCATGGCGGTTACCCGCACCTTTTCGATCATCAAGCCCGACGCTACCCGCCGCAACCTGACCGGGGCGGTCACCCAGATGTTGGAAGACGGCGGTCTTCGCGTCGTTGCGTCGAAGCGCATCCACATGACGAAGGAACAGGCCGAAGGCTTTTACGCAGTCCATGCGGAACGTCCGTTCTTTGGCGAACTGGTCGACTTCATGATCAGCGAACCAGTTGTAGTCCAGGTTCTGGAAGGCGAAGACGCCGTAACCCGCAACCGCGACATCATGGGTGCGACCAACCCGGCCGACGCCGCCGAAGGTACGATCCGCAAGACCCACGCGCTGTCGATCGGTGAAAATTCGGTCCACGGCAGCGACAGCGAAGAGAATGCGGCGATCGAAATCGCCTATTTCTTCAAGCCGGAAGAAATCGTCGGCTAACGCGCCGATCATAATCACCGGAAGGAAATTCCGGGAGAGGAGGGGCCGTCGGAAGAAATTCCGGCGGTCCTTTTAATTGGCGCCAGGAAATCCGTCGAACAAGGTCGATACAAGTTTCCGCGCGATGGTATCATTCGTCCAGCGTTTGTCGCCTTCCCGGGTTATGATGTCTGCTCGGCCTTCCCACAAAACAGCCTTGTCGGCGGCGTCGCGAATCCGAACCTGAACGCGGGTCGACACCATCGCCTTTCGCGGCTTTGATAGATCGATGGCAATGCCAAGACCGCCGAATGAGCCATAGTTGCCCCCACCAACCGACACGCCGCCGCTCACGGGACTGCGACGCTGTTCGGCAGGGACCGCAATATGATGTTCCACTACCATCTCGGCGATCTGTCCGGTGCCCTGGGGAACATTTACGTTGTAACCGCCCCTGGCCAGCTGATCGACAATCGCGGCCTCGAAAGCGGCACGTTCGGTCGGACCGGAGGCATCGCCCAGTCCGGAGGTAACGGAAATGGGGCCATGACCAAGCTGCGCGACGCGCGGGTCATTTGCCTTGAAACGCGCCATGGTAACCTTGCCATCGCGCGGTGCAGAGCGGCCCGCATCACGATGTGACATCGGTTCGGGCCCCCAGCCACCATATGGCTGAGCAATTGTCGGGGCGGCGACCGATAGCAGCATCACCCCGATGATCGGTCGCGTGGCGTTAGCGGTCGGCATTGAAATTACTCCGGGGCGAAAGTCTTACTACTGATGCTAGCCACATTGCCTTTCGCCGCGATGAACGTGCGGAAGGCTTGTTTGAGATCAGACGGTGATAAGAGCCGCACAATCGGCCGGCATCGCGATGGAATGGGTTAGCTTCGTGATATTGCGGTAAGCCGCAAAGCCTTGCCACCAAACAAGCCGCCGTCGACCCAGCGGTAGGTGATGCGATAACGTTGCCGCGCCGTTCGGTTTTCACCGCTCTCGATATACTGGGCGTTAGCCATGACATTGAGGCTGCCGCTGCCCTGACGCGGCGTGGATTTGGGCAACCAGTCTTCTATAGTCTCGGCCGTCAGAACCGGCTCGCCGCCAAAGTCTGCTCGTCCGCTCGCGGGGGCCATGGCCGTAATGGTTACGGTATCGAGGGCGTGCGATGGCTCGGCTGGTGTCAGCCGCACGATGCGGCCATCCTTGTCGACAGTTCCCCGGAGGGTCAGCGGAATGGCCGTCCGCTGCTCAACGACGACATCCGGCTTATCACCTTTGTCGCTTTTCCAACTGTTCCAGAGCGCCAGCGCGGAAATGGTGAGACCGGCAAGAGCGATGATCTCGCCAAGCGTGATCAGGCGTCGCCGCTGCTTTGCGTCTTCGCTAGGCTGCTTAGGCTCCGCCATTCGCTTCTCCTAAAACTCGTCGGCTGCACGCATCAGCTTGGTAAGCCGGGCCGGGGCGCACGCCGTCCAGCTTCGCATCAGCCAGCTTTCAACCTGATCCCAATCAACGCCGCGGCGGTTAAGTTTAATGCCTAGCCAGCCGCTCGCCCCATAATATTTTGGCCAATAATAAATATCCGGCTGCGCTTCGATCAGTCCGGCCATTTCGTCAGGACCGCTTGCCTTCACAAGCAGGCCGACGGCCCTTTCGCCGTGATGATGGTCGGCGATAATGGCGAAAAGCTTTGCGGTTTTCTCCGACCCAACGCCCCATCCGGGCGAGCCGTGACTAGTCTTGCGAATGACCTCTGGAAGCTGCGATGCCAACGCATCAACCCGCGCCTCAATCCACTGCGCGTCGAACGGCCTGGCTGCATAGCGGGCCAGAACCTGCGGATACAGCTGATGTTCGGCAATCAATAGGCGGCCGGCCAGCGTCGTGGCGGTATCGTCCGGCATTATGGCGACATGGACCTGACCAAGTATTTCACCGGAATCGAGCTCCGGCGTTACGAGATGAACCGTTGCTCCGGTTTCGGTATCGCCATTGTCGAGCGCCTGCTGCTGTGTGTGCAGTCCTTTATATTTGGGCAGAAGCGACGGATGAATGTTGATCATCTTGCCCGCCCACCGCTCGACAAAATCGGCGGGAATGATGCGCATGAAACCGGCAAGAGCTATCAGGTCAATGTCGGCTGCCTCCAGCGCCGATTGGAGAGCATTCCAGTAGCCAGGTCCGAGCGACTTGGAATCGAGCCGGACGACAGAAACGGATTCGGCTTCGGCCAGGTCAAATCCAGGCGCATCCGGCTTGTCGCCGCTAACCAGCACAATATCATAGGGACAGTCGCTCGCTTGGCTGGCGTAAAGTAACGCCGCCATGTTCGAGCCGCGGCCCGATATCAGGACCGCGACGCGCCCTTTATCCATTGTAGCTGGCCGACCAGTCGTCACGGGCACTCCACGTACCGGCGCTGCCTTTGACGGTGCAGCCCTTTTCGCCGGCGTCGATGACGCCGATGCGGAACACCGTTTCGCCCGCTGCTTCAAGCGCGGCTGTCACACTGTCAGCGTCTTCAGCGCGAACCACCGCGACCATGCCAATGCCGCAGTTGAATGTGCGGGCAAGCTCACCCGGTTCAATCGCGCCGCCAGCCTGCAGGAAAGCAAACAGGCGAGGTAGCGGCCAACTGTCCGCATCAACCACTGCGTGGCAGCCGTCGGGCAGGACGCGCGGGATATTTTCGAGCAGGCCGCCGCCAGTAATGTGGGCCAGCGCCTGAATTGATCCGTCACGGACCAGCGGCAACAAACTCTTCACATAGATCCGCGTTGGTTTGAGCAGGAGATCACCCAGCAAATGATCCTGATCGAAAATCGCTGGGCGATCGAGCTTCCAGCCGTTTACCTCAATCAGCTTGCGTACGAGACTAAAGCCGTTGGAATGAACGCCCGAACTGGCGAGACCAAGCAGGACGTCGCCCGGCTGGACCCTGGATCCCGTCAACGCTTTGGCGCGATCTACGGCGCCAACGCAGAAGCCCGCAAGGTCATAATCGCCCGTTTCATACATACCCGGCATTTCCGCGGTTTCGCCGCCAATTAGGGCGCAACCGGCGATGCGGCATCCATCCGCAATCGAGGCAACGACGCGGGTGGCGATTTCATTGTCGAGTTTGGCGGTTGCGTAATAATCGAGGAAAAACAGCGGCTCGGCGCCTTGCACAACCAGATCGTTGACACACATGGCGACCAGATCGATGCCGACGCCATCGTGGCGGCCAGTGTCGATGGCCAGCTTCAGCTTGGTTCCGACACCATCATTGGCCGCAACCAGCAATGGATCTTCATAGCCCGCTGCCTTCAGGTCAAAAAACCCTCCGAATCCACCAAGCTCGGCATTGGCGCCGGGCCGGGCGGTCGATTTGGCTAGGGGCCCAATCGCTTTCACCAGGGCATTGCCCGTTTCGATGGACACGCCGGCATCGGCGTAGGTTAGCGGCTTTTGTGGCGCTTTGTCGGTCATGGAGGCACCGCCTAGCCATATCCTGCTTGGAATTCCACGCCATTGTCGCCAAAAGCGGCCTCAATGCAGTTTCGTCGGTCCACCATCGCCCTGTCCGCCGCGCTGATCGCCCTTGCGGGGACGGCCGGTATCGTTGTCGCTCAAATGGAGTCGGGCGATCGCGGCATTCTTCCCATCGACAGCAGCGGGACGCTGGAAATCGGCGGTATCGATGTCGACGTTGGGGCAAAGGACGCCGACAGCGCGCGGTACGCTGGCTGGCGCATTGCCCAGCGTGAGGGGTTCAAGAAGCTGTGGGCCCAGGTCAACAAGCGCCCGATCAGCGAAGCGCCATCGCTCAGCGATTCCACCTTGGACGGATTGGTCAGCTCCATCGTTGTCGAAAAGGAACAGATCGGTCCCAACCGCTACATCGCGACGCTGGGCGTTTTGTTCGATCGCAGTCTTGCCGGGCAATTGCTGGGTGTAGGCGGAGAGATTCGCCGGTCACCGCCGATGCTGTTAATTCCGGTCACCATCACTGGCGGCACGGCTCAGACGGTTGAGCTGAAAAACCCTTGGCAGCGGGCATGGGCACAGCTGCGTACTTCGCAAAGCCCGATCAATTATGTGCGGGTAAGCGGGCTCGGCGGCGATCCGTTGATGGCCAATGCCGCCGTCTCACGGCGTACCAGCCGCACATGGTGGCGCAACGTCCTCGACCTTTACGGGGCGGCCAATGTCCTGACAGCGGAAGTCCAGTTGGACCGAACCTACCCTGGCGGTCCCACAAAGGCACATTTCACCGGGCGGTTCGGTCCCGATGCAACGGCGTTGGGAAGTTTCGACCTGGTTGCCAGGGACAGCAACGATATAGCGCGCATGATGTCGGAAGGCGTGCAACGAATGGACCGCCTGTTTGCGCAAGCCTATGCTCAGGGTGTTGTGCGGTCCGATCCGAACCTGATTACCCTGCCGCCACCACCACCCGTGGAAGAATTGGATGAATTGGCGGCGCCTGACACCTCCGCCACATCGACGACGCCAACAACCGGCGATCCAATTGCGCCAGCGCCAATGAGTGGGTTCCAGCTGCTCGCAGCGACGCCGGACGCGGCGGCATTGTCCGCCATATTGTCACGTGTGTCCGGCATTTCCGGCGTGGAAGGCGTCGGGATCGTCAATTCCAATATCGGTGGAAATTCGCGCATTGTCGTCCGCTTCAAGGGTAATAGCGATGAGCTGCGATCTGCCCTTTCTGGCGCCGGGCTAGGAATTGATTTCGGATCAGGCGTGATGCGAATCTCTCTCGGCGGGGGACGATGAGTCGTCCCGCGGACCAGATCGCGCTCCCGCTCGACTGGCCGCAAGTCCAGGATGAAAATCGCTTCGTTGTCGGAAAGGCGAATGAAGAGGCGTTCGACCATTTTCGGCGTTGGACGCTATGGCCGGTCAAGGCGACGCTTTTGACCGGACCAAGGCGATCCGGTCGCTCGCTTTTGGCGCGCGCCTTTGCCAATCGCGTTGATGGGCGGATCATTGACCGCGCCGATGCCCATGATGAAGAAGCATTGTTTCACGCGTGGAACGCGGCGCAGGATAGCGGTCGGCCGCTGGTGATGATTGTCGACGAGGTGCCGCCCGCCTGGGAAATTGCGCTTCCCGACCTCCGTACCAGAATGGCCGTGACGCCAATCGCCCGCATTACTCAGCCGGACGATGAGCTGTTTCGGGCAGTGCTGCAGTTGCTGTTTGCCGATCGCGGCGTTCATATTCCTGACGACGTGTTGAAATATGTGTCAGACCGGATTGAGCGAAGCTATTGGGCGGCTGAACGGGTGGTGGAGTCGATTGATCGTTTTGCCATTGCCGAGCGGGCGCGGCTGACTCTGCCAACAGTTCGACGCGCGCTTGCTGACGGTGGAATGATCGACCGGGGAGCGGCATGAGCGATCGACGGCTTTTCAATCGCGAACTGAGCTGGCTGGCCTTCAACCGCCGGGTGCTGGAAGAAGCGACGAACCCGGCCCATCCTCTGCTGGAGCGGCTGCGTTTCTTGTCGATCAGCGGCAACAACCTTGATGAGTTCTTCATGGTTCGCGTAGCCGGTCTGAAGGCGCACCAGCTTCAGGGTATCGAGAGCCTGAGCGTCGACGGCATGACGCCGACGCAGCAATTGGATGCGATCGCAGAAGAAGCTGACGCGCTCGTCGTCGCTCAGCAGGCCGAGTGGATTTTGCTCCGCGAAGCCCTGAACGATGCGGGTGTCTCGGTGGTAACGGCCGACGACCTGACATCAGCCGAAGCGGATTGGTTGGGGGATCATTTCCGCGAACAGATTCTGCCGGTGCTGACTCCCCAGGCGATTGATCCGGCGCACCCATTCCCGTTCATTCCCAATGGAGGGTTCAGCCTGCTGTTCGATCTTCGGCGGGGCAAGAAAAGCGAGCCGGTGGTCGAGCTGTTGATGATCCCGTCGACGTTGCCACGCTTCATCCGGCTGCCTGGCAAAACGTGGCGTTTCATCGCCATTGAAAACGTCATTCGGGCGCACTTCGACCAGATATTTCCAGGCTTTACCAAGGTCGCGTCCGGCGCATTCCGATTGTTGCGCGACAGCGATATCGAAGTGGAAGAGGATGCAGAGGACCTGGTCCGATATTTCCGTAGCGCCATCAAGCGGCGGCGGCGCGGCCGCGTCATCCGTCTGGAATTTGCAGCCGACACTCCATCGGAACTGGAAATGCTGGTCCGGGATGGCCTTGAGGCGGACTCGGCTTTGGTCGCGGAAAGTGCCGGTTTTATCGGTATTGCCGACCTTGGGCAGCTGGTTGATGTAGACCGTCCTGACCTTAAATTCACGCCTTACACACCGCGGTTTCCGGAACGCATTGTTGAATATGATGGCGATTGTTTTGCCGCGATCCGGGCCAAGGACTTCATTGTTCATCACCCCTATGAAAGTTTCGAGGTGGTGGTCGCGTTCCTTCGCCAGGCGGCGGAGGATCCCGATGTGGTCGCCATCAAGCAGACATTGTACCGCGCGGGGAAGCAGTCGGCGATCATCGACGCCCTTGTTGCAGCGGCGGAAGCGGGCAAATCGGTAACCGCGGTCGTTGAGTTGAAGGCGCGCTTTGACGAAGAGCAGAATTTGCTCTGGGCGAACCGGCTGGAACGGGCAGGGGTGCAGGTCATTTATGGCTTCGTAGAGCTAAAAACCCATGCCAAAGTGTCGATGGTGATACGCCGCGAAGGTAGTGTAATGCGGACATACTGTCATTTCGGAACCGGCAATTATCATCCGACCACTGCCAAAATTTACACCGACCTCAGCTATTTCACATCCTCGCGCCGCGCGGCGCGTGATGCCGCCAAAATGTTCAATCTCGTCACCGGCTATGTGCAGCCCAAGGGGCTCGAACTCCTGACTCTGAGTCCGCGTGATCTTCGTGACAAAATCCTCGCCTTGATCGACGCCGAAATTGCCAACGCCAAGGCGGGCGAGCCGGCCGCGATTTGGGCGAAGATGAACAGCCTCGTCGATCAGAAAGTCATCGAAAAACTTTATGAAGCAAGCGAGGCGGGCGTTTCGATTGATTTGGTGGTTCGCGGCGTTTGCTGCTTGCGTCCGGGCGTACCGGGCATGTCGAGCAACATTCGCGTGAAATCGATTATCGGCCGTTTCCTGGAGCATAGCCGCATCTTTGTGTTCGCTAATGGCGCACGTCTTCCCCATCGCAAGGCAAAGGTGTTCATCAGTTCTGCGGACTGGATGCCGCGGAATTTCGACCGGCGCGTTGAATATATGCTGCCGATCGAAAATCCGACCGTCCACGCACAAGTTCTCGATCAGGTGATGATCGCCAATTTGATCGATAATGAGCAAAGTTGGACGCTGGGCGCAGACGGCAGTTTCACACGAGTGAAGCCCGGTCGTCGGCATTTCAACTGCCATCGCTACTTCATGGAAAACCCGTCTCTGTCCGGGCGCGGACAGGCATTAGAAGGAAAGGCGGTGCCCAAGCTTCGCCTGACGCAGCGAGGGTAGACGGTGCCGGTCAGCAGGATGTCACCGACGGGGATTATCGACATCGGGTCGAATTCCGTGCGGTTTGTCGCCTATGGCGGCAGTGCGCGTGTCCCATCGACCCTGTTCAACGAAAAGGTCATGGCCGCGCTTGGCCGGGGCCTCGCGGCCGATGGAAGGCTCGACGACGAGGCGATGGCCAAGACGTTGCAGGCGCTCGCCCGTTTTCGGCAATTGGCCAAGGAAATGGGGCTGAAGACCTTGCATACGGTCGCGACCGCAGCAGTTCGGGACGCAAGCAATGGACCGGCGTTTTTGAAGGAAATCAAGGCACTCGGTCTGAGACCGCGCCTGTTGCCGGGCGTGGAAGAGGCAGAGCTGTCGGGACTCGGCGTGATCTCGGCGATCCCACGGGCCAACGGTATTGTCGCTGACCTTGGCGGCGGCAGCCTTGAATTGATCGGCGTTGCGCGCGGCGGTGCGGGCGAGGGGGTGTCCTTGCCGCTCGGCGTGTTGCGGGTTGCCGGAGAGGACGTTGCGACGCTGACTAAGGCCATTCGCGCGGGCGTAAAGGGCACGCGCCTTGGCGACGCGGCGCGGGGACACGGCCTGTATTTGGTCGGCGGATCGTTCCGCGCGCTCGCATTGCTGGACATGAAAGTGCAAGGGCATCCGCTGCCTATCGTTCATCACCACCGGATCCCGAAGGAGCGAATTGCCGATCTTCGGGCGGTCATTGAGACGTTGCCGATCGACGAATTGAAGGCGCTCACCGGGATATCGGCGTCGCGCGTCCCGACGCTGCCGGCGGCGCTAAATGTTCTTGAGGCGATGGCAGACGTGCTGGATCCAAAGCGGATTATCGTCTCGGCCTTCGGTCTGCGCGAAGGGTTGCTCTATCGCGATCTGAAGCCGGATGTGCGGGCGGAAGACCCGCTGCTCGCCGCCGCTGTGGAGGTTGGTGAACGGCTCGGCCGGTTTGGTGATCACGGGGCGGCGCTCGACGCTTGGATGGATCCGCTGTTTCCTGACGAATCGCAGGATTTGCAGCGTCTGCGGTTGGCGGCGTGCCTTCTGGGGGACATCGCCTGGAATGCGCATCCGGATTATCGCGCTGATCGTGCCGTGGACCTTGCGATCCATGGTAATTGGGTGGGGATCGACAGCCATGGCCGGGCGGTATTGGGGCGTGCCTTGTCGGTTGCATTCGGTGGTGACGCATTTGACCCGGCCCTGGGCGCGCTGCTTCGGGAGAGCGAGGAGGATCGGCTGATTGCCTGGGGCCGGGCTATTCGCCTCGCACAGCGGCTTAGCGGCGGTACTGAAGCCCTGCTTCGTAAAACCAGCATTGCGCTGACGTCGAAAAAGGTCGTGCTCACGATACCCGCCAAATATCGGGAGCTATATTCGGATGCCGTCGAGCGGCGCTTTGTGCAGCTTGCGCGATCACTTGTTCGAGAAGCAGAGCTTAAGATTTCCTAGCCGCAGCTGGCACGCTCAACCTTATTATTTTCATCGAGCGCTACGGTGACACGGTCCCCGCGGAAATCCATGGTTACGGCGCTCCCTTTTGGGACCCACCGAATGACCTTGGCGCCACTAGCAGTCAAAATGTCCCGCCCGAGCTGCTCACTGGCCTGCGAGCCGATAAACTGCGTCAGCATGTCATTGCGGCACATCTCGTCGATGTTTCCGGCACGGGGCGTGGCGGCACAAGCGGCGAGCGCGAGGGCGAGGCAGGCGGCAAGAACAAAACGCATGATCGTCTCCTGTCGATTCTTGCCAAGATAATGGGCGAACCCGGTTTCGGGTTCCTGAACGGTCAGGCGTCGATGCGGCTCATCTTCAGCTTGCCATTTTCGGTCGCGAAGGCGAGCCGACCTTCAACCAGGTCCAGCGCATCATTGCCGAACTCATCAAATCGCCAGCCGTTGAGGATTGGCAAGCCCTCGCGAACGCCCGCCGCAAGCGCCTCCAGATCATCCGATCTGGCGATTAGCTTGGGGGCGACACCGGCTTCCTTGGCGCGAATTTTCAGCAATAATTTCAACAGGTCACTGACCAGGGCGGCATCCTTGGTGAGGCCGGGCCGCCGCGGCTCACGACTCGGTAGCTCGCCCGCCTCCATTGGCTGAGCACCGTCAATTGCGGCCATCAGGCGGCTTCCGATATCGTTGTTGCGCCACCCGGCGCTGAGGCCGCGCACTTTGGCAAGGTCGTCCTGTGTCTTTGGCGGGTGGGATGCCAGTTCGTTGAGCGTATCATCCTTGATGATGCGCCCGCGCGGCAGATCCTTTTGTCGGGCTTCCCGCTCTCGCCACGCCGCGAGGGCCCTCAAGCGGCCCAATACTACAGGGTTACGGCTGGGCAGCTTCAGGCGGCGCCACGCGTCTTCAGGCGGAAAGGCGAAACTCGACGGGTCGGCAAGCCGCTCCATCTCATCATCCAGCCACGCACCCCGTCCAGTCTTGACCAGCTTCTTCACCAGCTTGGGGAAGATTTCGGACAGATAAGTTACATCGGCAATGGCATAGTCAATCTGCCGCTTGTCGAGGGGGCGACGGGACCAATCGGTGAAACGCGCTCCTTTATCGAGACTATGGCCCAGGATGCTTTCCACCAGCGAGGAATAGCCAACCTGCTCGCCATAGCCGAGCGCCATTGCCGCCACCTGCGTATCGAATAGGGGGTAGGGCATCTTACCGGTCAGATTATAGATGATTTCCAGGTCTTGGCCGCCCGCGTGAAAGACCTTGAGCACCTCGTCATTGTTGACCAGCAGGTCCAGCAGCGACGTAAGGTCGATTCCCTCTGCCTTCGGATCGATCGCTGCGGCTTCGTCGACAGATGCGATCTGGATCAGGCAAAGGTCTGGCCAATAGGTGTTTTCCCGCATGAATTCAGTGTCCACGGCAACAAAGTCGTGGGTCGAAAGGCGGGCAACGAGGGTGTTGAGCTCGTCGGTCTTTGTGATCAGCTTGTGAATTTTCATGTGTGCGCGGGCCTTAGCGGAGGTCGCGCGCCTTGACAAAAGGAGATTGGGAAGGGAAGCGGCGCGGCAACTAATCTATAGTCGTCATTCCCGCGAAAGCGGGAACCCAGATTTTCTGTTCTGGGCTGGGTCCCCGCTTTCGCGAGGATGACGAAGAAGAAAAACGGACGACAAAATGCACGCCTACCGCACCCACACCTGCGCCGACCTCCGTTCCAGCGATGTCGGATCCACCGTCAAACTGTCGGGCTGGATCCATCGCAAGCGCGATCATGGCGGCGTGCTGTTCGTCGATCTTCGCGATCATTATGGGCTGACGCAGATCGTGGCGCGCGCCGGTTCCGACGCACTGAAGCTGCTCGACTCGCTGCGCGTCGAATCGGTCGTGACGATCACCGGGTCGGTGGTCGAACGCGAAGGCGGGGCGGTGAACAAGAAGCTGGCGACCGGCGACATCGAAGTGATCGCCGACAGCGTCGAGGTCCAGTCGAGCGCCGACGAGCTGCCGATGCCGGTGGCGGGTGAGCAGGAATATCCCGAGGATATCCGCCTCAAATATCGCTATCTCGACCTGCGTCGTGATCGGCTCCACGCCAACATCCTGCTGCGCTCCAAGGTCATCTCGTCGATCCGCCGCCGGATGATCGATCAGGGTTTCACCGAATTCCAGACGCCGATTCTGACCGCATCGTCGCCGGAAGGCGCACGCGACTACCTCGTGCCGAGCCGAGTCCACCCCGGCAAATTCTATGCGCTTCCGCAGGCACCGCAGATGTTCAAGCAGCTGCTGATGGTCGCCGGCTTCGACCGCTATTTCCAGATCGCGCCCTGCTTCCGCGACGAAGACGCCCGTGCTGACCGCAGCCCCGGCGAATTCTACCAGCTCGACTTTGAAATGAGCTTCGTGACTCAGGACGACGTGTTCAACGCGATTGAGCCAGTCCTCTCGGGCGTGTTCAGCGAGTTTGCGGGCGACAAGTTCGTCACGCCGGGCGACTATCCGCGTATTCCGTACCGCGAAGCGATGCTGAAGTACGGCAGCGATAAACCCGACCTTCGCAACCCGCTGATCGTCCATGACGTCGGCGATCACTTCGTCGGTTCGGGCTTCGGCCTGTTCGCCGGGCTGGTCGACAAGGGCATGAAGGTCCGCGCGGTCGCCGCGCCGGCCACCGCTGACAAGAGCCGCAAATTCTTCGACGATATGAACGAATGGGCGCGCGGTGAAGGCTTTGCCGGTCTCGGCTATGCGACCCGCAAGGGCGGCGAATGGGGCGGGCCGATTGCCAAGAACCATGGCACCGAAGGCATGGACAAGATTGCCGAGCAAATGGGCATTGGCCCGGACGACGGCATTTTCTTCGCGGCAGGCAAGGAAAGCGATGCCGCCAAGCTTGCCGGTCTGGCGCGCACCCGTGTCGCCGAACAGCTCGACCTGATCGAGAAGGACGCGTTCCGCTTCTGCTGGATCGTCGACTTCCCGATGTTCGAATATGACGAGGACGCCAAGAAGGTCGACTTCAGCCACAATCCCTTCTCGATGCCGCAAGGCGGGATGGACGCGCTGGAGAACAAGGACCCGCTCGATATCCTGGCGTGGCAGTATGACATTGTCTGCAACGGCGTGGAGCTGTCGTCGGGCGCGATCCGGAACCACCGCCCGGACATCATGTACAAAGCGTTCGAAATCGCCGGTTATACGAAGGAAGACGTCGACACGAACTTCCCGGGCATGATCGGCGCGTTCAAATTCGGCGCCCCTCCGCACGGCGGTTCGGCACCCGGCATCGACCGCATCGTCATGCTGCTGGCCGACGAGCCAAACATCCGCGAGGTCATCGTCTTCCCGATGAACCAGAAGGCGGAAGACCTTCTAATGAACGCACCGGCGCCGGTGACGCCAAAGCAGCTGAAAGAGCTCAGCATTCGCGTCGTCGCAGATTCGGAGCCGAAGAAAGCATAAATTCGTCCGTTGGCATTCGTGCCACAACAGGACGAAATGACCGCAATTGCTCGACGAGGATGATTGCGGGGGCGATTGCCTTGCGTTACGCCTTCGCAGGTGCCGATCGATTTAACGAAATTTGAATGGGGCGTGCCATTCGATGGCGATGCAGAAGGGACGCTTCGCGACCTTCGTGATCGGCTGAGCCAGGCACAGCTCGCGCAAATTGTCTATCGACGCCGGATGATCGTCCTGCTGGAAGGATGGTCTGGCGCCGGACGCAAAGCGGCTCTTCGTCAAATGGTTGGCAGTTGGGACCCGTCGCGCGTCCGCACCGTGGTTGTTCCCTCGTCGCTAGACGATGAAGACGACCGGCATTGGATGGCACCTTATTGGTCCAATCTTCCGCCCGCTTCAGGAACCACCATTTTTTATCCAAGCTGGTATCGCCGCGTTGCCGAGCAGCGTCTGTCCGGACGCCTGGATGACAAGCAATTTGCGCGCGCCTGCGATGAGATCAACGAGTTTGAGGCGCAGCAGCGCGACCATGGAACGCTGATCGTGAAACTCTTTTTTCACATCGGCGCCGAACGGCAGGCAGCGGTGCTTCGGGAACGGCAGGATGACCCATGGCGCAGCCATTTGCTGTCCCGCTCTGCGGTAAAGGCACTGGGCGAGCGCGACGCGCTGATCGACATCATAAACGACGTCTTTGCCCAGACGGACACTCGCTGGGCACCATGGTCGGTTATTGACGGTAATGACGAATTGTCCGCCACCATCCGCAGCAAGGAATTGCTGGCGGCTGCCATGGAGAAGACGATGCCAAAGGAGCCGCCGTCAGAGGGGGAAACGGTTGTCCCTTTTCGTCATAGCCGCGCGAGCTGAATTTCAGGCTGGATAACTGATCGCCATAATTTCGTAGCTTTTTTCGCCAGCGGGCAAGCGAACGGTGCGCTCGTCGCCGACGCGGGCGCCTACGAGTGCCCGCGCGATGGGGGCGGCCCAACTGATGCGCCCGTTCGTGGCATCGGCCTCGTCCTCGCCCACCAAAGTTAGGGTACGCCGTTCATCATCTTCGTCGGCCAGTTCCACCGTGGCTCCAAATCGGATGACATCGCGTTGTTCCTGGCGGCCAGGGTCAACGATCTTCGCCTGTTTCATCACTTTAGCGAGGTAGGAGAGGCGGCGATCAATCTCCCGCAACCGCTTGCGGCCATAGATATAATCGCCATTTTCGGACCGGTCGCCATTACCCGCCGCCCAGGCGATGGTATCAACCAGCTTTGGCCGCTCGACTCCGAACAGCTCGTCATATTCCCTGCGGATTACCGCGAACCCCGCCGGCGTGATGAACCGCGGCGGCCGCCCTCCATTGTCCACCATCAACCGGGTCGATTGCTCTTGCCCAGATAGGCGCTGATATGAACGGGCTGCGGACCGGGCAGGGAGGGATTCAGACGATCATAAACCACGGTATTTTCTAACACGCGTTGGACATACCCTCGGGTTTCCATGAACGGAATCTTTTCGATCCAGCTGATGATGTCCACATTTCCACGCGGATCGCCATAGGCGTTGACCCATTTGCGAACATTGCCGGACCCGGCGTTGTAAGCGGCAATGGCTAGCGGATAACTGCCGTCCCATTGGACCAACAAACGCTGGAAATAGGCGCTGCCCAGCATGACGTTGTAATTGGTGTCGCTGGTGAGGCGACCATAATCATAGCCGACACCCGACTTGCCTGCCTGTTCGCGTGCGGTGCCGGGCATCAACTGCATCATCCCTCGGGCACCGGCGTGGCTGACGATTGCCTTGTCGAAGCTGGATTCCTGGCGGGTGATACCATGAATTGCCGACCATAGTTTCCCGGTAGGCAGGTTGCCGCCATGTGTAGGGAAGGCGGCACGGTAATAGAACGCGGTACCGCTATTGCGGGCCGAACGGGCCGTCCAAACGGCGAGATCAGGACGATAGATTTGGGTAGCCAATTCCGTTGCGAGAATGCGCTCGGGTTCATTGTTCAAATCTTCTGAAAGGGACCGGATGAACAGGCTCTGTTCCTGATACAGGCCCTGCCGGCCGAGGAGGCGCGTCGCCACCACAAGGCGCTTGGCATAGAAGGCTTGCCGCTGTGCGTTGCTAACCAGCAATTGCGGCGTCCCCGATGGAACAGGCACAATGCGGCCGAGGCGCTCAAGAGCCAGCTGACCGTAAAACAGTTCTGGCGTCGCTGCCGCCTTTTCGAAATGGGCGTTCATCTCAGGGTAGTTGCGCGCCATCTGCGCCGCGCGCCCCGCCCAATACCAACCCTTGGTCGCGACCTGCAACGACTGACCGCCGCGCGCATATTTATCGAACAGGATCATAGCATCGGCGGGGCGGTTAAGCCGCTCATAGGCGGTGACACCACCCAGCCAGGTCAGCGTCGTATAATTATCGCGGATGGCATAATTTTTGGTCGATATGTCAGCACCCGGTGCAAACAGGTCATCAACCTGTCGCGCGATGTCATACGCGGTTTGATACTGCCGATCGGATTGGGCGCCGCCAGCGAGCAGCACCATCATGTCCAGTAGGCGTTCCGGATTGTTGAGTGGCCGTGCAAACTGGTGCGGCCTTGCAAACAGCCAACGCGCGCCGGCCTCGTCACCGCGATCACGCAAGTAACGCGCCCGGTCCATCATCAGCCCTGCATCGGTCGAAGCCAAATTGGCAACCGCCGCATAATAGTTGTTCGCGTCGGGAGAGCCTGACTGCATCGCAATGCGGGCATTGAGCGTCGGGCGCTTTGCCGCGCTGGTCCACGGAAGCATCCGGCGTGCATCGTCGACCTTCTTGTCGAACAGCAATGAATCAACGCGATTATCATGGTCGGCTGCGGTCAATTGCTGCGCGAAGCGGCTGAACAGACTGGCCTCGTCATATTGGCTAAGGTCAGAAGACGTCCACGCCTGGTGAAGCGCGGTCACGGCCTCGGTGGACCGCCCTAGCGCGAGATTGGATTCGGCGAGCCGCGCCCATCCGTTACCGGTCGTGGGCTGTTTCGATTGGAAGAAGGCCAGCACGGTCCGGGGGTCTTCGCCCGGCCGCATTGCCTTTTCGGCATAGCCGCGCAATGTGCTGTCGCCCGGCCAACCGGGATTGGCGTTCAGGAACCGCGCATAGTCACCAAATGCATAGCCCGAGCTTTGGCGGAGGCGCCGCCAGTCCGACAATGCGTAATTTACCTCTGTTTCAGATGGGATTGCAATGCGCGCCCCGGGCTGGTTGGTTCCAAGCGGCGCCCCCGCCGTCGATTGGGCGAGCGCCGGGTAGGCCCCCGCCACTAACAAAGCCAATCCAAATCCCTTGATCCACATGCTGGACATCATGCCTCCCCAGTCCTTATCAGCGCCTGAACGAACCCCCGTTCGTCGGGTGCTTTGCCGTCAAGAAGGATAAGAGCATGTTTTTCGGATCAATTCCGGCCCTGGTGACTCCTTTTGCGGCAGGACGAGTCGATGAAGCGATATTCCGAGATTTCGTGGAATGGCAGATCGACGAAGGCAGCAACGCATTGGTCCCATGCGGCACCACGGGGGAGACGCCAACGCTTAGCAGTGACGAACAACATCGGCTGTTCGAGATAACGGTTGAGGTCGCCCGGGGACGGGTCCCAGTTATCGCAGGTTGCGGCAGTAACGACACTGCAACAGCAATTTCACATATGAAGGCGGCGGAAGCGGCAGGTGCAGATGCGGCGCTGGTCGTCATCCCCTATTACAATAAGCCAAGCCAGGCCGGCATCGCCGCGCATTTTCGCGCACTGGCCGACGCTTCTAACCTGCCGATAGTCGTCTATAACGTGCCGGGGCGAACCGTCGCGAGTATTGACGTCGCCACACTCGGCGAAGTGTCCAAAATTCCCAGTGTGATTGGTATCAAGGATGCCACGGGTGATTTGGGCCGCGTTACGGCGCAGCGCCTCGCCAGCGGTGTGGAATTTTGTCAATTGAGCGGTAACGACGAAACGGCATTGGGCTTTAACGCGATGGGCGGAGTAGGCTGTATTTCGGTCACTGCCAACGTCGCGCCACGGCTCTGTTCGGAATTTCAAACTGCGACGCGCGAAGGGCGTTGGGACGATGCAATCGCCCTTCAGGATCGGCTCTATCCGCTGCACATGGCGATGTTTTCGGATAGCTCGCCGGGACCATGTAAATATGCATTGTCGCGGATCCGCAGCTATCCGACCGAATTGCGCCTACCGCTGGTTGGCCCGTCGGACGCCGCAAAAAAGGCTGTTGACGCGGCACTTGCCCACGCTGGCCTGATGTAAGGAAGAGTTTTGAGCAAAGCGCCCATCAGGACATTCGACAAGGTAAAGGTCGTCGCCGACAATCGGCGCGCCTATTATGAATATTTTGTCGAAGAGAAATTCGAGGCCGGGATCGAGCTTAAGGGGACAGAGGTGAAGTCGCTTCGGACCGGCGAGGGGTCGATCGCGGAAAGCTATGCCATGGTGGAGGATGAGGAGGTGTTCCTCGTTAACTCCAATATTCCCCAATATGCCAAAGGCAGCTGGATGAACCATGAGCCTCGCCGCAAGCGGCGCCTGCTGCTTAAAAAGCGGGAGATTGCCAAGCTTAATGGAGCGGTCACGCGGCAGGGCCTTACGCTTGTCCCATTGTCAATCTATTTCAACGCAGCGGGCAAGGCGAAGGTCGAACTGGCCTTGGCCAAGGGCAAGAAGGCCCATGACAAGCGCGAAACAATCAAGGAGCGGGATTGGAAGCGGGATCAGGCCCGCATCCTGCGTAATCACGGCTGAACCGCCGTTGGTCGCCACTATCCGACCGCTGGTCGGAACGGCATGGCATTGATCGGTCACAAGGCGCCCTAACGCGGCGTCTATATTTTTGGGGAGCCGCACGCGGTCGTCTGGCCGGGTCCGGCAGAGGAGATGTAATGATGAAAAAGACGCTGGCCCTGTTGGCGGCCACCACTTTCCTTGCCGGTTGCACCACGACCAATAACGATTTACCCCCAGCGGAACCCGCTCCAGCCGAAACACCGGCCCCGGCCCCGGCCGCGCCCAAGCCCACCTTTGGCACATACGGGTTCGACACGGCCGGCATGGACACCGCCGTTCAGCCGGGCGACAATTTCTATCAATATGCCAACGGCACGTGGGCCAAGAACACGGTCATTCCGGCCGACAAGTCGAATTATGGCATGTTCACCGCCCTTGACGACCTGTCGAAAGAGCGTACCCGCACCATCATTGAAGACATGGCCAAGGATCCGGCCAGCAAGATCGGCATTGCCTACAATGGCTATCTCGACACGGCTGCGATCGATGCCAAGGGGCTGACCCCCTTCGAACCGTGGCTCGGCAAAGTTCGCGGCCTGAAGAACAAGGCCGACCTTGCCGACCTGTATGGTCGCGGCGATCGGATTGGCATTTCCTCACCATTCGGATTCTACATCGGTCAGGACGACAAAAATCCGGATCGCTATGTCACCGGTCTGTATCAGGCCGGTCTCGGGATGCCAGACCGTGACTATTATTTGTCAGGCGATCCCAAGATTGCCGAGGTGCGCGGCAAATATCTCCAGCATCTGACCAACGTGCTGTCCCTTGCAGGTGAGCCCAACGCCGCTGCGCGCGCCAAAGCCGTCCTTGACTTCGAAACGCAAATCGCCCGCGTCCATTGGACTAAGGTTGATAGCCGCGACGCGACCAAAACCTACAATCTGATGACGGCCGCCGAACTGGCGAAAAAGGCGCCGGGTTATGACTTTGGCGGCATGCTGAAGGCCATGGGCATTTCGGCGCCAGAACTGCTGGTCGCGCAGCCCAGCGCGGTGTCCGGCATCGCGCGCCTGGTGAACAAGGCGCCGCTGTCGGTCCTTAAGGATCAGTTGCTAGTGCGCTCGCTCGATCAATACGCGCCGGTCCTGCCCAGCAAGTTCGACGCTGAGACATTCTCGTTCTACGGCACCGCTCTATCCGGCACGCCGCAGCAGGAAGAACGGTGGAAGCGGGCGGTGAGCTTCACCGTCGACGCACTAGCCGATGATGTCAGCAAAATTTACGTCGAGCGTTATTATCCGCCCGAAACCAAGGCAGCGGCCGATGAGCTGGTGAAGAATGTCGTGGCCGCGATGGGCCGCCGCATCGACCAGCTGACTTGGATGAAGCCGGAAACCAAGGTCCGCGCGCGCGCTAAGCTGGCCAATTTTGTGACCAAGATCGGCTATCCGGATCAGTGGCATGATTATTCGTCGCTCAATATCGCACCTGGCGATGCATTGGGTAACGCCATGCGCGCCGCCGAATGGGGTCACGAAGACAACGTCAGCAAGCTTGGCGGTCCGATCCGTCGCTGGGAGTGGGGTATGACCCCGATGACGATCAACGCCTATGCCAACTTCGGTATGCACGAAATCGTGTTCCCGGCCGCGATCCTACAGCCGCCATTCTTTGACCCTAACGCCGATCCAGCGATCAACTATGGCGGCATCGGCGCGGTGATCGGGCACGAAATCAGCCACCATTTTGACGATCAGGGTGCCAAATACGACGAAAATGGCCGCCTCGCTGATTGGTGGACGCCGGAGGACGTAAAGGCGTTCCAGGAAGCGACAAAGGCACTGGGCGCGCAATATGACGCTTATGAGGTGTTCGCGGGCGCGCACGTGAACGGTGCCTTCACAATGGGTGAAAACATTGGCGACCTCGCCGGTGTGTCGGTCGCACATGACGCCTACATTCACTCGCTGAATGGCCAGGATGCGCCGGTTCTGGAAGGGACGACTGGTGATCAACGCTTCTATCAGGGCTGGGCGCAGGTATGGCGCCGCAACTACCGCGAGGCCAATCTTCGTCAACGCTTGCTGACCGATCCGCACTCGCCGTCGGAACAACGTGCCTCGGTCGTCCGCAACTTCGACCAGTGGTACAAGGCATATAATGTCCAACCCGGGCAGAAGCTTTATCTTGCGCCGACGCAGCGGGTGCGTATCTGGTAACGGGTGCTTTACGAGCAGCTTGAACCTTTAGACAAAGAATCGCTGGGCGGCGGCCTGCGCTGGCTTGTGCCAGGGCTGGTCGCCGCTGCCGCATTGAGTGGAGCGCTGCTGTTCTTCCTGGTTGGGCTTCCGCTTTACGGCGGCCTGTTCATTGCCGGCTGCGTTGCCATGCTGGTCGCCGCGTTCGTCATTGACCGGCGCGAGCGCAAAAAGGTTGAGGTAGAGACAATATATCTGCCTGACATGGCACTTGTCGGGTCGGCCATTTCCTTGTCGCCGGAACCAACGGCGCTCACCGATTCCAATGGTGTCGTGCTTTCGCTCAACGATGCCTATCGCGCGCGTTTCGGAACCGTGGCGCCGACTGGCCTTTCGGGTGAGGTTAATGCGCTGCGCGAGTCTGCCTGGCGCGATGGTGGCGCGCAGCTCGGGGCGGTCATGGTGGAGGACGCCCCTCAATCCATTGTGATTGAACGCGCTGGGACACGCGGCGAATTACTGCTTTGGCGGATTTCGGCGGCGGTCCCCGATATGGCGACCGATCTGGCCGGGCGCATCGCAGGCCCGATGGGAGAGCAGCTGGCCGCCGCAGGCGTGGCAGCTGCCATCGTCGATGATCTGGGGCGAATATTGGGGGCCAATCGTCCCTTCAGTGAGCGCGGATTTTCGGGGGAAGGCCACGCCGCTGCGCCGCACCTCCGCGAGGTGCTGGAGTCCGACGATCAAGGCTATCTGCATTTCCGTAATGAGGCCGAATCCGAGCGGCCAATGCGAGGGGTCCATTATCCCCTGGATCCGTTGTCGGATAGCGGGGCAGGAACCCTGCTGTTGTTTGATGTTGGCGGAAGCGGCGGATCAGCCAACTCAACCAATGTGCAGGTTCTGCTTGAAATGCTGCCCGTCGGGCTGGCGCTGGTTGACCGCGACGGTCGCTTTCTGACGATGAACAAGGCCTTTCGGGTGGCAGGGGGCATTCGGACGCAGGAATTGCCTGCCTATCCGGGTGATCTGGTGGTCAAGGAAGATAAGGGGCCGGTTGCCGATGCTGTGCGCCGAAATGCCCGCGGCCCCGCCATGTCGGCCGATCTTCCCGTCCGCCTAAAGCATAATCCGACCGAGCCGGTCGCATTGACGGTTGCCGGACTACGCGGGCTTGGGGATGCGGCGGTGCTCCTCCTCCTCAAGGATAATAGCGAAGAGGCAAAGCTGAAGCGGCAGATCGCGCAGGCGACCAAAATGCAAGCGGTGGGTCAGTTGGCCGGCGGCGTGGCGCATGACTTCAATAATATTTTGACCGCGATCATTGGCCACTGCGACCTGATGTTGATGCGGCATACGCCCGGCGACAGCGACTATGACGATATTCAGCAGATCAAATCGAACAGCAATCGTGCGGCGGGCCTGACGCGCCAATTGCTGGCATTTTCCCGCCAGCAGACGTTGCGACCGCAGGTGCTGCAGCTTCCCGATGTGGTCAGTGAGGTCTCGCATTTACTGAAGCGCCTCCTCGGCGAAACGGTGAATCTGTCGGTAAAACATGGCCGCGCGCTGGGTCCGGTGCGTGCCGACCCGGGACAGTTGGAGCAGGTCATCATCAACCTGTCCGTCAATGCGCGCGATGCAATGATGCAGAATGGCGGTGGGACGCTAACCATTCAGACTTATCCCGTGCGCGCCGACCAGGTGGCGGGCTTGGGCAGCGAGATTCTACCGGTCGCGGATTATTCGGCCCTGGCGATCAGTGATACCGGCTCGGGCATTCCGGCCAATATTCTTGGCAAGATTTTCGAACCTTTCTTCACCACTAAGGAGGTCGGAAAGGGCACCGGCCTCGGCCTGTCCACTGTTTATGGCATCGTTAAGCAGTCCGGCGGCTACATCTTTGCAGATTCCAAGGTGGGTGAGGGCACGCGCTTCACCATCTACCTGCCGGTTCATCACGTGGAGGAAGAGGCGGGTGCCGGTAAGGCGCGGACCAAGCCGCAGGAAAGCGAAAATGAGCTTTGGGGTACCGGAACGATCCTGCTGGTTGAGGACGAACCCATGGTGCGCACGGTTGCCGAACGGGCGTTGACTAGGCACGGGTACAAGGTGCTGACTGCCAACAATGGTGAAGAGGCACTGGAGGTTATCGATCGGGGCGAAGATATTGCATTGTTGATCAGCGATGTCGTCATGCCGCTGATGGACGGACCGACGATGGTCAAGGAGGCGCGCAAAAGCCGCCCAGATATCCCGATCTTGTTCATGTCCGGATATGCGGAAGAGCAGCTGCGCAAATCGATCGACATTGCCAATGTTGCATTCCTGCCCAAGCCGTTCTCGGTACAGGAACTGGCAGGGGCCGTTCGCCGCGTGCTCGCCGGTAAATAGTTCTTTTCTCTCACGTAACGGATGCTATGGCGGGGGCAATGACTTCAACCCGCTCGATCTTAATTGTCGAAGATGAGCCGCTGATCGCGATGATGCTGGAGGATTATATTCTCTCGCTGGGTTACGAGGTGAGCGGTAGCTGCGACAGTGTGCCTGCCGCGCTGGAGGCTGTCGGACAGCGGTCGTTTGATTTGGCTATACTAGACGTCAACCTGAAGGGCGACCTGGTGTGGCCTGTTGCCTCGGCGCTGAAGGATAAGGGCGTGCCCTTTATTCTTGCCACCGGAGGTCATGTTGACGCCCCGCCGTCGGAGTTTGCCGATGCTCCGCTTATTGAAAAGCCCTATACCATCGACCGGGTCTCCCCGGTGATCGAGGAAGTGCTCGGATAATATCAGCCGGCCTGTCGCGGCGCTTGTAAGTTCTCCTCTTGTTCTCATAGAACAAATGGGATACGAACCTGTCATCACCGGGGGATTTTCGCTCCCATTGACGAGAGGAACAGGACCATGGCAGCCCAGCTCAAAGTCGTGAATGCGAGTGGAGAGAGCGTGAATACGGATCGTCAAAAGGCATTGGAAGCGGCGCTGGCGCAGATTGATCGTGCGTTCGGCAAGGGTTCGGCGATGAAGCTGGGCAGCCGCGAGAAGATTGAAATCGAAACCATCTCAACTGGCTCGCTAGGCCTCGACATCGCCCTTGGCGTTGGCGGCCTCCCGCGCGGCCGGATCATCGAAATTTACGGGCCGGAAAGCTCGGGCAAGACGACCTTGGCTCTTCATGCAATTGCGGAGGCACAGAAGAATGGCGGCACCGCCGCCTTCGTCGACGCAGAACATGCGCTCGATCCCGTCTATGCCAAGAAGCTTGGCGTCGATATTGATGAGCTCATCGTGTCGCAGCCGGATACCGGTGAGCAGGCGCTTGAGATCGTCGATACGCTGGTTCGGTCGAATGCGATCGACGTGCTTGTCGTGGACTCGGTTGCCGCGCTGGTGCCCCGCGCCGAAATTGAAGGCGAAATGGGCGATAGTCACGTCGGCCTTCAGGCCCGGTTGATGAGCCAGGCGCTGCGCAAGCTGACCGGTTCGATCAGCCGTTCGCGCACCATGGTCATCTTTATCAACCAGGTCCGCATGAAGATCGGCGTGATGTACGGTAATCCGGAAACGACGACGGGCGGAAATGCATTGAAGTTCTATGCATCGGTTCGGCTCGACATCCGCCGCACCGGCCAGATCAAGGATCGTGATGATATTGTCGGCAACACGACCCGTGTGAAGGTGGTCAAGAACAAGGTCGCGCCGCCGTTCAAGCAGGTTGAATTCGACATCATGTATGGCGAGGGCGTCAGCAAGATGGGTGAGATTCTCGACCTCGGGGTGAAGGCCGGGCTGATCGACAAGGCCGGTGCTTGGTTCAGCTATGACTCGACCCGCATTGGCCAGGGCCGTGAGAACGCCAAGCAGTTTCTCAAGGACAACCCGGACATGGCGCAGCGCATCGAAAATTCGATCCGTGGCAAGACTGAAGAAGTCGGCGAAGCACTGATGGTAGGGCCATCTGCCGACGACGACGTCGAATAGGATTTACCCTAATATCGCTCCCCAGCGAAAGGGCGCTCCATTGCGGGGCGCCCTTCTTCGTTTGGGTGATCTTTCCCGGACGGCCTGCAACTTTTCGCACCGCCGCAGTACTTTCGTTCTACAGGTCGGAATGGGGGGCGGGGTCAGGTTTGCGACCGCTTGGCACGCCGCTGCCGCCCAATCGGCCATGTTCGGTCCACAGGACCAGGCATAGCGACGCACTACCGCAGACGGCGAGGCCCGTCAGAAACGGAATCTGGGTGCCGTCGAACGACTGACCGATGATCAGACCAATCAACGCACCCAGAATTGTGCTCGCGACCCCTTGCACGGACGATGCGGTGCCGGCGAATTCCGCCATATTGGTCATCGCCAGCGTCCCGAAATTCGAGGTAGTGAAGGCGAAGCAGGTCATTGTCAGGGCCATCATGCCGATAAACACCGCCATATTTTCCATTCCCATCAGGGCCAGAAGCAGGTGAGCGCACGTCACAGCAACGAACATCATCAGCCCGATATGTCCGACGCGCCTTAGTCCATAACGCCCGACTACGCGGCTGTTGGCCCAACTGGCGACCGCCATAGGAGCGGCAACCGCCGCAAAGGTTAGGCCAATCAGACGCGGGGCTTGGAAAACGTCAAAGACGATCTGTTGGACCGATGCGATATAGGCGGTCAGACCCCCGAAGATCGCCGTCATCGCCAGCGTATAGCCAAGCGATAGCCGATCCGACACGACATGCCGCGCCGCGTCCAATATTGGCTTCACCCGCAGTGGGCGGCGATATTCCGGGTGCAGCGTCTCGGGCAGTCGCAACCAACTCCACAGCCACATGATGGCGGCGTAGACCGCAATGACCTGAAAAATCGCCTGCCATGGTGCGACCAACAGAATTGCCTGTCCGATATTGGGCGCCAAAACAGGAACCAGCATGAAGACCATGAAGATCAGGCTCATGATCCGCGCCATCGCCTCACCTTCAAACAGATCGCGGACCATCGCCACGGCGAGCACGCGGGTGACCGCCGCAGAAACGCCCATTGCAACCCGCCCCGCAATTAGCATCGGAAAGCTGCTCGCGAACCCGCACAGAAGTGCAAATGCTACATACATGGCAACGCCGATCGCCAGAATTGGCTTGCGGCCGAAACGATCCGCCAGGGGCCCCCAGAAAATCTGTCCGACGCCGAAGCCCAGCATATAGCCGATGACGACAAGCTGCCGACGGTTCTCCTGCTCGACACCCAGCTCCGCGCCTATGGCAGGCAGGGCCGGGATCATCGCATCAATCGCAAAGGCGTTGAGCGCCATTAGACCCGCGAGCAGGACAATGGTCTCTTTCGGACCGAGGTGTTTGCCGGAGGGCGAGGCGGGAATCATTGGCTGGGTGCTGGCCTATCGGACATGGTCATGCAACAAGACTGTTCCAATTTTCGATCGACAAGGGGGAATTCATGCGCCCGACGCGCCGTCATTTTCTTGCAGGTTCCGCGGCCGGTCTTGCCGCCGGGATGACCGGTATCGCAAGGGCCGCCATCGCCGAAGCGCAGCAGCTTTCACCCATCAAATTGCCGCCGCCCATTGGAACGGCAGAACGGATGAGCCGCCTGGACCGGGTGCGCAAATTGATGGCCGCCAGCAATATCGGGTCCGTCATTCTCGAAGCCGGGCCAAGTCTCGACTATCTGACGGGTGTGCAATGGTGGCGCTCTGAACGACTGACCGCCGCGGTCATTCCGGTCGAGGGAAGCCCGGTTATCGTCACGCCTTTTTTTGAAAAGCCGTCGGTCGAGGAAAGCCTGAATATTCCCGCTGAGGTTCGTACTTGGAACGAAGATGAAGAGCCGTTGAAGCTGGTTGCGGATTTCCTACGTGAGCGCGGTGTTGCAGGCGCGCCGGTCGCGATGGAAGAAACCAACCGATTCTGGATCGCGGATCGGTTGAAGCAGCAATTGCCTGACGTCAAAATCGTCAGCGCCAATCCAGTCGTCCGCGCGGTACGAATGCGCAAGACGGCCGCAGAAATAGCCCTGATGCAGGCGGCAAACGACATTACCATCGGCGCATTTCGCCACGCTTGGCCGCGCGTCAATGCGGGGATGAGCCCGTCTGATATTGACGCATTGATCGCGGTGGCGACGCGGGCCCTGGGCGGCGAATATGACGGCGGCCTGATTCTGATCGGGGAGGCAACCGCTTATCCCCACGGCAGCCATAAGCCGCAAATTGTCGCAAAGGGTAGCAACGTCCTGTTTGACTGCGGCTGCAAGGTTCACGGCTATAGTTCAGACATTTCGCGCAGTTTTGTATGGGGCGCTGCGCCGACCTCAAAACAGCGCAAAGTCTGGGACCAGGTTGCGCGGGGGCAGCAAATCGCAATGGCCGCGGCGCAACTAGGCAAGCCTGCCGGCAGTGTCGATGACGCCGTGCGTGCGGCCTATACCAGCTGGGGCTATGGTCCGGGTTATAAGCTACCTGGCCTCTCGCACCGAACCGGACACGGTATTGGTATGGAGGGGCATGAACCCGTTAATTTGGTTCATGGAGAGGTAACGCCGCTCGATATCGGCATGTGCTTCTCCAACGAGCCGGGCATCTATATCCCCGGAGAATTTGGAATCCGGCTTGAGGATTGCTTCCACATGACCGCTGAGGGTCCGCGCTATTTCAGCGAGCCGCCCAAATCAATCGACGCGCCAGTTTAAACGGGCGCGCGTCGCCTAGCGCGGCTCGTCTTCCGCGCCCGGCGGCAATGCCGGCTGATGGGTCGGCGCGCGGGGCGCATCGATATCTGCTGGCTCGATCGGGTCGAGCGCTCCTTCCCACTTCGCGACCGCGACGGATGCTACGGCGTTGCCGACCACGTTGGTTGCGCTTCGGCCCATGTCAAGGAAGTGGTCAACCGCGAGAATCAGGAGCAATCCCGCCTCCGGAATGTTGAACAGGCTCATGGTTGCGGCGATCACGACCAGGCTGGCGCGCGGGACGCCCGCCATACCTTTTGACGTGATCATCAACACCAGCAGCATCGTGATTTCCTGCATCAGCGTCAGCTCGATGCCATAGGCCTGCGCGATGAAGATGGTCGCAAAGGTCATGTACATCATCGATCCGTCGAGGTTGAAGGAATAACCAAGCGGAAGGACGAAGCTGGCGATACGCGGCGGAACCCCGAACCGGTCCAGCGCCTCCAACGTGCGGGGATAAGCGGCCTCCGACGACGCCGTCGAAAAGGCCAGCACAATTGGATCGCGGATGTACCGCACCAAATGGCGGGTACGCGGTCCGACGATAAGGAAGGCCGCGCCAATCAGCACGCACCACAGGATGAGCAAGCCGAGATAGAAACTGCCGACGAACTTGCCGAAGGTGAAGATAATTTCCGGCCCTTGCTCCGCGATCGCGGCAGTGACGGCGGCAAACACCGCGATTGGTGCAGTCCGCATCACATAATCTGTGACCTGGAGCATCACCTGGACGAGGGATTCGACGCCCTTGACGATTGGTTTGCCTTTTTCGCCAATGGCGGTCAGCGCGACGCCGAAGAATAGTGAAAAGACGACAATCTGAAGGATTTCGTTTTTCGCCATGGCATCAATTGCCGACGACGGTACGATGTGGGTGACAAATTCTTTTAGTGACAATCCGGACTTTTCGACCCCGCTCGAGGCATCGACAGCAGGAAGGACCAGGTCGAGACCGACGCCGGGCTTCAACGTGTTGACCAGGACCAGGCCGAGAACCAGCGAGACCAGGCTCGCGCCGATGAACCAAACGAGGCTCTTCATACCGACTCTGCCAAGGGCCGCCGTATCGCCCATATGGGCGATCCCCGCGACCAGCGTAGAAAACACCAACGGCGCGATGATCATCTTAATAAGGCGCAGAAACAGGGTGGTGATGATACCAAGATATTCGGCGATGTTCTTCAGCTGTGCGGCCGATTCTGGCGTGCCATTGTCAATTGACGCGTTGATGACCCAGCCCGCAATCACCCCCAAAAGGAGCGCGAACAAAATATAGCGGGTGAGTTTCTTGGCCAAACGAGCCTCCTAGTTCCTGTTGCGGCAACACAAGCCGCTGCGGCTCGCAACGTCAAGGCGGCGGGTTGCGAACAGGCGCGCCGCAAGGCACAGGGCTGCTCATGAACCTCGACACGCTTGACCCTCGCTTCACGACCGTCCTGTGCGACGTTTGGGGCGTGTTGCACGATGGCGGGTCATTGTTTCCGGGCGTGAAATCGCGGCTGTTGCGATGGTCGGAAGAGGGACGCCGCGTTGTATTGCTGACCAACGCGCCGCGTCCGGCCAGTCGCATTGAATATGACCTTCGGGCGATGGGCCTGCCGCGAGAAGCGTGGCACGCGGTGGTATCGAGCGGCGCGGCTGGAATTGCGGCGCTGGTCAATCCGCAGCGCCCGGTCGGGTTTCTGGGCACCGATGAGGACCGTGTCGATCTCGAATCAAACGGGGTCATATTGACCGACGGCGACTTTGCGGAGATTGCCGCTGCAGGCTTGGACGAATGGCATCACACGATGGCGGATTATCGCCAGGACCTGGCCGCATGGCGGGACCGCGACGTGCTGTTTCACTGTCTCAATCCCGATCGCGTCGTCGTCCACCTTGGCGAACGATATGTGTGTCCAGGCGCCCTTGCCGATGAGTATGAAGCGATGGGCGGGCGCGTCGCCTGGTACGGTAAACCGTTCGCGCCGATTTATGATTATGCGCTGAAGGTCGCGGGCGATCCGCCCCGGGATACGGTGCTTGCCATCGGCGACAGCCTGCAAACCGATATGGCGGGCGCTGCCGCTCAGGGAATTGATGCAATCTTTGTCACCGGCGGCATTCACGCCGGTGAGGAATTTCCATCCGGTTTCGGTGCGCGCCATGGCCAGCCGGGGTGGCGGCCGCTGGCGATCGTCGAAACCATCGCCTAGCAGGCCGCCCGAAGCTCAGGCCGGTTCGGTCTCGTGCTGTTTCACTACCTTGTCGGCCAATGTCCCATTAAGCTCGGCCAGATGGTCAAAATCAGCTTCATAGGTCGCAAGACCCTGGCTGAGTGAGCGCAATTCCGCCTCCAGCCCGTCCAGTTCCGCTTCCGGGATCAGCGCGTCGATCCGGTCCCATCCAGTCCAGCCATCGCGGGGTGCCATACCCAGCATCTGACCGCGCCGGCCGGCGACTGCGGACGAGGCGCGACTGGTTGATTGTGCCGGTGTGACGATCACTAGCCGCTGTACTGGTTCCAGCAGGTGCGGCGCGGCCTCGCTGAGCGCTTCCTGCATGGCCATTCGCCCGGCCAAGCGGAAGGCGAGCTCGCTGCTGTCGACGCTATGGTAGCTGCCATCGACCAGCGTTACCGCGACATCGACGACTGGAAACCCGAGCGGGCCCTTGACCAGCGCATCGCGGACACCCTGTTCGACCGCCGGGATCCATTGTTTTGGCACCGCGCCGCCAGAAATCCGCTCGTCAAAGCGGAAGCCTTCGCCGCGGCCAAGCGGTCTGACCTCAATGATTACGTCACCAAACTGCCCGTGGCCGCCAGATTGTTTCTTGTGCCGACCGTGTTGGGTCACAGGTTTGCGGACACTTTCGCGATAGCCGATTGATGGCGCGCGGTGCTTCACCTCGACGCCATAACGCCGTTTCAACTTGGCCAGCGCCGTCTTCAGATGCTCATCATTGACGCCCTTAAGGCGCATCTCGTGGCTCATCTCGTCCTGTTCCAATGAAAGGCTCGGATCTTCCTCAAGGATGCGTGCAAGGGCACCGGACAGGCGAACGTCGTCCTTGCGGTCCGCAGGCTCGATGGCGAAGGCGCAATTGCGTGAGATTGCACTGGCGTCGATATCGGGCGGCAGTTTGCCCGCGCCAAGCCATTCGCCAGTCTTGACCCCGTCGACCTTGCCAACCGCGACGAGATCGCCATCGCGCGCTTCGGGGGCCTTGGCGGTCTTTTCGCCCTGCACAGTGAATAGCGCGCCCAACCGGCCGCTGTCGCCCTTGCTGCCCTTATAATCGCTGCCCTCCTTGATCGCGCCACCAAGCACACGGCCCAGGGCAAGGCGCCCGACAGATCCGCCGTGATAGACTTTGAAGATGTTGAGGGCAGGGGCCTCTACCCCCAGCCGCTTGGCCGTCGAGTCCGGCCCCGGCGCTTCGTGGCGCAGCGCCTTCAACAGGCGGCGAACGCCCCAGCCATTGTGGGCGGACCCGAACAGTACCGACACGCCGAGATTGTCGGCGGTTTCATGGGCAAGGTCGCTGAAGATCGTTCCGGCCTCCGGTGTTTCGTCCATCAGCAACTGCTCGAGCAGCCCATCGTCATGGTCTGCGAGCTGCTCCAGCATGTGCGTCCGCGCGGTCGCTTCTCGGTCGGTCAGGTCGGCGGGGATGTCGATGGGCGTGGACGGCTTACCCGGCTCATAATGGAAGGCGCGTTCCAACGCCAAATCGACAAAGCCGGTAATCTTGTCGCCTTCGCGTATGGGGATTTGGCGGGCAATTAGCGGCGACACGCTCATCGGTTGCAATGCGGTCAATAGGTCGCGGACCTGGCCATGTGCCTGATCAATCCGATTGACGAAAATCAGGTGGGGGATGCCAAGTTCGTCGAGGGTGCGAAGCGCGGGCGCGGCGAGGGCGGCGCGGGCGGGGTCAGGGTCGACTACGACAATCGCGACATCGGCCAGCGCAATTCCGCGCGCAGCATCGGCGGCAAAGCCCACGGAACCGGGGGCGTCGATGATCGCGAATGGTTCGCCCAAATAATCGAAATGATAGAGATTGGTTTCGGTTGACCCGCCGCGTGCGCGCGCTTCGGCGCTGCCATCGCCTATGCTGTTACCGCTTGCGACTGACCCTTGCCGGTCGGTGGTCCCGCTGGCGAACAGCATCGCTTCCGCCAGGCTCGTCTTGCCCGCGCCGGCCGGTCCGACCAGCGCGATGACCCTCGTGCCTTTCGATACTCTGCCTGATGCTTGTGACATGCGACTCTCCCTTCCTCCGTCTGCTGGTGGCGGGGGGCGCGAGTCGCGCACGAGCGGCCTGCGCTCTCCAAACGGGAACGGTCGGACTCCATTAGGTGATTTGCAAGGCCTTATTGCCCCGCTTAGGGTGGGCCGTTGGGTATAGCGTGTGATTGGGGGGCGAATGGACCGGCGGCGTGTGTTGGTGGGAGGGGCGCTGGCGCCGATCGGGATGATTTTGGGTGCCTGCGGATCAAGTTCGGCCAGGCAACCTGCTCCGGCAGCAGGCTTGCCATTTGAAATGCCGTTGGAGAGCGAGCCGCATGAGCGGACGTTGATGCAATGGCCGGTCAGCCTGAAGGTATATGATCGACCCAGCCTGCTTCGCGTCCAACAGGCGATTGCCCGGATCGCCAACACCATCAGCAACTATGAACCGGTCGCGATGATGGCGGACAAGCGCTATCACGCCGCCGCCCGCAAGTTGCTCAATCCGCGCGTTGAGCTGTGGGACATTCCAACCGATGATCTTTGGTGCCGCGATTCCGGACCGACCTTTGTGCGCCGAGCCGATGGAACGCTGGCCATCTCGCACATTCAATTCAACGGATGGGGCAACAAACAGCCACATGCCAATGACGCGGGGATCGCGGCGCGTGTCGCCCAGCGCCTTGGCCTGCCGCTGATCGAATCCGGTTTGGTCGGGGAACAGGGCGGGGTGGAACATGACGGCGCGGGCACTTTGCTCGCCCATGCCAGTTGCTGGGACAATTCCAACCGCAATCGCCTGCCGAGGGCGGCGATTGAGCGGCGGTTGTTGCGGGCGATTGGCGGGCGGAAGATGATCTGGGCGCCCGGGATCAAGGGCAAGGACATCACCGACTACCATATTGATGCGCTGGCGCGCTTTGTCGGGCCGGGGAAGGTGTTGATCCAGCTTAGCGAGGAGATTGACCCCGACGATCCCTGGTCAGTGTCGGGCCATGAGACGCTGCGCATCTTGCAGCGATCGACCGATGCGTCGGGGCGACCGTTGGACATTGTCCGGTTGCCCGATCCCCTCGATATCCGCGCGACGTCGGATGATTTCGTCTCAAGCTACGTCAATTATTATGTTTGCAACGGCGCGGTGATTGCCGCGCAGTTTGGCGATGCCGCGGTCGATGCACTGGCTCTCGAACAGTTGCAGCAGCTTTACCCGGGACGGGTGGTGGAAATGCTCGACGTTGACGCCATCGGGGAATCCGGTGGCGGCATCCATTGCGCTACCCAGCAGCAGCCGAAGGCCCGACGCGCATGAAACGCTGGCTCGAACGCAATGCAAAGGCCATCCAGTCGTTCGGCGTGATCGTGACCATCGTCGCCATCGTTGCCGCACTGATCGGGGTGAAGATGCAGATCAACGCATCGGCGCAGCAGGCGCGGGAGCAATCAGCGCGCGATATCTACCGCGAATATCTCAACCTTTCGATCAGCCGCCCCGACCTGTCCGACCCGGATTATTGCGCGATCAAGGGCACGCTAACCGAGGCCGCCTATGAGAATTATCTGGAATATACGCTCTACACCGCCGAGCAACTGAACAGCGTCTCACCCGATTGGAATGCGACGATGCTCGACCATCTGAGCGCCCACCGACAGGCATTGTGTCAAGGCGGTGACTGGAGCGATGATACGCCCGCCGTGCAGGCGCTCATCACCCAATTCCGCGCGAGCCAATGCCAAAAGCCGGTGGAGCCGTGCAGAGGCAATTAGGCCGCCGGCAGCAACCTTTGATCCGTCGCCAGCTTGATCAGCGCCGCCTGCAACTTCTCAAACGCACGCACTTCAATCTGGCGGATACGCTCACGGCTCACGCCGTAGACCTGTGACAAATCCTCAAGCGTCTTCGGCTCGTCGATCAGGCGCCGCTCGGTCAGGATATGCTTTTCGCGGTCGTTGAGGCTTTCCATCGCTTCGGCCAGCAGGTCGTGCCGGACCTGGCGTTCTTCATCATCGGCGATGATTTCGTCCTGCAATGGGCCGCCATCAACGAGGAAGTCCTGCCATTGGCCTTCACCGTCGGTATCGCGAAGCGGGGCGTTGAGGCTCGTGTCGCCCCCCATGCCCATGCGGCGGTTCATCGACACGACTTCGTCTTCGGACACGCCAAGGTCTTTGGCGATCTTGGCAACGTCTTCCGGCTTCAGATCGCCTTCGTCGAAGGCGTCGATCTGATTTTTCATCCGGCGAAGGTTGAAGAACAGCTTTTTCTGGGCGGCGGTGGTGCCGATTTTGACGAGGCTCCAGCTGCGCAGGATGAATTCCTGTATCGAGGCGCGGATCCACCACATTGCATAAGTGGCGAGGCGGAAACCCCGATCCGGCTCAAACTTCTTCACACCTTGCATCAGGCCGATATTGCCTTCGCTGATCAGTTCGCTGACCGGCAGGCCGTAGCCACGATAGCCCATGGCGATTTTCGACACGAGGCGAAGGTGGCTGTTGACCAACTGTGCGGCGGCATCGGTGTCGCCATGTTCGCGCCACCGCTTCGCCAGCATAAATTCTTCTTCCGGCGCAAGAATCGGGAATTTCTTGATCTCGGCCAGATAACGGTTGAGTCCATCTTCACCGCCCGTTGCGGGGATCGAGACAACCTTGGGTGCATTCGCCATCGTTTCGTTCACTCCCATGGGAGAAGGCGTTTCATTGACGCCCTTACCCGTTTAATCCTTATACACCAAGTGCGCTGAACAGTTCCTGCATGTCCGACGGAAGGGCGCTGTCAAACGACAAACGGTCTTTCGTAATAGGATGGACAAAGCCGAGGTGAGCCGCGTGCAACGCCTGGCGATGAAATTTGAGGTCACGTAGCAATTGTTTGTGTACGCGGCGGGTCCGGCCGTACACCGGATCACCAACAAGCGGGTGGCCAATCGAAGCCATATGGACACGGACTTGATGCGTCCGGCCGGTTTCCAGCCGGCATTCAACGAGCGCCGCGCCCTTTAGTTCCTTCAGCTTCTTCCAATGGGTCACGGCCCGCTTGCCGCGCCCTTCCTCAACAATCGCGACCTTGCGCCGGTCGTGGCTGGAGCGAGCCAGCGAGGCGTCGACTTGCCCTTCAACCATGCGCGGGCTGTCCGACACGATCGCAAGGTATCGGCGGTCGATGCTGTGATCGGCAAATTGTTTGGCCAGTCCTTCATGGGCCCGATCATGTTTCGCGACCACCAGCAGGCCCGAAGTGTCCTTATCGATGCGGTGGACGATCCCCGGCCGCGCCACCCCCCCAATTCCGCTAAGCGATCCGCCGCAATGGTGGAGGAGGGCATTGACGAGCGTCCCGTCCAAATTCCCTGCCGCCGGATGGACAACCAGACCGGCGGGCTTGTCGACGACCAGCAGATGCTCGTCTTCGTAGACAATCGACAAGGGGATATCCTGCGGCACATTATGTGCTGGCGCCGGTTCCGGAAGGGCAAGACTAAACTGCTCGTCGCCTTTGACCTTGAGTGCGGGGTCGCGGACCGCGACGCCGTCGCGGGTCAGGGCGCCCGCCTTAGTCAGCACCTTCAATCGCTCGCGGGATAGGGTCGGGACAACGGTCGCGAGCGCCCGATCAAGCCGCCATCCGGCCTGCTCCGCGCCCAGCGCAACTTCTATTGTCTGCTGTCCCCCCGACATCTCAATAATATGGGACCGCAAAGGTCGCATTCAATGGCCGAAATGCGCAATTCGCCGACTGTGGCGTACTTGCCTCAGGTGCCCTGATGTCGCAGGTAGGCGTGATGGACTCCATCGAACTCGCAAGCCTGCTTTGCTCCCGCCTGTGTCACGACCTGCTTTCGCCGGTCGGTGCGCTCAACAATGGCATCGAGCTGATGGCGGATGAACAGGATCCGGAGATGCGGGAACGCTGTATCGAGCTTTTGTCTGACAGTGCAAAGGCCACTGCCAACAAGCTGAAATTCTTCCGCATTGCTTTCGGTGCGGGCGGTGGGTTCGGTGACGAACTGGACACCGGAGAAGCCCGGCAGGCGGTCGAAGGGCTGTACGGCGCCGACAAGCGGATCGAGCTTGGATGGATGGTCGCGGACCCGAAGATGGCCAAGGGTGCGGTTAAGCTGCTGCTCAATCTCGCAATGATCGCCGGGGATGCACTGGTGCGCGGCGGGCGTCTGGATATTGGCGCGGAGCAGCGTGGCGGCGCGCTGGAAATGGTCATCCGCGCCGAAGGTCCGCGTATCCTGCTCGATCCCAAACTCCGCGAAACAATCGCACAGGGTCATTCGGGCGGCGAGGTTGAACCGCGAGCGGCAGGCGCCTGGCTCGCGCATAGTTTGGCCAAGCAGGCGGGCGGTTCCATTCAGCTGAGCGATCCAGCTGATGAAGTGTTGCTGATCGGCGTAACGCTCCCCGTGCAAAGCTGATCGTTAGGATAACGGGCCGTTAACACCTTGGCGTCATTACGGGGTGGCGTAGTTACACGGGGCCCTGTTCGATGGACGATCTTATTGCCGATTTTGTCGCCGAATGCCGCGAAATGCTCGAGGCATTGGGTGGAGAGATTGTCGCGTGGGAAGCCAGTCCCGACGATCGTGCCCGTCTCGACAGTATTTTCCGCTTCGTTCACACCGTGAAGGGCAATTGCGGATTCTTCGATTTTCCGCGCCTTGAAGCACTAAGTCACGCCGCCGAAGATGCACTGGCCGATTGCCGTGCGAGCCGCCGCGCCCCCGACGGCGCGTTGGTGTCGGCCGTGCTTGCGATCATTGACCGCATCGGGGAGATGATCGCGATCATCGAAGCGGGCGATCCGCTTCCCGACGGTGATGATGCCGACCTGATCGACGCGCTGGCGCCGGGCGCTGAAACCAACACGCCGATTGTCGCTGCCGTCGTGGACAATGGCGCCAAATCGTCGGCATCGTCGGCCCCACGGACCATTCGGCTGTCGGTGGAACTGCTCGACCGGGTGATGTCGGGCGTTAGCGATATGGTGCTTGCGCGCAACGAGTTGGCGCGGCGCCTCCGCGAAGCACCGGGTGAGGTCGAGGTGGATGGCGCGTTTGAGCGGCTGTCCGCGATTATTGCCGACATGCGCGATTCCATCACCCGGACGCGCATGCAGCGGATTGAAAACCTGTTCATCGCGCTGCCCCGCATGGTGCGCGACCTGTCGTCGGAATTGGGCAAGCAAGTACTGGTCGATATCGACGGTGGTGACGTCGAACTGGATCGTGAGATGATCGAGATGATCCGTGATCCATTGACCCATATCATTCGTAATGCGGTCGACCATGGGATAGAGTCACCGGCCGAACGATTGAAGGCCGGAAAGCGCGAAATCGGCGTTCTATCGGTGTCAGCGCGCCAATCCGGCAATCAGATTCTGATCGACATTGTCGACGATGGCCGCGGCATCGACGGCGAAAAGCTGGTCGAAAAGGCGATTGCCAACAGCATCATCGAACGCAGCGCCGCCGCGTCGCTGACCAAATCGGAACGCCTTGCCCTGATCTTTGAAGCCGGTTTGTCGACGGCGAAGGAAGTGACCGCCATTTCCGGGCGCGGCGTCGGTATGGACGTCGTCCGGTCCAACGTTGAAAAGATTGGCGGCGTTGTCGAAATCGACTCCAAGCTTGGCAAGGGCACGTGCATGACGCTGCGCGTACCGCTGACGCTGACCATTATCCCCGCACTCACCGTGTCGATCCAGGGACAGCATTTCGCGATTCCGCGTTCGTCGATCGAAGAGATTGTTCGGGTCAATGGATCAACGGTGACGCTGGAACAGTTTGGCGGCGCCGGTGTCGCCACTATTCGCGGACGCCGGATGCCGGAAATTGCACTTGCCGACGTATTGCGCCTGGAAAGCCCGCTGAAGGATGAGGAACGGACATTGATCGTTCTGCGACCCGCCGGTGCTGACCTTTTTGCGCTGGCCGTTGATCATATCCACGATCATGAGGAGTTGGTCGTGAAACCCGCATCGCCTGCGGTCATGGGAACGGGCCTTTATGCCGGTACAACACTGGCGGATGATGGCAGTCCGATCCTGTTGCTCGACCCGGCCGGTCTTGCCAATGTCGGCGGTGTTCAGCTTGAGAATATGGAACGATCGATGCGCGTTGCAGATGCAGGCGCGGCGCGAACCGATGCACCGGAATCCGCGATCCTGCTGTTCCATTCCCTCGACGGCGCGCGCCGGGCCATCCGTCTTGCAGTGGTCGATCGGATTGAGGAAGTGCCGAGCAGCGCCATTCGCTTTGGCGCAGGTCAGCTTCGGGTTCAGCTTGGCGATACGATATTGCCGCTGGCGGGCGTTCCGAGCGGTATGGAACTCGCCGAAAAGGTCCGCGTGTTCCGCCTGAATGACGGCACCAGCGAGCTGGGGTACGCCTTCGGACAGGTTAGCGACCTTTTGTCGTTGTCCAATGACGTGATCCCTGCGGACGTTCCCGGCGAAATTGAAGGGGTCGTTCTGGTCAATGGCGAACCGGCCGAGATGGTCGATGCCCATTGGCTATTCGCTTGCCACCTTGGCGGTCAGGCGCGCTGTGCCGAACGCATGGTTTGCCGCCTTCCCGAAGGCGATGCGTGGATGCAGAATATTCTGCGCCCGATTGTAGAGGCGGCGGGCTATCTGGTCATTGGGGAAAGCGATGAGCTCGCGGCCGACCTAACGATTGTATCGGACGGACGCAGTGGCGGCGAGGTCCATGAAGGCAGAGTCCTGCGCCTCGCCAGCAACCCGGATACCGCTGATGGTCACAGCAGCGTCTATCGCTATGATCGAGCCGGTCTTCTCATGGCACTCAAAATGGGAGGGCAGCGTTGATGTTGTCGCTATTGCTCATCGTCAATATCGCCGGCGACCGTGTGGCGCTTCCCGCAGCCTCAGTGGAAGGCGTAGTCGAATTGGAATCGCTCATCCCCGTGCCCCGCGCCCCCGTCCATGTGGCCGGTCTTACGGCCCTTCGTAGTCGCGTGCTGACGGTCATCGACTGCCGATGTTCGCTGCAGCAGGGCACGACCGATCTGTCGCAGGGTGCAATTCACGAGGCCGCCGTCGTGGAGCTCGATGGTCATCATTATGCGCTGACCGTCGATGCCGTTGAAGACGTCGTCGAGGCGCTAAGTGAACCCGCGCCGATCCGCGCGGCCATGGATAAGGGGTGGGAGCGTGTTGCGCTAGGCATGGTCGAAACCGAGGAGGGGCCGTTGTTGCTGGTCGACCTTGAAGGATTGATTGTCGGCCCGAACGCCGATGTGAAAGCCGCTTAAGCGATTAGTTACCCTTGCCGGATAAAACCGCAGTAGGGAGAAAATAGGAACCGTCATGAAAACCTGCCTTATCGTCGATGACAGCAAGGTGATCCGCAAAGTAGCGCGGCACATCCTTGAGACCCTTGAGTTCCAGGTCGACGAGGCCGGGGACGGCCGAGAGGCGTTGGAACGGTGTGAAAACCGCATGCCAGACGTCGTTCTGCTCGATTGGAACATGCCAGTGATGAGCGGCATGGAATTCCTGAAGCTGCTTCGCCAATCGGGTCATTCCGATCAGCCCAAGGTCGTGTTCTGCACCACGGAAAATGACATGGCCCATATCCGCGCTGCGCTTGAAGCAGGGGCGGACGAATATGTGATGAAACCGTTTGATCGGGACACGCTTCACATCAAGCTTCAACTCGTCGGCGTCGCGTAAGTAGCCGGAGCGATGAGGGCCACAAGCGCCTCCATCCGCACCGGCCAATCGGGTCCGGGCGCGCCATCGGGCAATCCGATTCGTCTTATGCTGGTCGACGATTCGGTGGTTGCCCGCGCGGTACTGGCGCGCATGATCGAGGCGGATCGCGCCTTTGACATCGTCGCCGTCGCCGGCACCGCCGAACATGCCATTGAGGCGCTGAAACACATTGACGTAGACGTCATCGTTCTCGACCTGGAAATGCCGGGCGAGGGCGGCCTGAAATCCATTCCGAAAATCATTGAAGCAGCCAAGGGCGCGCAGGTGATGATCGTATCGTCGCTCGCCGAAGAAGGCGCGGAGCAAACCGTAGCCGCTCTCGCGCTTGGGGCGGCCGATACACTGCCAAAGCCCGGCACGGGGCGCTTCAACGGACGCTTCTCGGAAGTGCTGCTGGACCGGCTCCGCGCACTCGGGCGCCAGGGTCCGGCTGCCACGCACCCGCCGGTGCGTGTTGGCGGCACGCCTGTCGCCCTTCGCAGTCCGGTCGATTCAGCTCTGTCGCTGCTTGCCATCGGGGCGTCGACGGGCGGCATCCATGCGCTCGCGACCTTCTTTGGCGCACTTCCCGAACGCATTAATGTACCTATCCTGGTGACGCAGCATCTTCCGCCTGCTTTCATGTCCGTCTTCGCGCGCCAGCTATCGGCAGCGTCCGGACGGGAGGCGGTGGTTGCGGACGACGGCATGACATTGGTGCCCGACCGGATCGTCATTGCACCGGGGGACAAGCATCTGACCGTGGACCGTTATGGTGACCGTCTTGTAGTACGCTTGTCGGGCATGAAGGTGTCCAGCGGCTGCCTGCCGTCGGTCGATCCGATGCTGGCGTCCGCTGCTGAAGTCCTCGGCGCGGGGGTGCTGGGCGTGATTCTGACGGGTATGGGCCGTGACGGATTGGAAGGCGCCCGCCGCCTGATCGCATCTGGCGGCGCCGTAATGGCTCAGGATGAGCGCTCGTCGGCGGTATGGGGCATGCCTCGTGCGGTGGCGGAGGCAGGGCTGACCTGCGCCGTGCTTCCGCCCGAAGCACTGGCGCGGCGCGTGGCCGTTCGGGCGACGGAGGTTTCGTGCAAGTAAGCGATAGTAGCAGCCGTATCCTAGCCGGCCTTCTGGAAGCGCGCACCGGACAGCAGTTGACGATGAGCCGCCGGTGGCGGATCGAAACCGCGCTTTCGCAGGTCCTGCGGGAGCGATCGATCCCCACGATTGATGAGCTGATCACCATGCTGGTTACCGGCCGAGACCCATCCCTCGCCACCGCCGTTGTCGAGGCATTGCTGAACAACGAAACCTATTTTTACCGCGACCGTGCGCCGTTCGACCTGCTCTCGCGAACCGTATTGCCGCGGCTGGCGCGTCAACGGGCGAAGGAGCGGCGGCTGCGGATATGGTCGGCGGGCTGCTCGACCGGGCAGGAAGCTTACTCGCTCGCGATGATGTTCGCGGAAAAGCCGGAGCAATGGGCCGGATGGACGATCGACATTCTCGCTACCGATGTTAGCGAAGGTGCAATCCACCGCGCGCGCACCGGTCTATATTCGCAATTTGAGGTTCAGCGCGGCCTTGGCGTGACCCAGATGATTCGCTGGTTTCAGGAAACGCCGGACGGCTGGCTGGCCGACGAACGGTTGCGGCGGCCCATTCGCTTCATGGTTCATAACCTGCTGGAATCCGCGCCGATTGGCGGCGGCTTTGACATCGTCCTGTGCCGCAACGTCCTGCTCTATCTCAACAATGAACGCCGACGGTTCGTGTTCGAACGAATTGCCGGAGCCATGAACGACGAAGGCACGCTGATGCTAGGCGCGGGCGAAACGGTAATCGGTCAGACCGAGCGCTTTGAATCCGACGTGGAAGCACGCGGATTGTATCGCAAGCGCAACATTACCTCACCAAGGTCTGCGGTCGGGGCTTGACCGAACGGCCGGTTCATGCGCCAACAGGACATGGACGTAACGCAGCGCCCTTCACCCAATTTTGATGATCGGACCCTGCCGATCAGTATGATCGTGTTGCATTACACCGGCATGCCCGATGCAGATGGCGCGCTCGACCGGTTAACGTCTCCTGAGGCGAAGGTGTCCGCCCATTATCTCGTCAGGGAAGATGGCGAGATCGTACAGATGGTGGATGAGGAAAAGCGCGCCTGGCACGCGGGCAAAAGCTATTGGCGCGGTGTTACCGATGTGAACAGCGCCAGCGTCGGCATCGAAATCGTCAATCCCGGCCATGAATTTGGTTATCGCGCCTTTCCGGACGAACAGATTGCGGCAGTCATGGGGCTGGTCAGCGACATCAAGGATCGCCACGGCATCACCCGCGGTAACATCGTCGGCCACAGCGATATCGCGCCGTCGCGCAAAGAAGACCCCGGCGAGCTTTTCCCCTGGTGGGAATTGGCCAAGCGGCGGTTGGCATTGCCCAGCCCGACCCGCGACCTGATGGACCCTTATTGGACCGATGCCGGTTTCCTCCTCGCCCTCGAACGCTTCGGCTACGAAGTCACCGACCCGCAAAAGGCGGTGATAGCGTTCCAGCGCCGGTTCAGACCTGATCTGATCGACGGCATCATCGACGGGGAATGTCGGGCAAAACTCCTCGCGCTGCTGCTGCCTCGACCGCAATAGGCGACCTTAGCGTTCGACATTGTCTTGATTTCAAAGATTCCGTTCCAAAAAAGCGGTTCGCTAGGCCCTTTGTGAACCTGGCAACAATCGCTATATGCGCTTCCGCCAGGGGACCGGGCGACCGCGGCCTCTCTTTTTGAGGGGGCGAGGAAAGTCCGGGCTCCACGGAACAACGGTGCCGGGTAACGCCCGGCGGTCCCTTCGCAAGGAGGGGTTAGGGAAAGTGCCACAGAAAGCAGACCGCCGATCTTCGGGTCGGTAAGGACGAAAGGGTGCGGTAAGAGCGCACCGCGCGGGCGGCAACGAACGCGGCATGGTAAACCCCACCGGGTGCAAGACCGAATAGGGGCGGCATATGGGCCTGTTCCGG